>JBPOHT010000048.1:0-10652 GCA_052035235.1 Pseudomonadota bacterium | reverse complement strand
GCAAACGCAACCGCAGCACCCAGGATCCACGCGTGGCCAACCCGCTCTCAAACAACCCGGTCGCCGCCGTCGGCGAGGCGACCCGGTTGACCGAGCTCAGGAGGAGGTTCTTCTTCCTGATCGGCGGCCTGATCGTCTACCGCATCGGGACGTTCATCCCCGTGCCGGGCATCGACCCGGTCGCGCTCGCGCGTTTCTTCCAGGACCAGAGCGGCACGATCCTGAGCATGTTCAACATGTTCTCGGGCGGGGCCCTCGAGCGCCTGTCGATCTTCGCGCTCGGCGTCATGCCGTACATCTCGGCCTCGATCATCGTGCAGATGATGGCCGTGGTCGTGCCGCAGCTGCAGGCGCTGCGCAAGGAAGGCGAAGCGGGCCGGCGCAAGCTCACGAGCTACACGCGCATGGGCACGGTCGGGCTCGCGGCGTTCCAGGGCGCGGGCGCGGCCATCGCGTTCCAGAACCAGGGGGTCGTGATCGCGCCGGGCCCGCAGTTCGTGTTCCTCGCGACGATGACGCTCGTGGCGGGCACGATGTTCCTGATGTGGCTCGGCGAGCAGATCACCGAGCGCGGCATCGGCAACGGCATCTCGATGCTGATCTTCGCTGGCATCGTCGCAGGCTTCCCGCGTGCGATGGCGTCCACTGCGCAGCTGGTCAGCGAGGGTTCCATCAGCGGCTTCATCGTGCTGCTGGTCCTGGCAGCCGTGGTCGTGGTGACCTGGTTCGTGGTGTATGTGGAGCGTGCCCAGCGCCGCATCCCGGTGCATCATGCCCGCCGCCAGCAGGGCCGTAAGGTTTTTGCTGCCCAGACCCAGCATCTGCCGCTGAAGCTGAACATGTCGGGCGTGATCCCGCCGATCTTCGCCTCCTCGCTGATCCTGTTCCCGGCTTCGCTGGTGCAGTTCTTCGGTGACGACGCGCAGGGTGGTTTCCTGCAGCAGGTGGCCAACGCGCTGTCCCCTGGCCAGCCGCTGTACACGCTGCTCTACGGCCTGCTGATCGTCTTCTTCTGCTTCTTCTACACCGCGCTGGTGTTCGACTCCCGCGAAACGGCTGAGAACCTGAAGAAGTCGGGCGCTTTCGTCCCGGGCGTGCGCCCTGGCGTGATGACGGCCAAGTACATCGACACCGTGCTGACCCGTCTGACGGTCGCCGGCGCCGCGTACATCCTCGCGGTCTGCCTGTTCCCGGAGATCCTGCGCGGCTTTGTCCCTGGCATTCCGTTCTATTTCGGCGGCACGTCGCTGCTGATCACCGTGGTCGTGGTGATGGACTTCATGGCGCAGCTGCAGGCGCACCTGATGTCCCACCAATACGAAGGCCTGATGAAAAAGGCCAATCTGAAGTCCCTGGGTCCGTCGTCGGCACGCTGATCCGGCAAATTTTGAGAGTCAAATCATGAAAGTCCGCGCTTCGGTCAAGAAAATCTGCCGCAACTGCAAGGTCGTACGCCGTAACGGCGTCGTCCGCATCCTGTGCTCGGACCCCCGGCACAAGCAGCGCCAAGGTTGATTTTTTCGGATAAATATCAGTAAAATCGCGCCCTTTTTCGCGCTATCGGCATAAAGTTGTACTAGGAGTTTCGCGTATGGCACGTATCGCGGGTGTAAATATCCCGGATAGAAAGCACACCGTCATTGCCCTCAGGGCGATCTACGGCATCGGCAAGACCCGCTCGCAGAAGATCTGCGCGGCTTCGGGTATTGATCCCACTGTGCAGATTCGCACGCTGACCGAGGGCGAGCTGGATAAGCTTCGCGCCGAGGTGGGCAAGTACATCGTGGAAGGCGACCTGCGCCGCGAAGTGTCGATGAGCATCAAGCGCCTGATCGACCTGGGTTGCTACCGCGGCACGCGTCACCGCCGTGGCCTGCCGGTCCGTGGCCAGCGCACCCGCACCAACGCCCGTACCCGCAAGGGTCCGCGCCGCGGCACGGTTGCGATGAAGAAGACCACCTGATAGCGCCCGGAACCTGATATGGCTACCCAGAACAACGCTGCCGCCGCCAAGCGCAAGAAGGTCAAGAAGAACGTGACCGATGCCGTGGCTCACATCCACGCCTCGTTCAACAACACGATCATCCTGATCACCGATCGCCAGGGCAATGCGATTTCCTGGAGCACGGCGGGCGCCGCCGGCTTCAAGGGCTCGCGCAAGTCCACGCCGTTCGCCGCCCAGGTCGCTGCCGACAAGGCTGCGCAGGCTGCCGCCGAGCACGGCGTGAAGAACGTCGAGGTGCTGGTGAAGGGCCCCGGCCCCGGTCGCGAGTCCGCCGTGCGTGCGCTGAACGCCGCCGGTTTCAAGATCGTCAACATCACCGATGTGACCCCGATTCCGCACAACGGCTGCCGCGCGCCTAAGCGCCGCCGCGTGTAAGCCGCTCACGGAGATTACCTCATGGCTCGTTATATTGGCCCCAAGTGCAAGCTTTCCCGCCGCGCCGGCACCGACCTGCTGTTGAAGTCGCGCGCCCGATCGCTGGACAGCAAGTGCAAGATCGAAACCCGCCCCGGTCAGCACGGCGCCGTCAAGCCGCGTCTGTCCGACTATGCCCTGCAGCTGCGTGAAAAGCAGAAGCTGAAGCAGATGTACGGCGTGCTCGAGAAGCAGTTCCGCAACTACTACCTCAAGGCGTCCTCGAAAAAGGGCTCCACCGGCCTGATGCTCCTGCAGATGCTGGAGTGCCGCCTGGACAACGTCGTGTATCGCATGGGCTTCGGCCGCACGCGTTCCGAGTCGCGCCAGCTGGTCAGCCACAAGGCTGTGCTGGTCAACGGCAAGCCGGTCAACATTCCTTCCTACCAGGTTCAGGTGGGCGACGTGGTCGAAATCCGCGAGAAGTCGCGCAGCCAGGGCCGCGTGGCCGAGTCGCTGTCGATCGCTTCGCAGGCCGGCATGCCGGACTGGATCGACGTCGACGAGAAGGGCCTGAAGGGCACCTTCAAGGCTGTCCCGACGCGCGACCAGATCGTGCCGGACATCAACGAGCAGCTCGTCGTCGAGTTGTACTCCAAGTAATTCACCGGCCGCATAAGCCGAGGAAGTATCCCGCATGCAGAATGTGATTGCCGACCTGCTGAAGCCGCGCCTGATCGAGGTGGAAGCCGTTTCCACCCATCGTGCGCGCGTTACCCTCGAACCGATGGAGCGCGGCTTCGGCCACACGCTGGGCAATGCCCTGCGCCGCATCCTGCTGTCGTCCATCCCCGGTGCCGCCATTACGGAAGTGCAGATCGACGGCGTCGTTCACGAGTACAGCGCGGTCGAGGGCGTCCAGGAGGACGTCATCGACATCCTGCTGAACATCAAGAACATCGCGATCCGCATGCACGCCCGCGAAGAAGCCACCCTGCGCCTCGAGAAGTCGGGCAAGGGTGCCATCACCGCCGGCGACATCCAGCTGGATCATGACGTCGAGATCGTCAACCCGGAACTGGTGCTCGCGCACCTGACCGGTGGCAAGCTGAACATGACCCTCAAGGTCACCCGCGGCCGCGGCTATGTGCCGGCTGCCAGCGTGGTGCGTGACGAGGAAACTCGCGGCATCGGCGTGCTGAAGCTGGATGCCAGCTACAGCCCCGTGCGTCGCGTCAGCTACGCCGTGGAGCGCGCCCGTGTGGCCCAGCGCACCGATCTGGACAAGCTGATCCTCGACGTCGACACCAACGGTGGCATCGATGCCGCCGAGGCTGTGCGCCTGTCGGCCCGCATCCTGCGTGACCAGCTGGCCGTGTTCGTCGACCTGGAGGCCGAGGCCGCCCAGGCTGCCGCCGCCCCCGGCAAGAAGGACCTGTCGCCGATCCTGTTCCGCCCGATCGACGATCTGGAACTCACCGTGCGTTCGGCCAACTGCCTCAAGGCCGAGAACGTCTACTACATCGGCGATCTGGTGCAGCGCACCGAGATGGAGCTGATGAAGACGCCGAACCTGGGCAAGAAGTCGCTGAACGAGATCAAGGAAGCGCTGAAGGCGCACGACCTCGAGCTGGGAATGAAGCTCGATAACTGGTCGTCGCCCAAGACGCCCGCCTGAAGAAGCATTTAAAGGATAAGTACCATGCGTCACGGAATCTCAGGCCGCGCGTTCGGCCGTAGCCCCAGCCACCGCAAGGCCACGATGCAGGCCATCACGGTTGCGCTGATCAAGAATGAACTGATCAAGACCACGGTCCCCAAGGCGAAGGAACTGCGCCGCGTGGCCGAGCCGCTGATCACCCGCGCCAAGGCCGATACCCTGGCCAACCGCCGCGTCGTTTTTTCGCGCCTGCGTGACCGCGATGCGGTCACCAAGCTGTTCAACGAGATCGGCCCGCGCTACGCCAAGCGCCCGGGCGGCTATCTGCGAATTCTCCGCTGCGGCTTCCGTGCCGGTGACGACGCGCCGATGGCCTACGTCGAGCTCGTCGACCGTCCGCGCGGCGAAGCTGCCGCCCCGGCCGAGGCTCCTGCCGCCTAAAGCTGTTCAAGTCAGTTCATGACTTCACAAAGGGCGCCCCAGGGCGCCCTTTGTCGTTCCGGGGCGTCGTCAGGTCGTTAGAGGTTATTCTCGTGACCATGTCCCGCAACTCCGCCGTCGCCCTGGCCCTGGCCACGGTCTATCTCGTCTGGGGCTCCACCTACCTCGCGATCCGGGTCGGCGTGCGCGACCTGCCGCCCTTCCTGTTTGCCGGCAGCCGCTTCCTGGGCGCTGGCCTGCTGATGCTGCTCTGGGCCTGGAGCCGCGGCCAGAAGCTGCCGACGCGCTGGCAGGACTACCGCAGCATCGGCCTGGCGGCGGTCACCATGCTGGTGCTGGGCAACGGCCTGGTGACCTGGGCCGAGCAATGGGTGGAATCCAACCAGGCGGCCCTGATCGTGGCCACCAGCGCGCTGTGGATCGCCTGGTTCGGCACCTTCGGCGCGCGCGGCGAGCCGATCGGCCGCAGTGCCATCGTGGGCCTGGCCGTGGGCTTTCTCGGCGTGGCGGTGCTGGTGGGCGGTGGCCTGCAGATGCGTTCCGCCCCGCCGCTGGGCTACGTGGCGCTGCTGGGGGCCTCCATGGCCTGGGGCGTGGGCTCGGTCTACCTGCGACGCCACCCGCCGGATTGCAGCGCCTGGGCAGGCGCCGCCATGCAGATGCTGATCGCCGGCAGCCTGATGGCCGGCATCGGCCTGGCCTCCGGCGAACTGCCGCGCTGGCACATGACGCCTTCGGCGGCATGGATGCTGCTGTACCTGATGCTGTTCGGCTCCTGCGTCGCCTATGGCGCCTACTTCTGGCTGGTGCAACAGGTGACGCCGGCGGTGCTCGGCACCTATGCTTACGTCAACCCGGCCGTGGCCGTGGTGCTCGGCTGGGCCCTGGTGGGCGAGCGCCTGTCGCCGACACAGTGGCTGGGTACCGGCGTGATCCTGGTCGGCGTGGTGCTGGTGACCCTGGCTTCGCGCAAGCCCAAGGCCGCGAGTCCGGTGTGATGTGATTATTTGGCGAATAAAAGTAGCAAAATAAAACATAAATACACAATGCCTCCGATCCCTCTCCGCAAGCGCCTGAGCCTTGGCCTGGCCTGCCTGGCCCTGCTGCTGGCCGGGCCGCTGCAGGCGGCGGGGCCGGCGGGCAACGTGCTGCGCATCGGCAACGGTGCGGAGCCGCAGACCCTGGATCCGCACAAGACCGAGACCGTGGACGGTTCGCGCATCGTGCGCGATCTCTGCGAGGGCCTGACCACCGTGTCCCCCACCGGGCAGACCGTGCCCGGCGCGGCGGAGCGCTGGGAGATCAGCCCGGACGGCCTGGAGTACATCTTCTTCCTGCGGCCGCAGGCGCGCTGGTCCAACGGTGACCCGGTGGTGGCGGAGGACTTCGTGGCGGGCCTGCGCCGCGCCGCGGACCCGAAGACCGGCTCCTCCTATGCGCAGATGCTGGAGCCGCTGATCAACGGCCCGGAGGTGGTCACCGGCAAGAAGCCGCCCGACGCCTTGGGCGTGGAAGCGGTGGATGACCACACCCTGCTGCTGCGCCTGCGCGGGCCGACGCCCTACCTGCTGGGCATGCTGTCGCACACCACGACCTTCCCGATCCACCGGCCGAGCCTGAAGAAGCACGGCGACCAGTTCGCCCGCCCGGGCAACATGGTCTGCAACGGCGCCTACCTGCTGGACCAGTGGGTGGTGCAGTCCCACGTGCGGGTCAAGCGCAACCGCCATTACTGGAACAACGCCAAGACCTCGATCGATACGGTGATGTTCTATTCGACCGAGGACGTGAACTCGGAACTGAAGGCCTACCGCGCGGGCGACCTGGACTGGGCCACCGGCTATCCCGTCATCCAGACGCCCTGGATCCGGCAGAACCTGAAGGGCCAGCTGAAGACCGGGCCGTATCTCGGCATTTCGTATTTCGGCTACAACGTCACCCGGCCGCCGTTCAAGGACAACGTCAAGCTGCGCCAGGCCCTGAGCCTGGCGATCGACCGCGACGTGATCGTGGACAAGGTGCTCTACACCCTGTCGACTCCGGCCTACGGTTGGGTGCCCCCGGGCACCGAGGGCGTGGCGCCGCAGACGCCGGAGTGGGCCAAGTGGCCCCAGGCGCAGCGCCTGGCGCTGGCGCGCCGTCTCTATGCCGAGGCCGGCTATTCCGAGGACAACCCGGCCGAGGTGGAGATCCGCTACAACACCAGCGAGAACAACAAGCGTGTCGCGGTGGTCGTGGCGGCGATGTGGAAGCAGTGGCTCGGCGTGAAGAGCACGCTGGCCAACGAGGAGTGGAAGGTCTTCCTCAACACACGCAAGCTGAAGAAGAAGACCCAGGTGTTCCGCTCGGCCTGGATCGGCGACTACAACGACGCCACCACCTTCCTGGACATCATGCACAGCACCCACGGCCAGAACGACACCGGCTGGAGCAACCCGCGCTACGACGCCCTGCTGGCGCAGGCCGCGGCCGAGACCGACGCCGGGCGTCGCCGCGCGATGCTGGAGGAGGCTGAGCGGATCCTGCTGTCGGAGCTGCCGTATATCCCGCTGACCTTCTACACCTCCAAGAACCTGGTGAAGCCCTGGGTCAAGCAGTGGCAGGACAACATCCTGGACTACCACTACTCCAAGGACATGCGGATCGAGGGCTATTGAGATGCTGCGATTCGCCATGCGCCGCCTGCTGGCCTCGATCCCCACCTTGCTGGTGCTGATCACGCTGGCCTTCTTCATGATGCGCCTGGCGCCGGGTGGTCCCTTCGACAAGGAGCGCTCACTGCTGCCGGAGATCGAGGCAGCGATCAACGCGGCCTACCATCTCGACGAGCCGCTGTGGCAGCAATACCTGCGCTACATGGGCGGCCTGCTGCGCGGCGACCTCGGCCCCTCGTTCCAGTACGCCGGATTCTCCGTCAGCGAGCTGATCGCACAGGGCTTCCCGGTGTCGCTGGCCATCGGCCTGTCGAGCATGGTGCTGGCGCTGCTGATCGGTGGCGCCGCGGGCATCTGGGCGGCGATGCGGCAGAACCGCTTCGGCGACTGGTCGGTGATGACCCTGTCGATGGCCGGCATCTCGCTGCCGAGCTACGTCATCGCGCCGCTGATGATCCTGCTGTTCGCGGTGACGCTGCATTGGCTGCCGGCCGGCGGTTGGGAGCGGGGGCGCTACCTGGACATGCTGATGCCGGTGCTGGCCCTGGCGCTGCCGCAGATCGCCTACATCGCGCGGCTCATGCGCGGTTCGATGATCGAGGTGCTGCGCTCCAACTTCATCCGCACCGCCCGCGCCAAGGGCCTGCCGGAGCACCGCGTGATCCTGCGCCACGCCCTGAAGCCGGCGATGATGCCGATCCTGTCCTTCCTGGGGCCGACCGCCGCCGGCGTGATCACCGGCTCGGTGGTGATCGAGCAGATCTTCGGCATCCCGGGCCTGGGCCGCTACTTCGTGCAGGCCGCGATCAACCGTGACTACACCCTGGTGCTGGGCGTGGTGATCTTCTACGGCCTGCTGATCGTGCTGTTCAACTTCCTGGTCGACCTGCTCTACGGCACGCTCGATCCGCGAGTGAGGGTGGAATGAGCTCAACCAGGCCCACCACCATGAGCCGGCTTCCGCAACCGGTCCTCGGCCGCAGCCTCTGGCAGGACGCCTGGCGGCGCCTGCGCCACAACCGCGCCGCGCTGGTCGCCGGAGGCGTACTGGTCCTGCTGCTGCTGGCGATACTGCTCGGGCCGCTGTTCAGCCCCCACGCCCATGACGAGATCGACTTCGACAGTGAATGGGGCGCCGCACCGTCGCTGCACGACGGCCACCTCTTCGGCACCGACAGCGTCGGCCGTGACCTGTTCTCGCGTACCCTGGTAGGCGGGCGTATATCGCTGATGGTGGGCATCGTCTCCACGCTGGTGTCGCTGCTGATCGGCGTGGCCTACGGCGCCATCGCCGGCTACTACGGCGGGCGGCTGGACCAGGTGATGATGCGCATCGTGGACGTGCTCTACGCGCTGCCCTTCATGTTTTTCGTGATCCTGCTGATGGTGCTGTTCGGTCGCCACCTGCTGCTGATCTTCGTGGCGATCGGCGCGGTCAACTGGCTGGACATGGCGCGCATCGTGCGCGGCCAGACCCTGTCGCTGCGCCGCCGCGAATTCATCGACGCGGCGATCGTTTCCGGCACGCCGCCGGGGCAGATCATCCGCCGCCATATCGTGCCCAACCTGATGGGTGTGGTGGTGGTCTATGCCACGCTGACGATCCCCCAGGTCATCCTGGTGGAGTCCTTCCTCAGCTTCCTCGGGCTGGGCGTGCAGGAGCCCATGACCAGCTGGGGCGCGCTGGTGAACGACGGCGCACGCGAAATGGAGACCATTGTCTGGCCGCTGCTGTTCCCGGCCAGCTTCCTGGCGGTGACCTTGCTGTGCTTCAACTTCCTGGGCGACGGTCTGCGCGACGCGCTGGATCCCAAGGATCGCTGAGGAGCGGTGAGATGAAGAGCAGGCGCCGATGAAGATGAACAGCGTTGCACCCCTCTCCCTTCGGGAGAGGGGCAGGGGTGAGGGACGCACTCGCAATGAATGCCACGCGTGCCGCGAGCGCGCCCCTCGCCCGTCGCTTCGCTCCGACCTCTCCCGGAGGGAGAGGCAAGACATGCTCGGTACCTGACCATGGCCCTGCTCGAAGTCGACAACCTCGAAATCAGCTTCCGCACGACGGAGGGTGAGCTGCGCGCCGTCAACGGCCTGTCCTTGCAGATCGGGGCGGGGGAGGCCCTGGGCGTGGTCGGCGAGTCCGGCTCCGGCAAGTCGCAGACCGCGATGGCGATCATGGGGCTGCTGGCGCCCAACGCCAGCGTCCGCGGCCGCATCCGCTTCGACGGCCAGGATCTGCTGGGCCTCAAGCCGGCGCAGATGAACCGCATCCGCGGCGCGCAGATCGGCATGGTGTTCCAGGACCCCATGACCAGCCTCAACCCCTACCTGTCCATCGGCACGCAGATGGCGGAGGTGCTGGTTCAGCACCGCGGCATGAACCAGGTGGCGGGCCTGGCGGAATCGGCGCGCATGCTGGAGTCGGTGCGCATCCCGGACGCCACGCAGCGGCTCTCGCAGTATCCGCACGAGCTGTCCGGCGGCATGCGTCAGCGCGTGATGATCGCCATGACCCTGCTGTGCCGGCCGCGGCTGCTGATCGCCGACGAGCCCACCACCGCGCTGGACGTGACCGTGCAACGCCAGGTGACCGACCTCATCGCCAAGCTGCAGCAGCGCCACAAGATGAGTGTGCTCTTTATCAGCCACGACCTCGGGCTGGTAGGCGAAATCTCCGACCAGGTGGTGGTCATGCGCAACGGCGTGGTGCGTGAAACCGGGGACGTGCAGACCATCTTTCAAGCCCCCAAGGACAGCTACACCCGTGCCCTGATTGCCTGCCGTCCCGACCTGGAGCGCCGCCCCAAGCGCCTGCCGGTGATTGACGACATCATGAACAATCGCCCCCTGGTGACCGAGCAACGGCTGAGCGCCTCGGCCGAGGGCGCACCCTTGGTCACCGTGCAAGGCATGCGCAAGGACTACCGCCTCAAGCAGGGCCTGTTCGGCCACACCATCTTCCAGGCCGTCAAGCAAGCCGACTTCAAGCTCTACAAGGGCCGCACCCTGGGTGTAGTGGGCGAATCGGGCTCGGGCAAGACCACCATCGGCATGATGCTGACCCGCTTGCTGGAAGCCACCGAGGGCAGCATCGAGTTCGACGGCAAGAACCTCGCCCAGCTCAGCGCCGACCAGATGCGCCCCTACCGCAGCCGCGTGCAGATCATTTTCCAGAACCCCTACGCCAGCCTGAACCCGCGCTTTACGGTGGGCCAGATCCTGATGGAGCCCATGCGCATCCACGCCATCGGTGCCGACGACACCGAGCGCGCGCACAAGGCCGTAGCCCTGCTGGAAAAAGTAGGCCTGCCGCGCGAAGCCTTTGGCAAGTACCCGCACGAATTCTCCGGCGGCCAGCGCCAGCGCATCGCCATTGCGCGCTGCCTGTCCATGAAGCCCGAGATCATCGTCTGCGACGAAAGCGTGAGCGCCCTGGACGTGAGCGTGCAGGCCACGGTTTTGAATTTGCTGCTGGACCTGCAGGAGGAATTCGGCCTGTCCTACGTATTCATCAGCCACGACCTGGCCGTGGTGAAGTACA
>JBPOHT010000060.1:0-8895 GCA_052035235.1 Pseudomonadota bacterium | reverse complement strand
AGTAGGGCTCTGCTAGCGCATCCGCGAACGAGTCCCGGGTCACACCTGCTGTCGGTGCTCATTAACAACACGGTATTGCTGCCCGCCGGGCCCCTCCACCAGGGGAGCCCGCGCAGCGCAACGGGCGTGCCTGGACGAGGCGCCCGCGGAGACAACGGCTGGCCGCAAGGTCAGGTCTGGCACGTGGCGCGCGCCATCTCTCCGGAGGTGACCCGGCGGAGCAGGTTTTTTGGCGCATCGGTTTGATGCGTTTCCGTTTCCGGAATTTCCGGGCGCGGCGTTCAGCCGTGCCCATTACCCAGCTGACTCCAGGGCAGCCGCTCCAGTGCCGCGGATTCTCCGCCGGCCTGGCGCAGGAAGGCCCGTTGCCAGCTCAGGTAACCCATCAACGCGACCACGGACCGCGTGGACGCATTCATCAGGCCAAACTGCAGGGCCTCGATCTCGGCGCGCACGCTCGGCGCGTGCACCCATCCGGCAGGGCAGTGGTCCACCAAGCTGTGGAAGTACTCCCGCGCCTGGTTGAAGTAGCGCAACTGGAAGGAGTTGAACACGAAGGTGTCGTTCTTCCTGTCGCGCAGGCTCTCTGGTACCACGCCCTTCTGCGCTTCGCGCAGCAGTTCCTTATAGCGGCCGTTGAAGTCGTGCACCAGCAGCGCGCTGACGTGGTCGTACACGTAGTCGATCAGACGCAGGTCGCAGAACGGCGAGGCGTCCTTCAGGCCGCGGCGCGCAAAGTGCGGCGCGGTCACGGCGCGCGTGGCGGCAAAGTAACCCCAGTTGTCGCAGATGATGCCGTCGCCCACCAGCTCCCGCTCGGTCTGCCGCCGCTGGTTTTCCCACTCCGCGCGCCGGTCATCGGCTCGCAGCCAGCCCACCGGCGCATGCAGCAGCCGGTCCATGTTCACGTCGCAGACGTCCAGCGGGTTCCAGGGCCATTTCTCCGCGTGCCGCGCCATGCGGTAGTACAGCTCCCGCGGGATCTGCGAGACCAGGCTCTGCAGTGCCAGGCTCACCGGGCTGCGGCTCATCAGCTTGGCTGCCGGCCGCAGCGCGCTGAAGAACGCGCCCCACTCGCCGCGCCCCAGCAGGTGGGGCAGCATCGCCGGCGAGCGCAGGAAGAGCTGGTCCGCGCCAAAGCCGGTGAACACCAGCCCGCCCGGCCGCGTCATCTGCGCCACCGCTTCGGAGAACAGCTCGCCAAACCAGAAGAAGTCGCTGGGCTCGTCGCTGTAGGCCGGCTCCAGCTGCGGCACGGCCGGCAGCTCGTCCGGCGGGATGATCCGCAGGTCTATGCCATAGCGCTCCGCCACGTCGCGGGCATAGCCTTCGCTGATGTGGTGGGAGGGCACGTTGGGCTGCGAGAACATCACCCCCTTGGCGCCCTGGGTGACCTCGCCCACCAGGCAGGCCACGAAGGACGAGTCCAGCCCCCCGGAGATCTCGATACACACATCCGCGCCCGGCGCGGCGTGCAGGTGGTCCTGCACCGACTCGCGCAGCAGCCGCAGGATCTCCGGTGCCACATCCTCGCGGCGCTGCTGCGGGTCCAGCTTGTACTGATACTGGCGCATCACCAGCGCGCGCTTGGCCACGCTCGGCCCCAGCGTCACCAGTTGCCCCGGCAGCACGCGCCGCACACCCGCCAGCGGCGTGCACGCCGCGTGGAACTGCGAGCCGGGCACGATCAGTGTGTGCCGGCCAAAGTATTCCTCGTCCCACTCCGGCGCCGGCGTGGCGGCGTGGAAGGGGAACAGGCGGTTGCAGAACAGCCCTTGGCCCTCGCCGTAGTAGAGCTGGTGCTGCCCCGTCAGGCTCTTGAAGCCATGCACACCCTCTTGCGTGACGTAGCAGGCCACGAAGTCGCCCGTCACCTCGCAGAACGCCCCGGTGCCGCGCTCCCGCAGCCGCTCCAGCAGCACCTGCGCCGGCCGCGCATGCCGCTGCCCGTTGATGCGGAAGATGGCCCCCTCCACCAGCAGCACGCCCTGCTCGCTGGCCGCCTGCTGCGTGCCGGCGCCCGCCCGCCACCGCGGGCTCGTGCCCGCCTGCACCAGGAAGGCCTCCCGCGTGCTTCTCGCAGCCTGACAATCCGCGCCCTGGTGCGACTGGGTAATGGGTTCCATCTGCATGTTCATCATATTCATGAGCGCCGCCTTACTCGTCCTGTCCTTCTGCAGCACCAAGCTCCTCGGCCTGGACCGCACCGTCCGCCTCGCCACCGGCCTCGGCCGCCGCTGCCGCCCGCTGTGGCGCGCCTTCGGTGACCGGTCAGCGCCGCAGATCGCGGACCGGGTCCAGCGTGGCCTGCGCTTCCTGCCGTTCCCCATCGAGTGCCTGGATCAGGCCATCGTCACCTGGTACCTGCTCAACCTCCGCGGCCACGCCGCCAACCTGCGCGTGGGCATGAAGCTCTCCCCGGTCAGCGGCCACGCCTGGGTGGTCAACGGCGGACAGACTTTCGTGACCACGCCGGGGCTGGAGGACTTCACGGTGGTGGCGGAGTATCCGGCTTGGCTTTAACTCCCCTCGCCCGCGTGCGGGAGAGGGGCGGGGGGAGAGGGTTTCTGTAGAACCTTTTGTGGTTAAACCAGCCCAGCGTTGCAGCCCCCTCTCCCGGCCCTCCGGGCCACCCTCTCCCGCAAGCGGGCGAGGGAAGAATCTCCGCTGGAGTTTCCGTTCGCCCTGAGCCTGTCGAAGGGTGGGCGGAAACCAGTTGACCTCAGTTGGCGGAAGCCCGCCCATGCTTCGCCAGGCTCAGCACGAACGGCCTTCTGCAAAGGTTTGCTACCTCCGCACCTCAATCAACTTCAACCCCGCCAGCTCCTCCGCCAGCTCCGACAGGTCCTGGTGAATCTCCGCCTCCGGCGCGTTGTACTCCGCGCCAATCTGCTTCGCCGCCCGCAGCGAGTCGCCGGCAAACAGCTGCGCCAGCATCTCCGCGCCCATATCGTTGAGCCCGAAGGACTCCCCCGTGCGCGTGGAAAACAGCACGCTCTTGCCCTCGATGCGCGTCAGCGTCACGCCCTTGGCGAGCTGGGCCTTGAAGGCGGGGAGGGTGGCCGGCGGTGTCGGGTTCATCTTCGTATCCATGAATGTGTCAGTGCCAAGGGACAAGCCCGCCGCGCTCACGCGGCCGCCTGTTCGGGTTCGGGGTTGCGGAACAGCGAATGCGCCTCCGGCTCCAGGGCATCCGCCTGGTGGCGCCACAAGCTGGCGTAGAGCCCGCCGCGCGCCAGCAGCTCGGCATGCGTGCCCTGTTCCACCAGCCGCCCGGCATCCATCACCAGGATGCGGTCCATGCGCATCAGTGTGGAGAGCCGGTGCGCGATCGTGATCATCGTTCGCCCGCGGCCCAGGGCCTGCAGCTCGCGCTGGATCGCCTGCTCCGCTTCGCTGTCCAGCGCCGCGGTAGGCTCGTCCATGATCATGATCGGCGCGTCCTTCAAGATCGCGCGCGCCATCGCCAGGCGTTGCCGCTGCCCACCGGACAGCTTCACGCCGCGCTCACCCACGATCGCCGCATAGCCTTCGCGGCCCTGCTCGTCGCGCAGTTGCCGGATGAACTCGTCCGCCTGCGCCTGCCGCGCCGCGCAGGCCACGTCCGCCAGCGCCGCCTCGGGCTGGCCGTAGCGGATGTTGTCCAGTATCGAGCGGTGCATCAGCGTCACGTCCTGCGTCACCACGCCGATCGCCGCCCGCAGGCTTTCCTGCGTCACCGCGCGCGTGTCCTGCCCGTCGATCAGGATGCGCCCACCGTTCACGTCGAACAGCCGCAGCAGCAGGTACACCAGCGTGGATTTGCCCGCGCCGGAGCGCCCCACGATGCCCACCTGTTCACCGGGGCGTATCGTCAGGTCAAAGCCGTTGAAGACCTCCGCGCGCCCCTCGTAGCCAAAGCGCACAGCCTCGAAGCGGATCTCGCCCCGCGTCACCGCTAGCGGCTGGGCCTGCGGCGCATCCAGCAGCCGGTTGGGCGCGCAGATCGACTCCATGCCGTCCTGCACGCTGGCCACGTTCTCGAAGATGCCGGAGATCTCCCAGGCCACCCAGCCCGCGGTGCTCGCCATCTGCCAGCACAGTGGCAGCGCCATCGCCAGCGCGCCCGCGCCCACCAGCCCCTGCAGCCACAGGTTCACGCCGATGCCGGCGGTGGCGGCCAGCAGCGCCGTGTTGAGCAACGCCAGGCCAAAGACGAAAGCGGTGATCAGGCGCATGTGCCGGCGCTGCGCCAGGTCATGCGCCTCCAGCGCCTCGCGCGCATAGGCGTCCTCGTTCTCCTGGCGGCCGAAGAGCTTCACCATCAGGATGTTGCTGTAGCTGTCCACGATCCGGCCCATCAGCGTGGAGTAAGCCTCGGCGTTGCCGCGCGCGCGCTGGCGCAGGCGCGGCACGAAGTGCCGCAGCAGCAGGCCGTATCCCAGGAACCAGGCCAGCACCGGCAGCGCCAGCCGCCAGTCCGCCTGGCACAGCAGGGCCAGCGAGGTGCCGCCGTAGATCGCGATGTACCACACCGCGCGGATCGCGGCCTCCACGCTCTCGCGCAGCGCGCCCGGCATGTGCATCACCCGGCTGGCGATGCGCCCCGCCTGGTCGTTCTGGAAGAAGCTCCAGGGCTTGCGGATCAGGTGCCAGTGGCTCACCCAGCGGATGCGCGAGGTCACGCGCGGCACCAGCAGGTTGTTGCGCAGCACCAGGTCCAGCAGCAGCAGCAGCGGCCGCAGCAGCAGGATGAACCCCGCCATCGCCCACAGCATGGGGATGGCCTGGGTGAAGGCGGCTTGCCGGTCCGGCGCCGCCACCAGCGTGACGATCTTGCCGATGAACACCGGCACCATCGCGTCGGCCATCGCCACGCCGCTGCCGATCACCATCAGCGCCAGGAACAGGCGCTTGTGCTCGACAAGAAAGTATTGGTAGAGCGCGCGTAACGAGGCCGGCGGCTGTTCCCGCGGCGGCGGGGCCGTGACATCCACCAGCTTCTCGAAGCGCTCGAACATGTGTGCCATCAGGCTTGGCGGAGCGGGGCTGTGCCCGGCCGCCCAAAAAGAACTGCCCCGGTCACCCGGGGCAATTCCTGACAACTTCTTACTTGAAGAAGCCGGCGTACTGCTTGCCGTCGGAGCTGGGGCCCGTCGAGTTCGACTTGATCAGGGCCAGCGTGCCGAGCTTCACCAGAACAGGCTTGACGTAGGACTTCATGTTTCTACTCCACTAGATGGTTGGAACAGCAGGATGGGTATCGGTGCCCTGATACCCCGAGCGCGGCTCGGCCTTTCACGGCCCCACCGCCCTCATTCGGTCCGACGCGGAATACACCTCCACGCCAGTAAAATTCTTCAAAGCCCCTCTCCCCCCGGGAGAGGGGTTGGGGTGAGGGACGCAGCCGCATTCGCCGACGCTGCCCCCTCATCCCCATCACTCGCATCAGCCCCTCAAGCCGCCTCCAGGCAAGGCTGGAAATACACCCGCGCCTTCTTGCGGCACTGCGACAGGTACTCCCGCGTCGCGCCCACATTGCGGCCCACGGCTTCGGCCAGCTCGCCCATGCTCATGTCCTCGCGGCAGCTCCAGGCGATGCACTGCGCCCGCTCCGGAAAGTCCCGGCGGAACGCCGCAAACTGACGGCCCACCAGCGCCGCGTGCTGCTGCTGCTCCAGCGCCTCGTCCGGCCCCGCCTTGCCGCAGGCCACGGTCTCCCACAACGGCAGTCCGCCTTCACCGGGCTCATCCAGCGAGCCCAGGCGGCCATCCTTGCGGCGCCGCGCGTCCACCATCACGTTGCGGGCAATCGCCCACATCCAGCCCGTGAACGCCGCATCCGTTTCCAGCGAACCCACACCGCGCATGACCCGCAGGAACGTGTCTTGCACCCAGTCATCCGCCATGGCCCGATCCGCGCCCTGTCCCCGGTAATACGCGGCCAGCCGCGGCGCCTGGCCGCGATACAGCCGCGCCATCGCCTCGCGTCGGCGCGCGCCGCTGGCCTTCAGGTCCGCGATCAATGCCGCGGTCCCGATCTCCGTAACGCGAATGGCTTCTGCTTTTTCCTGGTTCATCGATGGGCGCACGATCCCGGGCCACTCTCCGGTTCTCCGGTCAAGCGGCGGCCTGGTGGTTCCTGTGGCGTCCTTTCCTGTGATCGGCCGTCCTGCGTCACAGGGCGGCACTTCCCTTGGCGCCGAGTATTCGGCCCGCCCCTGGGGCGGCGGTACCCCTCCGTGGTGGGGGATGCCGCCAGCGGGTGTGACCTGCGGCACAGCGTGAGTGCGCGCGGCGTCGGCATGCCCCCTGAAGAGGGCTTGACGGTGATGGCCTGCAAGGAGCTTGCGAAGCCTCGGGCGCCGCCCAACAAAAAACCCCGCCGGATCGCTCCGGCGGGGTTCTGTACAACCTGGGCGCGAATCAGCCCTTCTTGAACGTCTGGCGCCAGCTGTGCAGCAGCGGCTCGGTGTAGCCGCTCGGCTGTTCCTTGCCCTTGAACACCAGGTCCAGGGCGGCCTGGAAGGCGCAGCCCTGGGGGTTGGAGGCCATGGGCAGGTACAGGCGGTCGGCGGCATTCTGCTTGTCCACCACCGAGGCCATGCGGGTGAAGGTCTCGCGCACCTGGGCCTCGGTCACCACGCCGTGGTGCAGCCAGTTGGCCACGTGCTGGCTGGAGATGCGCAGCGTCGCGCGGTCTTCCATCAGGCCCACGTTGTGGATGTCCGGCACCTTGGAGCAGCCCACGCCCTGGTCGACCCAGCGCACCACGTAGCCCAAGATGCCCTGGATGTTGTTGTCCAGCTCCTGCTGCTTCTCGGCCTCGGACCAGTTGGCCTGCTCCACCACGGGGATGGTCAGCAGCTTGTCCATCAGCGAGCCGGCGTCCTCGCCGGACTTCTGCAGCTCGGCCTGCACCGCCGGCACGCTCACCTGGTGGTAGTGCAGCGCGTGCAGCGTCGCGGCGGTCGGCGAGGGTACCCAGGCGGTGTTGGCGCCGGCCTTCGGGTGGGCGATCTTCTGTTCCATCATCGCGGCCATCAGGTCCGGCATGGCCCACATACCCTTGCCGATCTGCGCGCGGCCCTTGAGGCCGCACTGCAGGCCGATCAGCACGTTGCGGCGCTCATAGGCGGCGATCCAGGCGCTGCCCTTGATGTCGCCCTTGCGCATCATCGGGCCGGCCAGCATGGCGGTGTGCATCTCGTCGCCGGTGCGGTCGAGGAAGCCGGTGTTGATGAAGGCCACGCGGCTGCTGGCGGCGGCGATGCAGGCGGTGAGGTTCACCGAGGTGCGGCGCTCCTCGTCCATGATGCCCAGCTTCACGGTGCTGTCCGGCAGGCCCAGCAACTGCTCCACGCGGCCGAACAGCTCGGCGGCGAAGGCGACCTCGGCCGGGCCGTGCATCTTCGGCTTCACGATGTACACGCTGCCGCTGCGCGAGTTGACGATGCCGTTCTGGCCGTGGCGCTGCAGGTCGTGCAGGGCGATGGTGGTGGTGACCACCGCGTCCATGATGCCTTCCGGAACCTCCCGGCCGTCACCCCAGAGGATGGCCGGGTTCGTCATCAGGTGCCCCACGTTGCGCAGGAACATGAGGCTGCGGCCGTGCAGCACGACGTCCTCGCCGGCCGTGCCGTGGTAGCGCCGGTCGGGATTGAGGCCGCGGGTGAAGGTGCGGCCCCCCTTGCTCACGTCCTCGGTGAGCGTGCCCTTGAGGATGCCCAGCCAGTTGCGGTAGCCCAGGATCTTGTCCTCGGCGTCCACCGCCGCCACCGAGTCCTCGAGGTCGAGGATGGTCGACAGCGCAGCTTCCAGCACCACGTCGGCCACGCCGGCGGCGTCGGCCTGCCCGATCGGGGCCGTGCGGTCGATGCGGATGTCCACGTGCAGCCCGTGGTGGCGCAGCAGCACGGCGCTGGGCGCGGCGGGGTCGCCCTGGAAGCCCGCCAGCAGCGAGGGATCGACCAGGTCGACGACACGCCCGGAGGACAGCGTCACGTGCAGGTGGCCGGCGTCGATCCAGTAGCGGGTGCTGTCGCGGTGGCTGCCCTCGGTCAGCGGCGCGGCAAGGTCGAGGAAGCGCCGGGCGTAGTCGATGACCCGCGCGCCGCGCACCGGGTTGTAGGCGCCGCCGCGTTCGGCGCCGCCGGTCTCGGGCAGGACGTCGGTGCCGTAGAGCGCGTCGTACAGGCTGCCCCAGCGTGCGTTGGCGGCGTTGAGCGCGTAGCGCGCGTTGGTGATCGGCACCACGAGCTGCGGGCCGGCCTGCAGCGCCAGCTCGGCGTCGACGTTCTTCGTCGTCGCCTTCAGCCGGGCGGGCGGCGGCACGAGGTAGCCGATCTTCTCGAGGAAGGCGCGGTACTTCTTCGGCGCGCGGATCGGGCCCGGGTGGGCGCGGTGCCAGGCGTCGATCTCGGCCTGCAGGCGGTCGCGCTCGGCCAGCAGCGCGGCGTTCTTCGGCGCGAGCTCGCGCACGATGGCGTCGAAGCCGGCCCAGAAGGCGTCGCGGTCGACGCCGGTGCCGGGCAGCACCTCGGCGTCGATGAAACGCACGAGGTCGTCGGCGACGTGCAGTTGATGGATCGGGGTGCGCATGGCGGGTCTCCGTGGCGGCAGATGAGGGAAGTTCAGTCGAAGAAGGCGAGCACGTCGCGCAGGCTGCGGCCGGTGCGCGTGGGTTCGGTGTCGAGCTGCTCGAGCGGCGCGCCGCTGCGGTTGACCCACAGCGTCGTGTAGCCGTGCCAGGTGGCGCCGATGGCGTCCCAGCCGTTGCTGCTGACGAAGAGGATGTCCCTGGCGGCGAGCCCGAGCGCGGCCGGCCCGAGCGCGTAGGCCGCCGGATCGGTCTTGAAGCGGCGCACGCCGTGCACGCTGAGCACCGGATCGACCAGCCCGGCGAAGCCCGCGCTC
>JBPOHT010000069.1:0-8533 GCA_052035235.1 Pseudomonadota bacterium | reverse complement strand
GCCGGTCGACTCGAAGGCCGCCCGCATCGCGCGGGCGGCCTTTTCATTTCAGCCGTTTCATCAGTCGTCGTAACGCTCGCCGAAGGGCAGCTCGAGGCCGAAGCCGATGCCCAGCGAACCTTCACGGTCCTGCGAGCGCAGCTCGCGCGGGAAGGTATAACCCAGCACCCATTCGCCCCATAGCCGCGCATGCATGATCGGGTGGCGCAGGATGGTCTGGACACCGTATTCCTGCAGCGGCACCTCGGCACCCGTCGAGCCACGGATGAAACCTTCGACCGCCACGGCGCGCCGTTTCTCCAGCGACTTATAGTGGATCAGGCCGCTGTACCAGTCCATGCCCTCGGACTCCTGGGTGATGGTGGTGACGTTGCTCCAGCGCAGCAGGCGCGTGTCGCTGAGCACCTTGCTCAGGTCGAAGCCGCTGGTGAAGCCGAAGCCGTCGTCGGTATTCCAGAACGGCGTCGCGCGCAGGTACAGCAGGTGCTCGTCGTTGGACCAGGGAATGTAGCCGACGCGGTTTTGCACGAACAGCATCGGCGAGGCCAGGCCGCGTACGCCCACGCGGAAGTCCGAGCGGAAGTTGCGGTTGCCGGGCAGTGAGTAGCCCAGGCCTGCGAGCCAGGCGTCGTCGCCCTCCAGGCTGGGAAACTGCGAGCGCAGGCCGAAGCGTTCGCCACGGTCGCGCAGGAAGGCGTCGCTGTCGTCGCGTCCCACGAACCCGGAGAGGCCGTTCTTGATGTTGGGGAAATCGGCACGCACGTTGAAGCGTACGCGCGTCTTGTTGCCATAGAACTCGGACCAGTCGTGCGAGACCTGCAGGCGGCCGTAGGCCTGCCGTGCCGCGCCGACGTGGTATTCGTCACCGAACAGGCCGTCGATCCACATGGCCGTGGTGCAGGTCATCTCTTCCAGGCGGCGGCGCGCGTGGTCGACGCGGACCTCATCCTGGGGGGGCTCCTGGTCGCAGGCGTTTGTAGGCTTGACCTCGCCCTTGGGGACCACCACGTCCGGCGCGGTGCCGCCGGAGCCCGGCAGGACCGGGTCGCTGCTGAAGACCCGATCAGGGGGCAGGGGAGCGGTAGCAGGGGCGATCTTGTCGATGGTGGCGGTGGCCGCCGACAGCGGATCGGCCGGGCCCTCCGGCTTCTGCGGATTGCCGGCGCAGGCCGCCAGCCCGCAACTGGCCAGCAGCAGGGCAACAGGGTGCAAGCGACTCTGCCCGCGAGGGCACCGGACAGTACTCATGGAACCCTTCCCTGGGTTATTCAATTGGTCCACCGCAATGACCGCGCCTCCGGGCATCCGGTTCCTGCAAGATGCTCGCCTGCCGCCGGGCAATCGCAGACAATCCCGGCATCATCCTTTTTTTCATTGTTTTCTCCTCTGGAGTCCTTTTTATGCGATTTTCGGAAATCCTGCAGGCCATGACCGGCAGCGGGGGCGAGTGGAGCGCCAGCGTGGGTGAGGAGTGGCTGCAGGGACGCACGGTGTTCGGCGGCCTGCAGGCCGCCATCGCCGTAAGGGCCATGCGCGGCCTGGTGCCGGCGGAACTGCCGCTGCGGACACTGCAGACCAGCTTCATCGCGCCGCTGGGCGCCGGCAGCTTCCGCGCCGAGGCGCGCGTGCTGCGCAGCGGCCGCTCCGCCACCCAGGTGGAGGCGCGGCTGTACGACGGCGAGCAGGTGGCCTGCAGCGTGCTCGGCATCTTCGGCAGCGCGCGCGAGTCCCAGGTCAACGTGAGCCTGCCGTATCCGGCGGTGCCCAAGGATTTCGACAGCGCCCGGGAGATTCCCTTCATCCCCGGTGCCACGCCGGTATTCACCAGGAACGTGCGCATGCGCTGGGCCAGTGGCACCTTTCCCTTCCAGGGTTCCACCGTGCCGAAGACGCAGATCTACGTCAGCCTGCGCGATGAGCCAACCTGCGACGAACTGCTGCTGCTGGGCCTGGCCGACATCATCCCCAGCCCCGGCCTGTCGCTGCTGAAGAAGCCGGCGCCGGCCAGTTCACTGACCTGGACACTGGAACTGTTCAGCCAGGAGTACGACGGCAGCGCCGCCGATCCCTTCCTGGTCGACGCCGAGGTGGTGAGTGCCGCCAATGGCTACATCAGTCACAGCACCACGGTCTGGAGCCCGGCACAGCGCTTGATCGCGCTGAGCCGCCAGAGCGTCGTGGTGTTCGGCTGAGGGGGGCGCCATGAGAGAAGACGGCAATCCCAATGTGGTCGGCGTGGCCCTGGGCAGCGGCTCGGCACGTGGCTGGGCGCATATCGGCATCCTGCAGGGGCTGGAGGAGATCGGCGTGCGGCCACAAGTGGTGGCGGGCACCTCGATCGGCGCGCTGGTCGGCGCGGTCTACGTCTCCGGCCAGCTCGACGAATTCGCGGAATGGGTGCAGACCCTGAGCGCGCGCGATGTCTTCAGCCTGATGGACTTCACCCTGTCGGGAGGTGTGGTCAAGGGCGAGCGTTTGTTCGGCTTCTTCGAGGAGCGCCACAAGAATCCGGAGATCGAGTCGCTGAAGCAGCGCTACGTCAGCGTCGCCACCGAGATGAAGAGCGGCCGCGAGGTGTGGATCACCAAGGGATCGATCCTGCCGGCGGCGCGCGCGTCCTGTGCGCTGCCCGGCGTGTTTCCGCCGGTGAAGTTCGAAGGTCGTTGGATGCTCGACGGCGGCCTGGTCAACCCGGTGCCGGTGTCGGCCTGTCGCGCCCTGGGCGCCGACGTGGTGATCGCCGTCAATCTCAATGCGCAGCTGGTTGGCGCGCACCTGGCGCGTCCGATGATGGAGGAGATCGAGCCGGAGCCGGCGACCAAGGCGGAGCGCACGCTGTGGCAGCGCGCCGTCACCTATCTCTCCAGCGGCGACGGCGAGAATCCGAGCTTCTTCGACTCGGTGGGCGCCAGCATCAACATCATGCAGGACCGCATCACGCGCAGCCGCATGGCCGGCGATCCGGCGGAGATCATCCTGTCGCCGGTGCTGGACAACTACGCGCTGATGGATTTCCACCGCGCGGCGCAGGCCATTGCCGAAGGGCGCCGGCTGGTGGAGGCGCACGCGGCGACGATCCGTGCCTGGGCGGGGTTGCCGGGCGAGCCGGTGGAGAGCGACTGATCGGGAACGCCATCCATGGCGCGACCTCTGTTCGCCCATTGACCCCCAGGGCGGCCCTCCATGGCCGCCCGTCAGGCGACACAGGCGATGCCATTTAGGCATCGCAAAAACGTGTCGCCTAACCCTCGAAATCCGCGATCTGCGCCGCCAGCGCCGCCTGGAATGCGGGGCGTGATTCGGCGCGGTTCTGCAGGGAGACGAGGTTGGGGAAGCCGGCCAGCAGGTCGGTGTGGCGCAGGTTGCGCAGCACGGTGACCATCATCAGGTCGCCGACGGTGAAACGATCCTCCAGCCATTCGCGCTCGCCCAGCCAGGCCGACACGCGCGACAGCTTCTGTTGCACGAACTCCACCGCCCCGGGGCGGCGCAGCCTGGCCCATTCCTCGCCGCTGTGGAACACGTCGATGGCGGCCAGGTTCTGCACGGCGGGCTCGACGCTGTTGAGCGCGGAAATCAGCCAGGCGGTGGCGCGACCGCGCGCGAGCGGATCGCGCGGCAGCAGGCGCTCGTCGCGCTCGCCCAGGTGCAGCAGGATGGCGCCGCTCTCGAACAACTGCAGGGCGCCATCGCGGAAGCTGGGCACCTGCTCGAAGGGCTGCTCCTTCACGTAGCCGGCGGGCTTGGGCAGGCGCGCGTCGAGCAGGCGCACGCGGTAGGGCAGGCCGATTTCCTCGCAGGCCCAGCGCACGCGCAGGTCGCGTACCAGTCCCTGGGCAAAGGGCGGCACCCAGTTAAAGGCGGTGATTTCGGCGGTGGCGTTCGGCGAGACGGGCATCATCGGGCTCCGGCGGAACAGCAGGAAGGGGCGGCTGATGGCAACGCCTGACGGCGGCCGTCATCGGGGTATTCGTCGTGGCGGCGCATCCAGTGGCCCATGCCGTCGGCGCCCTCGTTGCGGCCCTTGGGGACGATGTCGAGCCAGGCGTAGACCGGCAGGAACATCTCGCCGCCGCGGGCAAAGCTGGAGTAGCTGTGGAAGATCGCGCCGCTGTCGTCGCGGTGGAACACGCTGACGCCCGGGAGTTCATCCACGCCCGGGTCGGGAATATGGGTGAAATTGTAGTCCACTCCGGCGTCGCGCGTGCCGGCGGGATAGGACACCTGGTAGTCGAAGTTGAAGTCGCTGCCGGCCGAGGAAACCCAGCGGAAGTTCCAGCCCATGCGGCGCCGGTAGGCCTGCAGCCGGTCCAGGGGGCCGCGCGAAACCGCCACCCAGCTGACATCGTTGTGCTCGAAGTGCTGGCGCGCGCCGTCCACCTGGTCGCAGAGCAGCGAGCAGCCGGGGCAGCCTTCGGTCCAGTCCGGGCCGAACATGAAGTGATAGACGATCAGCTGCGAGCGGCCGTCGAACAGCTGGGCCAGCGTCACCGGGCCTTGCTCGCCCAGGAAGCTGTATGGCTTGTCGACGCGCACCCAGGGCAGCGCGCGGCGCAAGGCGGACAGGCGATCCCGCTCACGGGTCCAGGCCTTTTCCTGCTCCAGCAGGGCGCGGCTGGCGGCAAGCCAGTCCTCGCGCGAAACGACTTCATGATGCATGACGATCTCCTTGGCGCTCGAAGAGGGCCGACAGCCTGGACAGGGCACCGATCCAGCCTGCTTCATGGCTGGCGCGCGAGGACTCGGTCTTGAGTCGTGCATGGGTAAACGTGAGTTCGGTGCCGTCGTCGATTTCGCGCAGGTCGATCTCGATGCGCGACTCCTCGCCACGCTCGTCCAGTTCACCGTTGTGGCTCCAGTGCCAGGCCATGACGATGCGGCGCGGCCGCTCCACTTCCAGGTAGCGCCCGTTGCCCTCGTGCTCCTTGCCGTCCAGCGTGCGGAAGCGCACGCGGAACTGGCCGCCGACACGCAGGTCGACCGCCGTCTCCAGCACCGGGCCTTCGTCCGGGCTCCACCATTGGAGGATGGCCTCGGGCGTGACGAAGGCGTCGAAGACGATGGTGGGGCGCGCGGCGATGCGGCGCACCAGGGTCAGGCTGGTGGTCACTTGCCGCTCCGGCGGGCCTTGGCTTCCTCGGCCTCGGCGTAGGCGGCGAGGCGGTCCAGGCGCGGGGTCCAGAAGCGTTCGTAGCGGCTCAACCAATCCATGGCTTCCCTCATCGGCTCGGGCGACAGTGTGACGGTGACGGTGCGGCCGGACTTGGCTCGGACGATCAGCCCGGCGGCATCCAGCACGTCCAGGTGTTTCATCACCGCCGGCAGTTTGATCTCGAAAGGCTGCGCCAGTTCGCTCACCGTGAGACGGTCCTCACGCTCCAGCCGCGCAAGCATCGCGCGCCGCGTGGGGTCCATCAGGGCGGAGAAGGTGCGGTCCAGCCGGTCCTGCTTATAGTTCACCATATGGTGAAGTATTAAGATGAGCAGCGGCAGGTGTCAAGCCGGCCGCGGATCAGCCTGCGGGATTGATCTCGACGGTGATGTGCACCAGTTCCTCGTGCACGGCGAGCTGTCGGCGGAAGTCCTCGGGCAGCGCCTGCGCGGCCGTGGTCACGCCGAGGATGCAGGCAAACTTGTCGCGGCCCACGCGCCAGACGTGCAGGTCGCTGATCTCGGCCGGGATCGGGCTGTCGCGAACGACCTCGCGGATCTCCTCGACCACGGGGGCATCCATCTCGGCGTCGAGCAGTGCGCGGCCGGATTCGCGCAGCAGGCCCACCGCCCACACCGACACCAGCGCCGCGCCGACCAGGCCCATGACCGGGTCCAGCCAGGCCCAGGCCCAGTACTTGCCGCCGAGCAGCGCCAGGATGGCCAGCACCGAGGTGGCGGCGTCGGCGACCACGTGCAGGTAGGCGGCGCGCAGGTTGATGTCGTGACGGTGATCGCCATGGCCATGGCCGTGTCCATGGGCGTGACCGTGCTCATGTCCGTGATGGTGATCGTGGCTGTCGCGTAGCAGCCAGGCGCAGACCAGGTTGACCAGCAGGCCGGCGATGGCGATGGGAATGGCCTCGTCGTAGTGGATCGCGCTGGGCTGCACCAGCCGGGCGAACGACTGCCAGGCCATGGAAGCGGCGACCAGCAGCAGGAGCACCGCGCTGGTGTAGCCGGCCAGCACCTCGATCTTCCAGGTGCCGAAGGCAAACCGCGAGTCGCGCGCCAGGCGCCGTGCCATCACATAGGCGAACACCGACAGGCCCAGTGCCAGCGCATGCGAGCTCATGTGCCAGCCGTCGGCCAGCAGCGCCATCGAGTTGTATCGCCAGCCGGCGACGATCTCCACCACCATCGCGGCGGCGGTCAGCAGTGCGGCCCAGAGCGTGCGGCTCTCGGCGCCGCGGTTGGTGTCGTTGAAGGCGTGGGAGTGGGTGGGGGCGGTCATCAGGGGGATTTTCGTATATACTCCCCCCTAGTATATAGGGAGACCAAGCCATGGCGCATGTCGCGCGCGACGCCAAGGCCCTGACGGCGCGGATCCGGCGCATCAAGGGACAGTTGGGCAGCCTCGAGGAGGCCTTGAACGGGGATGCGGACTGCGTCGCCGTGCTGCAGCAGATCGCCGCCGTGCGCGGCGCGGTGAACGGCCTGATGGCCAAGGTGCTGGAGGATCACCTGCGCGAGCATTTCGCGCCGGTGGAGGGCACGGACGCCGACGAGATGGAGCAGCTCGTCGGGATCATCGGGTCCTATCTCAAGTAGGCGGCGTCGCCGGGGACTGCTGCCGCAGCCGCAGCAGCAGGTACAGTGCAAAGCCAGTGGCCACGCCGGGCGCGACGCCCAGCACCAGCGCGATCCAGCCGTGGCGGATGCCCAGCGTGGCCTTCTCGTAGGCCACCCAGCTGGCCAGCACGCACCAGCACAGGATCGCGTCCAGCGCATAGCCGGAGGCATAGGGATTGACGAAGCCGGCGGCAAAACCGCCGGGGATGTCGCCGTCGCGCAGCAGGGCGGGCATCACGATCAGGTTGAAGGCCACGGCGAAGCCGAGGCCGAAAAGCCACAGCAGGCCCTGATACAGGTTACGGCTCATGTTTCCCCCTCATTTGCATAGTCGGCACGACCGATCTTAGCCTGAGCCCCGTGCGCAAGATCATCCACGTCGACATGGACGCGTTCTACGCCTCCGTGGAGCAGCGCGACGACCCCTCGTTGCGCGGCCGCCCCGTGGTCGTGGCCTGGCGCGGCAGCCGCTCGGTGGTCTGCGCGGCGTCCTACGAGGCGCGTACCTTCGGCGTGCGCTCGGCCATGCCGGCGGTGCGCGCCGAGCGCCTGTGCCCGGAGGCGGTGTTCGTGCCGCCGGACTTCACGCGCTACCGCACGGTGTCGCGACAGGTGCGCGAGATCATGCGGCGCCATACCGACCTGGTGGAGCCCCTGTCACTGGACGAGGCCTACCTCGACGTCACCGTCAACAAGCAGTCCCTGCCCAGCGCCACCGAGGTGGCCAAGGCGATCCGCGAGGCGATCCGCGAGGAGCTGCATCTCACCGCCTCGGCCGGGGTCGCGCCCAACAAGTTCCTGGCCAAGCTGGCCTCGGACATGCGCAAGCCCGACGGCCTGTTCGTGATCCGCCCGGCCGACATCGACACAGTGTTGCCGCCCTTGCCGGCGGCGCGCATCCCCGGCATCGGCAAGGTGACGGACAAGCGCCTGGAACAGATGGGCGTGCGCAGCATCGCGCAGCTGCGCGAGCTGACGCAGGGGCAGCTCGCGCAGCAGTTCGGGCGCTACGGCCAGCGGCTCTACGAGCTGGCGCGCGGCATCGACGAGGAGCCGGTGGTGCCGGACCGGCCGCTGCAGCAGGTGTCGGCGGAGGACACCTTCGAACGCGACGTGCCCCTGGCAGAGACCGAAGCGGCGATCCGGCGCCTGGCGGAGAAGGCCTGGGCCGGCACGCGCAAGACCCAGCGTATCGCCCGCACGGTGGTGCTGAAGCTCAAGACCGCGGACTTCCGCATCCTCACGCGCAGCCTCACGCCGCCATCGCCGCCCGCGTCTCTGGAGGAACTGACGAACATCGCGCTGTCGCTCCGTGATCGGGTCAGCGGCGAGGACAAGACCCTCTACCGCCTGGTTGGCGTGGGGCTGTCGAACTTCCGGGAGCAGAACCCGATCGATCAGCAGGCGGCTTTCGTGCTGGAGTGATGGAGGCTTCCGCTTTCAGCCCAAAGCGGACTAGCGAGGGCACCAAACGGGCGCCCTAAACCTGTCGCTCACTATCGCCCGCTCTCCTTGCTTGACCGTCAAGACTGTGTGGCTAAAAACATAATCAATCAAGATGAACGCAAGAAGGGCCTCTCGCTGCCCGCTACCATGTTGCTGCCGATCCAAAACTGACCACCGGGGGGTGCGGCGGAAAACTTGGACTGGTTAAGCAGCGATCGCCAGGTTCCTGCGGTGTTGCATGGGACTGCGGAAGCCCAGCGATATCTTGATCCTGGCTTCGTTGTACCAGCGAATGTAGGCATCC
>JBPOHT010000015.1:0-79044 GCA_052035235.1 Pseudomonadota bacterium | reverse complement strand
CACCACCCGCGGCGAGCGCCGCGCCGACCCGGTCGGCCTGGCGGTGGCCGGCCACACCCGCACGGGGGCGGCGCCGGCCGGCCGGCGCCTGCCCATCACCAGCTATGCGCTGCAGGCCTTCGTGTCGGAGCCGGTGAAGCCGGTGTTCGACACGGTGGTGCTGTCGCCGGCGACCGGCGTCTATCTCAGCCAGACCGACAAGGGCGAACTGGTGATCGGCGGCGCGCTGGACCTGTATCCGTCCTACGCACAGCGCGGCAACTTCCATACGCTGGAAGGCGTGGTCGCCGGCATGCTGGAGATGTTCCCCGCGTTCTCGCGCCTGCGCCTGATGCGCCAGTGGGCCGGCATCGTCGACGTGGTGCGCGACTCCTCGCCGATCTTCGGCCCTTGTCCGGTCGAGAACCTCTACCTGAACTGTGGTTTCGGCACCGGTGGCTTCAAGGCCATTCCCGCTGGCGGCTGGAGCATGGCCCATACCCTGGCCACCGGCGAAGTACATCCGCT
Source organism: Pseudomonadota bacterium (assembly GCA_052035235.1). GTDB lineage: Bacteria > Pseudomonadota > Gammaproteobacteria > Nevskiales > Nevskiaceae > Solimonas_A. Next base: position 78,537 of record JBPOHT010000015.1, on the reverse strand, counting down.
GATCAAGCCCTTTGGACTCGAGCGCTTCACCACCGGCCGCCTGGTCGACGAAGCCGCCGCTGCAGGAATCGCACACTGATGTGTTTTATTCATGGATAAGCTCTAGTGTTGAAGATCGACTGCCCCTTCTGCGGTCCTCGTGACGAGGCCGAATTCCGTTGCGGTGGCGAGAGCCACATCCAGCGGCCGGGTCCCCACAACGACGTCTCCGACGCGCAGTGGGCGGACTACCTCTACATGCGCCAGAACCCGCTGGGCTGGCACTTCGAGCGCTGGCTGCATGCCGCGGGCTGCCGCCAGTGGTTCAACCTGGCGCGCCACACCGTGACCCATGAAGTCCGGGCGGTCTATGCGATGACCGCGCCGCGGCCGCAGATCGAAGCGACGGAGGGCAGGTCATGAGCCAGGAGTTCCGCAGCAGCCAGGGTGGGCGGGTCGACCGCACGCGCCCGCTGCGCTTCCGTTTCGACGGCCGCGAGTACACCGGCTACGCCGGCGACACGCTGGCCTCGGCCCTGCTGGCCAACGGCGTGCGGGTCACCGGGCGCAGCTTCAAGTACCACCGTCCGCGCGGCCTGATGGCGGCGGGTTTCGAGGAAGCCAATACGCTGGTGCAGCTGGAGAGCGGTGCGCGCACGCAGCCCAACCTGCGCGCCACCCAGGTCGAGCTGTATGACGGCCTGGAGGCGCGTGCGGTCAATTGCTGGCCCAACGCGCGTCACGACGTCTTCGGCTTCTTCCAGTTGCTGAAGCCGTTCTGGCCGGCGGGTTTCTACTACAAGACCTTCATGGCGCCGAGCTGGCACCTGTACGAGCCGGCGATTCGCCATGGCGCGGGCCTGGGTGTCAGCCCCAAGCTGGCGGACCCGGATGTCTACGACAAGTGCCATGCCCAGGCCGACGTGATCGTGGTCGGTGCCGGCCCCTCGGGCCTGGCGGCGGCCATCGCGGCGGCGCGCGATGGCGCCTCCGTGGTGCTGGTGGACGACAAGCCTGCCCTGGGTGGCTCGCTGCAGTACGAGCCGGGCCTGGTCGAGGGCTTGCCCGCAGCGGACTGGCTGAAGGCGCGCGAGGACGAGATCCGCGCGCTGCCGAACATCCGCGTGCTGGGCTCCACTACGGCGTTCGGCTACTACGATCACAACCACCTGTTGGCCAACGAGCTGCTGCCGGCCGGCGGCACGGGTCCGCGCCAGCGGCTGTGGAAGATCCGCGGGCGGCAGATCGTGCTGGCCACCGGTGCGCTGGAGCGCCCGCTGGTGTTTCCCAACAACGACCGCCCGGGCGTGATGCTCGCCGGTGCCGCGCTGCAGTACCTGCATCGCCATGGCGTGCTGCCGGGCCGCCGCGTCGCGATCGCGACCAACAACGACAGCGCCTATGCGGTGGCCTTCGAACTGCGCAAGGCCGGTGTCGAGGTGGTGCAGATCGCCGATTCGCGCGGCGGCCAGCCGGCACCGCTGGCCCAGGCCCAGGTGCTGGGCATCCCGGTGGCGATGAACTGCGCGCCCACCGACACCCGTGGCCGCAGTGGCCTGCAGCGCGTGGAACTGCACGACGTGAACGGGCAGGGACAGGCGCAGCCGGGTACCGGGCGCTGGCTCGATGCGGACGTGCTGCTGGTGTCCGGCGGCTGGAATCCCACCGTGCACCTGTTCTCCCAGTCCGGCGGCGCCTTGCGCTTCGACGATCAGCAGAAGGCTTTCGTGCCGCATCGCCCGGCGCAGGCCGGACATCTGGTCGGCGCTGCTGCGGGCCAGGCTGAGCGCGATATCGCCGTGGAAGCCGCCCGCGTTGCCGGCAGGGACGCCGCTGCCAACCGCATCGTTCGTGAGCTGGCTCCGGTTGCCTCGACGGCGCAGGCGGCGCTGTGGTCGGTCAACGTCGAGGCTATCGGCCGCGGCCCGTCGAAGTCCTGGGTGGATTTCGCCAGCGACTCGACGGAATCCGACCTGCGCCTGTCGGCACGCGAGAACTTCGTCTCGGTAGAGCACTTCAAGCGCTACACCACCACCGGCATGATGACGGACCAGGGCAAGACCTCGAACGTCAACGCCATCGGCATCCTGTCGGGCGTGCTCGGCAAGGCGCCGGGAGAGGTGGGCACTACGCGTTTCCGTCCGCCCTTCAATCCGGTGACCTTCGGCGCCGTCGCGGGCCGCAATGTCGGCGCCTTCTACCGTCCGCTGCGGCACCTGGCGGCGCAGGCGGCCCATGATGCGGCCGGCGCCAAGATGGAGGACTACGGTGCCTGGCTGCGCCCGGCCTTCTATCCGCAGTCCGGCGAGGCGGAGAGCGCGACGATCCACCGCGAAGTCCTCGCGGTGCGCAGCGGGGTCGGCATCCTGGACTACTCGCCGCTGGGCAAGATCCTGGTGCAGGGCCCGGATGCGGCGGAGTTCCTGACCCGGGTCTACGTCAACAACGTCAGGACCCTGAAGGTCGGCGCCTGCCGTTACGGCCTGATGCTGGGCGAGGACGGCATCGTCAAGGACGATGGCGTGCTGACGCGCTGGTCCGAGAACAGCTACCTGGTGGGCACCACCAGCGGCCAGGCCGACCGCATCGTGGAATGGATGGAAGAGTGGCTGCAGTGCGAGTGGGTGGACCTCGACGTCACGGTGGAATCCGTGACCACGCAGTGGGCGGTGGTGATGCTCGCCGGCCCCAAGGCCCGAGAGGTACTGGCGTGCCTGGACAGCGGTATCGACCTGGCTGCGGCAGCCTTCCCGCACATGAGTGCCCGCGAAGGGCGCATCGGCGAGGTGCCGGTGCGGGTCGCGCGCGTCAGCTTCACCGGCGAGCTGGGCTATGAGATCAGCGTGCCCTGGCAGTACGGCCTGTCGCTGTGGAATGCCCTGCTGGAAGCGGGCAAGCCGCTGGGCATCATCCCCTTCGGCATCGAGTCGCTGATGGTGATGCGTACCGAGAAGGGCTTCCTGCACGTGGGCTCCGATACCGATGGCCTGACCTTGCCGCAGGACGTCGGCTTCGGGGCGATCATCGACAAGAAGCCCGAGGACTTCATCGGCCGCCGCACCACGATGACGCCCGACGGCCGCCGCACGGACCGCCGGCAGCTGGTCGGCCTGGCGCCCGTGGACGGGGCTTCGTTGCTGCCGGTCGGCGGCCATGTGGTGGATGCGGCGTTCAAGGCCGCATCCGGGCCGACCCAGGGTTGGGTGACTTCCTCCTTCATGAGTCCCACGCTGGGGCGGCCGGTGGCGATGGCCCTGGTGGAACGCGGCCGCGAGCGCATGGGCGAGCAGGTCCAGGTCTTCGACGGTGGCAAGCTGCTGCCGGCCAAGATCGTTTCGATGACCGCCTACGATCCTGAAGGCGAAAGGCTGCGGATGTGAACGACATGAACCAGAACACCCTGCCGGCCCGTTCCATGCTCAGTGCCATCTCTCCCATGGGGACCACACCCGGCGCTGCGCCGCGGGTCATCGCGGACGGTGCGGGCTTCCGCGCGGTCGAGGAGCCCTTCCTGCAGCTCGCCAGCCTGCGCCTGTCGCGCAAGGCGGACCGTGCCGCGGCCCTGGGCGTCCTGCCGTTCGATCTGCCAGCCACGCCGAACGCCTGGACCGGCTGCGCGGAGTCGTCGCTGGCGCGCTTCGAGCCGAATGCCTGGATGCTGATCTGCGCCGTGCCGCGGGCGCTGCCGGAGAGCACGGACTCCTGGGTGGTGACCGACCTGTCCTCGCGGCTGGCCAGTGTCCGCCTGCAGGGCGTGCGCGCCCCGGCGGTGCTGGCGGCGGCCACTTCGGTAAGCCTGCCGCCCTCCGGATTCTCCCGCACGCTGTTCGCGGAGACGGTGCCGGTGCTGCTGCAGCGCCTCGGTGAAGACGACTACCGCCTGCTGATCGACGTCAGCCTGGCCGAATACCTGTCGTCCTGGCTGGCGGATGCCGGCCGGCTGACGGCTTCGGTGAAGTAGGGCGGCGCCGTGCCCCAAGCCGGGCCCTGCCAAGAATAATGCAGTTATGTATTGTAATGATGCTGTAGTTCCCGCCCTTCCCGCGACCGAAGCCCTGCCATGACCGAAGCCACCCACGATCACATCCTGACCTTCCGCGCCCCGGACCGCCCCGGCATCATGGCGGCCGTGACCTCGGCGCTGTATCGCGCCGGCTGCGACATCCGCGACGGCGCGCAGTTCGGCGATCCCGACACGGGCGCCTTCTTCATCCGCATGCACCTGGCCTCGCCGGTGTCGCTCAGCCAGGAACAGATCCGCGACGAGCTGGCGCCGATCGCCCGCGATCGCCTGCTGGAATGGAAGATCGTGCCCTGGAACCGCAAGCTGCGCACGCTGATCGCGGTGTCCAAGTTCGGCCACTGCCTCAACGACCTGCTGCACCGCTGGCGCTCGGGCCTGCTGCACACGGATATCGTGGGCGTGGTCTCCAACCACCCGGACATGCGCAGCCTGACCGAATGGCATGGCCTGCCGTTCCACCACTTTCCGATCACGGCGGAGACCAAGCCGCAGCAGGAAGCACAGATACTCGCGCTGATGGACAAGGAGCAGGTCGACCTGCTGGTGCTGGCCCGCTACATGCAGGTGCTGTCGCAGGACATGTGTCGCGCGCTGGACGGGCGCTGCATCAACATCCATCACTCCTTCCTCCCCAGCTTCAAGGGCGCGAGCCCCTACAAGCGCGCCTACGAGCGCGGTGTGAAGCTGGTGGGGGCGACGGCGCACTACGTCACCTCGGACCTCGACGAGGGTCCGATCATCGAGCAGGACGTGGTCCGGGTGAATCACGCGATGAATGCCGAGGAGATGGCCAACCTGGGGCGCGACGTGGAGGCCCGCGTGCTCGCGCGAGCGGTGCGCTGGCATGTGGAACACCGCGTGATTCCCAACTGGCCCAAGACTATCGTCTTCGCCTAGGACAGTTTCGACTCGAGCAAACAAGGGAACCCGTCATGCCGGCGAAAGCCGGCATCCAGTCCCGCGCAGGAGTAGCCGCCGTGCGACTGGATACCGGCTTTCGCCGGTATGACGTTCATGAAGAAGCGGCTTTCGATGGTATGGACAGGATGAACGATTTCTGCGGATTCACGGATGCCGTGCTGCCATGAGCGCGACCCTGATCGATGGCAAGGCGGTTGCCGCCGGCGTGCTGGACGAGGTTTCCCGCCGCGTGGCCGCGGAGCGTGCCGGGGAAGGGCGCGCACCTTGCCTGGCGACCGTGATCGTCGGCGCGGACCCGGCTTCCGCGGTCTACGTGCGCAACAAGGTGGAGGCCTGTCGCCGGGTCGGCATCGAGGCGCGGCCGCACGAGCTGCCGGCCGAGACCGGCGAGGCGGAACTGCTGCGGATCATCGACGGGCTCAATGACGATCCGACGGTAGACGGCATCCTGGTGCAGCTGCCGCTGCCAGCGCCGATCGATGCCACGGCGGTGATCGAGCGCATCCACCCGGACAAGGACGTGGATGGCTTCCATCCGTTCAACGTGGGCCGCCTGATGCAGCGCATCCCGCGCCTGCGGCCCTGCACGCCCTATGGCGTGATCGAACTGCTGCGCGGGATCGGCGAGAGCTTCTACGGGCGCCGTGCCGTGATCGTCGGTGCTTCCAACATCGTCGGGCGGCCCATGTCGATGGAACTGCTGCTGGCTGGCTCCATCATCACCGTGACCCATCGCTTCACCCGCAGCCTGGCGGATGACGTGGGTAGCGCGGACATCCTGGTGGTGGCCGCCGGCAAGCCCGGGTTGGTGAAGGGCGAGTGGATCAAGCCGGGTGCCACCGTCATCGACGTGGGCATCAACCGCTGTGCCGACGGCAAGCTGCGCGGCGACGTGGAGTTCGAGCCGGCACGCGAGCGCGCGGCCTGGATCACGCCGGTGCCGGGCGGCGTGGGGCCGATGACGGTGGCCATGCTGATGCGCAATACGCTGCAGGCGGCCGAGTTGCGCCGGCAACCGGGAACTGGCAAGTAGGGAAAGGATCGAGGACTCAGCGACGTCCGGGGGGATGCACGGCGTGTCCAGTAGCTATTCCAATGTTTCGATTGCGGTCTTCGGGCTGACGCTCGCGGCCACCTTCCTGATGGCCTGGCTTGGCCGGCGTCATGGCGGGTCTGACCATGGCGGTCTGGCGGAGCAGAAGCTCAATCGCTGGCTGATCGGCCTGTCGGCGGGCGCCGCCGCCAACAGCGGATTCATTGTCACGGGTGCCGTGGGCCTGGGCTATGTGTACGGCATGCAATGGGTGCTGCTGCCGCTGTCCTGGCTGGTAGGCGATATCGTCTTCTGGGCCTTGTTCCCGCAACGGCTGAACGATTTTGGCCGGCGCTCGCGTGCGACGACGCTGCCGGAACTCCTGACCTATGGACTGCAGGGCCGCGGCGCCACGATGCTGGCGCTGCTCTGTGGGCTGCTGATCCTGTTGTGCCTGTCCGGCTATGTATCGGCGCAATGGCTGGCCGGCCAGAAGTTCATCGCCGGCGCCTTCCCCATCTCCGGTCTCGGCGCCCTGGCGCTCTTCGCCGTGCTGATCATTGCCTATACCGGCATCGGCGGCTTCCGCGGCTCGGTCTATGTGGACAGCCTGCAGGCGGTCATCCGCATCATTGGCACGGCCCTGGCCCTGTTCGCCGTGTTCTGGGTCGCCCGCGAGGATGGGGTGATCGTGCAGCAGAATCTTGCTGCCGCCGGGCCGGGCTTCCTCAGCCTGCTGCCGGCAGGCGGCTGGCCGGCGGCAGCCGGATTCGTGCTGGGATTCGGCGCCGCCGCGCTGGGGTTCGGCCTGGGACAGCCCCACATCGTGTCGCGTTACCTGGCGGGGGCCAGCCCGGCCGAAACGCGCTCCGCCTGGTGGATCTACATGGGCTTCGTCCAGTTCACCTGGATCTCCATGACCGTGTTCGGCGTGATGCTGCGTGGGGTGATGCCGGACCTGCAGGACCCCGAGGCCGGGTTGAGCCTGTTCTTCAGCCATCGCATGAACGCGGTGGCCACCGGCATCATCGTCGCCGACGTCTTCGCGACGATCGCCGCGACCTCCAATGCCCTGCTGGTGGCGATGGCGCAGACACTGAGCCACGACCTGCTGTCGCGCGCGATGCCCGGCCGGCGCTTCTCGATCGCCTGGGGTTGCGTGCTGATGGGCGGCCTCACCATGGGGCTGTCGCTGCTGCTCCACGGCAGCGTCATGCAGGTGGCCCTGGCCTCGGTGGCGATGATGGCGGCCGGCATCGCACCGGCGGTGATGGCCAAGGTGCTGGGCTGGCGGCATGACGCGCGCTCGCTGATCCTCTCGGTGCTGGCGGGGCTGGCTGCCGCCAGCATCTGGAAGCTGGCGGGGCTCGATCCCCTGGTCAACCAGGCCGCCGCGGGCATCGCGACGGGCATCCTGGTCCTGCGCCTGTCGGCACCACGGGATGCGGGAAGGGACATTTCCTGAAAAGTGTATGATTCAGGACTGTCTCTTCTTCGGGATGTGCCCTGAATGGCCACCAAGCGTCTGAATTCCACCCGCCGGCAGAAGCGGGTACTCAGCTTCGAACCCCCCAGCCGCAAGGGCAACATCAAGGTGCCCATGGAAGGCTGGATCAGCTGTGCCCGGGTGCTGCTGATCGAGGAGGGCCTGGCCGGCATCAAGGTGGATCGCCTGGCCAAGCGGCTGAAGGTGACGCGCGGTGGCTTCTATTACCACTTCAGCAGTCATCACAAGCTGCTGCAGGCCTTGCTGGACGATTGGCGCATCAACAATTGCTTCATCCCCAAGAACGCCGATGCCTCGTCGCCGCGTGGCGCGATCAACGTGTTCAAGGAAATGACGGACAACCTGGTGCACGAACGCGGCTTCGATCCGCAGTTCGACATGGCCGTTCGCGAGTGGGCGCGCATTTCGCAGCCGGTGGCGGACGTGGTGCACGAGGTGGATGCGGATCGCGTCAAGGCGCTGCAGGCCGTCTTCGTCGGCCTGGGCTACCCGTCGCAGGAGGCCGAGCTGCGCGGCAAGCTGTTCTACTGGCAGCAGATCGGCTACTACGCGCTCGGCGTCGAAGATCCGCTGGAGTACCGCGAGCGCAACCTCGAGTTCTTCCACCAGCTACTCGGTGGCCAGAAGTACCTCGATGCACTGAAGAAGTCGGAGTCTCGCGCCGCCTGAACGGGAAGGGCTCAGCTCAGCAGGCGCGAGAGCTGGACGCGGTTGCTGACGCCCAGCTTGCGGAAGCTGCAGTGCAGCTGGAACTCGATGGTGCGCGGCGAGCGCGACAGGCGCTTGGCGATCTGGTCGTTGCGCAAGCCTTCGACCGCCAGGCGCGCGACGCGTTGTTCCGACGTCGAGAGCTTCTTCAGTGCCGCCAGGGCCTGTGCCGACAGTTCGCCCGAACTGCCCAGGGTCTGGTCGTCCGTCAGGCGCAGCACGAAGCCGCCGGGGATCGGCTCCAGGTTGGCCGACAGGCCGGGAAGCTGGGGATGCTGCAACTGCAGCGGACGATCGCCGCCGAGCACGGCCAGGCGCAGTGCGGCCGGCAGGCTGCTGGACTCCTGGCCGCGCACCAGGGTGCGGTTCCAGCGGTCGAACTGTGCTTCTCCGTGGTCGCTCTTGTAGAGAATGGTTCCGCCGCCATCGAGGAATACCAGCGCCTCCGGCGACTTCTGCAGGTAGCCCTGCAGCAGCAGGCTCAGGCTGCGTGCCTGGTCCAGCGCCTGCAGCTGCGGCGAGGCCGGGGCAGCCGGCCGCTGCAGGTACTCGACGACCCGGGCGCGGGGAGCTACCGCCGGGACGGCGGGAGCATCCCAATCTTCGGCACGACCCAGGCAGGATTCGCTGGCGCTTCTCATTTCAGTACCTCGAGACGCTTTAAACATGCAGTTATGCATAATAATGGATGACGACGAAGGGTGGCAGCACCGGTAGTCGGTCCGGACGGTCCTACAGGCGGTTACGCACGAATTCGCCACCCTTCATGATCACGCTGAAGTGCTCGTCGGGCTGGGCCATGACGTGGATGTCCTTCAGCGGGTTGCGGTCGATGGCGATGAGGTCGGCGTAGGCGCCGGGTTCGAGGCTGCCGACCAGGCCGCTCTTCTGCATGATCTCGGCATTGATGCTGGTGGCCGAGCGCAGCAGTTCGATGGGCGCGAAGATTTCGGAGCGGAAGCTGAACTCCTGGTTCTGCATCGGATGGAAGCGCTCCTCGAACAGATCGGTTCCCATGCCGACGCGCGCGCCTGCACGCTTCAGGTACTCCATCGACTGGTAGGCCGCCGCGTGCGCCACCTTGATCTTCTCCAGACTCTCGCCGAACACGCCCAGCTCGGGGCCGTGGCGCATGATCTGCTCCTGCACGGCGATGGTCGGCACGGCGTAGGTCTTGCCGTCTGCGGCCGCGATCAGTTGCGCGGTCTCCTGGGTGATGATGGTGCAATGGTCGATGGAGCGGATGCCGGTCTGCAGGCAGCGGCGCGCGCCGTCGTCGGTATGGCAGTGCGCCACCACGTACTTGCGGCGCGTGCTGGCCTCGTAGACCGCGGCCAGTATCTCGTCGTTGGTGTACTGCGGCATCCAGATCGGGTCGGTGGGCGAGGCGACGCCACCGGAGATGAACAGCTTGATGTGGTCGGCACCCTTGCGCAGTTCGTTGCGGCAGAACTTGCGCACGTTCTCGACACCGTCGACCACCTCGGCGAAGGTGTTGTTGGCGGCGCAGCCGCAGGGGCTGTCGTGGTGGTGCTCGGGGCGCATGTCGCCATGGCCGCCAGTCTGCGACAGGGCCTTGCCACCGTAGTAGAGGCGCGGGCCTTCCATCAGGCCCTGGCTGATGGCCAGGTGCAGGCCGATTTCGCCGCCGGCCGGATCGCGCACGGTGGTGTAGCCGCGGTGCAGGGTGCCCTTGAGCAGGCGCGCGGCATACGCGACCTTGAGCGGCAGCGTCATGTTGTCGATCAGGCTCATGTTGAGCGAGATGCTATAAACGTGGAAATGTAGGTCCAGCAATCCGGGCATGACGAAGCGGCCGCCCATGTCGATGACGTCGGCTCCGGCGATGCTCACGTCGCCAGTGGCCACTTCACGGATGCGGTCGTTCTCGATGACAATGCTGCCGCCCTCGATCAGGGCTTCGTTGCGGCCGTCGAAGACCAGGCCGTTCTTCAGGATCTTGATGCTCATGCGGACTCTCCGGTGAAGCGCCTGCGGTGGTTACGCGGGGTGAACGGATGCAGGGGCGGGCGGCTCACCACGCGGTCTCGCGATCCGCCGGCTCGGGCGGCTGCGGCGCCAGGCTGAACATGAATCTGCGCGGCGGTGCCCTGTTCAGCAAGTGCTGGCAGAAATGATCCATCGCCCGGCGCAGCGTATGGCGCGTGCGGCCCAGCGTGTAGTGGTTGCGGTTGGGCAGCACCATCAGCTCCATCGGTACGTCAGCCTCCACGGCGGCGTCGTAGAGCTGCAGGATCGGGCCCAGCGGGCAGTTCTCGTCCAGCTCTCCCGCCACCACCAGCAACTGGCCCTTGAGCCGCTGCACCTGCTGGATTGCGTCCATCGACTCGTAGTTGAGGGGCCGCGCGGTGGCGGTCGGCCGCTCGCCGCAGCCGTTGCCGTAGTCTGGCACGCCCTGCCAACCGGTCCAGTGGTAGTCGGGATACATGTTGTGCACCGAGACGAACGGCGCGGCGGCGATGCCCACGGTGAAAACCTCGGGGAACTCCAGCATGGCGCGCAGCGTGGTGTAGCCGCCGTAGGAGCCACCTTGGATGCCGACGCGTCGCGTGTCGATCCAGGAATGCCGCTGGCCGAGCTGCTGGATCGCCGCGACGTAGTCGTCCAGGCCGATGAGATTGAGCTTGCCCTGTCCGGCGGTCGCGAAGGCACGGCTGCGACCGGTGGTGCCGCGGGCGTCGAGCGCGATCACGGTGCAGCCCAGTGCGGCATAGGCGGCCGGCGGAATCCAGACGCCGGGGCTGGCGGACGCGGCCAGGTAGGTGCGCGGGCAGGCCGCCATCAGCGGGCTGGCGTACTGCGCCACCATGACCGGCGCCTTGCCATCGGCGGGCAGGACCGGTGGCCGATACAGCAGGCCGTGGATCTCGGTCTTGCCGTCGGCGGCGAGCGTGACGAACTCCTCCGGCGGGACGTAGCCGACGGCGAGCAGCGCGGAGACATCGGTCTGCTCGATCAGCTGCTCGCGGCCATCCTCAAGGCACACCGCCACGGTCTGCGGCGGAATCGAGACAGTAGAGCGCGTGTAGACCAGGAACTCGCCGCTGGGTGATAGCTGCCGGACGAATTCCGTGGTCTTGGAGATCGCGGTGAGGCCAGGATTGATGTCGGCATCCAGGCCGGCCGGCGTGATGCGGCGCAGCCCGCTGCCGTCCGCGTTCACCGCGTACAGCGAGCGCAGGTAGGGGTTGCCGCCTTCACGCCCGCAGGCAGTGAACAGGACGCGCCCGCTGCGAGCATCCACGTCGATCAGGTCGCGCACCAACCAATCGCCTTGCGTGACGGCATTCAGCAACTGGCCGGTCTGACCGTCGTAGCGGTACAGGTGTCCCCAGCCCGAGCGGTGGCTGTACCAGATGACCTGCTCCATGTCGCCGATGACCTCGACGGCGACCTGGCTGTAGGACGTGGTGTTGAGCTCGACGCGAGGCTCGTCCTTTTCCGAGACGACGATGCGCGTAGCGCCGCTGGCGAGGTCGATGTCCAGCAGGTACGCGGCTTTCTGGTGCTCGCCGAACATCACGGCCCAGGCGCGGCGGCAATCGGGGCTCCACATCCAGCGCCGCACCGCTTCCCAGTCCTGGTGCAGGTGCAGCTGGTCTTCCGGAAGCTGCAGCGGCACCAGCCGGCGCGTGGCCAGGTCCAGGCACAACCAGCGGATGGTGGGGGGCGCCTCGCCGGTCAGAGGCAGGCGCGGCAGGTGCAGCTTGGGCCGGAAGCTGCCGTCCTGCGGTGCGCTCTCCAGCAGGGGATATGGTTCGACATGGCGCTGGTCGATGCGCCAGACGATCAGCTTGCTGCTGTCGGGAGCCCAGACGATGCCGGCCGGGCGGCCATTGGCGGCCGCGCGGCTGCGGGGCACATGTCCCGCCTTGAAGTTGCCGTGGTAGATGGCGTAGCCGTCGTCGGGCGAGCCGTCGGTGGTGATCTGCTGCTGTTCGCCGCCAGCCTCGGCCAGCCACAGGTTGCCCTCGTGCTGGCTCAGCGCCCACTTTCCGTCCGGCGAGCGCGAGGGGCCATGGGCCGACTCGATTGCACCGATAGCGCTCAGCTGATTGGCGGCGTAGCGATAGCGGGTCTTCTCATGAGAGAACTCGACGGCATCCAGGGTGATGCGGGTGACCGTGATCGGCAGCTTCGTGGGTTCGGCCGCATGGCCCAGGTGACGCAGGGCGTCCGCCAGGAGCGAGTGATCGAAGGCTGGGCGGCGCGTGCCGTTGGCGGCGTCGACCAGCAGCCATTGATGCCCCTCGGCGTCCGAGCGCTGGTACCAGCACTGATCGGTCTGGCCGACCCAGCGCAGCGTGGGCGAGATGTTGTGCAGCTTGGGCAGGAAGACCGAGGGCAGGAGCTTCTCGGCAGCGGCGTAACGGTCGTGCATTCTCATGAGGTCACTCCCGTCTTTGTGGCGGCGGCTAGCGCCAGGGTGGCCCGATCGCGTTCCGCCAGGGCGGCCTGGATTTCCGTCACTCGCGCGCGGGTCAGCGGGTAGTTCCAGATGATCAGGGCGCCGCCGATCAGGCCGATCGCCGGGGCGATGGCCATGGCGAGCTTCAGGCCCAGCACGCCGCTGGCGGTCTGTATCTTGGCGGTGGCATCGAAACCGAAGGCGCCCACCAGGGCGACGCTGGCCGCGGCCGACACCCCTAGCAGGGACTTCTGCAGGAAGGCGAACAGCGAGCCATAGAGGCCGCCATGATCCTCGCCGGTGTGCAGCTTGCCGTAGTCCACGATGTCGGCGGACATGGTGTAGACGATGACCGTGCCGACCAGGGCCAGGATGATCAGCGGATACAGCAGGAAGCACATCGTCAGTGCCAAAGGGCCCGGCGTGAGCAATGCGAAGCCGATGCAGGCGAGGCCGCCGATCGCCAGGCCGCTGGCCCAGACGCGATGCCGCTCGTAGCGCGCGGACAGGACGGTCCAGAACGGGATGCCGATGAAGGACAGCAGCATGGACACGATCATGATGGCCGGAAATTCCTTGCTCAGGCCCAGGTAGGTGTCCATGTAGAAGTAGGCAACGCCGCCACTCATGCCGGCCAGCAGGTTCACCGGCAGGAAGGCCGCGAACAGGCGAATCAAGGGCGGGTTGCTGCGTACCGCGGCGGTGATCTCCTTGATGCCATGGCGCGGCTGCACCGGAGGTGCCACGTAGTCGCCGCTGGGCACGCGCAGGATCAGCAGGGTGGTGGCCAAGGGCAGGGCCAGCACGCAGATCACCGCGGCGACACCCAGGCTGCGGAAGTCGAGCTCGGTGCTGTCGGAATAGCCGAGCTTCACTGCGATGAAGGGGGTGGCGAAGAACAGCAGGTTGCCGGCCATCTGCGACATCGCGCGCCAGGCCTGCACGCGGGCGCGTTGGCCATAGTCGGGAGACAGCCCGTAGCTCCAGGCCTGTAGCGGAATCTCGATGGTCTTCCAGCCCAGGTACAGCACCGCGGTCCAGACGCCGAAGTAGAGCACGCTGACGTCTTCCGGCGGGCGCAGCAGGAACCAGGTGCCGGCCATGGACAGCAGGGTTCCGGCGATGGTCCAGCTGCGCCGCGTGCCGCTGCGCGCATAGCTGCGGTCCGACAGGTAGCCGATCAGCGGATAGGTGATCGCGTCGAACATCTTGGTGATCAGCATCGCCGCCGCCAGCGCGGCGAGGGACAGTCCGGCGTGCTTGGCGTAGATCGCCTGGATCTGGCCCTCCGGCCCATGCATGACCCCCAGGATCAGGGTCGGCAAGGTAAAGGCGATGAGGAGATCGCGCCGCAGGGGCGCCGATTTGTTCGCACTGTTTTGCTGCACCGCGGATTTCACTGTATCCCACCCTGTCCGGATTATGCGTCTTGCCATTATACATGTGTGTATGTACATTACATCAAATATACGACCACCTTGGACATAAATTCGGCTGGAGTGCCGGGTGGCTTGGCAAGGTTCTCAGGAGCGGCGGCGATGGGTAGTCAGCAGCGGGTGGCAAGCGGGGCAGGGGAGCGCAACCCCAGGGGGCGTCCACGCAAGTATTCGGATGAGTTGCTGGTGGATGCCGCGCTGCGGGTGATGGAGCGCGAGGGCTATGCCGCCCTGACGATCCGGTCCCTGGCCGCGGAGCTGGGGACCAGCCACACCACGCTCTACAACTACATCGGCGCCATCGAGGAAATCGAGGACAAGGCGGTCCACAAGCTGACGGACCAGTTGCCGTTGCCACGATCCAGTTCCGTGCCCCAGCTGCGCGTGGAACTGATCGCCTTCCTGGTGGCGTCCCGTCGCCTGATGCTGCATCACCCCGGGGTGATGCTATCCCGCTACGACTCCGCGGCGGCACGGACCTTCGTGCAGGTCGGTGATCGGTGGCAGGACGTGTTGCTGGCGTATGCCCCCGACCGCAAGACCGTGCACCTGGCGATGGGTGCCTTGCTGTCCACGGTGCTGCTGGCCGTGGAGGCCGAGCGCCGGCTCGGTGCGGCGTACGAGAAGCGACCGCGCAGCATCCCTGGAAGGCCCTCTCCCGATCCCGTCGAGCAATACGACTTCGAGCAGTACCTCGACGCCATGATCGATCTCGTTCTGCCGGGGCTGTCCCCGGCCTCTCGGAGCAAAAGCTGATGGATACTCGTGGTTTCTCGAGGGCCTCCCGGGTCCTCGGCACGGTATTGGCGGTGACGGTGTGCCAGGCCTGGGCTCAGGAACCGGCGACCCCGGCGCCGGCGGACGACGTCGATTTCCTGGACGCCTTGCTGGACGAGCAGTCCAGTCAGCCAGACGCCGCGCCGGCCGTCGCGCAGCAGCCCGCAACCGAACCCGCCGCGGCGCAGCCGCCGGAGGAACTGGATGTCATTCCCCTGGCGACCAAGGAGCCGGAGCCCCAGCCGGCGCTGGCGGAGCCCCGGCGTGCGCCGCAGATCGAGGAGATCGTGGTCACGGCGACCAAGCGCGCGGAGCCGCTGCGCGAGATTCCGGCCACGATTTCGGTGCTGACCGGCGAGGACCTGGAGCGCGAGGGCATACAGAGCATCGATCAGATCGTGACGATGGTGCCCGGCGTCAACCTGAGCGACGCGGGTACGGGCGGGGAGCCCAAGCGCGTCACCATCCGCGGCGTGTCTTCCGGTACCAATACCAACCTGTCCGTGGGCACGCTGATCGGCGACATCCCGTTCTCGGATCCCTTTGCGCCGAAAGTGCAGCTGGACCCGAATCCCTTCGACATGGCGACGGTGGAGGTGCTCAAGGGCCCGCAGGGCACGCTGTTTGGCGGCACCGGCCTCAACGGCATGATCCGCTACGTGCCGGAGGCGCCGCGGCTGGACGAGGTGCAGCTCAAGTACTACGGCCAGCTCACGTCGTATCCGGGCAACGGCGGCAGCGGCTGGAACTACGGTGCCATGCTCAACGCGCCCTTTGCCGGCAACCAGGCCGCAGTGCGCCTGGTGGGCTTCAAGCGTGATTCGCCTGGCTATGTGGACGATACGAAGAACGGCCGTAGCGACATCAATACGACCTCGCAATATGGCCTGCGCGGCATCCTTGCCTGGGAGCCGGACGACCGCTGGAAGTTCTCGCTGTTGGGTGCCATCCAGCGGACCGAGGACGACGACATCGCCTATGCCGACAACTACGACGGCCGACTGGAGCACGGCGACTCGCCACGGGCCAGCCCCGGAAAGTCCGGCTACGACCTTGCCAACCTCTCCATAGAGCGACGCTTCGACTGGGGCGACCTGATCTCGCAGACCTCGTACGTCGAGAAGCGCTTCGAGATATTCCTGGAAGCCTCGCGGGCCTTGGGTGGGCTGCTGCCGCTGCTGGCGGGCGCCAGCGATAACCACAGCAAGGGCTTCACGCAGGAACTGCGTGCCGTCTCGGCACCGAGCGACGGACCCTGGAAGTGGCTCCTCGGCGGTTTCTACTACGACATGCAACTTTACGATTGCTCCGAAATCGGTGCTGCCCAGGGACTGCCGACACTGCCGATACCACCGCTGCTCAATGGTCTGCTGGCCACGCCTTGTCCCGGCAACGCCAGCAAGATGGCCGGCATGCTCGATATCGGCCAGCTTCGCGGCGAGATCGACCTGGAGGAGCGGGCGGTGTTCGGCGAGCTGACGCGCGAACTGGGAGAGCGCTGGGAGGTCACGCTGGGCGCACGCGCCTATCGCATCCGCACCGGCGGCACGATCTTCTTCTCCGGACTGCTGTACGCAGCGCAGAACAACCTCATGGCCGGCCAGCGCTCGGCCGAATCCAGCGAGGATGGCATCAGTCCCAAGGCCTCCATCTCCTTCGAGCCGGCCGACAACCTGCGCCTGTATTTCACGGCCTCCCGCGGCTTCCGCTTTGGCGGGCCACAGCTGGCGGCGTCTTCCCCAACCGCACAGGTTCCGTCGTCCTACAAGTCCGACTCGCTGTGGAACTACGAACTGGGCCTGCGCAGTGACTGGCTGGACCGCTCCCTGAGGATCGACGCTTCCGCCTACATGATCGACTGGAAGGACCCACAGGTGTACCAGATCGTACCGGCCAGCACGACGGGCTTTATCGACAACGTCGGCGGCGTCAGGGGCGAGGGTGTCGAGGTTTCCGTGAGCTACCTGCCGCCGTTCGCGGAGGGGCTGAGCCTCAACGTCGCCGCATCCTGGGCTCGAACCGAGACCACGGAAGAGTTCCGTGACGTCAGCAACAAGGATATTCCTGCTGGATCGCCCTGGCCGATGTCGCCACGTTGGCAGACCTCGACCACGCTGGCCTACACGCAGCCGGTCGCGTCCTGGCAGCTGGGCACCTCGCTGCGCCACAACTACCTGGGCCAGGCCTGCAACACTATTTCATGCACGGCACAGGTCTTCGGCTACCGCACGCTGGACCTGAATCTGTTCGCCACGCCTGCAGAAGGCAGCTATTGGCCGCAGCTGAGCCTGACGCTGGCCAACCTCACGGACGAGCGGGGGCGCGGCAACGTCACCACCAATCCCTTGCCTGCCCGCGATACCGTTACCTACGTTGCACCGCGCACTTTCGTGCTGCGTCTGAGCGGCAGCTTCTAGGCGCCTCCGCTGAATCAATGAAAACAACGAATACTCCATGAATTACCCGATCGCCAAGCCGCAACCCACGCCCGTGACCCACGGTCGCGTCAGCTACACCGACAATTACCAGTGGCTGGAGGAAAATACGCCCGAGTCGTTGGACTTCCAGGCCCAGCAGAATCGCTACACATTGGATTGGATGGCAAGCCGCCCGGCGCGGGCGCGCGCCGAGTCGCTGATCGACGCGATGCCTCGCGTGAGCACTGAACTTCCGAGTTACAGCGGTGGCCGCTGGTTCCGCAAGCGTGTGCCGGAGGGCAAGAACCTGGAAGTGCTCGAGGTGGCGGAGGCGATTGATGGCCCCTGGCGCATCGTGGTGGATTTCAATGCCATGAGCAGCGGACAGTCGCTGGTCGCCGATACCTTCGTCCCTTCGCCCGACGGGCGCAAACTGGCCTTCGGCTGGGGTATCGATGGTCGCGAGATGGCGGAGTTCCGCGTGATCGACGTCGACAGCGGCGAGATGCTGCTGGCGTCGATCCGCCAGGTGCGCCCGATCTTCCCATCCTGGTTCCCCGACAGCAGTGGTCTCTACTACACGGCCTGGGATCCCGCGGTCTCCCTGTTCCAGTCGCGGGTCTATCGCCAGGTGCTGGGCGAGGAGCCCGTGACCCAGCCGGAGGAATTCGAGACCACTCACTCGCTGATGTGGGCGAAGGCGGCCGCAGACGGCCGGCATGTGCTGCTGATCGCCGATCACCTGAATCCTCGGCCCGAATATATCCGCGAGTGCACGGGCGAAGGTGCCTGGAAGCCTTTCCTGCAGGGTGAGACCGCCTTGTTCCGCGGCGACATCATCGGCGACTACTACTACGCCGTGACCGACGATGGTGCCAAGTGCGGCCGCCTGGTGTCGATTCCGCTGGCGACGCCCGCCGACCGCAGCACCTGGAAGGAGCTGGTGCCGGGATCGGATGCCGTGCTCGGCACGCTGCTGGTCATCGACGGGCACCTGGTGCTGACGGACCTCGTGGATACCTACTCGCGCCTGCGCGTGTTCAACACCGAAGGGCAACTGAAGGGCGAGATCGCCCTGCCGGCGCGCGGCTCCATCAGCACCCTGCAGTTTGTCCTCTTCAACATGATCGACATGATGTGGAAAGGTGGGCAGGGTGAGGTGTTGTTCGCCTTCTCGTCGCCGGTACAGTCGCCAGGACTGTACAAGGCCAACATCCATACGCGCGAGGTCACCGCGTTGATGCAGCCGGCGGTCCGGCTCGATGCCCAGTGGCATGACTACGCGACCACCAGCGCCGACGGCGTACGCGTTCCGTATCACGTGATCGCACGCGCGGACCTGGACCTGTCGCAGCCGCAG
The DNA here is from genome assembly GCA_052035235.1 of Pseudomonadota bacterium. GTDB lineage: Bacteria > Pseudomonadota > Gammaproteobacteria > Nevskiales > Nevskiaceae > Solimonas_A. The sequence continues at coordinate 59,946 of JBPOHT010000015.1, read as the reverse complement.
CCGGCCATCATCTACGGCTACGGCGGATTCGCCGTTTCGCTGGTCCCGGGCTGGTCCAGCGCGCAGTACGCCGCCTGGGTTCAGGCCGGAGGCGTGCTGGTGCTGGGGCACCTGCGCGGTGGCGGCGAATTGGGACCGGACATGTGGCACCAGGGCCGCCTCCGGCACAAGCAGAACACCTTCAACGATGTCTACGCCATTGCCGATGACCTGATCGCGCGCGGCATCACCACCACGGCGCAACTCGGCGTGACCGGTGGCTCCTATGGCGGCGTGATGGCCTGCGCGGTCGTGGTGCAACGGCCAGACCTGTTCCGTGCAGGCGCGGCCTACGCCGCCGCCCCCGATCTGCTGGCACGCGGGCGTGACCCGATCTGCCTCGGTGCAACCCTGGACGGCGGCGACCCCGATGACCCTGAACTGTCGGAAGTCCAGGCGGCCTACAGCCCCTACAGCAACGTCAGGGATGGCACCGTCTACCCGGCATTCCTGATGGATTCCGGCGAGAAGGACGACCGCACCCCGGCCTGGCACGTACGCAAGATGGCGGCGCGCATGCAGCCTGCCAATGCTGGCCCGAATCCGGTATTGCTGCGTATCCGGGAGGGCAGCGGCCACGGCGAGCGTACGCCCCAGGGTCAGCGCTCCGAGGGCGCGGATTTCCTCACCTTCTTCATCGACCAGCTCGGCCTCGTGGCCTGAGCGGCTCCCTCACTCATTCCAGGAGCACCATGAAATACCCCATCGCCAAGCCCCAGCCCGTCGCCGTGACCTTTGGCCGCGTGAGCTACACCGACGATTTCCAGTGGCTGGAGGAAGAAAGCCCGGAGTCACTGGAGTATCAAGACCAGCAGGATCGCCTGACCCAGGACTGGCTGGCGGGCCGCCCTGCGAGGGCGCGTGCCGATGAACTTATCGCTTCGATTCCGCGCATCGAGCCTGATTTCCCGCTGTTCAGCGGTGGGCGCTGGTTCCGCAAGCGCACGCCGGACGGCAAGAACATGCCGCTGGTCGAGGTGGCCGAGTCGATCGACGGCCCCTGGCGCCTCATCGTTGACGTCGGTAGCTTTGCCAACGGCCGCACGCTTGCGATTGGCAACTTCGTGCCTTCGCCCGACGGGCGCAAGCTGGTGCTCGGCTTCAGTGTCGACGGCGTGGAACTGGCGGAGCTGCGCGTGATCGATGCCGACAGCGGCAAGGTGCTGATGGACTCGATCCCGCAGGTCTATGCGTTCTTCGTGGCCTGGCTGCCGGACAGCAGTGGTTTCTACATCAACGGCAGGGACCCCGCCGTCATGCACGAGGACGGCAAGATCTACCGTCATGTGTTGGGCGCCGCGCCGGTCACCCGGCCGGAGGTTTACGAAAGCAGTGCGGGGGTGATGTGGGTACGGCCGGCGGCCGACGGCCGGCACATGTTGCTCATTGCCGACCACCTGAATCCGCGCCCGGAGTACATCCGCGACGAGACCTGCGATGGCGGCTGGCGCCCCTTCCTCCAGGGCGAGACGGCGCAGTTCCGCGGTGACATCATCGGCGACCGCTATTACGCGGTGACCAACGACGGCGCGCCCTGCGGACGCCTGGTGTCGATCCCCCTGGCCACGCCCAAGGACCGCAGCACCTGGAAGGAACTGCTACCTGGCTCGCAGGACGTGCTGGCGACGCTGCTGGTCATCGACGGCAAGCTGGTGCTGGCCGATCTGGTCGATACCTGGTCGCGCCTGCGCGTGTTCGATGCGGAAGGCCGGCTGCAGGGCGAGGTGCCGCTGCCCGGTCGCGGTGCCTTGAGCATCCAGCAGTTCGCGCTCTTCAACATGATGGACATGATCTGGCAGGGCGAGAAGGGCGACGTGCTGTTTCCGTTTTCCTCGCCGGTCCAGTCCGCGGCGCTGTACAAGGCCAACGTCCATACCCTGAAGGTCGAGGCCCTGACCCAGCCTCAGTTCAGGCTCGATGCGCAGATCCACGATTACGCCGCGACCAGTGCAGACGGTGCGCGCGTGCCCTATCACGTCATCGCCCGGGCTGACGTGGATCTGTCCCAGCCGCAGCCGACCGCGATGTACGGCTACGGCGGCTTCCAGGCTGCCCTGATTCCCGGCTGGGCCGGCAGCTGGCTCGTGGCCTGGGTGAAGGCCGGTGGCGTGCTGGTGCAGATGCACCTGCGCGGTGGCGGCGAGCTGGGGCCGGACATGTGGCACCAGGGTCGGCTCAAGCTCAAGCAGAACTCGTTCAATGACGTCTTCGCGATCGGTGAGGACGTAATTGCGCGCGGCATCAGTACCGCGGCGCAGCTCGGCGTGGTCGGTGGTTCCAACGGCGGCGTCATGGCTACGGCCGTGGCGGTGCAGCGCCCGGACCTGTTCCGCGCGAGCATCCCCCAGGTGCCGATCACCGACCCGCTGGCGCGTGCGCGCGATGCCATCTGCATGTCCTCGACGCTGGACTACGGCGATCCCAACGACGCCGAGATGTCGGAAGTGCTGCATGCCTGGAGCCCGTACCACGGCGTCAAGGACGGTATCGCCTATCCGGCCATGCTGCTGGACGCCGGCAAGGAGGATCTGCGTTGCCCGCCCTGGCACGTGCGCAAGATGGTGGCGCGCCTGCAGCCGGCGAACACGGGCCCGCACCCGATCCTGATGCGCGTGCGCGACGGCGTGGGCCATGGTGCGGCGGATGTGGCGGGGCAGCGTGCGCAGGGCGCCGACTGGCTGGCCTTCTTCATCGACCAGTTGGGCCTGGCGCGCTGAGATGTAGCGACCCAGGGCACCGGCTGCCGGCTGCGGCGGCCGGTGCTCTGGCTGCGGCGCTTTGGTTCTTGATCAGGCTGTTTCTGGAATCTGGCTTGCTCCGGTAATTCGTTCCTCTTTTCTGCCAAAGCGACGCAACAAAGAAATCATGTCCCGGGCTCGTGGGGCTAGTCTGTTCTCACCCCAGCCTGACGTCCCGGACGTCATCGAGAGACCCGCCATGTTCAGCAGCCAAGCGTTCGACCACCATGAAGGCGTGACCTTCTTCTCCGACGCGGCCAGTGGCCTCAAGGGGATCATCGCGATCCATTCCACCGCCCTGGGGCCTGCGGCCGGCGGCTGCCGCGCCTGGGCCTATGAGAGCGAGGAGGCGGCGCTGCAGGATGTGCTGCGCCTGTCGCGCGGCATGAGCTTCAAGAACGCGGTGGCGGGCCTGCCGATGGGCGGCGGCAAGGCGGTCATCATCCGCGAGCCCGGCAAGCCGGTGACCGAGGCGCAGTTCGAGGCCTTCGGCCGGGTGGTGGACCGTTTGCACGGCGCCTATGTCACCGCCGAGGACGTGGGCGTCAGCGTGGCTGACATGGCCTGCGTGGCGCGCAGCACCCCGTATGTCAGCGGCATTTCCAGCCACGGCGATACCGCCGGCGGCGATCCTTCTCCCAAGACGGCCTATGGCGTGTACTGCGGCATCCTGGCCGCGGTGCAGGCGCGCCTGGGGCGGGCCGATCTCCTGGGTCTGCGGATCGCGGTGCAGGGTCTGGGCAGCGTCGGCCGGCACCTCTGCGAGAACCTGCACAAGGCCGGCGCCCGCCTGGTGGTCGCCGACATCAACCCCACGGCCTGCGAGATCGTCCGCGAGCGCTTCGGCGCGGAGGTGGTGAGTCCCGAGGAGATCCTGTTCCAGGAGGTGGACGTGGTGTCCCCCTGCGCGATGGGCGGCGTGTTCAACGCGCAGTCGATCCCGCGAATCCGCGCCCCGATCGTCGCCGGCGGTGCCAACAACCAGCTGGCTTCGCCGGAAGACGGGCTGGCCCTGCATGCCCGCGGCATCCTCTACGCGCCCGACTACGTCATCAACGCCGGCGGGATCATCTGCGCCGCCTCCGAGTACCTGCGCAGTGGCAGCGAGGAGGAGGTCTGGAAGCGGGTCGCGGGCATCGAGCAGACCCTGGCGGATATCTTCGCGGAGTCGAAGGCATCCGGCACGCCACCGCATGTGATCGCCGATGCCCTGGCCCTCAAGCGCATGGCGGGCGGACAAGGCCGGCACTGAGCGGTTAGCATGCCGCCATCATGATTGCACCCTGGATCGAACTGGCGGGCGTGGCGGTGTTCGCGGTGTCCGGCGCGCTCGCGGCCGGGCGGAAGTCGCTGGACCTGCTGGGCGTGGTGGTGATCGCCTGGGTGACGGCGACCGGCGGCGGCACCCTGCGTGACCTGCTGCTGGACCGCCCGGTGTTCTGGGTGGAGCAGCCGCAGTTCCTGGTGGCGGCCCTGATCGCGGCCCTGCTGACGGTGCCCTATGTGCGCTTCGCCCGGCCGCCCGAGCAGCTGCTGGAGCTGGCCGACGCGCTGGGCCTGGCACTCTTCAGCATCCTGGGGGCGCAGGTTTCGATCGCGCTGGGCAAGCCGGGCCTGATCGCCGTGGTCATGGGCACCATCACGGGCACCTTTGGAGGCCTGTTGCGCGACGTGCTCTGCAACGAGATCCCCATGATCCTGCAGAAGGGCAACATCTACGCGACCGCGGCGATCTCCGGCTGCACGCTGATGGTCCTGCTGCTGCACGCCGGTATTGCCGCGCCGCTCGCCGCCACCGCCGGCATGATCCTGGTGGCGGTGATGCGCATCGCGGCGATCGTCTTCGGGCTGACCTTGCCTGTATTCACCTTGCCCGAAGATCGCCGTCCCTGAAACTGCGGCAGATGGCTCTCGGGCATCCATCGGGCCCTTACGCTATCGGCACGTGGTCCATTTGCCAGGGCAGGGCCATGGAAGCGCTCGGCTTGTCGTATCAATTTCTCCGCATCCTGGAAGCCTACAGCCCAATCGCAGGCCGGCGTTGTTGCCATGGCCTGGCAGCTTCCCACTGCGACGCGAGCCGTAGCAGGGTTGCTTCATCCCCCATTGCGGTGACGATCTGCACGCCAGCCGGCAGTCCTGATTGCCCTTGATGCAGCGGAACAGAGGCGGCCGGATGCCCGGTGAAGTTCATCAGGGGCGTGAAGAACGCAAAGTCGGCGAGCGCTCGCTCAAGGTAGGTGGCGACGTCCTCCTCCGAGAGAGATGGATCGAACTGACCGATGCGCGGAGCGGGTGAGACACCGGTCGGCATGATCCAGGCGTCGAATCGCCCCAGGAAATCATCAACCGCCCATTTCGCGGCCTGAATGATCGCGTCCGCACGGAAGACGTCACTGGCGGTGAGGCCATTGGCAAAATCGCGCATGCGCAAGGTCATGGGTTCCAGGTTCTCCGGGCCGGCGACGCGGTTTGTGGCGGCCTCGATGAGCGCGATACCACGAGGCAGTGGCATCGGCCAGGCCCTGGTCAGCGTCTCCATCAGCATCCGCCAGTCAATATCCGGAGACGCCTCCTCCACGATATGGCCGAGTTCCTCGCAGAGATGGGCCGCCTCATCGACCGCATCGCGGCAATCCGGATGCAGGGGCGTCGACAGGCACGATTCGCGCATCACGGCGATACGCAGCTTTCCGGGGGGGGCGCCGACCTCAGACAGGAATGCTCGATCCGGAGGCTTCACCCAGTAACGCGAGCCGGAAACCGGCCCATGGAGGGCATCCAGGAAGGCGGCCGAGTCACGGACGCTCCGGGTGGTGACATGAAAGTGATGCAACCCGAACGGACCTCCATCGGTCTGTGAGCCATTGGGGTTGCGACCCCGACTCGGTTTGAGACCGAAAGTGCCGGTGCAATGCGCGGGACCGCGAATGGACCCGCCGCCGTCGCTGGATGTAGCCACCGGAACCACTCCCGCGATGACAGCGGCGGAAGATCCTCCGCTGGAGCCACCCGGAGAGTGATCGAGGTTCCATGGGTTGCGTGTTACGCCATGCAGTACGGATTCGGTGACACAGTAGGCGCCGAATTCCGGAGCCGTGGTGGCGCCGATGGCCGCGATGCCCGCTGCCTTCAGCCGCTTCATGTACTCGCTGTCCTGCATGGCCGTCAGGCCGATGCCCAGGCGAGAGCCCAGGATGCTCGGCTGCCCCTGGGCACCGCAGCCTTCCTTCACGAGAACCGGCAATCCCGAGAACATCCGCCCCGGGAGGAATGCGGCCGGGGCGGCGGCACCGGACATGAAATTCAGCTGGGGATTCAGCTTGTCGATGGCGTCCAATGCGCAACGGGTGATTTCAGCGACGCTGACCTCCCCACGTTGCACCAGTTCCATCAGCCCGATGGCGTCATGGGACGCGTACTCACGCAGGGTCATCATGATGCGTGGGCCTCATTGGCAGCCGCCCTGCGGGGCGCGGGGCTGATGGGCACGAGCCACAGCAGGATGCCGGTGGTGATCATGCCCGCTCCGGGCAGCCAGGCAACGACCCACTTCAGGGCTGAAACGGCTTGCTCAGAGAGGTCGGCGCCGGACTGGGTGGCATCGAAGCCGAGTGAGCCCAGCAGCAACAGCCCTGCGCCCGCCGCCAAGGCGCCGCAGCCCTTGAGGACCTGACCCTGGAATGACATGTACAAGCCTGAGCGCTCCACGCCGAACTTCTCGCGACCATAGTCGATGGTGTCGCCCATGATTACCGGCGCGACGACGAGGGTGGAAAGCAAGCCAAAGCCAACCAGGCAGTTGATGAGAGCGATCGCCAGGACACCCGAGTGGGGTGGTACCAAGCCCAGCCCGGCATAAGCTACCCCTGCAAGCAACATCCCGCAGGCCCAGACGCGCTGGCGCGGAAAGCGCTGTGCGAGAAGCCCCCAAACCGGGATGCCCAGCATGCTGATGGGAATGGTCAGCCCCAGCACGGCGTTGACCTCGCCGGAGAGTCCCAGGAAGTTGGTCAAGTACAGAAGCAGCACACTGGTGGGCAGCCCGCCCATGAAGCTGGTCACCGCGACGATGCCGACAAGTTTGAGCAGCGGAGGGTTGCCGACGATCGAGGCCCAGATCGACCGGAGGCTCTGGCTCTTTGCCTCGATAGGCGCCTCCGCCAGGCCGGGGCGCCGGTCAGGAATGCGCCAGATGGTGAACAGGATGGGCAAGGGGATCACGATGACGATCAACAGGGCGCTCAGGCGGAGCATCTGCATGTTAGGCTCCGCGGTCTCCAGCAGGCCCAGCGCCTTGCCGATCGGCCCTACTGCGTAGAACAGAACGGCACCCAGCAGCGTAAAGATGGCGACCCACATCACGATGCGAGCGCGATTTGCCGGCTCCGGCGAGTACTCCAGTATCCAGGCCTTGTACGGGATTTCGATCAGCGACCAGCCAATGTTCGCCATCAGGAACCACGTGGCGTAGTAGGCGATCGTGACCTGCGCCGGCGGACGGAACAGGAACCAGATGGCGACGATCGATACGACCATGCCGGAGGCGATCCATATCTTGCGACTTCCGCCATTCTGCTTGATGCGATCGGAATGGAAGCCGATCAGCATGTCGGTACAGAAATCGATGAGACGCACGGCCAGCAGACCCATGCCGAGCGCCGTGAGCGTCAATCCGGACTCCTTGGCGTAGATGCCCTGGAGTAGCGATTGGGCAGGCGCCTGCATGAACGCCTGCAGGATTCCCGGAAGCGCGAAGACGAACAAAAGGCCGCGGCTCAACGGGAAGACGGCGGAAACCATGGGAACGTTCATGCGGTCTCGGCCTGAAGCTCAGGATTGATCATGGCCGGTGGCTGGATCCGCTCGAACCACATTCCACGAATGCGATCGGTGTCGTAAGTGAATCCGACGACCTGATCATTCCTTCGCTCGAAACTCAGAGACGCGCTATTGGGTAGAACGAAGTGGGGAATGGAGTGATAGCTGCCGCAGCCAACAATGTCTTCGGAGTAGGGCTGCAGCTCCCAGTATCCACGACCGTGCAGGGGGAGCAGGTCCAGTATCAGCTTTCCGTCACGCAGCACGATCTCGGCTTCCTTGTGGTAGCCCGGCTGCCGGTAACGTCCACAGAGCGCGGCCGCCAGCGAATCAGCGGTCGGAGGTACCTCAGGAAGACGCTCGAAACGTTCGGGATGGCCGCAAAGGTGCATATCGAGGACACCGGGCGGAGTGCCACCCTGCGGCAATTCTCGAATTTCCAGGGTGCCGAAAGGCCCATCAGGCAGAGACAGGCCGGCGCCAGATTTCCTGAGCAAGGCGATGGGCTGGTTGTAGGTCGACAGCATCAGGGGCTTCGGCGCATCGGGGCGGATCTCCCGCGCGTTGATTTCGACCAGGCTCCGGGAGCTACGGCTGTACCAGCGGCCCTGGACGGCTGGAAAGTCGGAGGCGGTGGGAGGTGGGTTCTCGGGTGCAAGTCCTCTCCCCTCCAGGACCAACTCCATGACCTTGAGCGCGAGCGCGGCGCTGGAAACGTCCATGCGGTTGCTCATGACCACGATGTCCAGCGCCTGTTCGGGCACTGTAAGCATCTGATGCGTGGACCCCATGGTGGCGCCCGCGTGATGGATGGTCCTTATGCCGCGGTGCTCATCCAGGATCAGGCCCAGGCCGTAGCAGTGCCGGCTGCCGTTAGGAAACGTCTGCGGTTCGAGCATGCGGCGCCAGGTGTCGTCGCTGCCGATCCGTTTCTGTGCGCCGCGCAGATGAGCCGTCCAGGCAAGCATGTCATCGACGGTCGATATGATGCCGCCACCGCCAAGATTCTCGTCGCAGGGATAGATGCCGCGCCGCCACGTTCCGCCTGGGCTGTGGATATGGAGCGTTGCCATGTTGGGGACAATGTCGAGATCGCTGCCGAGCACGGCGGTGTCGTTCATGTCCATGGGGCGGAACACCCGCTCGTTCATGAAGTCACCCCATGCCTTGCCACTCACCCGTTCAGTGACCAGCGAGAGCAGCTGGTAGCCGCTGTTGCTATACGCAAAGCGCGATCCTGGAGCAAAGTTGCACTCCTGGATCCGCGACATCATCTGTAGGTGACCACCGATCGAAAGATCCGTGTAGTAGCCGCCATTCTGGAAAAAAACGATCGGCAGCGGATCGTGCAGGCCGCCGGTGTGATGCATCAGTTGCAACAGGGTTGGCCGGCCGCAGACATCGCCGAGTTCCGGTAGCCAGGTGCCTACCGGCTTGTCGATATCGAGCTTTCCTTCCTCGGCCAACAGCAGGATTCCGAGGGCGCAGAAGTGTTTGCTGGTTGACCCGATCCGCATGCGTGTGGCGGGCGTCAGGGCCTGGGCATGTTCGATGCTGGCCAGGCCAAGGCCGCGGCGATAGAGCAGGCGGCCCTTCTGCGAAACGCCCACGATCAACCCTGGCGCATCGCTGCGGTTCCAGGGCTTGAAGAGCTCGTTGAGCTGTTGCTCCACCTGGGTCGGGGTGGTGGGGAGGGTATCAGCCGTACTGGACATAAGGATTGTCAAAAACTGCCGGGCAAGGATCTTGTTTGCGTCAGGGACACGCAGTTCGCGAGCTTCAGGGGCTGCGATGCATCAGTCGAACTGAAGCGTCAGGCGCATGCTGATGGTTCGCGGCCGGATGTAGTTCCAGGTGGCCACGGGCCCCAAGGGGGTGGAGCCCTGGGGCACGACTCGCCCCACCAGGCCGCGCTCGTCGGTCAGGTTGGCGATGCCCAGCGTCACTGAGGGCATCATCCTGAAGTCGGGGCGTGCGACGTTGAAGTTCAGGCCGAACGTTCCGAAATCGAAGATCGAATACGAGTTCTGAAGGTCGCCGCGGGCAGGGCCCCATTGTGCGTAGTTCAGGGATGCGTCCCCCAGCCAAGGGCCGACCATGGTGTTGTAGGACAAGGTCGTCGTCGTCTGCACCTTGGGCACGGCCGGCAGGGTGGTTCCGGACGGGATGATCTCGCCGTCACCGCGATCGTAGTCTTCGCTGGTCCGGGCGTCTGTATAGGATGCATTGACGTTGACCGTAAGACCCTGCAACGGAGTCAGCCAGGTGAAGGAACCCTCGGCGCCACGAATGCGCACCTTGCCGACGTTATCGACATAAGGATCGTTTGAAACCTGGCCGCCGGTCTGTTGCTGGAGTTGTGCCTCGCTCCAGCGGATGTCGAAGAGTGCCAGATCTACACGCAGGGTCTTGTCCAGCCAGTCGGTACGGACGCCGACCTCCGTGCTCCAGAGTACGCTGGAGTCATAGCTCGTCGGAATCGGGGTCCCGGTCGCCGGGTTCTGGAAGGACAGCGGCGCAACGGTCGTATTGATACCGCCGAACTGGAAGCCGCGCGCCAGTGTCGCGTAGGCCATGATGTCGTCGTTGGGCTTGTAGGAAACCGAAAATTTCGGACTGATCCCGGATTCATCCTGCCCGACGGGAGTGGTCTTGTACGGAACACCCAGTGCGCTGGTGATCTGTGCGCCTCTCAACGAGGTGGTATAGCGACGAGCACCGGCGGTCACCTCCCAGTGCGTGCCCAGGTGACGTGTCAGTTCGCCGTAGAACGCCGTCTCCTTGGCGTTCAGGGGATCGATATCCGAGGACAACACGGTGCCGATAGGTAGCGCAACCTCGGCGTGGACGGTCGCCTGGTAGTCACGCCGGAATACGCCGACGATCCAGTCCCAGTCGCCGCCGCCGGGCGAGACCAGCCGCAACTCCTGGCTGTTGCCGCGGGTGCTGTAGTCGAAGGGGCCTCGAATGGTCTCGATGCCGACTCCGCCCGTCAGGCTCAGATTGCTGTCTACGTCTCCCTTCGACCGCTTTTCCTGCCAGTTGCCCTGCAGCACCAGCGTTCCCCAGTCGTCGAACCGGTAGCGCGTATCTACACTGGCCAGGCTGAAGCCGAAATCGATGAAGCTGGGCCCTACCTTGTAGTTGTTTTCGAAGCGGCCATCCGGATTGTCGGCCAGCAGCACATCATCGACATGCGACTGCTGCTTGAGCCCCATCAGATTCACGCTGAGCTTCTCCGTGGGCTCCCAGCGCCAGGCGGCGCGTGCGGTCCACTTGCGACGCGTGTCGGCGTCAGGAGTATTGCGCTTGAGGTTGTCGTAAAGTCCGGGCGCGTTCTGCAGGAGGCCGGAGATGCGGATCGCGGACTCAGAGCCCGTGGGCGCGTTCAGGGCAAGCGCATAGGTCTGGTCCGCGCCGCCATCCTCGACGGATACCCGATCTATGAATCCACGAACGAGAAAGTTATCCAGTTCCGGCTCATTGGGCGCGTACCGTATCGCGCCGTTGAGCGCCGAGGCGCCGAAGGTGGTGCCCTGTGGGCCACGCAGGATTTCGACGGTCTTCAAGTCGAAGGGATCGAGATCCGGCGCGCCGAAGTTCCCGAAAGGATCGGTCATCGGTACGTCACCGATGAATTGCCCCATGGTCTGGTTGCCCAGGCCGGTGTACGAGCCGGGGCCGACGCCACGAACGGTGAGATTGCGCCCGCGGGCCTCGCCATATTCGCTGTCAACCAGCGTGATGCCCGGCGCCTGCATCAGGTAGTCCTTCAGGTCGCGGGCGCCGGCCCTCTCCAGATCCTCGCCCTTCAGTGCGCTGATGCTGACGGGAATCTCGCGGGAGGACTGCTCACGCTTGGTGGCCGTGACGATGATCTCCTCCAGATGCCGCGGCGCCTCTCTTTTCTCGATCGGCCGGGGCGCTGCCGACTCGGCTTGCGGCAGGGCAATGGTTTCCAGAATCTCCGGTTCCTGAGGGCTCTCCGGCACGCCATTGCCTTGGGGAGGAGTGGTCTGAGCGGCTGCGACCGCCGCTTCCTCGGTTTGAGCACCGGATTCAGCCTCTGGCGGGAAGAGGCTGTCCAGGACATCAGCGTCCGAGGAGGCTCCTTGATGGCCGCTCGCAGGCGGTTCGGCAGTTGTCGAGGCTTCGGCGCTTGCCTCCGCTGGCGTCGGGGCAGGGGCGGCAGACGGTTCCTGCGCATGGCCGTTGCCCAGAATCGCTGCCATCAGGGCGCCGACTGCCCAGCGTTCACGACGCGAAAGAAGACGAGTGTTCATGCGATTTGTGGGCAACCCTTGGACGATGGAGGGGGACAAGCCAATACAAAATGAGCGCTTGTTTTTTTATTTATATTCCTCGAACATTAAAAAAGCAAATCAGTTCCAGGGAACATCAATGCCCAAGCGTGACGATGCACATATGGAGGCTCGGCGGAATCAGATCATCGATGGCCTGCTCGCCAGCGTGCAGAAGAAGGGGCTGGCGAATGTCTCGACGCAGGACGTGGCGGCGGCTTGCGGCCTGAGCGTGGGATCGATCTACGTGCATTTCAAAAGCAAGGACGAGATCCTGCATGCCGCTATCCGTCGTTCCAGCCTGCGGCTCGAAAGCGGAGAGTTCTACCGGCAGTTCGGCGATCCCGCGGACTTCCTGAAAGTCATGGAACGGGTGCTCCGCTACTTCGACCAACTGGCGAGTGACCCTATCCACGGGGCGGATCTCGAGATCACGCTGATGGCTCGCCACGATCCTGTCCTACGCCAGGAAATCGAGATCAACCAGAAGGCACGTTTCGACTTCATCCGCCGATGCACCTCGCTGATTCCCGGTGCGGAGCGGGTCGAGAAAGCGAATCTGGACGTTCTTGCGGCCACGGTCGCTGCATTGATGGCAGACGCCGATCAACGGGCGCTTGCCGGCATCGATGTTCAGCGCAAGCTGAAGATGACTGCGATCCGGAAGCTCGTCAGGCTGTTCATCCCTGCGTCAGTCAGCGACAGGGCCGCCGCCTGAACTGGGCGAGCCGAGCATCACATTCAATGTGAGCCGGGCGCCGTCACCACGGCGCCGGCAAAGGCCTGGCCGCGGCCGCTGCTGCCGCGCGGATTGAGCCAGAAGATGGCGTAGCCGTGCTCGGCGAGCATCACATGGTGGGCGGAGCGACCGAACCACGGCGGTCGGCGGCAATGCGGAGATCCTCCAGCTGGAGGGCTGATGCCGCCGCCGGCTCTCGCATGGCCGCATCGCCACGCTGTATCGTGAAGGGCCGCCGCGCAGGTTCCGGGACGCGCGGCGTCGTCCTGCCCCTGCGCCAGAGGAGCCCTGCGATGACCATCACCATTACCGCCTTCGAACGCTCGCCCGACGGCGGCCAGGGACTGGCGCGGGATACGCGGGTCCGCTGGGCGCTCGAGGAGGCCGGCCTGGACTACGAGGTCCGGCCGGTGTCGTTCCGCGCGATGAAGGAAGCTGCGCACCTGGTGCTGCATCCCTTCGGCCAGATTCCGACCTACGAGGAGGGTGACATCACCCTGTTCGAGACCGGGGCCATCGTCTTCCACATCGCCGAACGCCGCGGCAGCCTGCTGCCGCGCGAAGCCGCCGCGCGGGCGCGGGCGATCGCCTGGATGTTTGCCGCGCTCAACACGGTGGAGCCGGTGATCCTTGAACTCGTCACGGCCCGGTTGTTCGAGCGCGAAAGGGCCTGGAGCGCCGAGCGCCTGCCCCTGGTGGAGGATCGGGTGCGCACCCGCCTGGCGCAGTTGTCCACTCGCCTGGGCGGCGCCGACTGGCTCGATGGCGCGTTCAGCGCCGGTGACCTGATGATGGTGTCCGTGCTGCTCCGGCTGAGGTCGTCGGGGCTGCTGGACGAGTTCGCCAACCTGGCCGCTTACGTTGCCCGCGGTGAGGCACGGCCTGCCTACCGGCGGGCTTTCGATGCGCAGTACGCGCTGAACTCCGGCGAGTCGGCGGCACGCTGACCCGCGCCGACCCGGCCGGGGCGGGCCTGGATTCCTCCATCTTCGCCCCAGGCCCGGCGCCTTGACAGCCCTTCATTTCGTATATAAATAGTACATCGATGTACTATTTATATACGAAATGAAGACACTCGACCGACTGACCGCCATCGACGCCAGCGCCGGCGCCTGGGGAGCGGTGGCTCCCGATCTGCCCGCGGTGGATATCGCGCTGATGCGCCTGCTGCGTGCCGCCAGCCTGGGCATCACCGCCTGCACCGAGCCCGTCCTGCGTCCGGAGGGTTTGACGGAAAGCAGTTACCACACGCTGATCGTGGTGACGTCCGCAGGCAGCACGGGTATCTCGCCGGGCGTGCTCTGTGAACAGTTGGGCCAGACCCGCGCCAACATGACGCGGATCCTGGAAGCGCTGCACAGCAAGGGCTTCATCGCCATTGCAGAGGATCAGCATGACCGCCGCCGCAAGCTGGTGGAGGTCACGGCAGTGGGGCGGCGGCTGGTACAGCGCTATGCCAAGGCACTGGCTCCGGTAGCGACGCTGGCGATGAGTGGCCTGAGCGTCGACGACAAGGCGATGCTGGAGAAACTGCTGCGCAAGCTGACCCAGTCCATGGATGCCGCCGAGCGCTGGTCAATGAAGGCGCGCTGATGCATGCCATGCGGTGGCTTGGCGTCGTGGCGGGCGGCCTGGCGCTGGCATGCGCCTGTGGTGTCGCCGGGGCCACCAACGGCATGTTGGCGCCCGGCAATGGCACGACACAGCTGGGGCTGGCCGGGGCGGGCACGGCGCTGGCGGAAGATGCGGCGGCTACCCTGCGCAACCCGGCGGCGGGCGCGTGGCTCGGCAGCGGCCAGACCTTCGACCTGGGCATTGCGATCCCCAAGGGAGGCTATCGCGCCGGCCCGGTAGGCGAAGGCTCCCGGCTGGGCATGCTGGAACTGGCGAGCGGCCACGAAAGCTCCGCTTCGGGCGTGCATCCGGTGCCGGGCTTTGCGCGCAACTGGCGCATCGATGAGCGCTCGGCCTGGGGTATCGGCTTCACTGCGTCGGGCCTCAAGACCTTGTCCAGGGCAGACAGTGCGCACCTGGGCCGTGGCGTGCCCGGATTCGACGTCCAGTGCAGGGGCACCCTGGGTGGCGGCGGGCCCGTGGCCGGCTCGCGCGATCCGCGGGGTCTCTGCGGCAATGTCGGCGAGGGTCTGGGTGCGGACCTGATGCAGCTGTTCCTGTCTGCGCATTGGTCCTATCGGCCGCGGCCCGAGTGGTCCCTGGGCCTGGCGCCGGTGATCGAGCTGCAGCGCCTGCAGGTGCGCGGCATCGGCGCCTTCACTGATTTTTCCAACGAACCCTCGCGCGTCACGGACAACGGGCCGGACATGGCCTACGGCGCGGGCCTGCGCGCCGGGCTGTTGTGGGAAATGACGCCGGGAATCGGCCTGGGGTTCGCCTATCAGTCCCGCGTGTACAACACCGAATTCGATCGTTACCGGGGCGTGATCATCGGTGGGGCGATCGATCAGCCGCCGATCTATGACCTGGGTCTGCAGATCCATCTGGCTCCGCGGCAGCGCCTGCTGCTCGACATCCAGCACATCCGCTATGCCGACATCACGCCCCTGGGCCGTGGGGTCGATGCCCAGTACTTCACCGACGAGTGTTTCATCCCCCGCTTGCTGGGTGGGCGGGAGGGGCCGCTTGACGCTTGCGCGGGTGGCGTGCGGGGTCCGGGCTTCGGCTGGGACAACATGACGATCTACAAGCTGGGCTACCAGGGCAGCCGCGGGCGGCTGACTTGGCGAGCGGGCTTCAGCTATGGCCGGCAGCCGGTCGGCGAGGGCCAGATACTTTCGGCCGTGTTCGCGCCGGCGATCACCGAGCGCCATGCGGCGCTGGGTCTCTCCTGGGCACTACGTCCCCGGGTGAGCGTGGACTGGGCGCTGGTCCATGCCCTGAAGAACCGCAAGCGTGAGCTCAATGCCATGAGCAACGCGCAACTGCAGCTGCTCGGTGCCAACCTCATCGGGTTCCGCGTCGACGCCGATCCACAGGATCAGGTCCTCGAAGCCGAACTGGAGATGTGGCAGTCGCAGTTCGGGGTGACCTGGCGCTTCGAGTGAAGCGCGCCGCGATTGCGTTGGCGTTGACAGGTCCTAGCGCTGCGCGGCGGGTACGGTGACGTCCAGGCCTTCCAGCGCCGGGTCCAGCGTGATCTGGCAGGACAGGCGGGCGCGGGGGTGGGGCGAGGGCACGCAGTCCAGGATCTCCCGCTCCATGTCGCTGGGCTCCGGCAGCCGGCCGAGCCAGGATTCCCCGACATGGACGTGGCAGGTGCCGCAGACCATGGAGCCTCCGCAGTCCGCGTCGATACCCGGGATGCCGGCCTGCTTGGCAGCCTCCATCAGGGAGCCGCGGCACTCGGCCGCAATCTCGCGGCGCTCGCCGCTGGGGGTGATGAAGACCAGGTTGACCATGACGACTCTCTCTCGGGCTGGCTGCGAGCGGGTAGGGTCCCGTCGTTTGCTAAATCTAATGGTATTCCATTTATGGTGCCCACGGGTTACATTGTCGTCAATGGGCCTGCCCGCCGGCGGGCCTGACCGTACCGAGAGAGGGGACAGAAAATGGCCAGCGCCGCCAGCCAGGCAGTACCTCCGCACGTTGCTGCGGACCGGGTGTTCGACTTCGACATCTACGAGGACGCGCAGCTCAAGGGCGACCTGCATGCCGCCTATGCGCGCCTGCACCGTGAAGCCCCGCCGCTGTTCTACACGCCGAGGAACGGCGGTCACTGGGTCATCACCAGCCAGGATCTGATCACCGAAATCGTCAAGGATTTCGAGCATTTCTCGGCGCGCGAATCGCAGATCCCCCGCATCCCGAATGCTCCGCTGCTGATCCCGCTGAACCTCGACCCGCCGGTGCATACGCAATACCGCATGATCCTGGCGCCGTTCTTCGGACCGAAGTCAGTGGCCGGCATGGAGAAGGAGCTTAAGTCCTTCGCCACGGAAGTGGTGTCGCGCGTGGCCGGTCGCGGCGAGTGCGACTTCATCCGCGACGTGGCCGCGCCCTACCCGGTGACGGTGTTCATGCGCATGATGGGCCTGCCGCTGGAGCGCTTCGACGAGTTCCGCGACCTGGCGGACCGCTTCTTCAAGGCCAACGGCCCGGAGGCGGTGGGTGCCATCTCGCAGGAGATCATCGGCGCCCTGGTCGGCCTGCTGCAGGCGCGCATGCAGAACCGCCGCGAGGAGAAGATCGACATCCTCGATCACCTGGTGGACGCCAAGATCGGCGGTGAGCCGGTGCCCTTCGACAAGCTGGTGTCGGCCTGCTTCCTGCTGTTCCTGGGTGGCCTGGACACGGTGACCAACGCCCTCAGCTTCGGCTGCCGCTACCTGGCCACCCAGCCGGCACTGCAGAAGCGCATGCGCGAGGACCTGAGCCTGGTGACGCCCTTCGTGGAGGAATCGCTGCGCCTGTTCGGCGTGGTCAACACGCCGCGCCTGGTGGTGAAGGACTGCGAGCGCTTCGGCGTGAAGTTCCGCGAGGGCGACATGGTGCTCAACTGCCTGCCGGTGGCGGGCTGGGATCCGCAGAAGAACCCGGAAGCGGCACAGTTCGACATCGACCGCCAGGCCCGCACGCTCATCACCTTCTCCACCGGTCCGCATCTCTGCATCGGCCACTTCCTGGCGCGCTCCGAGATGCGCACCATGTTCACCGAGTGGATGAAGCAGGTCGGCGAGTTCCGCCTGGCCGACGGTTACCAGCCCAGCTATCGCGCGGGCATGGTGATGTCGCTGGAAACGCTGCCGCTGCGCTGGTAGCGCGCATGGATTTCCGGCCGAGCACCGAGCAGGGCTTGCTGCGCAGCAGCCTGCAGGACTTCCTGCGCGACCGCTACGACTTCGAGGCCCGCCGCCAGGCCACGCAGTCCGAGGCCGGCTGGCGCCGTGAGATCTGGTCCGGCCTGGCGCGCGATCTCGGCCTGCTCGGTGCCGCGCTGCCGGAACGCTACGGCGGTTCCGGTGGCGGGGCGGTGGAGCACATGATCGTGATGGAGGAGTTCGGCGGAGCCCTGGTCGTCGAGCCCTACCTGGAAACCTGCGTGCAGGCCGCCGGCCTGCTGTCTCGCGCCGGCGGTGCGCTGGCGCAAGAGGCCCTGCAGGCCATCGTCGCCGGCGAGCGCTGCTTCGCGCTGGCCTGGGACGAACCGGGCTCGCGCGGTGATCCTTCCCGTATCTCGACCCGGGCGGAGCGGCAGGGCAGCGGCTGGCGCCTCAGCGGACACAAGGCCGTGGTGACGGCGGCGCCCTGGGCCGATCAGTTGCTGGTCACGGCGCGCAGCAGCGATGCCGCGGCCGGCCTGTCGCTGTTCCTGGTCGACGCCGATGCATCCGGCCTGCGCCTGCAGGCCTATCCGACCATCGACGGCCGCCGCGCGGCCGACATCCATTTCGACCGCGTGGAACTGGCGGCGGATCGCCTGCTGGGAGCCGAGGGCGAGGCACTACCCTCGCTGCAGCAGGCCCTGGACGAGTCGGTGGCGGCGGTGGCGGCGGAGGGTCTCGGCGTGGTGCGCCGCCTGCTGGACGATACGGTGGACTACACGCGCCAGCGTCGCCAGTTCGGCCAGGCCATCTCCTCTTTCCAGGCGGTGCAGCATCGCCTGGTGGACATGCTGCTGCAGCGCGAGATGACGGAGTCGGCCACGCTGCTGGCGACGCTGTCGCTGGGCCTGCCGGCGCGCGAGCGGGGCCTGGCGGCCGCCGCGGCGAAGGTCACCGTGGCCCAGGCCTGCCGCAACATCGGACAGAACGCGGTGCAGTTGCACGGCGGCATGGGCATGACCGACGAACTGCGCCTGGGCAGCTACTTCAAGCGCGCCACGGCCATCGAGACCGAGTTCGGCAGTGTCGATCAGCAGCTCGCCCGGCATGCGCGCCTGGAGCGCGCCGCCTAGTCACCGAACTCAGAGCCCCAGCGCCGACTTGGCCAGGATGTTGCGCTGTACCTCGTTGGCGCCGGCATAGATGGTGCCAGCGCGATCGTTGAAGTAGCGCAATGGTGCCAGCGCCGCGTGCAGGGGGCCGGCGATGGCATCCGCTGCGGCATGGCGCAGGGTCACCGGACCACCCGGCATGCCGGCCTGAGGCTGGTAGGCCCGGCCATAGGGGCCAGCGGCTTCCAGCGCCAGTTCGGTCAGATGCTGGCTCAACTCCGTGCCCAGCACCTTCATCACCGAGGCCGAGGCGCCTGGCGAGTCGCCTGACGACAGGGCCGACATCGTACGTAGTTCGTAGACCTCCAGCGCCGCGATGCGGATGCGCGCGGCGGCCAGGCGTGCGGCGAACAGGGGATCGTCCAGCAGGCTGCCGTCGCCAGGGCCGGGGACCTCGGCGGCGAAGCGCCGCAGTTCGTCGAGGCGCACCTGCAGCTCCGGCGTGTAGGCCACGCCGCCACGCTCGAACTCGAGCAGGAACTTGGCCACGGTCCAGCCGCCGCCGATCCGGCCGACGACATTGGCCTTGGGCACGCGGACGCCGTCGAAGAACACCTGGTTCTGGATGTGCTCGCCGGAGGACATGACGATGGGCTGCACGCTGATGCCCGGCGATTTCATGTCGATGAGCACGAAGCTGATGCCCTGCTGCGGGCGCGACTCGCGCGAACTGCGCACCAGGCAGAACATCCAGTCGGCGACATGCGCATGCGTGGTCCAGATCTTGGAGCCGGTGCAGACCAGGTCGTCGCCGTCTTCCACCGCCGGCATCTGCAGCGAGGCGAGATCGGAGCCGGACTGCGGCTCCGAATACCCCTGGCACCACAGGTGATCGCCGCGCAGCAGCGGCGGCAGGAAGCGCGCCTGCTGCTCCGGACTGCCGAAGCCGATCAGCGCCGGCCCGACCATGTGGATGCCGAAGGGGGAGGGTGGTGCGCCCGCCGCGGCGCGCTCGCGCGAGTAGAGGTAGCGCTGCATCGCGGTCCACTCGCAGCCGCCGTGCTCTTTCGGCCAGGACGGTGCGCCCCAGCCGCGCTTCGCCAGGATCGCCTGCCATTGCTGCGCGGCATGGTGGTCGGCGTAGACGCTGGTCATCAGCCGGCCGGCGCGGCGCAGCTCGTCCGTCAGGTTGGCGGCGAGGAAGGCCCGGACCTCGTCGCGGAAGGCAAGATCGGCTGCGCTCCAGGCCAGGTCCATCCTACTGCCCCTGCCACTTCGGCGGGCGCTTCTGCGCGAAGGCCAGCGGCCCCTCACGGAAGTCGGCCGACTTGAACAGCGCGCGCACCGCCGGGTAGCGGTTCTGGTTGGCGGAGGCCTCGGCCAGCGAGGGCTCGTCCATGCCCTTGCGGACCACTTCCTTGGAAGCCTGGATCGACATGGGGCTGCAGGCAATGATGTCGGCGGCCCAGCGGCGCGCTTCGGTCATCAGTGCCTCCGGACTGGTCACCTGGTTGACGAAGCCCAGGGCCTCGCCTTCCTGCGCCGAGACCTGGCGACCGGTGAGGATCATGCCCATGGCGCGCTTCAGGCCGATCTGCTGCGGCAGCCGCAGCAGGCCGCCGGCCACCGCGGCGAGGCCCACCTTGGGCTCCGGCAGGGCGAAGCGTGCGTTCTCCGAGGCGATCACCAGGTCACAGGCCAGCGCGATCTCCAGGCCGCCGCCGAGGGCGACCCCGTTGACCGCCGCGATCACCGGCTTGTTGAGGTCGAAGCGCGAGGTCAGTCCGGCGAATCCGCTCAGTGGCGGCAGGAAACTCTCGCCGCGTGCCATCGCCATGGCGGTGAACTTGAGGTCGTTGCCGGTGCAGAAGGCGCGGTTGCCGGAGGCAGTCAGGATCGCCACCCATTGCGTGGGGTCGGCGGCGAACTCGTCGAAGATCTCCGACAGCTCGGCGTTGGACGCCGGATGCAGCGCGTTCATCGCTTCCGGGCGGTCGATGGTGACGATGGTCAGCGGGCCTTCGCGCTCGACCTTGCAGTAGCGTCGCGGCAGCTGACGGCGGTCGCGCAGAACACCGGCCTCCCACAGCGGATGCCCGAAGGGATCGATGCGTACATGACCCTCGCTGCCGATGGCATTTCGCTCGGTTGAGAGCAGCAGCGCCATGGACTCGCGATCATCCACTGCGACCTTGGCCATGCTGCGGCGGCCGTCGGGGCTGCGCAGCACGACGATGCCGTGCAGCGGCTCGCCGTCACGCGCATAGAGCACGGTGTAGGTCTCCACTTGCGCCGGGCCGGTGTAGTTCTCGGCCAGGGCGGGAACCGGCTCGCGCGCGGCGTCGGCAGCGGCCTGTACGGAGTGTTCCAGTGCCAGCGGTGCCGGCGCGGCGCGGGTGCTCAGCACCAGGGCATGATGCTTGTAGACGTAGCCACCTTGGCCGTACAGCAGGCCGAGGCTCTGCGGCTGTTCGCGCAGCTTGCGCACCATCGCGCAGACGGCGTGGCTCATGTAGTTGTTCAGCGGACCGCCGAAGAAGGACAGGCCACCGGTGACCGTGGGGACGTGTTCCTGCGGGTCCAGCCCGAGCTCGCGCAGGGCCATCTTCGGCACCACCGGGAAGCAGCTGTACAGCTCCAGGTGATCGAAGCTCTCGGCCTTGCCGCCGGCCAGCCGCACCGCGGCCTTCAGCACCTTGGCCTGGGCAGTGCTGCGGTCGTAGCGGTCGCGCAGCAGGTAGTTCTCCGGCTCGCGCGCGTCGGCGCCACCCCAGACGTGAACGATGCGTTCCTCCGGGATGCCGGCGGCGCGGGCCTGGGCTAGGCTGGTGACGATCACCGCTGCCGCCTGGTTGACGTTGGGGTTGGCCACCATGAACTTCGGGTAGGGCCAGTTGATCAGGCGGTTGTCCTTGCTGACCGTGCCGATCTGCGCGGCGTCCGGCGCGCGGGTGATCCAGGCCGAAGGGTTTTCCGCGGCAACCTGGGCGTACTGCGCCCAGAGCCGGGCGGATTCGTCCTGGGCCTGAGCCGGCGTCTGCTGCCAGCTTTTCTGCGCGGCCATCTCGTAGAGCGGATAGATCTGCGCGGGGTCCATGACGCCAAGCTGCTTGGCCACGGCGCTGAGCTCGAAGCGGCTGGAGGCGAACTGCGTGACCTGGTCGGCGGGCGGCTGCGGCGTCCAGGCCAGCTTGGCCTTTTCCTTCTTCGCACGCGAGCGGGCGTGCATGGCCTCGCCGCCGACCACGGCGGCCACGGCGATCTCGCCGCGGGCGATGCGCAGAGCGGCCTGGTGCACCAGGCGCACCGGCGTCTCGCCGCCCATGGGGGCGTTGTTGCGGTACTGCGGCTGGATGTCCATGCGCCGGCACAGCTGACCCACCGGGTCGGCATAGGGCCAGCTGATCAGGCCCACCAGTTCCAGCGACTCGACGCGCGACAGGAAGCCGCCGCCGGCATCGGCGTCGGCCTGGCGCAGGGCCTCGGCCATCAGCGCCAGGGGTTCCTGGGCCTCGCCGGGCTGGGCAGGGCGATCGACGAATTCGCCGACGCCGACGATGACCGGAATCTGCTCAGGCCTGGACATGATCGGCACTCCATTCGGCGACACCGTCGAGGGCTTCCACGGCCGCGCCGCGGGCCAGCAGGGGATTCACTTCCAGCGACAGCAGTTCCGGCCCCAGGGCCAGGGCAGCGTTGCCGATGGCGACGATGGCGCGGGCGGCGGCCTGGCGGTCCACCGCCGGGGTACCGCGGAAGCCGTCGAGCAGCGCCCTGCCGCGCAGTTCGCCGAGCATCTCCAGCGCGTCCTGCTCGGTGATCGGCAGCAGGCGCAGGCTGGTGTCCTTGAGCGCTTCCACGAAGATGCCGCCCAGGCCCACGGCGATGGCCGGGCCCCATTGCGGATCGCGCAGCGTGCCGACGAACAGCTCGGTGCCCTTGCCGCGCATCGGCGAGACGATCACGCCGTCGATGCGCGCCTCCGGCTTTGCGGCCTTCACGCTGGCCACGATGCGTTCGTAGGCGGCGCGCACCTCGGCCTCGCCACGCAGGTTCAGCACGACGCCACCGACCTCGGTCTTGTGCTGGATGTCCGGTGAGGCGATCTTGAGCACCACCGGATCGGTCTCGCCGCGCGCCGCGGCGGCAGCTTCGTCGGCGGAGCGCACGATGTGCGCGGGGATCACCGGCACGCCCTGCGCGGCGAGGTGCTCCAGCACCTCGCGCTCCGAGACCGGTCGCTTCGCCGGCGCGGCGGCGGTGCTCGCGGCCGGCCGGGCGGCGGCGCCAGCCTTGGCCAGCAGCGACAGGGCCTTGAGGCTGTGACGCACGCCACCGCCGCTGTAGACGATGCCGAACTCGTCGGCCAGCGCGCGACCGTCGGCGCTGACGCCGCTGAAGGTGTGGCTGGTCAGCAGGCAGGGCTTGCCGGCGGCGGCGAAGCCGGCGCCGATGTGCTTGAGGAAGCTGCGCGCGAAACCGCGCTCGTCGGCCTTCACCGGTGCATCGAAGGTGAAGGCCACCAAGCCGATCTTCGGGTCCTGCGCGATAGCGGCGATGGCCTTGGTAACCAGTTCCTGCTCCAGCATCGCCGCGCCGGTCACGTCGAGCGGATTGTTGGGCGTGGCCATGGTGGGCAGTACCTCGCGCAGGGTCTTGAGTGTTTCGGGCGCCAGTTCCGGCAGCGACAGGCCGTCGGCTTCGGCCTGGTCGGTGGCGATCTCGCACATGCCACCCGACATGGCGATGAAGGCGATGCCCGGCGCCTGGATCCGGTCCAGCCGCCCGGCGAGGTCGGCGGTGACGATCAGCTCTTCCAGCGAGCTGACGCGGATCAGGCCGAGGCGGCGGCACAGCGCGTCAAACACGCGGTCATTGCCCACCAGGGAGCCGGTATGGGCCTGCGCGGCGCGCGCGGTGGCCTCGCTGCTGCCGACCTTGAGCACCACGATGCGCTTGTCGGCGGCCGTAGCGGCGGCCACGGCCTGCTCGAAGCGGGCCGGGTCGCGCACCGACTCCAGGAACAGGGCGATGGCCTTCGGCTCGGGCCGGCCGGCGAGGTATTCGATGGCGTCGGCGACGTTGAGATCGGCTTCGTTGCCGGTGGAGATCATGTGGGTCAGGCCCACGCGCTGCTGGTAGGCGAACTGTTCCAGCTGGCTGGCCAGCGCACCGCTCTGCGACACCACCGCGAGGCTGGCACCCGGCAGGCCACGGCGCAGCGGCGTGGTCCAGATCGGGGTGTTGGCGGTGAAGTTGGCAAAGCCCAGGCAGTTGGGGCCGATGATGCGGATGCCGTACTCGCGCGCCTTGGCGGCGATCTGCCGCTGGCGCTCGGCGCCTTCGTCGCCGGTCTCGGCGAAGCCGGAAGACAGGATCACCACGCCGCCCACCTGCGCCGCCTTCAGGTCGTCGAACACGTCCAGCATCTTCGACTCGGGGACCATCAGTAGCGCGGCATCCACCGGCTCGCCGATCTCCACCACGCTGGTGTAGGCCTGGCGCCCGAAGATGGTGCCGCCCTTGGGATTCACCATGTGGATCTTGCCGGCGTAGCCGGAGCGCTTGAGGTTGTCCACGGCCGCGATGGACCAGATGGAACGCTCGGTGGCACCGACCAGCGCTATCGAATGCGGTTCGAATAGCCGTTCGATGGCCGGGCGGGCAGTGGAAAGGTTCGGGTTCATGAGGCTCACGGGCCCTCCTCAGGGCGGGCGGAGCAGGTCCGCATATGGTCTGTACAATATCTAAGACGATAAGATATTCTGGCCGGGTTAAACAAGGGGCGAACCATGAAACCTGCCAGTCCAAGGCAAGCTTCCAAGGGGCAATACGAGGCGGCGCTGCACCTGGCCAGCCCGGAAATGGCCGGGATCGAGCCCTGCACGAGCTTCGTCGAGGCCGAGGCCTACCTGGATCCGGCGCTGTTCGCGCGGGAGGGCAAGGCGATCTTTTCCGGCCTGCCGGTGCCGGTGCTGCTGTCGCAGGACCTGCCCGCGCCGGGCAGCTACCGCGGGATCGAACTGGCCGGCGTGCCGGTGGTGGTCACGCGCAACAAGGCGGGGGAGGTGAAGGCCTTCCTGAATGCCTGCAGCCATCGCGGCACGCGCCTGGTGGCCTGCGGCGAGCACGCCAGCAGCCTCAAGCTCAACTGTCCCTACCACGCCTGGACCTACAACCTCGACGGCAAGCTGATCGGCGTGCCGCGCCAGGAGTGCTTCGTCGGCCTGGACAAGGACGCCCTCGGCCTGGCGGCGCTGCCCTGCCGCGAGGCCGCCGGCCTGGTCTGGGTCTCGCTGGACCGCGGCCAGAAGATGGACGACGAAAGCATCGGCCCCGCGCTGATCGACGACTTCAGCTCCATCGGCCTGGGCCAGATGCGGGTCTTCCGCGGCAAGGACTACGAGATCAAGGCCAACTGGAAGCTGGTGTCGGATGCCTTCCTGGAGGGCTACCACGTCACCCGCCTGCATGCGAAGACGCTGGCGCGCTTCTTCGTCGATGCACCGCAGATGATCGAGCGCATAGGCCGGCACCTGCGACAGTCCTCCGGCAGCCGCAAGGGCTTCTGCTCCGACCACGTCAGCCTGTCCTGGCCGGAGCTGCGCAAGTCGGTGGTCTACGCCTACATCGTCTTCCCCAGCGTCATCGTGGTGACCAGCCCGACCTACGTCAGCCTGATGTTCCTGACACCGGTGGGGCTGGACCGCACGCAGGTGCGCTACGCCATGCTGGTGGAGCCCGATAGCGGCGATCCGGCAATGGAAGACCTGCACGAGCGCTCCTTCAAGCTGATGTCGGAGGCCTTCGGCAACGAGGACTTCTACGCCGCGGAACTGTGCCAGTCCGGCCTGCAGACCGGGGCGCTGCAGCGGGTGACGCTAGGCGGCATGGAGCAGGGCGTGCGCCGCTTCCACGACGTGGTCGAGGAATTCGTGGCGCCGCAGCACGCGACGGCGGCCTGAGGGCGCGCCGGGTATTCGGATAGCGGCGGACGGCGATGCATCGTCCGCCGCAAACAGGTGTCGAGCAAGGAGAGTGGTGATGCAGGTGTACGACTACGTGATCGTCGGCGCGGGTGCGGCAGGCTGCGTGCTGGCGAATCGCCTCTCGGAGCGGCCGGAGTGTTCCGTGCTGCTGATCGAGGCCGGTCCGCATCACCGCCACCCGCTGATCTCCATGCCCAAGGGCCTGGGCAAGATGTTGTTCCACCCGGGCTACGCCTGGCCGTTTCCCACCGAGCCGGAAGCGGGCACCGGCGGCAAGCCGGAGAACTGGCTGCGCGGCAAGGTGCTGGGTGGCTCCACCTCGGTCAACGGCATGATGTACGTGCGCGGCCAGCCGGCGGACTTCGAGGCGCTGGCGGCGCAGACCAGCGCCGACTGGGGCTGGCCGAAGATCGAGGCGGCCTACCGCGCACTGGAATCCTACGAGGGCGGCGCCTCGGCTTCGCGCGGCGGCAGCGGCCCGCTGAAGGTCACGGTGTCGCCTCAGCGCGATCGCCTGAGCGAAGCCATGGTGGAAGCCGGCGTGGCCATGGGCCTGCCGCGCAAGCCGGATGCCAACCAGCCGGACAACGCCGAGGGCATCGCCTATGCCGACCGCACCGTGCATGACGGACGCCGCGTCAGCGCCGCCACGGCCTTCCTCGATCCGATCCGCGACCGCCCCAACCTGACGATCCTCACCGGCGCGCTGGTGGACCGCGTGCGCTTCGAAGGCCAGCGCGCCGTCGGGGTCGAGCTGCTGCGCAAGGGCGCGCGCGAGTTCCACGCCGGCCTCGAAGTGATCCTGGCCGGTGGCACGCTGGCCTCGCCGGTGATCCTGCAGCGCTCCGGCATCGGCCCGAGACCGCTGCTGGAGAAGCTGGGTATCGCCGTGCTGCGGGACCTGCCCGGCGTGGGGCAGAACCTGGCCGAGCACCGCGCCATCCTGATGCAGTGGAAGCTGCGCGAGCCGCTGTCGCAGAACCCGCTGTTCAGCGGCCTGAACCTGCTGAAGGTCACGGCCGAATACTTCCTGAAGCGCACCGGGCCGATGGCCGCCGCCACCTACGAGATCGGTGCCTGGATCAAGAGCCGCCCGGAGCTGGAGCGGCCCGACATCCAGTTCCTGATGGCCCCCTTCAGTTTCGACCGCGACTCCAACCGGCAGAAGCTCGAGCGCTTCCCCGGCATGCACATCGTGGCCTACCCGCTGCGGCCCGAGTCGCGCGGCTCCCTGGAGATCCGCTCGGCCGATCCGGCGGAGCTGCCGGCGATCCGGCCCAACTACCGCAGCACCGCGCAGGACCGCGAGGTGATGGCGGCGGTGGTGCGCGCCGCGCGCCGCTGGACCTCGCAGTCTCCGCTGCGCGAACTGGTGGCGGAGGAGACCTATCCCGGCCCGGCCTGCGCCAGCGACGCCCAGATGATCGAGGCCTATGACGCCGAGGGCACCTGCGGCTACCACGCCGTGGGCACCTGCCGCATGGGTGCCGACGCCGCCTCGGTGGTGGACCCCGCGCTGCGCGTGCGCGGCGTCGAGGGCCTGCGCGTGATCGATGCCTCGGTGATGCCGCAGATTCCCTCGGGCAATACCGCCGCGCCGACCATGGCCATGGCCTGGCGCGCCGCCGACCTGATCCGGGGCGCCTGATGCGCCTGGACTTCTCCGGCAGGCAGGTGCTGGTCACCGGCGGTGCCCAGGGCATCGGCCTGGCGATCGCCAGCGCCTTTGCCGACGCCGGCGCGAGCGTTCACGTCACCGGCACGCGTGCCGGACCGGCGGACTACGAGGATGACCTCGGGCGCTTCCGCTACCACCGCCTGCGGCTGCAGGAGGCCGAGGGCCGCGCGGCCCTGGCGGCCGCCATCCCGGCGCTGGACGTGCTGGTGAACAATGCCGGCCAGGCGGCGGCGGACGAATACCGCATCGAGCAGTTCGCCGAGACCCTGGAGGTCAACCTCACCGCCGCGGCCGATCTCTGCTACCGCTTCCAAGCGGTGCTGGCGGCGCGCGGTGGCTGCATCGTCAATATCGGTTCGGTGGCCGGCTTCCTGTCGATGCGCAAGACCCCGGCCTACACCGCGAGCAAGGCCGGCCTGCTGGGCCTGACGCGTGCGCTGGCCGACCAGTGGGCGCATGACGGCCTGCGCGTGAACCTGGTGGCGCCGGGCTTCGTCGAAACCCGCATGACCGCCGAAGCCCGCGAGGCCGAAGCTGCCAGCAAGGCGCTGCTGCGCACGATCCCGCAGCGCCGCTTCGGCCAGCCCGCGGACATTGCCGGCGCCGTGCTGTTCCTGGCCTCGCCGGCCGCTTCCTACATCACCGGGCAGTCGCTGGCCGTGGACGGCGGCCTGCTGTTGCGCTGAGCCCTATCGAATTGCGGAGAGATGCGATGACGCAGAACCCCCTCTACACCATGACCATCGGCGGCCAGGGCCTTGCCGCCAACGCTACGGTGGACGTGATCAACCCCGCCGACGGCCAGGTCTTCGCCCAGGCGCCGCGCGCCGATGCCGGCCACCTCGACCAGGCCGTGGCCGCGGCCAAGGCGGCTTACCGCGGCTGGAGTCGCCTGCCTTTCGAGGAGCGGCAGGCCTACCTGGGCCAGGCAGCGCTGGTGATCGAGCAGCACGGCGACGAACTGGGCGCGCTGTTCACCCGCGAACAGGGTCGCCCGCTGGCCACGGCGAAGGAAGAGGTGATGGCCGCCGCCGGCTGGCTCAAGGCCAGCAAGTACCTGAAGCTACCGGTGGACGTGACGGAGGACGGCAAGCGCCGCCGGGTCGAGGTGCACCACGAGCCGCTGGGCGTGGTCTGCGCCATCGTGCCCTGGAATTTCCCGGTGCTGCTGGCGTCCTGGAAGATCGCCCCGGCCTTGCTGGCTGGCAACACCATGGTGCTCAAGCCTTCGCCGTTCACGCCGCTGTGCATGCTGCGCATCGCCGAGCTGCTGCGCGGCGTGCTGCCGGACGGCGTGCTCAATGTCATCAGCGGCGGCGACGAGCTGGGCCCGCTGATGACCGCGCACCCGGGGTTTGCCAAGATCACCTTCACCGGCTCCACCGCCACCGGCAAGCGCGTGATGGAAAGCGCCGCCAAGGACCTCAAGCGCGTGACCCTGGAGCTCGGCGGCAACGACGCCGCCATCGTGCTGCCGGACGTCAACGTCGACGAGGTGGCCGAGCAAATCTTCTACGGCGCCTTCTACAACACCGCGCAGGTCTGCGTGGCTACCAAGCGCCTGTACATCCACGACGACATCTACGACGCGCTGCGCGACCGGCTGCACGCCATTGCACGCCGCGTGAAGGTGGGCGACGGCAGCCAGCCGGGCACGGAGTTCGGCCCGCTGCAGAACGCCATGCAGTACCGCCGCGTGAAGGGCCTGATGGACGAGGCCCGCGAGCAGGGGCTGACGCTGCTTCAAGGCGGGGAGGTGCCGGCCAACGGCGGCTACTACCTGCCGCTGACGCTGGTGGACAACCCGCCGGACGACGCCCGCGTGGTCACCGAGGAAGCCTTCGGGCCGATCCTGCCGCTGCTGCGTTTCAGCAGCGTGGACGAGGTGATCGAGCGCGCCAACAACTCCGACTACGGCCTGGCTGGCGCGGTGTGGTCGGCGGACGTGGAGAAGGCGAGGGAGATCGCGCACCGCCTCGATACCGGCACGGTCTGGATCAACCAGAACCTGCAGTCCACGCCGTTCACGCCACTGGCCGGGCACAAGCACTCCGGCATCGGCGTGGAGAACGGCGTGGCCGGGCTGCTCGAGTTCACGCAGCCCAAATCGATCTTCATTCCGAAGGCGGCACCGGCGGCGGCAGTGGCTCCGGCTTGAGGCATGTTCCCCTCTCCCGCCAGCGGGAGAGGGGACGAGATTCAGGTGCTTTTCTTCTTGGCGGCGGCTTTCTTGGCTGCCGTCTTCGTTGCAGCGGCCTTCTTCACCGGCACTACAGCCGCCGCCGGCTTGGCCTTCACCGCACGCGGAGCATTGGGCACGGGCTTCGCCTGGCCCAGGCTGATGTGGAAGCCGGCCAGGTAGCGGCGCAGGGTTTCGATGAAGGCGGCCTCGGAGTCCAGTGCATTGGTGCGCACGGCTTCCGCCAGGTGCGGCAGCCGGGCGCGGTCGAAGTCCGGCATCGGCTCGATCCCCTGCGAGCGGTAGGCCGCCTCGAACAGGGCGGAGCCGAAGGTGAGCTTCTCCAGTCCCTCGATCAATACCATGCGCTGTTCCATCGGCAGCGGGCAGCCGGCGATCCAGCGGTCATAGGCAGCCAGCAACAGGCGGCGCGGGAAGAACTGCAGCAGCAGCGGCGCGGCATTGGGGTGCTGCAGGATCGAGCGGCGCACGGCCACGTTGAGGTCCAGCACCGCCTCCTCCCACTCCTCGGGTGCGTGCTCTGGAATCTTCACGTCCAGCAGGATCATCTTCGCCACTTCCGACAGCAGTTCTGCCTTGGAGTGGAAGTGATAGTACAGCGACGGCGCCTTGACGCCCATGCGCTGCGACACCAGTTCCAGGCTCAGGGCGTCCAGGCCGTGGATGTCGATCACGCCCATGGCGGCGCGGGCGGCACGATCACGCGAGATCAGCGGTTTTTCCGGGCGTCCCAAAGCGAACTCCGATAGTTGGATGGAGGTTGAAGCGAGAAGGATAGCAGCCATGAGGCCATCCACGACGATGCTCCGGGGAAATCCCCGTGGTCTTGACCGTCGGCGACAGGACTTCCCGTGCGCCGACAAATTATCTATTATCATTCGATAAAGTGGACGGCAAGCCCCGGGAGCGTCCCGGCGGCCGTCGGAGAACCAGCAATGAGCCAGGCGACATGGCACACCACCGGGGCAGACGAGCCCTACTGGCAGGCGCTTTCCCAGGGGCGCCTGCAATTGCAGCGCTGTTCCGGCTGCGGCACCTGGCAGTGGCCGGCGGTCTGGCGCTGCGGTGACTGCGGCGGCTGGGACATGGGCTGGCAGGAGCTGGCGCCGGAAGGCCGCATCTTTTCCTACAGCCGCAGCTGGCATCCCTTTGCCGGCACCGAAGGCATCGGCCTGCCCTACGTCTCGGTGATCGTGGAACTGCCCCAGGCGGGCGGGCGGCGCGTGCTGGGCCTGCTGGAAGGGCCGGAGGAAGGATTGCGCATCGGTGCCACTGTACGCGGCCGCGCCACCACCACGCGCGTCGGGCCGGACGACATCCCCTCGCTGCGCTGGACCCTCGGGGAGCACGCATGAGCCGTCACCCCCTGTTCGGCAGCACCGCGGTCGCCGGCATCGGCCTGCGCCAGTACAAGCGTGGCCAGTCGCCCTGGCCGGAACGCGGTGCACTTGTGCGTGCCATCGTCGATGCCTGTGAGGACGCCGGCCTGGACCCGTCCGAGATAGACGGCTTCGTCTCCTACGGCGACGACCGCAACGAGCCGGTGCGCCTGATGCCGGACCTGGGCATGCGCGAGCTGCGCTGGTCCAGCCAGGTCTGGGGCGGCGGCGGCGGTGGCATCGCCGCGGCCTTCGGTGTGGCGGCCTCGGCCATCCTCAGCGGCCAGGCCAGTGCCGTGGTGGTGTTCCGTGCCCTGGTGCAAGGCAACAGCGGCCGGCTGTCCGGTGCGGTGATGGCGCATCATCTCAACGACCACCTGCTGGCCGCCGGCATGGTGTCGCCGGCCCAGCTCTGCGCGCTGCGGGCGCAGCGCATGTTCGAACACCACGGCGTGCCGCGGGCGGTGACCGAAGAGTTGGTCCGTGCCTCCTACCACCACGGTGCGCGCAATCCCAACGCGGTGAGCTACGGCAAGGAACTGGACCTGGAGGCCTATCGCAGCGCGCGCTGGATCGCCGAGCCCTTCCGCCTGTTCGACTGCTCGCGCGAGAACGACGGCGCCGGTGCCCTGCTGATGGTGTCGGCGGAGCGCGCGAAGGACCTGCGCCAGAAACCGGTCTACCTGCTCGGCGTGGCGCAGGGCACCGCGCGCGGTTGGGGTGATCTTCTGGAGAACGACGAGGACTACGCCTCCGCGGGCTTCCGGCCGATCGCGCAACGCCTGTGGCAGCAGACCGGGCTGTCGCCGGCCGACATCGACGTGGCGCAGCTCTACGAGAACTTCAGCGCCCAGGGCGTGGCCTCGCTGATCGACCATGGCTTCTGCAGCTATGAGAACGTCGCGGAGTTCATCCGCTTCGAGAACCTGATCGCTCCCTCGGGCAGCTTGCCGGTCAACACCGCCGGCGGCAACTTCGCCGAGGGCTTCATCCACGGCATCGGCATGGCCATCGAGAGCGTGCGGCAGCTGCGTGGCGAGTCGGCCAATCCGGTGCCGGACGCACAAACCTGCCTGCTGGCGGGCGGGCCTGGTGCCCCCACGGTCAGCTCGGCCGTGTTTGCCAACCTTGTTCCCTGAAACCCGAATGAACTTCGAAACCCTCCAGTACGCGGTCGACAACGGCATCGCCGTCATCACCCTGAACCGCCCGCAGTCGCTCAACGCCTTCAACCCGGCGATGATGCAGGACCTGATCGACGCCTTCGACGCCAGCGACGCCGACGATGCGGTGCGGGCCGTGATCGTTACCGGCGCCGGCCGTGCCTTCTGCGCCGGTGCCGACATCAGCGGCGGCACGCAGGGCTTCGTCATGCAGCAGGAGCTGCCGCGCCTGCCGGACGGCAGTGCCGACCTGGGGCACCCGGACCTGCGCGACGGCGGCGGCCGCCTGACGCTGCGCATCTTCCAGAGCCTCAAGCCGGTGATCGGCGCCATCAACGGTGCCGCGGTCGGCATCGGCGCGACCATGACCCTGCCGATGGACGTGCGCCTGTGCAGCGACAAGGCACGTTTCGGCTTCGTATTCTCGCGCCGCGGGATCGTGCCGGAGGCCGCATCCTCCTATTTCCTGCCACGGCTGGTCGGCATCCCGCGCGCGCTGCAGTGGTGCTACAGCGGCCGCCTGTTCGGCGCCGACGAGGCCCTGGGCGGCGGGCTGGTGCAGGGCGTGCATGCCGAGGACCAGCTGTTGCCGGCGGCCCTGGCGATGGCACGCGAATGGGTTGAGAACTCCGCGCCGGTGTCGGTCAGCCTGACGCGCCAGCTGATGTGGCGCGGCCTGTCGCTGGCCCAGCCGATGGACGCGCACCGCATCGACAGCCCGCTGATCGTCTCGCGCAGCAGCAGCGCTGACGCGGCGGAAGGCGTAGCCTCCTTCCTCGAGAAGCGCGAGGCCCGTTTCCCCGACCGGGTGTCCCAGGACATGCCGGCCAGTTTCCCCTGGTGGACCGAGCCCAGCTACCGCTGAGCCCGGACACACAAGACCAGTCGAGAGAAGGAGCCGATATGGCCGCGACGATCAGCAGTGCCCTCAAGTGGTGGGCGCAGGAAACCCCGGACCAGCTGGCGCTGCGCGTCGGCGATCAGGACATCCGCTACGCGGAACTGGATGCCTGGGTGGATCGCATCGCCGACCACCTGCAGCGCGAGGGCCTGCAGCGCGGTGAGCGCGTTGGCACCGTCGGCGGCACCTCCATCGTCCATTGCGCCCTGCTGCTGGGCACGATCCGCGCCGGAGGCATCGCTTCGCCGGTCAGCGCGCGCCTGACCGAGCGCGAGGCCTTCGAGTTCTTCGAGAAGACCCGCCCATCGCGCGTCTACCTCGACGCCGACCAGCTGGCGCGCCATCCGCGCCTGGGCGAGATCGCGGGCGCCCAGCGCCCCATGGCGGAGCTGGACGCCCTGCGCGCCGCCGCCTTCGAGCCGCGGCACTGGGACGGCGATCCGGAGGATGCGGTCGGCATCATCGCCACCAGCGGTTCCACGGCGCGCCCCAAGGGCGTGGTCTACACCAACCGCTCGATGCTCAGCTACGCCGCCGAGTTCTCCATGGGCGAGGCCTTCTGCGGGCCGGGATCGCGCGGCATCGCGCTGTCGCCGCTCAGCACCTCGGGCGGCTTCGTGCAGATGATCGAGTACATCGTGCTCGGCGCCACACTGCGCTTCGAATCCGCTTTCGACCCCGAGCGCGCGCTGCAGCTGCTGGCCGGCGAGCGCATCAACATGTTCCAGGGTGTGCCGCTGTTCTTCGAGCGCATCGCGGCCTGCCCGGGTTTTGCCGAGGCCGACCTGTCGCAGCTGCGCTTCACCGGCATCGGCGGGGCCCGCGTTCCCGCTTCACTGCTCGACACCTGGATCAAGAAGGGCTGCCTGCTGCGCCAGATCTACGGCCAGACCGAAGCCGGCGGCGCCATCACCTTCATGAGCCGCCGCGACGGCGAGAGGTATCCCGAGAAGGCCGGTCGCGGCGGCATGTTCACCGAGATCCGCATCATCGACGAGAACGGCGCGTTCCTGGGCCCCAACCAGACCGGCCAGATCGTGATCCGCGGGCCGTCGGTGATGCGCGGCTACTGGGAAGACCCGGAGGCCACCGCCCGCACGCTGGTGGACGGCTGGCTGCGCACCGGCGATCTCGGCAGCGTCGACGAGCAGGGTTACCTGAGCTTCTTCGACCGCATGAAGGACATCATCATCTCCGGTGGCCTCAATATCTCGGCCGCCGAGGTGGAGCGCGTGGTGGCCGAGTTCCCGGGCGTGCTGGAGGTGGCCGTGATCGGCGCCGCCGACGACCGCTTCGGCGAGACGCCGCTGGCCGTGGTGCATGCCCGCGAGGCGCTGGACATCGCTGCGCTGGTGGCGCACTGCAACCAGTACCTCTCCAACTACAAGGTGCCGCGCTACGTCGAGCTGGAGCCGGAGCCCTTGCCGCGCCTGGCCACCGGCAAGCTGGCCAAGCCGGCGATCCGCAGCAAGTACGAGCCCCTGGTGCCGGGCCTGGCCCGGGTGCGATGAACGATTCGCCGCGGGAAGACCTGCCCTAGGCTGGGCTCCTTTCAACCGGGGAGAAGCGCATGGACATCCAGGCCGCCGTCAGCCGCGAAGCCGGCAAGCCGTTCTCGCTGGAGACGCTGCAGCTCGACGAGCCCCGCGAGGACGAAGTGCGGGTGCGCATCACCGGCGTCGGGCTCTGCCATACCGACCTGGTGGGCGCCGCCGGAGCCTTGCCCATGCGCCTTCCGGCGGTGTTCGGCCACGAGGGCGCTGGCATCATCGAGGCGGTCGGCCGTGCCGTCACCAAGGTGGTGCCGGGCGACCGCGTGGTGCTGTCCTTCAATTCCTGCGGCGGCTGCCCGCGCTGCGACCTGCACGAGCCCGCCTACTGCCGCGACTTCGGGCCGCTGAACTACCGCGGCCGCCGCCGTGACGGCAGCCCGACGCTGTCCGATGCCTCCGGCCCCGTGGCGGGCAGCTTCATGGGGCAGTCCTCCTTTGCCAGCCATGCGCTCGCTTCCGAGCGCAACGTCGTCAAGCTGCCGGACGGCATGCCGCTGGACATCGCCGGGCCCCTGGGCTGCGGCGTGCAGACCGGCGCCGGTGCGGTAATGCGCTCGCTGGCCTGCCGGCCGGGCTCCTCGCTGCTGGTGCTGGGCGGCGGCGCCGTCGGGCTCAGCGGGGTGTTGGGGGCTGTGGTGCAATCCTGCGCGCAGATCGTGGTGGTGGAGCCCTTGGCGGCGCGGCGCGAGCTGGCGTTGCAACTGGGCGCCACCCTGGCCATCGATCCGGCCGGGGGTGACCTGGCCGCAGCCCTGAAGGCGGCGGCGCCGCAGGGATTCGATTATGCGCTGGATACCACCGGCGTTCCCGCCGTGGTCGAGGCGGCGGCAGGTGCCCTGAACGCCCATGCCAGCTTCGGCTTCGTCGCGATCCCCTCGCCGCAGAACATCGCGGCCAAGCTGCCGCTGACCATGACGGCGCTGATGCTGCGTGGCTTGACCTACAAGGGCATCCTGGAGGGCGACAGCGACCCGGACGAGTTCATCCCCCAGCTCTGCGAGCTGTACCTGGCCGGACGCTTCGCGTTCGACCGGCTGGTGCAGCGGTATCCGCTCTCGCAGATCAACCAGGCCGTGGCGGACCAGCATGCCGGGCGCTGCGTGAAGGTCGTGCTGTTGACCGGTTGAATCAGCGCTTCCTGGCAGGCTTCCGGGAGGCGCTGCTGCGCGCCGGCTTCGCCGCGCTGCGGGGCAGCAGGGGTGACACGATCATGCGCCGGATGAAGGCGCGCAGTTCACGGTCCGGCATCTGCCGGGCATCGATCTTGATCAGCAGCATCTGCTCCGCCAGCGTCAGCCAGGACACGATCTCGTCCATGTCCAGGTCCGTGGCCAGCTCGCCCGCCTTGGCGGCGTCCTCCAGCAGCCGGCTCCACCAGTGGCGTTGCCGGCGATGCGTCTCGCTGCGGGGATCGGCCGCCGTCGACAGGTATTCCGGTGATTGCAGGGTGCCCCGCAGATAGGGATTTTCAGCGGCCGCGCGCACCACCAGCAGCAGGCAGTCGCTCAGGGAATCCTCGATGTGCTCGCGCCGCACGAAACGCCGGCGCAGCTCCTCGTTCACCTTGCCGATCTCCAGCTCCACGATGCGCGCCAGCACCTGCTCGCGTGACGGGTAGTACTTGTAGACCGTGGCACGGGTCACGCCCGCGGCGGAGGCGATGTCCTCCATCGTGACCTTGTCCAGGCCGTAGCGCTCGAAGCAGCGGTAGGCGGCTTCGATGATGCGCGTGGCCGTATCGGTTGCGGTGCTGCGCGGGCTCAAGGGGAGGCTCTCCGGGAGGCGTGATGCCGCCATTGTAGGGCGGATCGTCCTCATAAATATACAAATTGACAACAAACGTAACTTGTATAGTATCGGCCAGCCCCACGAATCCGCAGGAGACCCCGCATGCACAGCTCCCATGGCGCCAGCCGCAGTGTCGGTGTGCCCGACGAGGTGTCCTCGCGGCTGATCGGCCACATCCGGGCAGAGACCACCGATCTCGCCGACTGCGACCTGCAGGTGCCGGTGTCGCACTTCGTCAGCGCCGGGCGCGCCCAGGCCGAGATCGCCCTGATGAAGCGCCTGCCGCTGCTGGTGGCGCATGTCTCGGAACTGCCCCGTGCGGGCGACTTCATCACCCGCACGGTACTCGGCGTGCCGCTGCTGCTGGCGCGCCAGGAGGACGGCAGCGTCCGCGCCTGGCTCAACGCCTGCCGCCACCGCGGCGGCCGCGTGGAGCAGAAGCCCAGCGGCAACAAGCGGGTGTTCGTCTGCCAGTACCACGGCTGGTCCTACGAGCGCGAGGGCGGTGGCCTGCGCCACGTGCCTTACGAGAAATCCTTCGACCGCATCGATCGCGCCTGCAACAGCCTGCGGCCCCTGCGCGCCGAGCAGCGCCACGGCCTGGTCTTCGTCACGCTGGAGGGCGAGGGGCAGGCGCTGGACGAGTACCTGGGCGCCGAGGTGGAGGCACAGGTCGGCCCCTGGCAACTGGAGGAATCGGTGATCCTCATCGACAAGTCCTTCGAGCTGGAGATGAACTGGAAGCTGGTGATGGACGGCGCCATCGACGTCATCCACCCGCGCTTCCTGCACGCCAACGGCGTTGGCAAGCTGATCGCCAGCAACATCGGCGTATTCCGCCACTACGGCCGCCACGGCCAGCACTTCGGCGCGCGCACCAAGCTGGAAGCCCTGGTCAAATCCGGCGAGCCGCTGCAGGGCAGTTCGCGCTACATCGGGTCCAACCTGGTGATCTATCCCAACTCCATGATGATCGCCGCCCCGGACCACAT
Organism: Pseudomonadota bacterium; assembly: GCA_052035235.1. Classification (GTDB taxonomy): domain Bacteria; phylum Pseudomonadota; class Gammaproteobacteria; order Nevskiales; family Nevskiaceae; genus Solimonas_A. The sequence continues at coordinate 22,775 of JBPOHT010000015.1, read as the reverse complement.
CGAGTTCTGGACGGTCTGGCCCACGCTGGCGCAACCCTCGCGTTGCACGGCGCAGATCCGCTTTCTGGTACGGCGCGACATCCTCGACGACGCCATCGAGCAGCGCGTGCGCAAGAGCTGGGAGATCCTGGAGCAGGCAGCGACGCAGGAGGACTGGCCGATGGAGCGCTACATCCAGCAGAACGCCGAGGCACGCCCGGAGGGGACCTACCGCTACGGCCGTAGCGAGCTGGCCTGCCAGCACCTGCACCGGCAGCTCGCCGCCGACCTCGGCGAGGGCGGCTGATGGCCGGCTACCGCTTTCTCGAAGGCGTCCGCGTGATCGAGGTGGCGCAGCTCGGACCCGCCAGCCTCGGCGGCTATCTGGCCGACATGGGCGCCGAGGTGATCAAGGTGGAGGGGCGCGACGGCGATCCCTTGCGCCACAGCGGCACGCCCGCCGCCGGAACGCCGGACGGCGTCAGCCTGCTGCACCTGCGCTGGAACCGCGGCAAGCAGAGCCTGGGCCTGGACCTGCAGCACCCCGAAGGTGCGGAACTGTTCCGTCGCTTGGTGGCGCAAGCCGACGTGGTGATCGAAGGCATGCGCGCCGGCTACCTGGATTCGCTGGGCCTTGGCCATGAGGCGCTATCGGCGCTGAACCCGCGCCTGGTCTACTGCTCGCTGTCAGGCCTGGGCCGCGACGGTCCCTATCATCGTCTCGGCTCGCACGGTCCCTCCTTCGACGCCTTCGGCGCGCTGTCCGGGCTCAATCCCTACGCGCTGTCGCCCGAGGAGCGCCGGCAGACCGACTGGGCGCCCATCGGCATGCATGCCATGGGCCTCAACGCCGCGCTCGGCGTGCTGGCGGCCCTGTGGCAGGCGCAGCGCAGCGGGCAGGGCGCGCTGATCGAGGTCACCGGCGCCGAGTCCGCAGCGCACTGGCTGCCGGAAGGCGTCAACACCGTACTCAACGCGGGCTTGCTGCATCCGCGGCCGGGCTTCACCAACAGCCGCGGCAAGATGGCGCGCTGGCCGCGACTCTGTCGCTACGACACCGCCGACGGGCGCGGCCTGTTCTTCCAGGCCCTGGCGCCGAAGTTCTGGGAGCGCTTCTGCCAGGCGGTGGCGCGTCCGGACCTGCTGGAGAAGTACGCCGTTGGCGGAGACACCGCGCAGGCGGACGAACAGGTGCATGACCTGCTGCGCGATCTGTTCCGGACCCGTAATCGCGACGAGTGGATCGCCTTGTTCCTGCAGCACGGCGTGCCCGGCGGCCCCGCCAACGACCTGCAGGACCTGGCGCAGGACCCGCACTTCCTGGCGCGCGGCAATCTCTACGAGAGCGAGCATCCGGGTATCGGGCGCCTGCGCCTCACCGGCACGCCGGTGAAGACGCCGGGGCAGGACTTTGCGCCCGCGCCGGCCCCGGCGCTGGGCCAGCACTCCATAGGCGTGCTGCAAAGGCTTGGCTTGGATGCCGTGGAGTGTGAGCGCCTCTCTGCGGCAGGGGTACTTCTGTAGTCCCCTTCGCTGGATGAATCGTAGACAAAGACAGTCCCCTCTCCCGCTGGCGGGAGAGGGTCAGGGTGAGGGTGGAGCCTTCAATCGGAGGCAATCTGCGTACCGCCACTGCACCACCCTCACCCTAGCCCTCTCCCGTCCCACCGGGACTTCCTTTGGTCGCCAGCGGGAGAGGGGGCTGGCTTAGCTAGTCACGCCTAAATGGCCCACGCATTGACTCCGGCCTCTTTGCGGCCAATAATCTAATGACATTAGAAACAAGCCGGAGAGCTTCATGAGCACCACTGCCGCCACCGTCCCGCCTGCGCGCCGCGCCGTCGCTACGCTGGAGAGCCTGACGCCGGGCCAGATCGCCGCCATCCGCGCGATCCCGGCGCACGACCAGGCCGTCGTGCCCGTGCTGGACGCGCGCCGGCCGGCTTCGATCTTCACCGACGACGCGCGCTATCGCCTGGAGCGTGAGCGCGTGTTCCTGCGCACCGCGGTGCCGGTGACCTTGTCGGTGATGTTGCCCGAGCCGGGCAGCGTGCTGGCCCACGAGGGCCACGGCCTGCCGCTGTTGCTGACGCGTGATCGCGACGGCGTGGTGCATGCCTTCCTCAATGCCTGCCAGCACAAGGGCTCCAAGCTGGTGGAGGACTGCGATCCGCACAAGGCCGCGCGCCTGTCCTGCCCCTACCACGCCTGGACCTACGCGCTGGACGGCAAGCTGGTGGGCGTGCCGCGCGCCGAGACCTTCGCCGGGCTCGACAAGGGCAGCCGCGGCCTGGCGACGCTGGCCTGCAGGGAATCCGGCGGCCTGATCTGGGTCTGCCTGGACCGCACGCGGGAGCCGGACTTCAGCAGCATGTCCGACGAGATTGCCGCCGACTTCACCGCGCTGGGCATCCCCAAGGCGCATGTCTACGGCCGCCGCACATTCGAGCTCGACGCCAACTGGAAGCTGGTGCTCGAGCCTTTCCTGGAGGGCTACCACGTGCAGCGCCTGCACGCGCAGTCCATCGGCAAGATGTTCGCCGACGTGCCCAACGTCACCGACTACCTGGGGCGGCACATCCGCCAGATCTCCGGCAAGGCCAACTTCAGCCCGGAGATGCTGGACATCCCCGGCGAGAACATCCACCGCACCGTGACCCATGCCTACCTGGTGTTCCCCAGCACGGTGGTGGTGACCAGCCCGCACTACATCAGCGTGATGTTCCTGATGCCGCGCGCCGCCGGCAAGACCACGGTGGAGTACTTCATGCTGACACCTTCGGCGCCGGATAATGCGAAAGCCGAGGAGCTTTACGCACGCTCCTATGAGCTGATCCAGAAGGTATTCGGCACCGAGGACTTCCGCGCCGCGCAGATCTCGCAGGTGGGCCTGGACTCCGGCGCGCTGCGCGAGGTGGTCTACAGCGGGCTGGAAGGCACCATCGTCGGCTACTACGAGCGCCTGGAGGCGCTGCTGGCGAGCTGAGTCGGCAAGATTGGGGTTTGGGGGCGCCCGCGCGAGCCGGCGCCTCCTTTTGTTTGTGCCGGACATTGCTGGGACAGCGCGCGCCTCGATACGCGCCGCCTTGCGTCGCTACTCGGTGTGAACGCTCCGTGGGTGGTTCCGTCGTTCACAGGGATAGACGTCATACCGGCGAAAGCCGGTATCCAGTCATGCGGTGGCTACTCGTGACGGGACTGGATACCGGCTTTCGCCGGTATGACGGATTGCAGTGCCAGCGACGCCTATCAGGCCGGCAACGCCTCGAACAACTCCTGCAATCCTGTGCGCGCAATCTTGTTGGACGCCGTGCGCGGCAAGGGCTGCGGGCTCAGGCGCAGGTGCTTGGGGGCCTTGTAGGCACCTAGCAGCTCGCGCGCTCTTTCCAGCACGCCGCTGCCGTCGGTGATCGAAGGGCCGTAGACGATGGCGGCTACCTCCTGGCCCCAGCGCTCGCTCGGCAGGCCCAGCACCAGCGTTTCCACCACGCCGGGAATCTGCGCCAGGGCGCGCTCCACCTCGGCGGGGTAGATGTTGACGCCGCCGGAGATCAGCATGTTCTTCTTGCGGTCCACGATGCGGATATCCCCCGCCTCGCCGTAGTGGCCGAGGTCGCCGGTGCGGTACCACTCGCCGTCGAAGGACTCGCGCGTGGCCTCCGGCTTGTTCCAGTAGCCCTGCATCAGCTGGAGGCCGCGCGCGTGCACCTCGCCCACCTCGCCCGGCGCGGTGCGCTGGCCGGCGTCGTTGCGGATTTCCAGCTCGATGCCCGGCAGCGGCTGGCCGCAGCTCCCCGGATCGGCCGCCGCCGTGGCGGCGTCCGGTGAGGAGACGCCGGCGCAGCCTTCGGTGAAGCCGTACTGCTGGCGGATCGTCACGCCCTTGGCCAGGAACTTCTCCAGCAAGGGCTTGGGTACCGGCGCGCCGCCGGTGAAGGCAGCCCGCAGGTTCGACAGGTCGGCGGTCTCGAAGCCCGGTGCCATGGCGATGCGTTCCCACAGTGCTGGCACGCCGCCGAAGTAGGTAATGCCTTCCTCGGTCAGCAGCTTGTAGGCGCGCGCCGGGTCCACGGTGGTTTCCACGAAGGCGCCGGCGCCCAGCACGATCATCACCGCCAGGTTGGAGATGACGCCGCCGGTGAAGGCCAGCGGGGCCAGGATCAGCAGGCGCTCCTCGCCGCCGCGCAGGCCGAAGTTCAGCACCAGGCCCTGCATCGCGGCGTCCACCGCGCGGTGCGTCAGCGCCGCGCCCTTGGGCACGCCGGTGGTGCCCGAGGTGTAGCAGATCGCCATGACGTCGTCGTCGGGCAGGATCGGGTCAGAGAACGTGCGGCTCGCGGCGAGGATGTCGGCATAGTCGGCCGGCGCCGTGCCAGCCTTGAGTAGGTAGACGCGAGGGCGTTCCTGCGGTGTGCTGTCGTCGGTGAGACCCAGTTTGGAAACCTGCGCCGGGCAGGACAGCACCGCGCTGCACTCCGCGTCCGCCACGATCTGTTCCAGCTCGAACCGCCCGAACATCGAGTTCAGCGGCACGAAGATCGTGCCCAGGCGCAGCGAAGCGACGTAGGCCACCACCCAGGGAATACCGTTGCCCAACAGGCAGCCGAAGCGGTCGCCGCGCTGCAGGCCCTGCTCCTGCAGGTAGCCGGCCAGGGCGGCGGAGGCACGGTCCAGCTCGCGCCAGCTGATGCGCTCATCGTTGCAGGCGATGGCCAGGGCGTCGCCGCGGCGGCGGCTCCAGAACGAGACGTAGCGGTTGAAGTGCATGTTCCTACTCCCGGCCGCGGACCAGGTCCGCGCCCTTCTCGGCGATCATCATTGTGGGGGCATTGGTGTTGCCGCTGGTGACGGTGGGCATGACCGAGGCATCGATCACGCGCAGGCCCTCGATGCCGTGCACGCGCAGCTCGGGGTCCACTACCGCAGCGGTATCACGGCCCATGCGGCAGGTACCCACCGGGTGATAGGCCGGCGCCGTCTTCCAGCGCACGTAGTCGGCCCAGCCGGCATCGTCCTGCGGCAACTGCTCCGGCGAGCGCGGTGCCACGATCAGCGAGCGCAGGGCCGGCGCGCCGAACAGGCGGTCGATCAGCTTCTGGCCGGCGATCAGGCTGTCGACGTCGCGCGAGTCGGACAGGAACTGGTGCATCACCAGCGGCTGGCCATCCGCGTCCAGCTCCACGCGCCCGCGACTCTTCGGCTGACACAGCGTGACGTTGATGGTGATGGTCGGCTCCTTGGGCATCGTCGCGCTGGCGGTGGAGACCGTGTCCGGCAGGATGTCGTAGGACAGCGGCATGAAGTGCAGCTGCACGTCGGGTTCTGACAGCTCCGGGCTGGTACGCGCCAGGCCCATGGCCTGCACGGCCGGCGCACTGAGGATGCCCTTGCGGCCGTTGGCGAAGCGCCAGGCATGACCCAGCATGTCCAGCAGCCCGGTCTGCGAATTGAGCGTGGGCACGTTGACGAACTTGTTCTGCCCGACGCTGGCATGCTCCTGCAGGTTCTGGCCCACGCCCTCCAGGTCATGCACCACGCCGATGCCGCGCGACTGCAGCCAGGCACCGGGGCCCACGCCGGAGCGCAGCAGCAGCGCGGCACTGCCGACCGTGCCGGCGCTGACGATCACCTCGCGCTGCGCGCGCAGTGCCTGGGGCCGGCCGTCCTGCAGGTAGTGGATGCCGACGGCGCGGCGGCCGTCGAACACCACGCGCTCGACGCGGGCGTTGGTGATCACGCGCAGGTTGGGCCGCTGCCGCGCCGGCCGCAGGAAAGCCTTCTCGGCGCTGCAGCGCCAACCGTCGCGCTGGGTGCCCACGGTCAGGAAGGCGCCTTCCATGTCGCCGCCGTGGTAGTCGGCCAGCGTCGGCAGGCCGGACTGGGCACAGGCCTCCAGGAAGTTGCGGCACAGCGGATGCACGTCACGCATCGGCGAAACCGTCAGCGGGCCACCCTGTCCGTGCGCCGGATGCGGGGCGCCGGCCCAGTCCTCGGAGCGCTTGAAGTAGGGCAGCACCGCGTCGAAGTTCCAGCCACGCGCGCCGGCCTCGGCCCAGCGGTCGAAGTCGCGACGCGTGCCGCGGATGTAGACCTGCCCGTTGATTGAGCTGCTGCCGCCGAGCAGGCGCCCGGCAGACCAGACGAAATGGCGACCGTGGATCGTGGGGTCCGGGGCCTGCGGATAGCGCCAGTCGAACACCGGGTGCGCCACCAGCTTGGCGAAACCCACCGGCAACTGCACCAGAGGCGAGCGCGCCTCGCCGCCGGCCTCGACCAGCACCACCTGCACCGATGGATTCTCGCTGAGGCGATTGGCCAGCACGGTGCCGGCCGTGCCGCCGCCGACGATCAGGTAATCCACCGCCACGCCCGCAGTCGGGGATGAAGTATTCACGCTCTCTCCAGGTCTCGCCGTCCTGAGCCTCTTTCGGCTTTAAAGGACATTTAGACAAAATATGTAATTTGTAATAATCCGGACGTTAAACGATGCCCCCGGCCTTGGCAAGCGGATCAGGGCCTTGGGTTCTTCGATGCAGTCCAAACCAGGAAACCGTCATACCGGCGAAAGCCGGTATCCAGTGTTGAGGTGGCGACTCCAGTCAGGGACTGGATACCGGCTTTCGCCGGTATGACGTCTCAGCCGTTGGCCGTCAGCAGCATCTCGGCAACACTGGCCAGGCGCGCGCGCGGGCGGCCTTGCGGGGCGCCGCGGGCCTGTTCCTGGCGGTCGATGCGCTTCCAGCCGTCGTAGTCCACCAGCACCTCGCGGCCGCGCTGCAGCAGGGCCGGCAGTTCCGTGCCGGCCTGCGGCGCGGCGCCCAGGCGGCCTGCGGACGCATCGGCCAGCAGGGCCGTGACGGTCTCGCGCGAGCAGATCTTGTTGGTGCCGATCACGCCACTGGGGCCGCGCTTGAGCCAGCCGGCGACATAGCAGCCGGGCAGCGGCGCGTGGCCTCGCTCTGGGTCCAGCACGCGGCCTTCGGCATTGGGCAGCACCGCGCGCTGCGGATCGAAGGGCAGGCCGGGCAGGGGCTCGGCGCGGTAGCCCACGGAACGGAACACCAGCCCGGTCTCGAGGTTCTCGGTCTCGCCCGTGGCCTCGGCGCGCGGCTCGCCGTCGGCACCTTCCACCAGGCGATTGCGGGCGATGCGCAGCGCCTCCACCCGATCGCTGCCGAGGATCGCCTCGGGCGAGGACAGGAAGCGCAGCACCAGCCGTCGCGCGGCACCGCTGCTTGGGCGTTGCTGCAGCTCCCGCAGCAGTTGCAGGCGCAGCGCCTGGCCGGCATCGGCCACCCGTTCCGGCAGCGCGCCTTCCACGGCGATGTCCACGCCCTGCAGCGTAGCCAGCTCCAGCAACTCCGGCGCGGTGAACGCCGCCTGTGCCGGACCGCGGCGGCCCAGGATCACCACCTCGCGCACGCGGCTTTCGGCCAGCACGTCCAGTGCGTGATCGGCCATGTCGGTATGGCGCAATTCGTCCACCGGCAGCAGCAGCATGCGCGCTACGTCGAGCGCGACGTTGCCGTTACCGACCACTACCGCCCGTTCCGCCGACAGGTCGAAACGCTGGCCCGCATGATCGGGATGGCAGTTGTACCAGCCGACGAAGGCGGTGGCCGGATGGCTGCCCCGCAGGTCCTCGCCCGGAATGCCCAGGCGCCGGTCGCTGCCGGCGCCGCTGGCGAAGAGCATGGCGTGATAGTGCTCGCGCAGGTCCTGCACCTGGAACTGCTCGCCCAGCGTCATGTTGCCGAAGTAGCGGAAGCGGCCGGAGCCCAGGGCCAGGCGCTCGCAGACTGCGATCACCGCGCGGCGCAGCGCGTGGTCCGGCGAGACGCCGGAGCGCACCAGGCCGCCGGGCACCGGCAGGCGGTCGAAGACATCCACGCGCGCCTCGGGGTGGCGCTTGAGCAGGTCCACCGCGGCATACAGCCCGGAGGGCCCGGCGCCGATCACCGCCACGCGCAGGGCCGGATTCATGCGGGGATGCCCCGCGTCATCAGCGCGTTGATCTGGCGGTAGCGCTCCAGTTGCGGCGGCAGCTTGTTCGGCGCGTAGATCGCGCCGATGGGGCAGGCCTCGGCGCAGGCGTTGCAGTCGATGCAGGCCTGCGGGTCGATGTAGAGCATGTCCGCCCGCACGAAGCCGGGTTCGTCCGGCCGCGGATGGATGGCATCCACCGGGCAGACGTCGACGCAGGCGGAGTCGTTGATGCAGGTGCCGACGATCACGTAAGCCATGTTCAGGATCCGGTCCTGGATTCGCGGGCGGCCTGCGCCATCTCCGGGATGGTGCTGCGCACCAGGCGCTCGATGCGCACCGGCGTGGCATTGAACGAAGGGGTCTGCGAGAAGGGATCGACGTCGCGGCGGTCCACCAGCAGGTTGCGGTTGGCGCCCAGCGCCTCCGGTCTTGCGACGCCGCGCGGATCGAAGATGCGCGAGCCCCAGCCGTGCGGCACGGTGACCACGCCAGGGCGCCCGCCATCGACGATACGCACTGGCAGTTCGATGCTGCCGCCAGCCGAGCGCAGGCGCACCCATTGCCCGTCGGCCACGTCGAGCGCGGCGGCGTCCTCGGGGTGCAGCTCCGCGGCGTTGTGGCGTTGCTGCTCGAACAGGCTCGGCGTCTCGTTGAGCCAGGAGTTCATCGACTCGCGCGTGCGGCGGTTGACCAGCAGCATCGGGAACTCCGTGCTGGTCCGCGTGCTGCGGTCCGCCAGTTGCTTGCGCAGTGCCCACAGGAAGCGGGGCGGGGCGCAGTGCACGGCCTTGTCGGGCGTGCGCAGGGCGCCGGCGAAGTCGCCATAGCGCTTCTCGGCATAGCGCCAGCCGTGCTCGTGCTTGAGGATGTCGTCGTACTTCAGGCGCTTGCCGCTGGCCACCAGGGCGCGTTCGATCCAGCGCGGGTTCAGTGCCCAGCCCGGCTTGCCTGTAATTTTCGCCACTGCACGGCTGCCGCGGATCACCGCGTTGACGCCTGGCTTGCCGAACAGGTTGCGCTTCAGCGCCAGCGCCAGGTCGGTGAAGAACTCCCACTCTTCCTTGACGCCCGGCGGCGGCTTCACCGCCTGGCGCGCGTACTGCGCGAACGGTGCATCCATCAGGCCGGCGGTCAGGGCGTGCAGGCCCTCGCGCTCCAGGAAATGGGTGCCCGGGATCAGCCAATGCGCGTGGCGATGGCTTTCGCGCTGGACCAGGTCCACCGCCACCAGCAGCTCCAACTGGCCGAAGGCCTTGTCCATGCTGGCGCCGTCGGGGCCGGAGATCACCGGGTTGCCCGCCGTGATCAGCATCGCGCGGATCTGCCCCTGGCCCGGCGTCAGGATTTCGTCCGCCAGCTCTGCCAGCGAATGGAAGCCGGCGATGGTGGGCTGGTCGCGCAGGCGCGTGCGGTGCGTGGTGGGCGGCGCGAACTTGGCGAAGATATCCACCAGGTCCATGTAGCCACTTTCGAAGCGCTTGCCGCCCGGCTGGTCCAGGCGGTTGGTCACGGCATTGAGCAACTGGCTCAGCCACTCGGCCAGCGTGCCGGTGGGCGTGTGCGCCACGCCGGTGTGGGTGATGCACATGGCCGAACGCGCACCGGCGAAGCGGCGCGCCACGTCACGGATCTGCGCCGCCGGCACGCCGCAGCGGTCGGCCAGGTCGTCCAGCGATACCTCCAGGGCCAGCGCGCGCACCAGTTCCAGGTCGCGCAGCGGCACGGCGGATGCGCGCTCCAGCTTCTCGGCGAAGATCACCTGCAGCAGGCCCAGCAGGAAGGCCCAGTCCTGCCCCGGGATCACCGCCACGTGGGTGTCGGCGCGCCGTGCGCTGTCGGAATGGCGCGGGTCCACCACGATGATCTCGGCACCACGGGCCTGGGCTGCGAGCACGCGGTTCCAGCCGTCGGGCACTACTTCCACCCAGCCGAACTTGCTCTGCGCCGGGTCCATGCCCACCAGCAGGAAGCACTGGCACTCGTCCACGTCCGGCATCAGCGCCATCAGCTCCGAGCCGTACATCTCCTCCTGCACCACGTGGGTGTTGTTCTGGTCCACCGAGCCGACCCAGTAGCGGTTGCCGGTGCCGATGGCATCGAGCAGCCCGTTCCAGAACATCGAGCCGGAGAAGTTGAAGCCCAGCGGGTTGCCGCTGTAGGTGCCGACAGCATCGGCGCCGTGCGCCTCGATGATGCGGTTGAGACGCTGCGAGATATCGGCAATTGCCTCCTCGTAGGTCGCCGGCTCGTAGCGGTCACCGACGCGACGCATCGGCGTCGTGATGCGCCGTGGATGGTCGATCACCTCGGCGGCGGTGCGGCCCTTGCGGCAGAAATCGCGCCAGCTGAAGGGATTCTCGCGATCCGGCTCGATCGACAGGACGCGGTTGTCCTTGACGGTGATGCGGGTGCCGCAAAGGCACATGCAGTAGTGGCAATAGCTGTGGACCGTGCGGGTGTCCATGGCGTCTCCTCGGCAGGCACGCCGGGTCGAGCCGCCCGGCTTTTAACGGATATTGATACAAATAACGAACATTGTCACCACGTATCGCCGGGGCTCGGGCGGGCACCAGGATATTTCGAGCGGCCTCAGTCGCTTGCCGCCATTGCTTGAGGTGACGTGTCCTTCAGTGGCGACGCTCAGTCGCCGCTCAGCGCCTGCAGGCAGTCCAGGTCGGTCATCGCGGCGCAGATGCGCTCGGCGATCGCCGCGCAGTTCTCCTCCGGCTGCATGCTCTCCGGCGTCAGCACCCAGCAGAAGGGATGGGCGAGGTGGCGGCGATAGCGCAGCCAGGCCTCGTCGAAGCCCGGTGGCGTGCCGCCCGCGCGTCCCAGCGCGTCCAGGTATTCACGCAGCAGCTCGCGCTCATGGTCACGCCGGTCCGCCACCGTCAGCGCGGTGGCGATCAGGTAGGCCACGTCGTGCATCCAGGGCCCGTGCATCGTGTTCTGCCAGTCCAGGAAGCCGGCACGGCCCTCGCGGGTGAAGTAGAGATTGCCCGGGTGGGCGTCGCCATGCACCAGGCACTCGCATTGCGGCTGCGCCAATGCCTGCATGCGCTCCCAGGCGCGGCGCAGCCCCTCGCGATCACGCAGGGCCGGCGGCACGTGCCGGCCGCGCGGCAGCGACATCAGCCGGTCCCAGTGTTCCTTGCTGAAGAACAGGTCGGCGATGCCGGCCAGCATGCCGGGGTAGGCGTCGGCATGGCGCAACTCCGTCTGTCGCCACCAGCGCCCGTGACACTGCGCCAGCAGGGCCAGGCAATCACGGACCTGCGCCAGGTCCAGCGGCACGGTGGGATCGCCGTAGCGCACTTCGCGCAGGTCCAGGTCCTCCATCAACACCAGCGCCTGACCGCTGTCTGCCTCGGTCTCCGCGAACCAGGCCTGCGGTGCCTCGATGGACAGGCGCGGGCGCCAGCGGCCGTAGAACGTCGCCTCTCCGCGCAGGGCCTGCCACAGCAACTGGCGCTGCTCGGGTCCCGCCAGTGCCGCCTTTACGTAGAGCGAGGAGGGACCGGCCACGCCGTTGTCGGCGTAGACCGGCTCCAGGCGCAGCTTGGTCGCCGTGCCCCAGATCACGCGGGTCTCGCGCAGGGCGGTGACCTCCACGCCGGGGAAGCCCGCCGTCAGCGCCTGGGTCAGCCAGGGCGCCGTCAGCTCGCCGGGTACCAGGGGCAATGGTCCCATCCTGCTCTCCTCGTTTATGAATACGTTTGACACATAATGTCATGTGTAACATGATCGGGCCATAAGCGAAGAATCGCCGGCGGACAGGACTGGAGACCGACCCGTGATTGAACCCGAGCTGCAACTGCAGCGCCCGGCCGAAGGCTTGGCGTTGCTGACCATCAATCGCCCCAAGGCACGCAACGCCCTGACCACCACGCTGCAGTTCGAGCTGGATGCGGCGCTGAAGCATCTGATGCAGGACGACGAGGTCCGCGCCGTGGTGGTGACCGGCGCCGGAGACCGCGCCTTCAGCGCGGGCTACGACCTCAAGGAGATGCACGGCTTCGACCAGGACTGGATGCTGCTGAACTACCTGGATCGGCAAGGCCTGATGGCGGCGGTGGCGTCCTATCCCAAGCCTCTGATCGGTGCACTCAATGGTTTGTCGCACGGCGGCGGAGCCATCCTGGCCACGCTGTTCGACATCCGCGTCGGCTGCTCGCGCAGCGAATTCCGCTTTACCGCGGCCGCCTACAACGGCGTCAACAACACCTGGCAGCTGCCGCGCCTCGTGGGCCAGGCCAAGGCCCTGGAATTCACCATGACCGCGCGCCCCGTGGCGGCGGAGGAAGCACTTGCCGCCGGCCTGCTCAATCACCTGGTGGGTGACGACGAGGTGCTGGACAAGGCCCTGGAGATCGCCGCGATGATCGCCGCGAATCCCGAGGGCGGCATCCGCTGGCACAAGGCCCTGATCCGCGCCAACGCCGGCCGAAGCATCGACGAAGCCCTGCAGGCCGAGAACGGTGTCATGAGCGGCGAACTGCGCCCCGGCAAGCCCTCCGCCGTATTCCGCGAGTTCCTCGCGACACGCCGCCCGGTCTGAGCGCTGCTCCCGCTTCAATCACGCGGGGCCCACGGCCCTGCCTACCGAGATCCACCGATGGCCCACTACAGCTTCGTTGTCTTCACCAAGCCCGTTCCCGGACGCGACGAGGAATTCAACGCCTGGTACAACGGCACCCACTTGCCGGACATGCTCAAGATCGAGGGCTTCAAGGAAGGCCAGCGCTTCAAGATCCTGCGCGGCGTACCGCCGCTGGAAAGCCCGAGCTGGGAGTACTTCGCGCTCTACCAGATCGAGACCGACGACATCGCCGCCGTGATGAAGTCACTGAAGACGCGCCTGGGCACTGCCGATCTGCCGCTGAGCGACTGCATCGACCTGAAGAACCTCAATGGCTTCCTGGTGGAAGCGGTGGCGGAGCCGGTGAAAGCGAAGGCCTGAAAAGGCCCATGCAAGTCAGCGCTGCTAACCCTCTCCCGCTGGCGGGAGAGGGCTAGGGTGAGGGTGGTGCATGGGCGGTTACGCACCTCGCCGCCATTTGAGGGCTCCACCCTCACCCCAACCCTCTCCCGCCAGCGGGAGAGGGAGTAGGTACCGCGTCCTTGAGCAAGCGCGGATGAAGAGCCGCGTCTACAACTCGTCCGGAAAATCCTTCTTCAATTTAGCCATATCGAATAGCGCCGGCACCACCAGCGAAGTGATCATGCGCCGCGCCCGATCCTCCGGCATGGTGATGAAGCTCTTGCCCAGCGAAGTGTGCATGTACAGCGTGATCCACAGCAGCACGTCGTCCATCTTCAGCTCGCCGCGCAGGTAGCCGTCCTCGCGCCAGCGCGTCAGCGACGGCAGCCACTGCTCGGACATCGCCGCCAGCATCGCCTCCTCGCTGCCCTCCACCGAAGACAGCAACTCCGTGCCCGCGTCACTGACGATGATGCCGGTGTAGGGATGCTCCTTGGCGGTGGCGATGTCGAAGATGATGCCCTCCACCAGGGCCCGCGGCGGATATTTGTGGGCTCGTAGCACCGGCACCACCAGCCGCGTGTGGTCGCGGATCTCGCGCACCAGCACCTCGATGGCCAGGTGGTTGCGCGAGGGGAAGTAGCGGTAGATCGTGGGGCGCGAAAGCTTCGCCGCATTGGCGATGTCGTCCATCGACGTCTTGTCGATGCCGAAGCGGCGGAAGCACTTCACCGTCGCCTCGATGATGCGGTCCTCGACGCGCTGCTCCGGGACTTCCGCGGCCTTCTGTCGCTTCTTCATGTGCCTGTCCAGTTTGAGAGGGGCATGGCTGCCGAGCTTTCTCGACCACCTGGCATTGGCTGGATGGGCACCCTGTTCCCCTTGTGTGTTGTTGTCCCGAGGGCCGGGCGAAGGCCATCTCACGGGTATCTCTTGGGGCTAGTGTACGCCCGGCGCTGACAATAGGCATCCGCCTGAACAGGGCGGGGGTCATTTTGCTAGCCAACCCTGACACGAACCGCCCCTTGTCGTGCAACGGAACCGGCCCCTTCGGCGCCAGCAGTGTTGTCCAGGGCGGAGCGAGGGCTCACTCCCGCGCCCTGCGGGTAGTCCCCTGATTGGTCGGGATATTTCCCCCGGCTCAGCCAGCGCAGTACTTCCTGGAGTTGCCGGCCGGGGCAATCCGGCAGACGCCATGCGAGCCGAAATCCGTCCCTGGATTGCCATTGATGAGTCAATAAGACAATATCGGTAATTAGTAAAACAAAGAGACATGGCGCAGCGACGAGGAGACCGTCTCATGGCCGAAACCCGCTACACCTTCTGCCACATCTGCGAGCAGTGCTGCGGCCTGGCCGTGACGGTGGAGGACGAGCGCATCGTCGACATCCAGCCAGACCGGGAGAACCCGTATTCCTGGCGCGACTACTGCGTGAAGGGCGCCCGCTCCCGCGAGACCCTGGAGCATCCCCAGCGCATCCGCACGCCCATGCGCCGCGTCGGCGACCGCTACGTGCCCGCCAGCTACGAGGAGGCGGTAGATGACATCGCCGCCCGGCTCAAGGCGATCATCGCCGAGCACGGCCCGGATGCCGTGGGTGCCTACTCCGGCAACCCGCAGTCCTTCTCCTTCGAGGCCCCCAGCTTCCTGTCGGCCTTCCTCAAGGCCCTGCCCACGCACAACTACTACTTCGCCGCGTCGGTGGATACCAACGCCCTGCACGTGGTGGCGGAGCAGATGTTCGGCTCGCCCTGGCTGGCGCTGAACGTGGACGTGGACCCCTGCCAGTGCTTTCTCATGATCGGCACCAACCCGGCCGAGAGCGGTCACGGCTGGGTCGGTCATGCCGCGGACGGCTGGAAGCGCGTACTGGCGGCGCAGGCCGCCGGTGCCGACCTGATCGTGGTGGACCCGCGCCGCACCGCCAGCGCCGCCAAGGCCAACCTGCACGTCGCCGTGAAGCCGGGCGAGGACTGGGCCCTGCTGCTGGGCATCATCAAGTGCGTGATCGAGCAGGGCTGGACCCACGCGGAAGACTGCGCGCGGACCCACGGCCTGGAAGACCTGCGCCAGATCGCCGCCGCCACGGACCTGGCTGATCTTGCGCGCCGCTGCGACGTGCCGGTGGACACCATCCGCGACATCGCGCGCCGCTTCGCCACCGCCGAGCGCGCGCATTGCGTGACCCGCACCGGCAGCGCCCAGTCGCGCAACGGCACGCTGGCGGAGTGGCTGGGCCAGGTGCTCAACGTCATCACCGGCCGCATGGAGCGCCCCGGCGGGCGCACGGTGAACCCAGGCATCTTCGACCACATCAGCGCCGTGGAGAAGATGTTCCCGCCCAGCACCACGCCCAGCCGCGTGCGCGGCCTGCCGCCCGTGGCCGGCGCCCACACGCTGGCGGAGCTGCCCGACGAGATCGAGACCCCCGGCCGCGGCCAGATCCGCGCCTTCTTCATCCACGGCGGCAACCCCGTCATCTCCGGCCCGGACGGCGCGCGCCTGGACCGCGCCCTGTCCAAGCTGGACCTGCTGGTATCCATCGACCTGGTGCAGCGCGAAAGCCACCGCCACGCCGATTGGCTGATCCCGGCGGTGCACTTCCTGGAGCGCACCGAGCTGCACCCGCTGCTGGCGTCCTTCCACGACAAGCCCTTCATCCAGATGGGCCGCGCCGTGGTCCCGCCGCCGCCGGGCCTGAAGCGAGACTGGGAGTTCCTGGCCGACCTGGCGCTGAAGATGGACGTGCCGCTGTTCGGCAAGCCCTGGATGAACCGCCTGATCCGCCACTCGCGCCAGCTCGCCCGGCTCACCGGCCAGCCCAAGCTGGCCTTCGATCCCTCCTGGCTCACGCGGGCCATGGTGCGCATGGGCGGCAAGGTGAAATGGCGCGACATCGCCGCCGCGCCCCACGGCCTGCTCTTCGGCGAGAAGGAATACGGCGAGTTCTGGAAGGTGCTGCGCACGCCAGACCGCAAGGTGCAGCTCTGCCCGCCCAAGTTCGCCCAGGAGCTGCGCCGCCGCCTGCTGGAGCCTGCGTCTCCCAGCGAGAGCTTCTTCCCGCTGCAGCTGGTCTCGCGCCGCCGCATGCAGAACATGAACTCCTGGCTCACCGACACCGCCGGCCTCAGCGCCCGCCCGCTCAACGCCGACGTTATCGAGGTAAACCCCGAGGACGCCACGCGCCTGGGCCTGCAGGAAGGGCAGGGCGTGCGCGCCGTATCCCGCGCCGGCTCAGTGGACGTGCGCGTCAACGTCAACGACCGCATCCGCCCCGGCGTGGTGGTGCTGGAACACGGCTGGGGTTCCGGCCTGTTCGACCCCGCCTCCGGCAAGGAAGTCAGCCGCGTCGGCATCAACCGCAACCTGCTGGTCTCCGGCGACGAGCTGGACCCCCTGAGCCAGGTCCCGATGCTCAACGGCGCCCGCGTCCGCCTGGAGCCTCTACTCACCCATTGAAATCCCCTCTCCCGCAAGCGGGAGAGGGGTAGGGGAGAGGGCGCTGTAACGCCCTCAATCCAAACCCTACCCAACCCAGTCCCCAGCCAAACACGGAACAACCATGAAACTCCAAAACTCAGTCGCCCTCATCACCGGCGGAGCCTCCGGCCTCGGCCGCGCCACCGTCGAAAGCTTCATCGCCCAGGGCACCAAGGTCGCCATCCTCGACCTCAACGACAAGGAAGGCGAAGCCCTCGCAGCCTCGCTCGGGCCCAACGCGCTCTATGCCAAGACCAACGTCGCCGACGAAGCCTCCGTGCAGGCCGCCATCGCCGCCACCGTCGAGCGCTTTGGCGCCGTGCACATCTGCATCAACTACGCCGGCATCGGCAACGCCTTCAAGACCTACGGCAAGACCGGCCCCTTTCCGCTGGCCGAGTTCAACAAGATCATCCAGGTAAACCTCGTCGGCAGCTTCAACGTGCTGCGCCTGGCCGCCGAGCAGATGGCCAAGAACGAGCCCGTGGACGAAGAGCGCGGCGTCATCATCAACACCGCCTCCGTCGCCGCCTATGAAGGCCAGATCGGCCAGGCCGCCTATTCCGCCTCCAAGGGCGGCATCGTCAGCATGACCCTGCCGATCGCACGCGATCTCGCGTCCTACGGCATCCGCGTCAACACCATCGTCCCGGGCCTGATCCACACCCCGCTGTTCAACGCCTCCCCGCAGAACGTGGTGGACGCCCTGGCCGCCCAGGTGCTGAACCCCAAGCGCCTCGGCAAGCCCGAAGAGATCGCCCACCTCGCCACCGCCATCGTCGAAAACCGCTACATCAACGGCGAATGCATCCGGATCGACGGCGGCATCCGCATGCAGGCGCGATAGCCCATGAATAAATCTACTACGCTTGGCATCTCGCACTCCGGCGGTGCTCGGAATCCTCACGTACTGATGTACGCTCCGGTTCCTCCGCTCCGGCGGATCGCGACCTGCCTGCGCTCGCTACGATTTCTTCACGGGCTATAGGACGATGAGTCGTTCCTACGAATCCCTGGCCTACGCGGTGCAGAACCGCGTAGCCACCGTCCGGCTCAACCGGCCCGAGGTACTGAACTCCCTCAACACCACCCTGCGTCGGGAGCTGGTGGAGGCGATCACCGCCGCTGCGCAGGACCCGGAGGTGCGCGTCATCGTCCTCACCGGCACCGGCCGCGCCTTCTGCACCGGCGCAGACCTGTCCGAGAAGCGCGGGCCGGACTTCCTGCCGCAGTTCGAGCTGGAAGACGAGATGCTGCCCGCGCTGCTGGCCATCGCCCATGCCCCCAAGCCGGTGATCGCCGCGGTCAACGGCATCGTCGCCGGCGGCGGCGTGGGCTACATGCTGGCCTGCGACCTCGTCGTGATGGCGGACACCGCCTCCATGCTGCAGCCCTTCGTCTCCATCGGCATGATCCCGGACGCCGGCGCCACCTGGCACCTGCTCAAGCAGCTTGGCCCCAAGCGCGCCTTTGACCTGATGACCAACGCCGAGAAGCTGCCTGCCGCGCGCTGCGTCGATCTGGGCATCGCCAACCGCGTGGTGCCCGCCGCCGACCTGATGCAGGAGGCCCAGGCCTGGGCAGAGTCCCTGGCCGCCAAGGCCCCGCTGGCCCTGCGCTACACCAAGCAGGCCCTGCAGGACGTCGCCCCGCTCGACCTGGAGCAGGCCATCCGCTACGAGAGCGCCCTGCAGAACCGCCTGGTACGCAGTGCGGACTCCAAGGAGGGCGTGCGCGCCTTCCTGGAAAAGCGCCCGCCGGTGTTCCATGGCCACTGAGCCCTTCGTCCACATCCGCGTCTCGCGCCCCATGGCAGGGGTGGTGCTGCTGACGCTGGACCGCCCCGAGCGCATGAACGCCACCAACGCGGTCCTGCACCGCGAACTGGCCGAACTGCCGCGCTGGATCGACGCAGACTCCGAAAGCCGCGTGGCCGTCATCACCGGCGCCGGCCGCGCCTTCAGCGCCGGCGGCGACTATGACGACCTGGTGGCGGAGGCCGAGGACTACGGCCGCAAGCTGGCGATGACGCGCGAGACGCTGGAGATCGTCAGCGGCATGATCGACTGCCGCAAGCCCGTGATCTCCGCCATCAACGGCTCCGCCGCCGGCGCCGGCCTGGCCGTGGCCCTGCTGGCCGACATCTCCATCATCAACCAGGACGCCGTACTCTGCGACGGCCACACCCGCATCGGCCTGGCCGCCGGCGACCACGCCGCCCTGGTCTGGCCCCTGCTATGCAGCATGGCCAAGGCCAAGCTTTACCTCCTGACCTGCCGCAAGATCAACGGCCGCGAGGCCGAGCGCATCGGCCTGGTATCCGAGGCCGTCGCCGCCGACCAGGTCCTGCCCCAGGCCCTGGCCTTGGCCCAGGAACTGGCGCAACGCCCGCCGCTGGCGCTGGAACTGACCAAGCGTTCCCTCAATCACTGGCTGCGCCAAGCCCTGCCGACCTTCGAGAGCTCGTTGGGCTACGAGCTGCTGACCTCGTTCGGTCCGGAGTTCAAGGAACAGTTGGCCAAGGTCGCCCCTGGCGCACCCACCACCATCAAGTAAGCCCGGAAAATCCGTTCGCGCAGATGCCCCGAACCTGCCGAAGGATTCAAGCAGGAACGCAACCACCGCCCGCGCTCCCCAACCCACCCGTTCCTGCCGAGTGCCACGTAGCGGTGTATCGAGGCACGTCTTAGTCCCCTCTCCCGCGAGCGGGAGAGGGTGCCCGAAGGGCGGCGAGGGCACGGATGCCCGAGGTAGGGCAACGCATGGAGCAGTTGCCGAGAGAGGGTTTCTGTAAATCTCTTCGTAACCAGCCAATCTGCACTTGATACCGGAGCCCACCATGCCCAATCGCCTGCAAAACAAAGTCGCCATCATCACCGGCGGAGCCAGCGGCATCGGCCGAGCCACCGCAGAACTCTTCGTCGCCGAAGGCGCCAAAGTCGTCATCGCCGACATCCAGGACCAACCCGGCAAGGGACTGGCAGCCAGTCACGGCGACGCCATGCACTACGTCCACTGCGACGTTTCCGAAGACCCCCAGGTAGAAGCCCTCGTCACCGCCACCGTAGCCCGCTACGGCCGCCTGGACATCATGTTCAACAACGCCGGCATCCAGGGCGACACCAGCGGCTTCTTCGACATCCGCCCCGAGAGCTTTGACCGCATGATGCGCCTGCTGGCCGGCTCGGTCGTCTCCGGCCACCAATACGCCGCCCGCCAGTTCCGCAAACAGGGCAGCGGCGGCGCCATCCTCTCCACCACCAGCGCGGCGGGATTGCTCGGCGGCTACAGCAACCTGAGCTACACCGCCGCCAAGCACGCCATCGTTGGCCTGGTCCGCGCCGCCGCCTTCGAGTTGGCACCCCTGGGCATCCGCTCCAACGCCATCGCCCCCGGCGTCACCCTGAGCCCCATCATGGCCAGCAGCTTCGGGGTGCCGCCGGAACGGGCGGACGACTTCATCGCCTTCGTCGCCCAGCGCTGTGCCGGTCTGCAGCCAGCGGGCCGCCCTGGCCGCCCTCCGGACATCGCCCAAGCCGCACTATTCCTGGCCAGCGATGAGGCTTCGTGGATCACCGGCATCACGCTGCCGGTGGATGGTGGGGGTACCGCGATCACTCATTGCGATCCAACGCGGGTGGTGGGGTGGGCGGGGATGGAATTCTTGGCTGGAGAGTGAATAGGGATTGGAAATTCGCGATAAAAGTTTGCATTTAATGCGGAACGGTCCTTTATTAAGGACAAATTCTCACGTGGCCTTCAGGTAGAGTGTGCAGGTGCATTAGTTGTAGCTATAGAGGAATGGCCCCAGTGCCCGGCACGCACCCCACGCGCATTGGGGAAGGGTGCGCTGGACGAGTGGCGTCGGCAGAAGAATCAAGGCGGATGCTCTCAGAATCACCAAATGAACCCTATATCAAAAGTTCGCTTTGAAGCGCTGGCTGGATACTGCCGGCTTCCTGGCGCAGATATCGCGGGCATTGAAATCAGTTGGTTCGAAGCGGCGAACGAGTCTGTTCTCGGGTTCGTCCTTCGAGACCGTTCTGACGGCGATTTTTCGGGGATGATCCTTGCTCGTGACGCATTGAGAAGATTTCGTTGGATTGGAGACACGAATCAGTTCTACCCGACGTCTGACGAAGCAGAGCGCGCCCTCGCCGAGAAAATCGAATATCTCTTGAATGCTGGCCATATTAATGGCGTGCAAGGAGATGAACGTGGTAGGCCTGTTGATTTCTTTGGACCACGCGTTGCACTCGAGCGCCGAAGCGATGAGTTTGCACATCTTGCAGACTCTGAAGGTTACTCTCCGGCAAAGGAGATCATCAGGCCAATGATGCATTGGTATGGTGATCGCGACGGAAACTTCATTGAGCAGTTTCAGACTACCGGATTCGATGCTCGCATCTTTGAACTATATCTTTTCGCTACCTTTGTCGAAGCTGGCTACGCTATTTCAGAACGAACACCAATCCCTGATTTCACGTGCTCGCGATTCGGGAATGAATTCTGTGTAGAAGCAACTACCGTTGGCCCAAGCACTGACGGGAAAGGTAAAGTTCTACCTCTCCCGCCATTGAATACGCTGGAGGAAATTCGTGCCTTTCAACGGGAATACATGCCCATTCGCTTTGCTGGTCCTCTCATGGCAAAGCTTCATAAGAAATACTGGGAACGTGAAAATGTCGCAGGACGTCCTCTACTCCTCGCGATAGAAGACTTTCACGGTCCAGGTACGCTCCTCCTAAGTCGACCTTCACTGCCTATCTATTTGTACGGATATGAGCATTCTTATGGAAAGGACGACACCGGGAGGCTTCACATTGAAGCGCGCCGAGTAGAAGCCCATCGTTGGGGAAACAAAATGGTTCCGTCGGGCTTCTTTAGTCGGAATGGGGCTGAGAATATAAGTGCAGTGATCTTCACAAATTCAGGAACGATTGCGAAGTTTAACCGCATGGGGGTGGTTGCTGGATTCGGATCTAGAAGCGCTACCCTCGTGAGAGAAGGTTTCATCGTCGATCACGATCCACACGCGATAGAGCCCATCAAGTTCGCACATCACGTGAACAGTACCGGGTATACCGAATCATGGATCGAAGGGCTCGATGTTTTTCATAATCCCAATGCTACTTTTCCGCTGCCCGACGATTTCTTGCCAGGAGCCGCGCATCATCGAATGGATAAAAGTGGGAAGATTACAAGTATGGTTCCGGACTGGCATCCGCTCGTCTCTATTACGAGCATACTTGTTCCATATGAGGCCTGAACTGACGAAGCATGGGGAAAGGTTCGGCTTAAATATGTAAAAAAGTACTGGGGAGAATTATGAGAAAAAAATCCACGTACAAATTCGATTGCAGCGCTGTTTCCAGATGGAGCGACGCCCATTGGGAGCGGGTAGAGCCTCTTTATGCAAAATTCTGGAAAGATGAAGCGAATGCTTTCGGTATCCGACGATACGACCACGAGGGCTGTCAAATCATAGTCGTTGTGGATTGGCGACCACTCGGCGTTGAATTGGAAAGAAGACATGAAGTTCTTATCCCTATGCGCCGAGGTGAACTTAGAAACGCTGCCGAAAGTTCCGTTAAGTCTTTGTATGAAAAGTTAAACAAGCCGATTTATATTAAGGCTACTGTCACTGTAGATGGAAAGAATGATGTTTCTAAGTATCGCTGGTATCCGGCGTACTTTGCTGAACTGTATGTGTACGAATTTTTTCTGGTTGCCAATTTAGCCCTCCCTGGAGTCGCTCAGTTTTACACGCTTTCGTTCCGATCATCTAAGGAGGAAGAGCCGCAGCGCCCCAGACTATCCTCCTACGCTTTTGACAGCGTCTGGACCAGAAGTATGGATGGGCAATGGCCGGCTATTGGTCAGTTATCGTTTACCGATGTTGTGGGATGGTATGAAAGCCTGAATATTGGCACAAAGCAGCAGGCTGACACAGGTACGGAAAGGGCGATTTTTGCTGTCTATCACCTCTGTCGAATGGACATTGATGCCGAATCGGTTATCTGGATATTCCATGGTCTTGAGGCATTGCTAGCGACGCGTATCGGAGAGAATATATCTGGGGTGGTTCGCCGAATGTCTCTACTGTTAGAAGCAACAGATAAGCAGAGCAATGCTCTCAATAAATTAGTTCGTAAGCTTTACGATATGAGAAGCGCGATCGTTCATGGCGGATACTCTGTGTATCACCCCATGCGAAGCGATTGGTACGGCCAGAGTTTCCTAGACACTCAGTTGCTGCTTAGCGCGTAGCGCCTTTCAAACTCTACCGGTGATACGCCGCCAGCGGAACCATGCCGGCGGATCGGGTTGTAAAACATCTCGATGTAG
>JBPOHT010000023.1:0-32235 GCA_052035235.1 Pseudomonadota bacterium | reverse complement strand
GCATGGGGCAGGGGCAGCTTCCGGCCTCGAAGGTCGCGGACACGGTGATCACCATCGCGCGGATCGTCGACCACTGGGGCATCGTCAAGGCCGACATCGGCATCAAGGGCCAGCGCATCGCGGCCATCGGCAAGGCCGGCAACCCGGACGTGCAGCCCGGCGTGGACATCGTCATCGGCCCGGGCACCGAGATCATCGCCGGCGAGGGGATGATCGTCACCGCCGGCGGCATCGACAGCCACATCCACTTCATCTGCCCGCAGCAGATCGACGAGGCCCTGAACTCCGGCGTCACCACCATGATCGGCGGCGGCACCGGCCCCGCCACCGGTACCTTCGCCACCACCGTCACCCCCGGTCCCTGGCACATCGAGCGCATGCTGCAGGCGGCCGAGGCCTATCCGATGAACCTGGGCTTCCTGGGCAAGGGCAACGCCAGCCTGCCCGCTCCCCTGCACGAGCAGATCGCCGCCGGCGTCATCGGCCTGAAGCTGCACGAGGATTGGGGCACCACGCCCGCCGCCATCGATTGCTGCCTAGGCGTCGCCGATGAAACCGACACCCAGGTCGCCATCCACACCGACACGCTCAACGAGTCCGGCTTCGTCGAGGCCACCGTCGCCGCCTTCCGCGGCCGCACCATCCACACCTATCACACGGAAGGCGCGGGCGGCGGCCATGCGCCGGACATCATCAAGGTCAGCGGCCTGCCCAACGTGCTGCCCTCGTCCACCAACCCGACGCGGCCCTACACCGTCAACACGCTCGACGAGCACCTGGACATGCTGATGGTCTGCCATCACCTCGACGCGTCGATCGCCGAGGACGTGGCGTTTGCGGAATCGCGCATCCGCAAGGAGACCATCGCCGCCGAGGACATCCTGCACGATCTGGGCGCGTTCTCGATGATCTCTTCCGACTCGCAGGCGATGGGGCGTGTCGGCGAGGTCGTGATCCGCACCTGGCAGACCGCGCACAAGATGAAGCAGCAGCGCGGCGCCCTGGCCGGCGACAGCGCGCGCAACGACAACGCCCGCATCAAGCGCTACGTCGCCAAGTACACCATCAACCCGGCCCTGACCCACGGCATCGCCCACGAGGTCGGCTCCGTCGAAGCCGGCAAGTGGGCCGACTTGGTGCTGTGGAAGCCGGCCTTCTTCGGCGTCAAACCCTTCCTGATCATCAAGGGCGGCATGATCGTCAGCGCCGCCATGGGCGATCCCAATGCCTCCATCCCCACGCCGCAGCCGGTGCACTACCGTCCGATGTTCGGCGCCCACGGCAGCGCCGTGCTGCACAACTCCCTGACCTTCGTCTCGCAGGCCTCTCTGGCCGCCGGCATCGGCGAGCGCTACGGCCTGAAGAAGCCGCTGGCGGCGGTGCGCGGCTGCCGCTCGGTGGCCAAGGCCGACATGATCCACAACAGCTGGCAGCCGGACATCTCCGTCGATCCCGAGACCTACGAGGTCATCGCCGACGGCCAGTCGCTGTACTGCGAGCCGGCCACCGAGCTGCCCATGGCCCAGCGCTACTTCCTGTTCTGAACATGAGCAGCCTGCTGAAGATCGTCGAACGCCTGCCGCCGCCCGATGCATCGCCCGGTGCAGCGGAACTGCGCGAGATCGTGCTGAGCTATGCCGAGCGCGCACGCAGCCGCCTGCGTGCCGTGCTGGAGGACGGCACCGAGGTCGGCCTGTTCCTGCCGCGCGGCACCCAGCTGCGCGGCGGCGACGGCCTGCGCGCCGAAACCGGCGAAGTGATCCGGGTCCGCTCCGCGGTGGAGCCGCTGTACCGCGTCACCGCGCCGCCGGACGCGGCCGATCCGGCATTCGCCCTGCTGCGCGCCGCCTACCACCTCGGCAACCGCCATGTACCACTGGCGCTGGCGCCGGGCGAACTGCTGCTGGAACCCGACCCGGTGCTGCGCGACATGCTGGCCGGCCTGGGCATGCTCGTCAGCGACTGCCTGACCGCCTTCGAGCCCGAGGCCGGCGCCTACGGCGGCGGCCACCGCCATGACCGCGACGACCATGCCGGCTCGATCGGCGAACTGCTGTCGCAGCAGGCCCATGCGCAAAAAGCGGTCGACATGGCGGCCCTGCAGTTCCACCGGTGAACGGCCCGCCATGCCACCGTCTGGAGATCGCGGAGCCGGTGCCGGCCGGCACCGGCGCATTGCATGCCATGGGCGCGCTGCTGCAGCTCAGCAGCCCCGCTTTGCCGGTCGGCGCCTACAGCTATTCGCAGGCACTGGAATCGGCCATCGACAAGGGCATCGTCAGCGACGCCACTACCGCGCAAACCTGGATCGGCGAATCGCTGAGCCTGGTGCTCGGCCGCTACGAAGCCCCGGTCTGGTGCCGCCTGCGAGCCGCCTGGGACGCGCGGAACAGCGCCGCGTTCTGCGCCTGGAACAGCGAGTTCATCGCCAGCCGCGAGACGCGCGAGCTGCGCGCCGAAACCCTGCAGATGGGCTACTCGCTGCGCCAGCTGCTGCTGTCCACCGACAACAGGGAAATCCCCTCCGGCGAGCTGTGCTTCCCCGCGGCGCACGCCTGCGCCAGCGCCCTCTGGGGCGTCTCGCCGGCACCGGCCCTGTACGGCTACCTGTACAGCTGGCTGGAGAACCAGGTCATGTCCGCGCTCAAGGCCGTGCCGCTGGGACAGGTCTCGGGCCAGAAGCTGCTGATCGCGGTGCGGCCCCGGATCGCCGGCGTGGTCGATGCTGCCCTGGTGATGCGCGACGAAGAGCTCTCCACCCAGGCACCGATGCTCGGCCTGCTCAGCAGCCAGCACGAAACCCAGTATTCAAGGCTATTCAGGAGTTGACGATGTCCACCCAACCATCCGTAGAGTCGCCATCCATGGCGCAACCGCAGCCATCTTCTCCCCCCCCGGCCCGGCCATCCATGGCCGGGCGTTCGGAGTCGGAGCGAGCAGTGCTCGCAAAGCGCGACTCCTCACCCCTGCGCGTCGGCATCGGCGGCCCGGTCGGCTCCGGCAAGACCACCCTGGTCGAGGTCCTGTGCAAGCGCATGCGCGACCTGCACCGCCTCGCCGTGGTCACCAACGACATCTACACCAAGGAAGACGAGCGCCTGCTGGTCGCCGCCGGCGCGCTGGCACCGGAGCGCATCATGGGCGTCGAGACCGGCGGCTGCCCCCACACCGCGATCCGCGAGGACGCCTCGATCAACCTCGAGGCCGTGGACCGCATGAGCCGGCGCTTCCCGGACCTGGAGCTCATCTTCATCGAATCCGGCGGCGACAACCTCGCCGCCACCTTCAGCCCGGAGCTGTCGGACCTGACCATCTACGTCATCGACGTGGCCGGTGGCGAGAAGATCCCGCGCAAGGGCGGACCGGGCATCACCAAGGCCGACCTGCTGGTGATCAACAAGACCGACCTGGCCCCCTACGTCGGCGCCAACCTCGAGGTGATGGCGCATGACGCCACGCGCATGCGCGGCAAGCTGCCCTTCGTGATGACCAACCTCAAGACCGGCGACGGCCTCCAGTCGGTGATCGACTTCATCGTCGGGCGCGGCATGCTGGGCGCGCACTAGGGAAGCTCTGATTTAGTTACCGTTCGCCCTGAGCCCGTCGAAGGGTGAGCGGTAACTAATTGACTGCTGCCGGAAAAGCGCGCGCGTGTCGCTTCGTGTCTCACCCAAGTTCGAGTGCGCGAGGAAACACCGCTAACACGGCAGAATGGCCCCGCAAGCCCTGCTGGAGCCAACACCAGGCTTGAATTGCCGCGCGGCCCTCTCTCTAATGGGCGCATGTCCCTCCTGTTGCGCAAAGTACTGATGCTGTTGCTGGCCTGCGGCCTCTCGCTGCAGGGCATGGCCGCGTCGCTGCCCTGCCACCACGCCCGCGCGGTCCTCACGCAAGCACAGGCAGCGGACGAGCATGCCCACCATGCCCATCACCAGGTCATGGCGGAGGCGGACACCGCCAGCACACCGGATTCCAGCGGCTGCCTCAGCGGCTGCGACTGCCCGGGACACTGCGGCCTGTCGCTGGCGCTGCTGCCACCGCTGCCGGTGATGGGCGAAGACGCCACCCCGGCGCCGCTGCGCCTGGCCCGCTGGAACCCGCCGCTGCAGACCGCGCACGGCCAATCCCTGCTGCGACCACCGATTACCGCCTGACAGGACCGCGGCCCCTGCCGCCCGCCTTCCCCTTCCTCCCTGTCAGGAGATCACCGTGTTCCTTCCCGTCCCGCCATCGCGGGCCTGGATCTGTGTCCTGTTGCTGGCCCTTTCCGGCTGCGCGTCGATCGCGCCCGGACAGGGTCATGACGACGTGCGCGCGCTGGTCGGCGCGCGCCGGGACCACGTCCAGCTGCCCCCGCAGTTCCAGCCACCCGATGCCGCCGCCACGGCGCACATCGACAGCCTGCTCCAGCAACCCATCGGCAGCCGCGATGCCGTCGCCATCGCCCTGCTGCAGAACCCCGCGCTGCGCATCGACGCCGCGGAATTCGGCCTGGCGCAGGCCGACCTGTTCGAAGCCGGCCGCCTCGCCAATCCGCGCCTGTCGCTGTCCGTGCAGGACTCCAGCGACCCGGCCGCCCAAGGCCCGCGGCTCAGCATCGGCATCGCGCAGAACATCGCGCGCCTGCTGACGCGCGCGCCGCGCCGGCAGTTCGCGGCCGACGAGTTCGAGCGCGCCAAGGCCGCCTTCGCCGGCCGCATCCTGGCACTGGCCGACGACACCGAGTCCGCCTGGTTCGAACTGGCGGGCGCCATGCAGGTGACCGAACTGCGCCGGCTGGTGCTGGAATCCACCGAGGCCTCCGCCCAGCTCGCCGGCCGCCTGCAACAGGCCGGCAACCTCGCCGACCTGGACCTGGCGCTGCGACAGGCCACGGCCAGCGAGGCGCGCATCGCCCTGCAACGCGCCGAGGCCCGGCAGCACCAGGCCTGGCTCAGGCTCTGCAGCCTGATGGGCCTGCCTCCGGAGCGAGACTGGCAGGCGACGCCGGGCCTGCCCGCGCCCGTCGCTGCCGAGGAGGCGCTGCCGGAGCTGCAGCAGCGCGCCCTGCGCCAGCGCCTGGACCTGGATGCCGCGCGCCGCGAGGTGGACCTGCTGCGCGTCGCCCTGGGCATGACACGACGCTACCGTTATCTCGGCGAGTTCGAGGTGGGCGTGGACTACGAGCGCGAGACCGACCGCTCGCGCATGCTCGGCCCCAGCATCGCGCTGGAGCTGCCGCTCTTCGACCAGAACCAGGCCCCGCTGGGACGCGCGCAGGCGCGGCTGCAGCAGGCCGAAGCCCGCCTGCAGCGCCTGGAGCTGGACGCCTCCGCGGGCGTGGCCACGGCGCATGCCGGGCTGGCCTCGGCACGCACGCAGCTCGACCACTACCGCGAGCAACTGCTGCCGCAGCGCGAGCGCGTGGTCGCGCGCACGCTGGAGATGCAGCAGTACATGCTGCTCGGCCCCTTCGAGCTGCTGGCGGCCCGCCGCGACGAGTTCGACGCCTACCAGGGCTATCTCGAAACCCTGCGCGACTACTGGCTGGCGCGCGTGGACCTCGCCCGCGAAACCGGCGGCGCCCTGCGCGGCGACGGCGGAGAGCCCGTCGCGATCCCCACGCCCGCCGCCGAGGAGGATCACTCCTCGCACCACATGCACCACCAGCACGGAGAACACTGATGCTGACCCGTAGAAACCTGCTGTCGCTGATGGGCATCGGCGGCGCCGCCGCCGTAGCGGGCGCCGCCCCTGCCATCGCCCAGGCCACCCCGCCGCGCCCTGCCGGCGGCTACCTGCCGGTGCGCACGCTCAACGGCTGGACCCTGCCCTGGCGGATGCGCGACGGCGCCAAGGAATTCCACCTGGTCGCCGAGGAGATCGAACACGAGTTCGCCCCCGGCTCCCGCGCCAGCTGCTGGGGCTATAACGGCAGCACGCCGGGCCCGACCCTCGAGGCGGTGGAAGGCGACCGCGTGCGCATCCTGGTGACCAACCGCCTGGGCGAGCCCACCACCGTGCACTGGCACGGCATCGACCTGCCCAATGGCATGGATGGCGTCGGCGGCCTCAACCAGCCGCACATCCAGCCGGGCGAGACCTACGTCTACGAGTTCACGCTGCGCCAGCACGGCACGCACATGTACCACCCGCATGCCGACGAGATGACGCAGATGGCCATGGGCATGATGGGCCTGTTCATCATCCACCCCAAGGCCGGCGAAGCGGTGCCGGTGCAGCGCGACTACGCGCTGCTGCTGCACAACTGGGCGCTGCATCCGGGCACCTCGCGGCCCGATCCGTCGGTGATGCAGGACTTCGACCTCTGGACCTTCAACAGCAAGGTCTACCCGGCGATCGATCCGCTGGTGATGCGTACCGGCGAACGCCTGCGCATCCGCGTCGGCAACCTGTCGATGTGGAACCACCCGATCCACCTGCACAGCAACCCCTTCTGGGTCACCGGCTCGGACGGCGGCCGCTGGCCTCAGTCGCAATGGCGCCGCGAGGTCACCGAGATCGTCGGCGTCGGCCAGATGCGCGACATCGAGTTCGTCGCCACCGCCGCGGGCGACTGGGCCTTCCACTGCCACATGGCGCACCACACCATGGGCCCCATGGGCCACGAGATTCCCAACATGATCGGCGTGGACCAGGGCGAGGTGGAGCAGCGCATCCGCAAGCTGCTGCCCGGCTACATGGCCATGGGCCGCCACGGCATGTCCGAGCATGCCGGGCACCAGGCCATGGGCATGATGAAGGGCCCGGCCAACACCCTGCCGATGATGACCGGCGAAGGCCCCTTCGGCCCCATCGACATGGGCGGCATGTTCACCGTGCTGAAGGTGCGCGACGACCAGCCCCCCGGCGACTATCGCGACCCCGGCTGGTACCGGCACCCCCAGGGCACGGTGGCACGGCGGGTCAGCAGCGATCCGGACTACGGCAGCCCGCCCCGCCGGCCCGCCATCTGAGCAAGGGGGCTTGACCCTGGACCCTGGTCAAGGGTCTAGGATTGCCCCCATGCCTCACAGGAGCCACGAATGCCCCGTTCACTGACCATCAGTCCCCTCGCCCGCCAAGCCGGTGTCGGCATCGACACCGTGCGCTACTACGAGCGCATGGGCCTGCTGCCGGAGCCGCCCCGCCGGGCCTCCGGCTACCGCGTCTACCCGACCGAAACCCTGCAGCGCCTGCAGTTCATCCGCCGCGCGAAGACCCTCGGCTTCAGCCTTGAAGAGATTAAGGAATTGCTGGAGCTGAGCAGCCGCAGCGGCAGCGGTGTCGGCGCCGTCAAGGCCAGCGCCGCGGCCAAGCTGCAGGACGTGGAAGAGCGCATCGCCGAGCTGGAGCGCATGCGTGACGGCCTGCGCCAGCTGGTGGACGCCTGCCCCGGCCACGGTGCCCCGCAGGACTGCCCGATCCTCAACGCCCTGGCCGGAGAACCCCAGTGAGCGATGACTGCTGCCACAAGCCCGCCGCCGCCAGCCCGGCGCCCGCCTGCCATGGCGCGGGCCAGGCCCCGGCCGGCCACGCCCACTCCGCGCATGCCCACCACGGCCCTGCCGCGGTCGGTCCCTGGCGCATGGCCGCCAGCGTCACCCTGCACTGCCTGACCGGCTGCGCCATCGGCGAGTGGACAGGCCTCGCCATCGGCGTCAGCCTGGGCCTGGATACCCACCATACGATCATGCTGGCCGTGTCCCTGGCCTTCCTGTTCGGCTTCGCGCTGACCCTGATGCCGCTGATGCGCCGCGGCATGAGCTTCTCCCAGGCCTGGAAGCTGGTCTGGCTGGGCGAGGTGGTGTCGATCTCGGTGATGGAGCTGGTGATGAACCTGGTCGACTACCACATGGGCGGCATGGGTCCGGGCATGAGCCTGGCGCATCCGCAGTACTGGATCGCCTTCGGCACCGCCGCGGTCGCCGGCTACTTCGCCGCCCTGCCGGTGAACTGGTGGCTGCTCAGGCGCGGCATGAAGAACTGCCACTAGGGCACGGAAAAGGCTGGAATCACGCTGGAACGAAAAAGGGCCCGCAATGCGGGCCCTTTTTCGTTCCGATCAGCTCAGGCGTAGCGCCAGCGCTGGCCGTCCTTGCCGTCCTCGACGAGGACACCCTGTGCCTTCAGCTCGTCGCGGATGCGGTCGGAGCCGGCCCAGTCGCGGTTGCGGCGAGCCTCGGCGCGCAACGCCAGCTGCGCCTCGATCGCCTCCGGCGTCAGCTGCCCCTCGCCCTCCGGCGCCCAGCCGAACCACGCCGCCGGCTCCTGCTGCAGCAGGCCGATCAGCTTGCCGGCCTCCACCAGCTGCGCCTTGATGCGCGCCTTCTCGGCGGCGTCCTCGCTCTTGTTGGCGGCATGGCTCAGGGCGAACAGCTCGGCCAGCGCCATCGGCGTGTTGAGGTCGTCCTCCAGCGCATCGACGAAGGCCTGCGGTGCACCCTCTCCCACGGCCGGGGCCACGTCCGCCAGCTCGCGCAGCGTGCCGTAGAGGCGGTCCAGCTTCTTGCGCGCCTCGGCGATGACCTCGTCGTTCCAGTCCAGCGGCTGGCGGTAGTGGCCCGACAGCAGCGCCAGGCGGATCGCCTCGCCAGGGGCCTGCTTCAGCAGGCCGCGCACCAGCAGCACGTTGCCCACCGACTTGGCCATCTTCTCGCTGTTCACGGTCAGAAAGCCGTTGTGCATCCAGTAACGCGCGTAGGTCTTGCCACCGTGCGCGCAGGTGGACTGCGCGATCTCGTTCTCGTGGTGCGGGAAGATCAGGTCATGACCGCCGGCATGGATATCCAGCGTGTCGCCCAGCAGCGCCTCGGACATGGCCGAGCACTCGATGTGCCAGCCCGGACGGCCACGGCCCCAGGGCGATTCCCAGCCCGGCTGCTCCGGCGTGGAGGGCTTCCACAGCACGAAGTCGCCGGCGTCCTTCTTGTACGGTGCCACTTCCACGCGGGCGCCGGCCAGCAGCTGCTCCGGGTCGCGCTTGGACAGCTTGCCGTAGTCGGCGTAGCTGCGGGTGTGGAACAGCACGTGGCCATCGGCCTCGTAGGCGTGACCGTTGTCGATCAGGCGCTGCACCATGGCGATGATCTGCGGCAGGTGCTCGGTCACGCGCGGCTCGAAGTCCGGCGGCAGCACGCCGATGGCTTCCAGGTCCTCGTGGTAGGCGGCCGCGAACTTCGCGGTGATCACGCCGATCTCGACGCCCTGGTCGGCGGCGGCCTTGTTGATCTTGTCGTCGATGTCCGTGATGTTGCGGGCGTACAGCACGCCGGGATAGCGGCGGCGCAGCACGCGGGCCAGCACGTCGAACACCACCGCCGGACGGGCGTTGCCGATATGGGCATAGCTGTAGACCGTCGGGCCGCAGACGTACATCGTCACGCGCTCGGGGTTCAGCGGCTGGAAGACCTCTTTGCGGCCGGTATAGGTGTTATGGACTTGCATGGCGGGTCAGGCAAAAAAACCCGCGAAGGATACCGCCCGGCGCCAGCCTTGTCGCGTCACCCCACCAGCATCAGGTAAACGATCCCCATGGTCACGAAACCGGCGGCATAGCCTCCAAGTCCCCAAACATAACGCCGTTTGATACGGGTACGGCCGGTCGCAGCATCGAAGTAGGTCAGGCCCACGGTGGTGTCTCGTCAGGATGGTCAGGCTAACCAAGCCATGTTTCACACGCGCGAAGTAGCTTGCTTCACACGCATCAAGCGTGCCTGCATCAGCCCGGAAGCGACATCCCCCTTCTAGGGCGTCATGCGCTCCGCCTCCTGGCTCAGGAGTGCACGCAACTCTTGCTTGCGTTGACCGGCAGGCAGTCTCGCAAGTTCCTTGACGGCCACATGAAAGCGCGGCCAATCCGCACCAACCTGCCGGTACAGGGCCGCAAAAGCCGGCTTGTATTCATCGTAAAGAGCGAAAGGCAACAGACGGGCGTTGTTGGGAACTGCGTCCGAGAACCAGGCATCGAATCCAGCGTAGCCTGTCCAGGGACCATCACGCAGTTGCCGATAGTCCTGCGCCAACTGCTCGAACTGTCGCCGCTTGGCGCTGCGCTTGTCTTCGTCATCCAGGGGCGATGCATAGACCTGCGCCAGCCGTGAGCGCGTCGCCAATACCAGATCGACAAACTGGCGGCGGCGATGGCTGTACAACTGCCAGGCCTCGCGGCTACCGCCAGTCTCGGCCAGGTACTCCTCCAGCGCTTGTTCTTCGACGAACTCCGCATAGGACTCGTTGAAGGCCGTATCGTCCCGCACGTACACCACCTGGTGTGCCAGCTCGTGGAAGATCATTCCCACCAGCACTTCGTCCGACCAGCGCATCATGGTGTTCAGGACCGGATCGGCGAACCAGTTGAGCGTGGAATACGCCGGCACGCCGCCGACATGAACGTCGTAGCCCTGCCCCTTCAACTCCTGGGCACGACGATCGGCCTGATGCTGCTCGTAGTAGCCTCGGTAGGCCACGCAACCCAGCAGCGGGAAACAGTTCTGGTAGGGCTCAAGAGACAACTCAGGGGTGGCGAACACGTTCCACACCACGAAGGGGCGGCCCAGGTCGGCGTAGGTGGTGTAGCTGCGGTTGTCCGGCAAGCCCAGTTTCTGCACCGCCCACTGGCGCGCCTGCTGCACCTTGAGCAGGCGTCGGCGCAGTTCCGGGTCTCGCTGCTCGTCCTGCACGATCTCGGCGATCGGCTCGCGCGCCTTCAGCAGGGCACGCTGGCCCTGGGCGAGCCCACCGTAATAGCCCAGGGTGCTGCAGCCGGACAGCGGCAGCAGCAGGAACAGCAGCAGGAGTTGTGTCGGTAAACGGCGGGCGGTCACGGCCCCCGCAGCATAGCGCGACGCCGCAGCGCCAGCGCCAGCAACAGGCCCAGCAGACCGGCCCCGGGCGCACCGCCGGAGGAACCGCCACCGCTGCCGCCGCCTGCATCCAGGGATGGATTCGTGCAGCCGGCACGGATGTCGTCACAGGCCGCTGTGCGGCCCGCACGCGTCGGGTAATGGCGCGCCGAGCGGTAGTGGAAGCTGTAGCGCTCCTGCCAGTCCGCGTCCGCCAGCAGGCGCTGGTCGGCGTCGTCATAGCCCGCCTCGCCCGGCTGCTTCAGCCAGCGATCCAGCCAGGCCACCGAGTAGTGCTCCGCCAGGGGCCGGCCCCAGCCGCCTTCGCAGCGGCCGTTGGAGGTCTTCGGGCACCAGGAGCTGGAGGGGAAGGTCGGGATCAGGCTCCACTCGAAATGCGTGCTGCCGCGGAT
This sequence comes from Pseudomonadota bacterium, assembly GCA_052035235.1. Lineage (GTDB taxonomy): Bacteria > Pseudomonadota > Gammaproteobacteria > Nevskiales > Nevskiaceae > Solimonas_A. The sequence goes on along the minus strand of JBPOHT010000023.1, from coordinate 20,999 downwards.
CGTCAGCTGGAACACCGGCTGGCCCGCCGTCACCCACTGCTCGTAGCCGGCCTTGTGCGCCTCCGGATCCGGCGGGCTCAGCAGCGGCGTGCCAGCGATGCCGTACTCCGAGGTCTGCCCCATGGCCGGCACGCGCGGCACGATGCCATCACCGCTGGCCAGGCTGTCCCAGGCCACGATCACGTCCACCGGGTTCTGCGCATCCAGCAGGCCGGGCCAGGGTTCCGCACCCGGGCCGCCGTAGGACTGCACCACCGACACCCCGCGCGCGCCCAGCGAATGCCCGGCCAGGCCGAGCCGGCCACGGTCCTGCACCGCATGGTCCGGGTTGAACGCCGTTACCTCGGTGGGATAGCGCCCGGCGCAAGTGAGGTTGTGCGGATACGGCGCCACTGGCGTGGAGCGGAAGAAGTCGATGGCGTCGACCAGCCCTTCCCAGAACACCGCGGAGTTGAAATTGCCGCCCTGCCCGCCGCTCGGCGTCTGCATGTCGGAGCGCCCCTGGCCGCGCGGGTCGAAGGTCAGCACCGTGTAGCCCTGGCGCACCAGGGCCTGGGCCATCCACCAGTACAGCGGCTCCGGCGCCTGGATCGAGCCGTTCTCGATCACCACGCCGGGCAACAGGCGCCCACTGGACTGACGGGGCTTCCACACCCGCCCGGAGATGCGTGCGCAGCCGCGGTCGTAGAACACCACCGGCGTGACCTCGCCCTCGGTCTCGTAGAAGGGGTCGACGCCGGGATAGCGGAAAGGGTCGCCGGCGCACTGTTCGGCCCAGGTGGCGCACAGCGGCAGCACGGCGGTGTTGGCCGCCAGCGGGCTCAGCCAGGAGGGATCCCGCAGGCCGCGCAGCGTCCATTGCCCCAGGTTGGCCACGCTCTGCAGCTGCAGACGCAGCAGGAAGGCCGGGTTGGCAACCTGCTCCGTGGGCCCTCCCAGGGTCAGCGTGTAGTTGGCCAGCTCGCGCTGCGTCCAAGCCGCAGACGGATACTCCGGCCCTTCCGGGATCGCCTGCGCGGCTTGCGCCACGCAGCACAGGACCGCGGCCGCCAGGCCGCGCAGATGGTTGCGCATGATCTCCCCCACGGCCTCTCTGTCGGAGGCCCTCTCGTTATCGGTGCCCAGCACTGTACCGGATGCACCGCCGAAGCGGCACTCAGGCCGCCTTGGCAACCTTGGAGGTCTGCAGCAGGTTGACCAGTTCCTCGCGCCGGAAGATGCCCAGCTTGCGGTAGATCCGGGAAGCATGGTTCGCCACCGTGCTGACGGCGATATCCAGCTGCCGCGCCACGGTCTTGAAGGTCTTGCCCTCGGACAGCGCGCGGGCGATCTCCTGCTCGCGCGGCGACAGTCCGTCCAGCGGCAACGGACGCCGCGCATGCAGCAGGAACAGGCGGCCATGCGTCGAGACGCGCAGGTGCAGTGTGCCGACGGTGAAGATGCCCTGCTCCTCCAGCGCCGCACGCGGCAGGCGGAACGGCAGGTCGTGGAAATCGCCCTCGCCGAACTCGCCAACCAGCAGGTCGCGGAAGCGGCCACTGGCGGAATAAATCGTGCCGTCCTCGTCCACCAGGGCGGCGGAACCACGCGAAGGCCGTCCCAGCGAGATCAGCCACTCGTCACGCTGCACCACCTGGCGCAGCGACAGCGTGCTGGCCTCCACCATGTGGCCCACCGCGCGACGCAGTTCTTCCTTGAGATCCACCTCTTGATCCTGGGGGAACTCCAGCAGGATCAGGCTGGTGAGCAGCGGGCTGCTGCGGTGTGAGTAGTTCAGGATCAGGCCCTGGCGAGCCGCCTGTCCGGGCGTTTCCACCGGCAGCGATTCGACCCAGCGCTCGCGCTGGTTGTTGGGCGGCGCCAGCGACAGAAGGATTTCGGCGTCACCGCCGCTGCCCGGCCATTCGCTGAATTCGCCGTGGACGCTGCCGCGCGAACGGGTCAGCCAGCGCGCCGACTGGGCGCCGCCGGCACGACAGACCAGGGCCAGCGCTTCGCGCCGGAACGTGGGCCAGTCCATCTCCAGCGCCGTGCCATACAGCACCTGGATCAGACGGTCGATCTCCTTGAGCGTCACGGACACTGCCCCACCCCTCCTCGCGTCATCCTGTCTTTCGCAGCTGCTGTTGCGCGCGATGCTTGAGCTGCGCCAGCGCTGCTGCCATTCCCTCCATGATCACCTCGACATCGGGAACGGTGCCCCGGTGCGCGGTGATGCCCACATCCAGGTTGTCCTGATAACTGAACACCGTGATATTGCAGGCCAGTCCATGGTACGGGATCGAGATGGGATAGTGTGCTTCCACCTTCGCCCCATCGAGGTACAGCGGCACCCGCGGACCCGGCACGTTGGAGATCAGCAGGTTGAACGGCGGGTTCACCAGGTCCTGGATGCTGAAATTCTCGTACAGCCGGGCTGCCTGCGCCATGACCGCCGGCGGCGGGGTGTGGGCCCAGTCCAGCATCAGGCTGGCCGGGATTGCCTTCATGCTGCGCTTGACCCCCACCATCTTGGCGCTGAGGGCCTGCAGTCGCTCCACCGGGTCGGCGATATCGGTGGCCAGCGAGGCCCGCAGCATGGTCACGCGGTTGCCACCGCGCTCGCCGTCGGAACGCACCGACATCGGCACCGCCGCGATCAGCGGCTTGGCCGGCAGTTCCTTGCCGGCCAGCAGGTAGTTGCGCAGCGCCTCGGCGCAGACCCCCATGACCACGTCGTTGAGCGAGACGCCGAAGGCGTTCTTGACCAGCTTGATGTCCTTCAGCGACAGCGAGCCGGTGGCATAGGAGCGACGCGCGGTGATGGTGGTGTTGAAGCGCATGCGCGGCGCCATGACTATCGGCTTGCGGTTGGTGTCCGCATCCACCAGTGTGGCGCGGCGGCTGGCCTGCTGCCGCGCCATGGCCTCGCGGCGTACCTCCAGCACCAGCGGGATCGTGCGCCGCGCCAGGTTGTAGACCTTGCCCGGCCGCGACAGGAAATTCTTGGCGGTGATGTAGCTCAGCTTCAGCGGCGGCGGCAGCTCGTCGGGAATCCAGGGCTCCTCCGGCGGCGGCACCTCGCGCGGCTGCGGCGTGATGTCCAGCAGCGTGCTGAACAGCTCGGCCCCGGACACACCATCGATGCAGGCGTGGTGAATCTTGGAGACCAGCGCCACCTTGCCGCCTTCCAGCCCCTCGACGTAGTACACCTTCCACAGCGGCATGCTGCGATCCAGGCGGATGCTCATGACGTCGCAGACCAAGTCGTTGAGCTGCTTGGGCGTGCCCGGCCGTGGCAGCGCGCGATGCCGCACGTGCATCTCGATGTCGAAGTCCGGGTCCTCGATCCAGTACGGCTGGTCCAGGCCCAGCGGCGTGGTCATCAGGCGGCGCCGGAACATCGGCAGCAGGTGCAGGCGCTTCTCGATAAGGCGCCGCACCGACTCGAAGCCGAAATCAGGTCCGGCCGTCGCCGGGTCCAGGATCGCGAGGCTGCCGATGTGCATCGGCACGGCATTGGTTTCGAGGTTCAGAAAAACCGTGTCGAGACCACTGAGTTGCTGCATGGGCGTCCTGCCTCCGGCGATCCAGGGTGTGAGCGGGTATTCGGTCTAGATATACCACTCCCTTGTGACAGGTCCAAACGATTTTGGTGCCGGCACCCCACCCGCTCAGGGTCGGTCGAGTCCCTCGTCGCCGTAGGACACCGCATCCTCGATCGGCTCCAGGTGGGTCAGGACCGTGACCGGCGCCAGGCAGCCGGCAATGCGCTGTTCCAGGTCCTCCACCAGGGCATGTCCCCGCCGCACGCTCCAGTCGCCCGGAACCAGCACGTGCATGGAGATGAAGCGCCGCGAGGCCGAGCGCCGGGTGCGCAGGGCATGGAAGCCGATCCCCTGGGCACGGAAGCCATCCAGCACCGCTTCGAGCTGCGCCAGGTCTTCCGGCGGCAGGGCCGCGTCCATCAGCCCGGCCACCGAGTCGCGCATCAGGGCGCGGCCGGTCCACAGGACGTTCAGGGCCACGGCAATGGCCAGCAGCGGGTCCAGCCGGTTCCAGCCGGTCAGGCTCACCAGCAGCACCCCCAGGAACACGCCGCCGGAGGTCCAGACGTCCGTCATCAGGTGATGGCCGTCGGCGGTGAGGGCGATGGACCGGTGCTGCCGCCCGGCGCGCAACAGCACCTGCGCCACCGCCAGGTTGACGGCCGAGGCCGCCACCGACACGGCCAGGCCCAGGCCGGCGCCTCCTTCCAGCGGACGTGGGTCGAACAGGCGCGGCAGCGCCGCCCACAGGATCGAGCCGGCCGCCACCACGATCAGCAGGCCTTCGACGATGCTGGAGAAGTATTCCGCCTTGCTGTGGCCATAGGCATGGCCGGCGTCGGGCGGCATGGCGGCGATGCGCAGCATCGACAGCATCATCAGGGCGCCGCCCAGGTTCACCAGCGATTCCAGGGCATCGGACAGCAGGCCCACCGAGCCGGTGAGCTTCCAGGCCAGCAGCTTGAGCCCCAGGGTGAAGACCGCCGCGGCCAGCGACAGCCAGGCGTAGCGCGTCAGGTCAGGGCGCATGCAACCGCCACGCCGCCACCGTCAGGCAGCGCTCTGGACGCGCGCGACCTCGGCTTCCAGCGCTGCCAGGTCCGGGATCGCCGCTTCCTGGTTGGCGATGCGCACGCGCGCCAGCACCAGGTCGGCGCGGTCGGTCGGGCGCAGTTCCAGCGGCTTGACGGCCGCACGGTTCAGCGTGACCAGGTGCGGATAGCCCTGGCTCACGATCGCCAGCAGGCCGCTGGGCAGGTGGGTGCCGAAGGAGTTGAGCACCACGACGCGGGCACGGCGCGACTCGGCGTTGTGGCCGGAGCCGTTGGCCGCCTCGAAGCTGATCACCGGCACGCGGCGGTTGTTCCAGTCGCAGTAGCCGGCCAGCCAGGTCGGTGAGCCGGGCTCGGCGGGCTGCAGCGAATCGCGTGCCACCACCTCGGCCACGGCGGCGTTGGGCAGCAGCAGCGTGTCGCCTTCCAGCGCCATCAGCACGGCGTAGATCTGTTCGCGGTTCACGGGAGGTTCTCGTCGATCACTTCACGCAGCTCGCCGACCAGCTGCTCTTCCTGGTAGGGCTTGATCAGGTAGCGGTTGACGCCGATGGAGCGGGCACGCTCGCGGTGTTTGTCGCCCGAGCGCGAGGTGATCATGATGATCGGCGTCGCGGCGATGCGCGAGCTGTTGCGCACGAAGGTCGCCACTTCGAAACCGTCGGCACGCGGCATCTCGATGTCCAGCAGGATCGCCGCCGGGCTTTCGGTCTGCAGCTGCGCCATGGCATCCAGGCCGTCCTTGGCGGTCACCACACGGTAGCCGTTCTTCAGCAGCAGGCGCTCGGTGACGCGGCGGATCGTGATGGAGTCGTCCACCACCATGATCAGGTTGCGTGCATCCTCGGCCTTCTCCGCGGCATCCGCCCTGCCCGCCGCCAGGCTGGCCAGGGTACGGCGGGCGCGGTCCTGTGCCAGGGCGCCCGGATCCAGGATCAGCACGACGCGGCCGTCGGCCAGGATCGTGGCGCCGGTGACACCCGCCACCGAGCTGACCTGCGGCCCCACGGCCTTGGACACGATTTCACGGTTACCCAGCAATTGATCCACCACCACCGCCACGCGGCGGTCGGCGGCGCCCAGGCCTTCGCCCATGCGCACCAGGATGGCATTGACCGTACGCGACTCGCTGCTGCGGTCGCGCGGCACGTCGATGAAGTCGCCCAGGTAGCGCACGCGGTATTCGGCGCTGCCGTAGTTCAGCAGCGGGCCATCGTCGCGGTAGAAGTCGTCGAGCTGCTCGCGCGGAATGCGGGCGATGCCCTCGACGCTCGACAGCAACACCGCGTATTGCTCGGGACCGACGCCGACCAGCAGGGCCTGCGACATCGCCAGGGTCAGCGGCAGGCGCACCAGGAAACGGGTGCCCTTGCCCCACTCGGAATTCAGCTCCAGCGTGCCGCCCAGCTGCTTGACCTCGCTGGCCACCACGTCCATGCCGATGCCGCGGCCGGCATCCTGGGTCAGCTTCTTGGCCGTGGAGAAGCCCGGCTGGAAGATGAACTGCGCCACTTCGTCGTCGCTGGCCTGGGCATCCGGCGGCATCAGGCCGCGGCGGATCGCCTGGGCACGGATCGCCTCGAAATCCAGGCCCTTGCCGTCGTCACGCAACTCGATCAGCAGCTGCGAGCCTTCGCGCCACAGCCCCACGGCAATGCGCCCCACGGGCTCCTTGCCGCCCGCCGCGCGCGTGGCGGGATCTTCCAGGCCGTGGACCACGGCATTGCGCAGCAGGTGTTCCAGCGGCGCGGTCATGCGTTCCAGCACGTTGCGGTCCAGCTCGCTCTCGATACCGGCGAACACGGCCTCTGCCTGCTTGCCGTTCTCGCTGGCGGTCTGCTTGACCACGCGCTGCAGTCGCGAGACCTGGCGCGAGAACGGCACCATCAGCGTGCGCATCAGGCCTTGCTGCAGCGAGGTATTCACACGGCCCTGCTGCATCAGCAGCGTGTCGGCCTCGCTGATCAGGCCATCCATGGTGGCGTGCAGGCCGGCCAAGTCGCCGATGGATTCGTTCAGCGCGCGCGACAGCTCCTGCATGCGCGTGTAGCGATCCATTTCCAGCGGGTCGAACTCGGCGGCGTAGCGATCGGACTGGTCCGGCGCCTGGCTCAGGCCGCGCGCCGCGATCTGGGCATCGGTTTCGGTGTCCATCTGCCGCAACTGGTCGCGGATACGCGCGATGGCCTGGCGCATTTCGTCCAGCTGCGCCTCGACGCCGCTGTTGTGCTCTTCCAGGCGCGAGCGGTAGATCGAGATTTCGCCCGCTTCGTTGAGCATGCCGTCGAGCGCCTCGACCGGCACGCGCGCCGTCTCGCGACGGAACGAAGCCTCGGTTTCTTCCTCCGGGCGCCAGAACAGCAGCGGATCCCAGGCATGCACCGGCGACACCGGTGCCGGCTCTTCGGCCGGCAGGCCCGGCAGCGACTCGTCCGCGGACTGCGGCTCGGCCTCGCCCTCGATCAGAGCGGTGACATCGCCGCGCTCGAGCAGGTCGTGCATCTGGTGCAGCCGCTCGCCTTCCTTCGACAGCTCGGCCAGCGTCGATGCATCCGCCGGCTCCAGCCCGGCCTCGATGCGGTTGATGCGGGTTTCCATGTCATGGGCCAGATCGCCCATGGCATTGAGGCCGGCCATGCGTGCGCCGCCCTTGAAGGTGTGCAGCACGCGCTGCAGGTCGCGGATCGGCGCCGGGTTGGACGGCTCTCCCACCCAGACGCGCAGCGACTGCTCCAGCGATTCCAGCAGTTCGGCCGCCTCGCCGGAGAAGATCTCGCCCAACTCGGCGTCGTAGCTGCGTAGCGATTCGGTGGCGGGCGTGAAGGCCGCCGGCGCCGGTGCCGGCTCCGCTGCCTCGGGAGCACGCTCCTCGGTCAGGTCGGCCAGCAGTGCCTGGGTATCGGGGATCCTGCCGCGGCGCAGATCGTCCAGCACCATGTGCAGGCCGTCGGAAGCCGCGTGCATCTTGGTGAAGAAGCCGGCATCGGCACGAGCCTGCCCGCGCTCGATGCGCTCGAACAGGGTTTCCAGGTGATGCGCCACCTCGCCGATGTCGTCCAGCCCCGCCATGCGGGCACTGCCCTTGAGCGTATGCAGCACGCGCTTGAGCTCGGCCGTGGCCTGGATGTCGTGCGCGTTGCGCTCCAGCGAGGTGTTGCTGCGGTCCAGCGACTCCAGCAGTTCCTCGGCCTCGGCCAGGAAGACACCGAGCATCTCGGTGTCCATGGCCTCGTCTTCGGTCATCGCGGGCATTGCCAGCACCGGTGCTTCCACCAGCGGTTGCGCGATCTCGAGGCTGGCCTCGACTTCCAGCGGGTTCTCCACCACCAGGCCGGCATCCGGCAGGTCGGCAATATCCAGTTCGACCACCGGCTCCGGCAGGTCGAACATCGACTCGATCAGTTCCGGCGCCAGCTCGATGACCGGCTCCGGAATCGCTGGCTGGGGATCGGGCTGGGAACTCGGCTGGAACTCAGGCTGGGCGTCGGCAAGCTCCAATGCGGGCTCGGACAGCTCCAGGACGATGGGCTCCGCCCATTCGATCGACGGCTCCGGGAGTTCGGGCGACGGCTCGACGGCCAGTTCCACCACCAGCTCCGGAATCGCTTCCGCTTCCGGCCATGCGTCCAGCAGTTCGTCGGCCGGCTCTTCGACCGCCGGCATCTCGATCACCTCGAGCGCAGCCTCGATCTCCTCCGGCATCGGCAGGGGTTCGGCCGGCGGCAGCTCGGCGGCCTCGACCAGCTCGATCTCCTCCGCGGCCTCGGCCATCGGTTCGACCGAGATCGGCGGCAATTCCAGCGGAGCCTCGGGCGCCGCCTCGGCCACCGCCAACGGTTCTTCCACGGCCGGCATGGCAGCACCGCCACGCCAGGCGAATCCGGAGGCCAGCTTGCCCCAGGTGACACCTTCGTCGCGCAGGCGTCCGTCGCGATAGGCATCGAGCAGCTGGTACAGGCCCTCGGTCAGCTCCGCCAGCGTCCCGAAGGCCGCAGCATCCGGCTGCACCGCGCCGGCGATCGCTTCATCCATGCGGATATGCAGGATCTTGGCGACATCGCCGATCGGCTGGCAGTTGGACATGTAGGCCGCGCCCTTGAGCGTGTGCAACACGACCTTGAGGTCCAGCGGTGCCTGCCGGTTGTCCGGCGCCTGCGACCAGGCGTTGGCGGTGTCCTCGAATTTCTGCACCAGCTCCAGGGCTTCGCCCGCGAAGATTTCGGCGAGTTGGCGATCCTCGGCCGCCTGCACGGCGTCCTCGGGCACGGCGGAGCTGAGGTGCTCGATACGCTCCAGCCAGGGCCGGGCATCCTGCTGCGCCACGGCCGGGCTGCCGACTTCCTCCACCCATTGGGCGAGGACCGTGGTGGCCTCTTCGAGCAGCCCGACATCGGCGGCACTGAGACGCAGCGTCGCGCCGCGGACGGAATCCAGGTGAGCCTCGAGCGCCTCGGCCAGATCGGCCAGCTGCGTCGCGGCCACGATGTGACCGGCGCCGCGCAGGGTGTGATAGGCACGCACTACATCGTCGTCGACGTCGAACTCGGGCATGCCGCGATCCTGGGCTTCCAGCCAGGCGCGAATTTCGGCGATCTTGCCGCGGGCATCCTCGCGGAAGATCTGTACCAGGTCCGGTTCGGGCTGCTCCTGCGCACCACGACCGGCCGACAGGTTCTGTGCACGCTCCACCAGGCCGGCCAGCGGCGGCGGCGCGCCCAGGCGCTCGCGGAAGCTGTTGATCAGGCGTGGCAGCAGCTCCACCGCTTCGATCGCGACGGTCACCACCGGCGCGGACACGGACACGGAGCCATCCAGGCACTTGTTCAGCAACTGCTCGATGGCCCAGCCGAACTCACCGATCTCGGTGGCGCCGACCATGCGGCCGCTGCCCTTCAGCGTGTGGAAGGCGCGGCGCAGGGTGGTCAGGGATTCACGGTCCGAGGCATCGCGCGTCCAGCGCGGCATCGCCGACTGCAGCGTCTGCAGCACTTCGGCGGCTTCCTCGAGGAAGATTTCGCGGATTTCCGGGTCGACGTCGTCGGCCGACACCACCACCGGGGCGGGTGTCGAGACGGGAACCGGCGCGACGACGGGCTCCGGCGCGAGTTCCAGCACCGGATGGGCGGCGGACGGCGGCTCGGCCAGAACCAGGTCGGCCAGCGACTGCATTTCCAGCGACGGCGACTCGGCGACAGGCTCTGTCGGTGCCGCAGCGGCGGGCGCGGCGTCCAGCTGGCCGACGAAGCGGCCCAGGTTGTCGAGGATGTAGCCGGCATCCGGCAGGTTGTCGCGCACTGCCTCGATGTAGTACTCGACGCAGGCCACCGCATCGGCAAAGCGATCGGTGCGGTCCTGCGATTCACGCAGCGCGGTGAAGGCCGGGCTGCGCACCACGGCGACCAGGCGCTCCACCAGGCCGGCGGCGCGCTCGTCCTGGAGGATGTGGAAGCCCGACGCGATTTCGTCGAGCATCCGCGCGGCCTCTACCACCACCACGCTGCCCTCCTGGCCGCGGATCAGGGCATCGACCTGCGACTTGAGCTTGGCCAGGTTGACCAGCGACTCGCGCTGCAGGGCGTCGATGCCTTCCGCCAGGTCACGGCTGTGCGGCACGATCTCCTGGATGTTCTCCTGCGCCGGCTCGCCGGTGCGAGCTTGGCGCAGCTGCTGGAACAGGGCGTCGTCGAGGCTATGCTCCACGCGCAGGATCGAGGTGGCCAGTTCCATCCAGGCCGACGGTGCGGCCTCGTCGCCGAGGCCGTCCAGCAGCAGCGCCTGGTTTTCGACGATGCGCTGCAGCGTGCCCAGGCCCAGGATCGACAGCGTGTCGGAGATGCGCTTGAGGCTACGGCGGGTGCCGTCCAGGTCGGGCAGGCCCTTGCCGCCGGCGCGCACCGCCAGGTCGATGACGTCCTTGATCTTGGCGAAGTCGCTGCGGATCTCGTCGGAGACGCGCACCAGCAGCGTGGTATTGGGTCCGTGGATGCGGCGGCGCAGGTCCTCGAGCTGGGCGGCACCCGGCAGGAGCTGCTGCAGCTGGAAGGCCTTGCGCATCACCGTGACGCGCGGCCCCTGGCCGCGCGAGCGGCCGATGAAATACAGCAGCTGCAGCGACAGGTCGCCCACGGCCGCTTCGGCACGAGGCTCGCCCTCGGCGGCCAGCGCCTTGATCTGCGCGCCGCTGCGACCAATGAGACGCTTGACCTCCAGGGAGTCGTCCAGGCCCTGGCCCAGCAGCGCCTCTACCACCGCGGCGACGACGCGCCACAACTGGTGCACGCCCGGCAGCTCGGCACAACCCGCCAGCAACTCGGCGATCTTGCCGATGCGCGCCAGCGCGGTGGCGGCATCCGGCTCGTTCTTGAGCCAGTGCAGCAGCGAGGACTGGTAGACACTCAGGTACTTGTGGGCCTGCTGTTGCGCGGCGCCGGGTGTGCGGCCATCGTCCTCGGGCAGCGGCAGCCCCAGGGCCAGGCCTTGCATCTGCATCACGAACAGGTCGGCCTCGGTCAGCACGGCCTTGCCGCGCGCCAGGCGCAGTTCGTTGATCGCCGGCTGCAGGATCAGGACGCAGTCGTCCATGCCGTCGGCCAGCGACTCGATGTAGTCGCTGAGCAGCACGGTGGCGCCGAGCAGGGCCGAATAGGCCGCATCGGTTTCGCGGATACGGCTGTGCAGCAGGTCACCGATGGCCTGCTTCATCTCCTCGGCCAGTTCGGCGATGCCGTGGCACTGGATCATGCTGGCCGTGCCGCGGACCTGGTGCAGTTCCACGAAGGCCTGCTGCATCGGCAGCGGGTCGGTGCCGCCCTCGGCGTGCTGCTCCACCAGCGTGCGGACGCGGGAGAGGCTTTGTTCGATCTCGCCGCGGACCCAATGCAGGCCGTTGGCGGTGTTAGCGCGGAGTCTGGCGTTCATGTCAGAGGCCCGCCATCAGGAATTCGCTGCCCTGCACCACGCGGTGCAGGCTGAAGGCCAGCCAGGGCTGGCCGTCGCGGACGAAGGCGCCCAGCATGAAGGGGGTGAAGGCACCGGAGTCCTGCTTGATCTCATGCCGCTGCTCGGTCGGCGAAAACTGGCGGTAGCCGGCGACTTCATCCACCAGGAAGCCCGCCGGGACGCGCTCGGAATTGAACACCAGCAGGCGCCGCGCGCGGCTCTCGGCATCGCCCTCCACGCCCAGCAGGCGCGGCAGGTCCACGATGGTCAGCAGTTCGCCACGGACGTTGGCCACGCCGCTCATCCAGGGCTTGGCGTTGGGCACGCGGGTCGGCTTGGGCGGCACGATCACCTCGCGCACGTCGTCCTTGGGCACGGCCAGCCAGTTGCGGCCGATCCGGAACCCCAGGCCGGTCCAGGTCTCGGCCTGGCCCGCCGCGATGTCCAGCTTGGTGGCGCGCAGACGCATTTCGAGCAGCAACAGCAGCTCGAAGGGGTCATCACGCAGGCTCCGGAGTTCCGCGCTCATGCCTTCTCCACGCCTTACTTACGCACGTGCGCGCGCACGGCGCCCAGCAATTCGTCCTTGGTGAAGGGCTTGGTCAGGTACTCGTCGGAGCCGACGATGCGTCCCCGGGCACGGTCGAACAAGCCGTCCTTGGACGACAGCATGATCACCGGGGTGCGCTGGAACTTGGGGTTGGCCTTGATCAGGGCACAGGCCTGGTAGCCGTCCAGGCGGGGCATCATGATGTCGATGAAGATGAGGTCCGGCTGGTAATCGGCGACCTTGGACAGGGCCTCGAAGCCGTCCTGGGCGGTGATGACCTGATAGCCTTCACGCGCCAACAATGTTTCTGCGGTGCGACGGATAGTCTGGCTATCGTCGATCACCATGATTTTTGCGGTGTCATTGGACTGCGTCGACACTAATACCTCTCCCTGCTTGCTGCACGGTCTTCTGCGCGCTTTATTCGCCGTTTTAGCACAGTCTTGAGAGTAGTGCCTACCGCCCCCATAAGAGGCGTGGAAAAACTTTGCGCTACCATTTCGGCGCCTGAACCGGGGACCCCCATGCAAAGCTACGTGCCGCACCTTGTCACAGCACAAACCGGGCCGCTGCAGCAGCTCGAAGCCACCCTGCTGCGACAGGTCCCGGATATCGAGGCCTGGTTCCGCAGCCAGTGGCAGAAGCACAAGCCGCCGTTCTACTCCTCCGTGGACCTGAGAAACGCCGGCTTCAAGCTGGCCCCGGTGGACACCAACCTGTTCCCCGGCGGCTTCAACAACCTGAACCCCGCCTTCGAGCCGCTCTGCGTCCAGGCCCTGCAAACCGCCATCCAGCGCATCTGTCCCAGCGCCCGCGGCATCCTGCTGGTCCCGGAAAACCACACCCGCAACAAGTTCTACCTGGAAAACGTCGCCACCCTGGTCGACCTGATCCGCAAAGCCGGCTACCGCGTGCATATCGGCAGCCTCAACCCGGAAATCCGCGAACCCACCGAGCTGGTCCTGGAGCTTTCCGGCCGCAAGCTCTGGCTGGAGCCGGTGGAACGGGCCGACGACCAGCTCTTCGTCGGCGACTTCTCGCCCTGCTCGATCCTGCTCAACAACGACCTGTCGGCCGGCATCCCGCAGATCCTGCAGAACCTCGACCAGGACATCATCCCGCCGCTGGACCTGGGCTGGCACAAGCGCCAGAAGTCCGGGCATTTCGGCTTCTACCGCGAGGTGGCCAAGGAATTCGGCAGCCTGCTGGACCTGGACCCCTGGTTCTTCGACCCGCTGTTCCGCAACTGCGGCGAGATCAACTTCATGAAGCACGAGGGCTGGGAGTGCCTGGAGGCCAACGTGGAACTGCTGCTGGAGGACATCGGCGCGAAGTACAAGCAGTACGGCATCACCGAAGAGCCCTTCGTCATCATCAAGTCCGACGCCGGCACCTACGGCATGGGCGTGATGACCGCCAAGAGCGTGGACGACGTGCGCAACATGAACCGCAAGTCACGCACCCACATGTCCAGCGCCAAGGAGGGCCGCGAGGTCACCGGCGCCATCATCCAGGAAGGCGTCTACACCTTCGAGAAGCTGGGCGATGACCAGGCCACCGCCGAGCCGGTGGTCTACATGATCGACCAGTACGTGGTCGGCGGCTTCTACCGCCTGAATTCCAAGCGCGGCAACCAGGAGAACCTCAACGCCCCGGGTATGCGCTTCGAGCCCCTGGCCTTCGAGGAGGACTGCATCACCCCGGACCCGAGCTGCGGGCCGGACGAGCGCCCCAACCGCTTCTACGCCTACGGCGTGGTGGCCCGCCTGGCCGCCCTGGCGGCCGCCCGCGAAATCGCGGCGAGCGAAGAGCTGGCCAAGGCGGCGGCGGCATGAGCAAGGTTCTGGGCGTGGTGATGGACCCGATCGGGTCCATCAAGCCCTACAAGGACACCACCCTGGCCCTGATGCTGGCCGCCCAGAAGCGCGGCTGGCAGCTGCGCTACCTGGAGATGGGCGACCTGTGGCTGCGCGACGGCGTGGCCCGCGGCCGGGTGCGGCCAGTCAAGGTTCATGACGACAAGAAGCACTGGTACGACCTGGGTGAGCCCGAGGAGATCGAGCTGGGCTCGCTGGACGCGATCCTGATGCGCAAGGACCCGCCCTTCGACCTGGAGTACATCACCGCCACCTATATATTGGAGCGCGCCGAGGACCAGGGCGCCCTGGTGGTGAACAAGCCGCGCTCGCTGCGCGACGCCAACGAGAAGGTCTTCATCTCCTGGTTCAGCCACTGCTGCGCGCCGACCCTGGTCAGCCGCGATGCCGATCAGCTCAAGGCCTTCCATGCCGAGCACGGCGACGTGGTGCTCAAGCCTCTGGACGGCATGGGCGGCGCAGGCATCTTCCGCGTCGGCGCCGACGGCCTGAACCTGGGCGCGGTGATCGAGACCCTGACCGACAACGGCCAGCGCAGCATCATGGCGCAGCGCTACCTGCCGCAGATCACCGATGGCGACACCCGCGTGCTGGTGATCGACGGCGAACCGGTGCCCTACGGCCTCGCCCGCATCCCCAAGGCCGGCGAGACCCGCGGCAACCTGGCCGCCGGTGGCCGCGGCGAGGCCCGCCCGCTGACCGAGCGCCAGCGCTGGCTGGCCGCCCAGGTGGGGCCGAAGCTGAAGGAAATGGGCCTGCTGTTCGTGGGCCTGGACGTGATCGGCGACTACCTGACCGAGATCAACGTCACCTCGCCGACCTGCGCGCGCGAGATCGATGCCGCCTTCGGCACTGACATCGGTGACCTGGCGATGCAGGCGGTCGAGGCGCGCCTGAAGTAGCACCGGCATCGGGCGTCCTGCATGGCCGGACGCCCCATTCGGGTGCATGAGAACGATGAACGGGCCCCGGGGCGCTTGTAGACCCCGGGGTCGACCCGGATACTAGACCCATGGACGAGTCCATCCTGAAGAACCAATTCCTCATCGCCATGCCCAGCATGGAGGACGAGAATTTCAGCCATACCGTGTCCCTGCTCTGCGAGCACAACGACAACGGTGCCATCGGCCTGGTGATCAACCGCCCCACCGACCTCAAGCTCGCCGACATGATGGAGCAGATGGGCCTGGAGCATGAGGCGCTCAACGACGAGCAGATCGTCTATTGGGGCGGCCCGGTGCAGCCGGAGCGCGGCTTCGTAGTGCATCGCACCCCGGGTGGCTGGGAGTCTTGCCTGCAGGTGGACAGCGACCTGTTCATCACCACCTCGCGGGACATCCTCAAGGCCATCGGCAAGGGCGAGGGTCCGCAGGACTACTTCGTGGTGCTGGGCTATGCCGGCTGGGGCGAAGGCCAGCTGGAAAGCGAAATCCTGCACAACGCCTGGCTCAATACCGACGTCAGCCAGCAGATCCTGTTCGAAACCCCGGCCCGCGACCGCTGGCAGGCTGCCACCCGTCTGCTGGGCGTGGACGTGACCCAGCTCGCCGGCAACGCCGGACACGCGTGAGTTCGGTCTACCTGGGATTCGACTACGGGTCCAAGCGCATCGGGGTCGCGGTCGGCGACAGCCTGACCCGCAGTGCCCGCCCCCTGCCCTCACTGACCGGTCCGGACTGGACGGCAATCGGCAACCTGGTGGCCGAGTGGCGTCCCGCCGCCCTGATCGTGGGCCTGCCGCTGGACGAGGACGGCAGCGAACAGGCGATCACCGGGCCGGCCCGGGACTTCGCCGCGGCGCTGGGCAAGCGCCTGAAGCTGCCGGTGCACCATGCCGACGAGCGCTACTCCTCGCGGGCCGCCGACGACGCCCTGCGCGAGGCCCGCGCCAGCGGCCGCATGCAGCGCCGGGTGCGCAAGGGCGACCGCGACGGCCAGGCCGCGCGCGTCATCCTGGAGCAATGGCTGCTGGAAAACGTCTGAAAAGCACCGCTTTTGCGCGAAAAACGTCCGGAAGCCTTCTAAAGCGTGGGTGCGACCCTTCATAATTCGCGCCCAACATGAATCCAAACCTCCAACTCACTCCCGACGGCAGGTTGCGGCATCTCCTGACGCTCGAAGGTCTCGACGCGCCCCTGCTGACGCAGATCCTGGACAAGGCGGAGGAGCTGGATACCGCCACCCAGGGCCCCGAGAAGAAGCTCGAGCTGCTGCGCGGGCGCACGGTCATCAACCTGTTCTTCGAGGCCAGCACCCGCACCCGCACCACCTTCGAGCTGGCGGCCAAGCGCCTGTCGGCCGACGTGCTGAACCTGCAGGTCTCGGCGTCCTCGACCTCCAAGGGCGAGACCCTGCTGGACACGCTCAAGACCCTGGAGGCGATGCAGGCGGACATGTTCGTGATCCGCCACGAGGCCAGCGGCGCGGCACATTTCTTCGCCGAGCACGCCGCCCCGGGCGTGGCGATCCTCAATGCCGGTGATGGCCGCCACGCGCACCCGACCCAGGGCCTGCTCGACCTCTATACGATCCGCAAGCACAAGGGCGACTTCCGCCAGCTGACGGTGGCCATCGTCGGCGACATCCTCCACTCGCGCGTCGCGCGCTCCGACATCCACGGCCTGCGCGCCCTGGGTGCCAAGGAGATTCGCGTGGTGGCGCCGCCGACGCTGATCCCGGCCGGCATCGAGGCCATGGGCGCCAAGGTCTACCACTCGCTGGCCGCCGGCCTGGATGGCGCCGACGTGGTGATCCTGCTGCGCCTGCAGAAGGAACGCATGCTGGGTGCCTTCCTGCCCTCGCTGGGCGAGTTCCACCGCGATTTCGGCCTGACGCGCGAGCGGCTGCGCCACCTCAAGCCCGACGCCATCATCATGCACCCAGGCCCCATCAACCGCGGCGTGGAGATCGAGGGTGACCTTGCCTACAGCGAGCGCAGCCTGATCCTGCAGCAGGTGCAGTACGGCATCTCGGTACGCATGGCGGTGATGGCCCTGATTCTTGGAGGCGAGGCATGAGCCTGCTGATCCGCGGCGCGCGCGTGCTGGACCCGGCCTCTGGCCTCGACGGCATTGCCGAAGTGGGCATCCGCGACGGCCTGATCGACCACCTCGGCAATGGCGCCCCCGCCGGCGCCTACGAGGAAACTCTGGACGCCGCCGGCCTGTGGCTGATGCCCGGCCTGCTGGACCTGGCGGCGCGCTTCCGCGAGCCGGGCCAGAGCCACAAGGCCAGCTTCCGCACCGAGATTCCCGCGGCCTTCGCGTCGGGCATCACCGGCATCGTGCTGCCGCCCGACACCAGCCCGGCGATCGACTCGCCCGCCATCGTCAACCGCATCCACCGCAGCGCTCATGCCGCGGGCCCGCTCAACGTTCACGTGCTCGGTGCCCTGACCAAGGGCCTGGCCGGCGAGGCCCTGAGCGAAATGGGTGCACTCAAGCAGGCCGGCTGCGTCGGCCTGGGCAACGCCTATGCTCCGCTGGCCAATCCCCTGATCGCGCGCCGCGCGCTGGAATACGCCAACGGCCTGGGCCTGACCGTCC
Source organism: Pseudomonadota bacterium (assembly GCA_052035235.1). Classification (GTDB taxonomy): domain Bacteria; phylum Pseudomonadota; class Gammaproteobacteria; order Nevskiales; family Nevskiaceae; genus Solimonas_A. Next base: position 3,509 of record JBPOHT010000023.1, on the reverse strand, counting down.
ACGTGTTCGCGCAGGACGCCTCGCTGGCCAACGGCGGCTGCGTGCATGAAGGTCCGGTCGGCACCCGCCTGGGGTTGTCGCCGATCCCGGCCGCGGCCGAGGTCGCCGCGCTGCGCTTCTGGATCTCGCTGGTGGAGGACACCGGCGCCAGCATCCACGTGGGCCGCCTGTCCACGGCCAAGGGCGCCGGCCTAGTGGAATCGGCCCAACGCCGCGGCCTGCCGGTGACGGCGGACGTGGCCGTACACCAGCTGTTCCTCACCGACGAGGACGTGGACGGCTTCAACGCCCAGTGCCACGTGATCCCGCCGCTGCGTTCGGCCGAGGACCGCGACGGACTGCGCGAGGCCGTGCGACGCGGCGCGATCGGGGCGATCTGCTCGGATCACCAGCCGCACGAGATCGACGCCAAGACCAACCCCTTCCCGCAGACCGAGCCGGGCATCTCCGGGCTGGAAAGCCTGCTGCCGCTGGCGCTGCGCTTCGCCGCCGAGACCGGCATGGCGCCGTTGGACCTGGTGGCCCGCCTCAGCAGCGGCCCCGCCGCGGTGATCGATGCGGAGGCCGGCAGCCTGGCCTTGGGCCGCCCGGCAGACCTTTTGCTGGTGGATTCACAGGCGCGCTGGCGGCTGCAGGCGTCGGCGCTGCTCAGCGCGGGCCGCAACACGGCCTTCGACGGCAGCGAGATGCACGGCCGCGTGGTGCGTACATTGGTCCGGGGACAGACGGTGTTCTCGGCCTGAGGCAAGGGTGGGGACAACAGGCGTTAGCCTGTGACAGGGCTTGGTGTATAGTCTTGAGCAAACATCTGTACCTATAGAATTCTTATTGGGAGGCAGCCCTTTTCGGGGCTGATCGAGGAAGCACATGGCGCGAGTGTTGATCGTTGACGATTCCCCGACGGACGTGCAGAACCTCCGGGCCATCCTGCAGAAAGCCGGCCATACGGTGATCGAAGCTTCCAGCGGTCATGACGTGCTGGATCGCGTCAAGCTGGAGCGCCCCGACATCGTCATCATGGACGTGGTCATGCCGGGCGTGAACGGCTTCCAGGCCACCCGCACGCTGAGCAAGGACGCGGCCACCAGCCACATCCCCATCATCGTGGTCAGCAGCAAGAGCCAGGAAACTGACCGTGTCTGGGCCCTGCGCCAGGGCGCCAAGGAATACATGGTCAAGCCGGTCAAGGAACCCGACCTGCTCGGCAAGATCAGCGCCCTGCTCGGCGCCTGAGCCGGCAGCAAAACCTAGAAAACTCGGGGGAGAACGATGGCCGACGACAAAAACCTGGCCAAGGGCGCCACCAGCAGTCGTGAATTGTTGCTGCTGGTCGCCGCCGTGCTGTTCATGGCGGCCGCGATGCTGGGCTTCCTTTACATCCAGTCGACCGAATCGCAGGACGAGCAGTGGCTGACGCTGTCGCGCTCGGTCCCCACCGACGTCAATGAGCTGGCCCAGATCGGCGAAGAAGCCGCGCGCGGCGTAGCTCCCGACTTCCAGACGCTGTCCGCACGCGCCGACGATCTCGGCACCGTCATCAACGGCCTGGCCCAGGGCGACGACGAAGCCGGTATCGAACCGGCGCCGGCGATCGTGCAGCCGGAAGTGCAGGCCGTGGCCGAATCCTGGAAGAAGATGCACGTGGTGGTGCAGGCCGTGCTCGGCGGCGAAGTGCCGTACAAGCGCGTGGCCAGCAACATCTCGATCATCACCGAGGCGATCCACACCTCCGAGGATCCCACGCAGGACCAGGGCATCTATACGCTGTACACCGACATGGCCGAGCGCCTGGGTGCGCGCGGTGCCTCGTCGGCACAGATCTACACCGCCGCCGGCCAGCTGAATCGCCTGGAGCGCATCTCCGCCACCGCGCAGCGCGTGCTGTCGCAGGGCCGCGATGCCAAGGTCGCCGCCGACGCGCTGCAGCACGAGGTAGGCGAGTTCCTGCGCAACAACGCCCTGCTGGGCGACCCGGCCGCGCGCACCGCCGCCGAGCGTTTCGAACCGCTGACCGAGGCCGCCAAGGCGATCAACGTCGATGCCGAGGCGATCAACAAGATGCAGCTGGCCTCCGGCCAGATCAAGGGTGCCGCGGCGGACGTCATCGCCACCTCCGGCGCGCTGGAACAGCGCCTGATCGACACCCGCGTCAAGGAAGTGGTGGCGCCGATCCTGATCGGCCTGGCCGGCCTGGCCGCCCTGTTGCTGATGGTGGGCGCGGCGGTGATGAGCTTCATCAACTTCCGCAACCGCATCCGCTTCGCCGACGACCGTGACGCGCGCCAGCAGCAAGCCATTCTCGGCCTGCTGGACGAAATCACCAACCTGGCGGACGGCGACCTGACGGTGGACGTGACGGTGACGGAGGACTTCACCGGCGCGATCGCCGACTCCATCAACTACACCGTCCAGAACATGCGTAACCTGGTCGGCACGATCAACAGCACCTCGGTGGAGATCGCCGCTTCGGCCGGCACGACCTCCCAGACCGCGATGCGCATGACCGACGCCTCCGAGCGCCAGGCGCGCGAGATCAACGCGGTGACCAGTACGATCGCCTCCACCGCGCAGTCGATGCAGCAGGTGTCCGCACGCGCCGACCAGCTGGCACTGCAGGCACAGCAGTCGGTGCAGGTGGCCCACAACGGCGCCCAGACCGTGGGTCGCACGATCCAGGGCATGGCTGCGCTGCGCGAGCAGATCCAGGACACCTCCAAGCGCATCAAGCGCCTGGGTGAATCGTCCCAGGAAATCGGCAACATCATCGAGTTCATCAACGACATCGCCGAGCAGACCAACACGCTGGCACTGAACGCATCGATCCAGGCCGCCATGGCCGGCGAGGCGGGCCGCGGCTTCGCAGTGGTTGCCGACGAAGTCCAGCGACTCGCCGAACGCGCCGCCACCGCGACGCGCCAGATCGAAAACCTGGTCAAGACGATTCAGGCCGATACCAACGAAGCCATCATCTCGATGGAGCGCTCCACCCAGAACGTGGTGGTCGGCGCCAAGAGCGCCGAAGAAGCGGGCCAGTCGCTGACCCGCATCGAGTCGTCCTCGCAGGAACTGGCCAAGCTGATCACGGAGATTTCCTCTTCCGCCCGCAACCAGTCCGGCGCCGCGACCAAGATCGCCGGCACCATGCAGGTCATCCGGGACATCGCCATGCAGACCTCCGGCTCCGCCGGCCAGACGGCGCAAGCGGTCGGCGAGTTGAACTCGCTGTCCGAGAAGCTGCGCGAGTCGGTGTCGGGCTTCAAGCTGCCGGACGAGACGGGGCTGGTGCCGTAAGGCGTCTTGCTTCAGGAAAGCCCCGCTTCGGCGGGGCTTTTTGTTTGTCTGGGATAAAAGCTGCCGCACCGTGCCCTTTCGGGCCCGGCGGGCAGTACGTCTATGTTGTCAAAGAGCCAGACGGTCCCAGGACCTTTTCGCGGATGCAGCGGCAGAGCCCTACTCGGTTGTCTGCCGAACCGTCTGTGCCGGCGCGGAGCCTTGCGCCTGTAGCCCGA
>JBPOHT010000065.1:0-25345 GCA_052035235.1 Pseudomonadota bacterium | reverse complement strand
GTTCCGCCAGGAACGCCGGGTCGCCCTTCAGGCGCTCATAGGCGTCGGAGAGCTGCCGCAGCGGCGACATCAGGGTTTCGGCGACGAACTGTCCGCCATAGGGGCCGTAGTGGCCTTTCTTATCGGGAAAATCGTAGGTCATTGTTTTCGCTTGTCCGCGCGCTGCACCGCCTCGACAAAGGCGCGCATCTTGTCGTGATCCTTGACGCCCGGCCTGGCCTCGATGCCGGACGACACGTCCACACCATAAGGCCTCAACTGGCGCACCGCCCTACCCACATTGGCCGGATTCAGGCCACCGGCCAGCACCAGCGGCGTCTTCACCGCCGTCACCCGGCTCCAGTCGAAGGTCTCGCCCCGTCCGCCCATCCCACCCTTGCTATGACCGTCCAGCAGCAGGCCGACCGCACCCTTGTAGCGGCGCGCCAGAGCCGCCAGGCTCTGCTTCTCGCCCATGGCCACCGCCTTCAGGTACGGCAGGCCGAAGCTGGCGCAGAAATCCGCCGGCTCCTCGCCATGGAACTGCAGCAGGTCGGGTTTCAGGACATCGATGGCGTCCTGCACGAAGGCCGCATCGGCATCCTTGAGCAGCGCCACGGTGCTGATGAAGGGCGGCAGCCGGCGCCGGATGGTCGCAGCCTTCTCGGCCGTCAGGTAGCGCGAGCTGGCCGGCACCAGGACGAAACCCAGGGCATCCACGCCCAGTGAGATGGCCGCCTGGGCGTCCTTTTCTCGGGTGATACCGCAAAACTTGATACGGGTTCGGGTCAAGATCGCCTGCTCAGGCCGGGAAATAGGGTTCCGGCCGTTCGGGGAGGGCGAATTCTGCCGGATATTCGGGTCCTACGAAATACAGGCCCTCCGCCGGCCCCGTCATTCCAGCCTTGCTGCGGTCGCGTCCGGCCAGGACTTCCGCCACCCAGGGGACCGGTCGCTTGCCCTGCCCCACCTCGGCCAGGGTGCCGGCGATGTTGCGAACCATGTGGTGCAGGAAGGCGTTGGCACAGACGTCCATGACCACGAAATCTCCCCGCCGGAAGACGTTCAGGTAGCGCATGTAGCGCATCGCCGTGGGCGCCTGGCACTCCGAATCGCGGAAAGCCGAGAAATCCTGCTCGCCCAGCAGGGCTTGCGCGGCCTGGTGCATGGCCTGTTCATCCAGGCGCTGCGGCCACCAGGCCACACGCCGGTGCAGCAGCGCGCTGCGGGCCCGGCAATTGTGGAACACGTAGCGGTAGTGCCGGGCCCTGGCCGAGAAACGCGCGTGGAAATCCTCGCGCACCGGCTGCACCCAGCGCAGCGACAGGTCCTCTGGCAGGTTGGTGTTGGTGCCCAGCAGCCAGGCGTAGTCACTGCGGCGTGCGTCGGAGTCGAAATGCACCACCTGCTGCAGCCCATGCACCCCGGCGTCGGTGCGTCCTGCTGCCGTCACGGCCACCGGGTGGTCCGCCACCTTCGACAGCGCCGCCTCCAGCGAACTCTGCACGCAGCGCAGGTTGGTGTGGGTCTGCCAGCCGCGGAAGCCGCCGCCCACATACTCCACACCGGCGGCCCAGCGCGTCATGCCTCGGACCTCATCGGAGAATCGCCCGCGGAAAGAATGCCGAAAGAAAAAGGCCGCCGCGATAAGCGGCGGCCCGGAAGAAACCCATGGCCGGATCAGGCAAGACGCGACAGCAGGGCCTGAGCCTCCGCCTTCTGCGTATCGTTACCCTGCTGCTGCACCTCGGTGAGCAGGTTGCGCGCCATCTCGTTGTCGCCCATATCCACGTAGGCCCGCGCCAGGTCCAGCTTGGTGCTGGACTCGTCGCCGGCGGAGATGCTGTCGCTGTCGCCACCCAGGTCGCCGATATCGAAGTCGTCCAGATGGATCTCGTCGACCTTGATCTCGGCCATCGCCGGGCCCGCCATCGTCGACGCAGCCGGCGAGTCGAAGCCGGAGAGGTCGAACTCCAGCGCATTGGTGTCATCCATGCGCGACGCGGCCGCAGCCGGTGCCGCCGGGGCCGGCTTGGCGCCGCCCAGGTCGAAGTCGCCCAGGTCGAATTCCAGCGCATCCTCGTTCTTGAGCGCGGGCTCGCGGGACTTGGAAGCCGTCTCCATCGGCGGCAGCTCGAGCTCTTCCAGGCGGAAGTCCAGGCCATTGCCGGCCGAGACCGGCGGCGCTTCGGCGGCGCTCGGTTCCGGCATGCTCTCGAACGACGGCGCGGACGGCTCGTCGAAGCCGAGGTCGAAATCGGTATCCACCGCGGTGACGTCGCCACCCTTGAACATCTGCACGTCCGGGCACAGCTGCTGGCCCATGATCGCGATCTTCTGCCAAGCGGCATCGTCGACGCGGCCCTTCAGGGTCTCGGCGGTCTCCTGGAACTCCACCGGGCGGCCGGCGGCGAAATAGGTCTCGGCCAGCTTCACCTTCAGCTCGGTGCGCGACGGATCGCGGCCGGAGGCCTGGCGCAGCAGCAGGATCGCCTCGTCGTAGAGACCGTAGGCCAGGTGGAAATCGGCCTCGGCCATCGGATCGTTGGCGTCGAGATTGATCTGCACCGTCTCGGCCGCGAACTGGCCGGTGACGTCGAAATCGATGTTGCCCGTCTCCACCGCCTTGCGGGCGAAGGCCAGGTCCTCGGCGCCGAAAGCCTGCGTCGAGTCGAAGGTCGGCAGCATCGCCGTATCGTCCAGCGACGGATGCGACGGAGCCGGCGGGATGATCTGCGTGGACTGCGCCTGCGGCGGAACCTGCTGCGTACGCAGCTGCTTGGTGTTGAAATCGGCGGTTTCCTCGCCGTTCAGCGTGTCGTCCAGGTTCTCCAGCTCGCGGCGCGCCGCCTCAGGAGATTTCGGCGGCAGTTTCACACCCTGCGGCGGAATGGTGCCTAGCGTGCTGCGCGACAGGATCGAGGGGACCGGTGTCAGCGACGGCATGCCCGCGGCCGGCGCGGCCGGCGGCAGGTCGGGCATCTGCTGGGCGCGGCGCTTCTTGAGCACGTTGCTGACCAGGTAGCCGACGCCACCCAGCACCAGCAACAGGCCCAGCAGGGGCGCGAGCAGGTCCACCAGGCCGGACTCGGGTTCGGGTGCCGGCTTCGGCGCCTTGGGCTTCTTGGGCACAGGCGCCGGCTCGGCCTCGACCACCGGAGCTTCGGCGGTCACGGCGGCGTCGGCCGCAGGCGCCTCGACCGGGGCTTCGCTGACGATGGGGGCGGCAGGCGCCTCCGACACGGCCGGGGCGGCGGGCGCCGGCTCCACCGCAGTGGGAGCGGGCGCCGGAACAGGCTCGGGTGCCGGGGCAGGCACCGGCACCGGAACAGGTGCGGCAGCCTTCGGCTCGGGCTTCGGAACCGGCTTGGGCTCCGGAGCAGGCGCCGGGACCGGCACGGGCTTGGGTGCCGGCAGCGGCTTGGCGGCCGGTGCGGGCTTCGCCGGAGACGGAGACGCCGGCACTGCCGGCGCTTCGGACACAATGGAGGGCTTCGGCGCCTTGATCGGCGGCTCGGCCGCCGCTTCCGCCGGTCGGGGCTTGGGTTTGGCCACGCCGCCGTTACGCAGCGCGGTGACGCGGGCCTTGGCCGTGGCCGGAGGCACCGACCCCATCTCGGCAGCGGAGGGAATCGTCAGCTGGGAGCCGATACGCAGGCCGTTGATGCCGCCGTCGAAGGCGCCACGGTTGGCCTCGTAGATCGCCAGCAGCACCTGGTCCATCGTCAGCGACGGATCCGGACGCAGCTTGGTGGCGATGCTCCAGAAGGTTTCCTTGGGCTGGACCGGACCATAGGCGTCACCCGAAGCCGAGCTCAGCGGCGCGGCGGGCGCCGGAGCAGCAACCGGTGCCGGGGCGACGGGGACCACCGGCGGCGCCGTCGGGCGAACCGGCTCGGCAGGCGCGGCCTGGGCCACCGGGGCCGGACGACGCACCGACTCCTCGGAGGTCTCGAAGAATTCGGACGACGGACGCTGCGGGGCAACGGCAACCGGGGCCGGCGTGCGGGGCGCCTGGGCCACCGGCGCAGCAGGCTGCGGCATCGACGGCGGGTCCAGCAGGATCGTGTACTCACGCAGCAGACGGCCGCCGCGAGACTTCACCTCGACCAGGAAATTGACGAACGGCTCGCGCGCGATCTGGGCGCTGCGGACTTCGATACGGGGCTGGCCGCCATCGCTGGCGACGGTGAAGCGCAGGCTGCTGAGATAGTCGCTGCGATCCAGGCCGGCACGCTGGAACTCGGCCACGCTGGCCAGGGTCACCTGCACGCCTTCGGCTTCCTCGGGCGAGGTCGACGTGAGCGGAATGGAAGCGGCAAAACGCTGGTTGAGGCCGGATTTGACCTCGATTTCGCCCAGCCCGATGGCCGTGGCCGTGGAAAGCCACAACACGGGGCTCAGTGCTGCAAGCAGTGCCAGTTTACGCAACATATTCTCTCCGGAAGCCGTGTCCCCCAACCGGGGCTGCCTTGAGTTCACAGCAAGGGTGAACTTGCGCATGTAAGCCCTTTTATACACGACATTTTATAAATAGTCACGACTCAACAGCTCGGCGATCTGCACGGCATTGAGCGCGGCCCCTTTGCGGATATTGTCGCCGGTCAGCCACAGGTTCAATCCCCGGGGATGCGTCGGGTCTTTTCGCAGCCGGCCGACGAATACCGCGTCCTGCCCGCTGGCCTCCGTCACGGGGGTGGGAAAGCCGTCCACGGAAGGCTCGTCCAACAATTCCAGGCCCGGGGCCTGCCCCAGCAATTCGCGAGCCAGCTCCAGGCTCAGGGGCTCGCGGGTTTCCAGGTGGACCGCGGCGCTGTGGCCGTAGAACACCGGCACCCGCACCGCCGTAGCGTTGACCCGCACGGACTCGCCCAGCAGGCGGGCAGTCTCGCGCACCAGGCGCAGTTCCTCGCCGGTATGGCCGCCCTCCTCCACCTCGTCGATCCGTGGCAGCACGTTGAAGGCGATCTGCCGGCCATAGACCTCCGGCTTGATCTCGCGGAAGCTCAACAGATCGGCGGTCTGCCGGCCCAACTCCTCCACCGCCTTGATGCCGCTGCCCGACACCGCCTGATAGGTCGCCACGTTGACCCGCTCGATGCCGGCGGCATCCAGCAGCGGCTTCAGCGCCAGCGCCAGCAGCGTCACCGTGCAGGTGGGGTTGGCCACGATCCCGCGCACGTCATGCTTCGCCAAGTCCTGCGGGTTGACCTCCGGCACCACCAGCGGCACCTCTGGATCGAGCCGGAAAGCCGTGCTGTTGTCGATCACCACGCAGCCCTCGACCGCGGCCTTGGGCGCGTACTCGGCGGCCACGGCCGATCCGGCGGAGAACAATGCCAGCTGCACCTGCGAGAAATCGAAGCGCGCCACGTCCCCCACCGGCAGTTCGCGGCGACCGAAACTGGCCGTGCCGCCGGCCGCCTCGCTGACATCCAGCGGGAAAACCTTGCCCAGGGGAAAGCCGCGTTCGTGCAGCAGATCGAGCATCGCCGCGCCAACCAGGCCGCTGACCCCCACCACCGCGATATCGAACTTCCTTGTCATGGCACGCCCCTGAAAAATCGAGCGCCGGAGTTTAGAGCCTATCCGGGCACAAAACCCATGGCCCTGAACGAAAAAAAGCAGGTGGTCGCGCCGCGGAGGCAAGTCTACAATTGAGAATCAATAACAATTACAGCCTGTGCCCTAGAATTCGCCCATGGACACTTCCACCCTTTCCGCCCCCGGCGTCAAACCGCGCAGCGCCACCCTGAGCGCCGCCACCGACGACCTGCACGAAGCCCTGCACGGCGTCGTCGCCGCCGCAGCACCTTTCACCAGCCGCGAGCACTTCACCCGCTGGGTGCTGGTGCAGCACCGCTTCCAGCGCGAGATCGAGCCGCTGTACCGCATCGCCGAGCTGCAGGACTGGCTGCCGGACCTGGCCAATCGTGGCCGCCTCGCTGCCACCGAAGCCGACCTCGCCGACCTGGGCACCGCCGTGCCCGCGCAGGAAGCGCCGGCCCACGACACCCGCGACCTTGCCTCCGCGCTGGGCTGGCTGTTCGTCTCCGAGGGCTCCACGCTGGGCGCCGCCGTGCTGTTCAAGAAGGCCCAGACCCTGGGCCTGGGCGAAAGCTTCGGCGCGCGTCACCTGGCCGCCGCCCCGGAAGGCCGCGCCCGCCACTGGAAGCAGTTTACCCAGGCCCTGGACCAACTCGAGCTCGACGAGACGGAGGAAGTACGCCTGCGCGAGGCCGCCCGCGCCGCCTTCCGCCGTTTCGACACGCTGCTGCGGGAAGTCTGCGCCCTGCCGGCATGACCGACCCCGGAAACTCCACGCCGCAGCGTCCGCTAGCGGCACCGCTGCGTTACCTGCTGATGGCCTTCGCCGGGCTCTGCGTGGCCCTGGGCGTGATCGGCATCTTCGTGCCCGGCCTGCCCACCACGGTCTTCATCCTGATGGCCGGCTGGGCCGCCGCGCGCAGCTCGCCGCGCTTCTCCGCCTGGCTGGAATCGCACCGCCTGTTCGGCCCCATGCTGAAGAACTGGCGCGAAACGCGCAGCGTCAGCCGCCGTGCCAAGTGGAGCGCCACCGTGATGATGGCGTTCTGTGCCCTGATCCTGTTCCTAACCACCCAGAAGCCCTGGCTGGCCGAAACCATCACCGCCGTGATGGGGCTGGTGCTGGCCTGGCTGTGGCACCGCCCGGAGCCACCGCGCCAGGATCCCTGAGACGGACAGCGCCCGGCCGCGGTTCAAGCCGCGGCCGCAGCACTCCACGGCCGCGCCCAACAGCGCAGCCAGCGCGGACGCCATCCGACGATACGTTCGCGTAATCCTCGACACCTTCGCCTAGCCGGCCTGCCCTCCGGGCAGACACGAATCGGCTCGGGCGCCGGCAACAAAGAAGCCGCCGCCGGAAATCCGGCGGCGGCTTCTTGCATGGCGAGCCTCAGAGCTTGCCGAGCACGATGCGCAGCATGCGGCGTAGCGGCTCCGCCGCGCCCCACAGCAGCTGGTCGCCGATAACGAAGGCCGACACGTACTCGGGGCCGAGGTTGAGCTTGCGCACGCGGCCCACGCCCACCTTCAGGCCGCCGGTGATCGAAGCCGGGGTCAGCTCCTTCACGGTGACCGGCTTGTCGTTCGGCACCCACTTCACCCAGTCGTTGCCGCTCTTGATGATGGCCTCGATCTCGGCCAGCGGCAGGTCACGCTTGAGCTTCAGGGTCAGCGCCAGGCTGTGGCAGCGCATGGCACCGATACGCACGCAGAGACCGTCCACCGGGATCGGCTGGGCGTTGCCCAGGATCTTGTTGACCTCGGCCTGGCCCTTCCACTCTTCCTTGGACTGGCCGTTCTCGAGCTGCGAGTCGATCCAGGGAATCAGGCCACCGGCCAGCGGCGCGCCGAAGAACTCGGTCGGCACATCGCTGCGGATCGACTGCGCCACCTTGCGGTCGATGTCGAGGATCGCCGAGGAAGGAGTCGCCAGCTCGTCGGACACCGCGGCGTTGATCACGCCCATGCCCTTGAGCAGCTCGCGCATGTGGTTGGCACCGCCACCGGAAGCCGCCTGGTAGGTCATGGAGCTGACCCACTCCACCAGCCCCTCGCGGAACAGGCCGCCCACGCCCATCAGCAGGATGCTGTTGGTGCAGTTGCCGCCGATGTAGTTCTTCACGCCCTGGCCCAGCGCCGCGTCGATCACGCCGCGATTCACCGGGTCCAGGATGATGACGGCGTCGTCCTTCATGCGCAGCGCCGAGGCCGCGTCGATCCAGTAGCCGTCCCAGCCGCTGGCGCGCAGCTTCGGGTAGATGTCATTGGTGTAGTCGCCACCCTGGCAGGTGATGATCACGTCCATCGCATTGAGCGCGTCGATGCTGTTGGCATCCTTCAGCGGCGGCGTGTCCTTGCCACCCACCTTCGGGCCGGGGCCACCGGCGCTCGAGGTGCTGAAGAAATGCGTCTCCACCAGCGCGAAGTCGTTCTCTTCCTGCAGGCGCTGCATCAGCCCCGAGCCGACCATGCCGCGCCAACCCACCATACCCAGCTTCTTCATCTTCAAATCCTCTGATCCGTTCTGTCCCCTCGCCCGCTTGCGGGAGAGGGTGGCCCGAAGGGCCGGGAGAGGGATTCTGTAAAACCTGATCGAGTTACAGAAACCCTCTCCCCTGCCCCTCTCCCGCACACGGGAGAGGGGTTCTGTTGGTTGTTACTTCCTCAGCGCCGCCACCACCGCGTCGCCCATTTCCTGCGTGCCGAGAATCTTCTCGCCCGGCTGCGCGATATCACCCGTCCGCTTGCCTTCGCGCAATACCCTCTTCACCGCCACGTCGATGCGGTCGGCCAGGTCGGCGCGGTCGAAGGTGTAGCGGAACATCATGCCCACCGACAGGATCGTCGCCAGCGGATTGGCCTTGCCCTGCCCGGCGATGTCCGGCGCGCTGCCGTGGATCGGCTCGTACAGGCCCTTGTTGTTCACGTCCAGTGAGGCCGAGGGCAGCATGCCGATGGAGCCCGCCAGCATCGAGGCCTCGTCCGACAGGATGTCGCCGAAGATGTTGCCGGTGACGATCACGTCGAACTGCTTGGGATTCTTCACCAGCTGCATCGCAGCGTTGTCCACGTACATGTGGCTCAGCGCCACGTCCGGGTACTGCTTGCCCACCTCGATCACCACCTCGCGCCACAGGCGCGAGGTCTCCAGCACGTTCTCCTTGTCCACCGAGCAGAGACGCTTGTTGCGCTTCTGCGCCGCCTGGAACGCGACATGCGCAATGCGCTCCACCTCCGGACGGCTGTAGTGCATGGTGTCGTAGCCCTCCTCGGCGCCCTCGGCGTTCTGCCGGCGGCCGCGCGGCTGGCCGAAGTAGATGTCTCCGGTCAGCTCGCGCAGGATCAGCAGGTCCAGGCCCGCGATGACCTCGGGCTTGAACGAGGACGCCGCGGCAAGCTCCTCGTAGGCCAGCGCCGGGCGCAGGTTGGCGAACAGGCCCAGGTCCTTGCGGATGCCCAGGATGCCCTGCTCCGGGCGCACGGCGCGCGGCAGGCTGTCGTACTTCGGGCCGCCGACGGCGCCCATCAGGATGGCATCGGCCTCGCGGGCCGCCTTCTGCGTGGACGGCGGATACGGATGGCCCTCGGCGTCATAGGCCGCGCCACCGAGATGGCCAAAGGACCACTCGATCTGCTCGCCCTCGGCCTTCAGCAGTTCCAGCACCTTCACGGCCTCGGCCATGATCTCGGTGCCGATGTAGTCGCCGGGGAGAATCAGGATCTTCTTGTTCATCGTGTGGTTCTTACGTCGTGATTTAGTTGAACAGCCAGGGCGCTTCGGCGCGGCGCTTGGCCTCGTAGGCCTTGATCGCGTCGCCCTGCTGCAGCGTCAGGCCGATCTCGTCCAGGCCGTTGACCAGGTTGTGCTTGTGGTGCGGGTTGATCTGGAACTTGAACACGCGGCCGTCCGGCAGGCGCACTTCCTGCGCTGGCAGGTCAATGACGATCTGCGCTGCCGCATCCGCATTCACGATCTCGAAGATCGCCTGCACTTCCTCGGCCTGCAGCGTCACCGGCAGTACGCCGTTCTTGAAGCAGTTGGAGAAGAAGATGTCGGCGAAGCTCGGCGCGATCACGGAGCGGAAGCCGTAATCGTCCAGCGCCCACACCGCATGCTCGCGCGAGGAGCCGCAGCCAAAGTTGTCGCGCGCGATCAGCACCTGCGCGCCGGCATGCCTGGCATCGTTGAGCACGAACTCGGGGTTCGGCCGGCGCGTCGCCGGGTCCACTTCCAGCGTGCCCGGGTCCAGGTAGCGCCAGTCGTCGAACAGGAACGGGCCGAAGCCGGTGCGCCGGATCGACTTCAGGTACTGCTTGGGAATGATCGCGTCGGTGTCCACGTTGGGACGGTCCAGCGGCGTCACATGGGAGGTGACCTGCGTGAATGCCTTCATGTCTTTCTTCCTTACAACTTCATTTCCAGGCGCCGGCAATCCGGCACCGGTGAACGTGCCCGGTCGCCGCGGAAGCGGCGCTCGCGCACGAACCTGAATCCGATTCCCTCGTACAGCTTCTGGGCGCGCGGGTTGGTCACCGCCACGTCCAGTGCGTAGACGCCGTAGCCGCTGTTGCGCGCCTCGGCCATCTTGAAATTCAGCATCCGCGCCCCTATACCCTGGCCACGGCACTCCGGCGCCACGCCGAAGTTCGCCACATACAGCATGTCCGGCGTCAGCGGCTTGAGCATCGGCGCCAGCTCCAGCCCGCGCCGTATCACGCCAAGGACGGCCGCCAGCGGATAGAACGACAGCACCTGCCGCATCAACCCCAGCGTCAGCCGGCCTTCCATGCGCTGGCCGTAGAAGGCGCCCACGCCCACCACCACGCCGTCACGCTCCGCCACCCAATGGTTGCGGTAGCCCTGGAAGCCGCCGCCCTGCCGGAAGGCATGGCGCAGGAAATCCAGCGCCTGATGCCCGCCCGCGCGGAACATGTAGTCGAAGGCCTCCGGACCGGCGCTGTACACCAGCGGCGCCGCGGCGTCCGCGTCCTCCGCTCGCGCCGGCCGGAATTCCAGGCTCATCGTTCGGCCCCTACCCTTACAGCGCGCGCACGTCGACGAAGTGGCCGGCGATACCCGCCGCCGCCGCCATCGCCGGGCTCACCAGGTGGGTACGGCCACCCTGCCCCTGGCGGCTTTCGAAGTTGCGGTTGCTGGTCGAGGCGCAGCGCTCGCCCGGCTCCAGCCGGTCCGCATTCATCGCCAGACACATCGAGCAGCCCGGCTCGCGCCACTCGAAGCCCGCCTCGGTGAAGACCTTGTCCAGGCCCTCGCTCTCGGCCTGCGCCTTCACCAGGCCCGAGCCCGGCACCACCAGCGCCAGCTTCACGTTCGCCGCCTTGCGCTTGCCCTTCACCACCGCTGCGGCGGCGCGCAGGTCCTCGATGCGCGAGTTGGTGCAGGAGCCGATGAACACCTTGTCGATGCTGATCTGCTCGATCGGCGTGTTGGCGTCCAGGCCCATGTAGGCCAGCGCCTTCTCCATGCCGTTGCGCTTGACCGGATCGCTCTCCTGCGCCGGATCGGGCACGCGCGCCGACACCGGGCCCACCATCTCGGGCGAGGTGCCCCAGCTGACCTGCGGCTCGATGCTCTTCGCGTCCAGCTCCACCACGGTGTCGAACCTCGCACCCGGGTCGCTGCGCAGCTGCTTCCAGTTGGCTACGGCGGCATCCCACTGCTCCGGCTTCGGCGCATAGGGGCGGCCCTTCACATAGGCGATGGTCTTGTCGTCCACGGCCACCAGGCCGGCGCGCGCGCCGCCCTCGATCGCCATGTTGCACAGGGTCATGCGCCCTTCCATGCTCAGGTCCTCGATCGCCTCCCCGGCGTACTCGATGACATGGCCGGTGCCGCCGGCGGTGCCGATGCGGCCGATGATCGCCAGCGTGATGTCCTTGGCCGTCACTCCGGGGCCGACATGGCCGTTGACGCGGATCAGCATCGTCTTGGCCTTCTTCAGCACCAGGGTCTGCGTGGCCAGCGTGTGCTCGACCTCGGAGGTGCCGATACCGAAGGCCAGCGCGCCGAAGGCACCGTGCGTGGAGGTGTGCGAATCGCCGCAGACCACCGTCATGCCCGGCAGGGTCGCGCCCTGCTCCGGACCCACCACGTGGACGATGCCCTGGCGGTGATCGGTCATGCGGAACTCGGTGATGCCGTATTCCGCACAGTTGGCGTCCAGCGCATCGACCTGGGCGCGCGAGATAGGGTCCTTGATGCCCTCCACGCGATCGGCGGTGGTCGGCACGTTGTGATCGGCCACGGCCAGGTTCGCGTTCAGGCGCCAGGGCTTGCGGTTGTTCATGCGCAGCCCGTCGAAGGCCTGCGGGCTGGTCACTTCATGCACCAGGTGACGGTCGATATAGATCAGCGCGGAGTTGTCGCCCTGGTCGGCGACCACGTGGGCGTCCCAGATCTTGTCGTACAGAGTCTTTGCCATGGCTGGACCTCGTTAATCCTGATGCTTGGTCTTGCGAATGGCGCGCATTCTAGGAGCGTGCTATTGATAACTCCAATGAATCGTTTTTATCAGGTCCATTCCAGATAGGAATTCACATGGAAACCCAGAACCTGGTCACCTTCATCGCCGTGGCCGAGTCCGGCTCCTTCACCCAGGCGGCCGAGTCCCTGCACCTGTCCCAACCCGCCGTGAGCAAGCGCATCACCGCCCTGGAGGAGCAGGTCGGCCAGCCCCTGCTCGACCGGGTGGGCCGCCAAGTCACCCTGACCGACGCCGGCCGAACCCTGCTGCCCTACGCGAAGAAAGTGCTGCAAGACCTTGAAGATGGACGGCGTGCGCTGTCCCACCTGCACGAGAAGGTGGCCGGGCGCCTGTCCATCGGCACCAGCCACCACATCGGCCTGCACCGCCTGCCGCCGGTGTTGCGCGCCTTCACCCAGCAGTACCCGGACGTAGACCTCGACATCCATTTCATGGACTCCGAGGTGGCCTGCCAGGCCGTGCTGGCCGGCAAACTGGAACTGGGGATCGTCACCCTGCCCACCCAGCCCCTGCCGCAACTGCAGCAGCGCGCCGTCTGGGACGACCCCTTGTCGGTGGTCGTGGCCCCCGGCCACCCCCTGCTGGAGAAGCCCCGCGCCCGGCTGGAAGATCTTGCCGGCCACCCGGCGGTGCTACCGGACGAGGCCACCTACACCCACCGCATCGTCACCCGCGCCCTACAGGAGCACGGCCTGGTGCCGCGTATCCGCCTGGCCACCAATTACCTGGAGACCCTCAAGATGCTGGTGGGCATCGGCCTGGGCTGGAGCGTGCTGCCCGACTCCATGATCGATGGCAGCATCCGCCAGCTGCCGATCCCCCAACTGGCACTGCACCGCGAGCTGGGTGCGGTCTGGCACGAGCGCCGCACTCTGTCCGGCGCCGGTATGGCCCTGCTGGGCTGTCTTGAATCCGACATACGGCGCCGTATGGCCCGCTGAACAGTCGTTTACTGTTCCTGCGGCCAATGTCTCTGGGGCCAATGGGTGTTCAGAATACGCCCACTTATTTAGCCCGGTGACCTGCAATGCCCGCCTACAAAGCTCCGCTGCGCGACATGCGCTTCCTGATGAACGAGGTGTTCGACTACCCCGCCCATTACGCCGGTCTCTCCAACGGCAAGGACGCGGACCCGGACACCTGCGAGGCCATCCTCGGCGAAGCCGCCAAGTTCTGCGAGGAAGTGCTGGCCCCGCTGAATCTCTCCGGCGACCTGGAAGGCTGCCACTTCGAGAACGGCAAGGTCACCACGCCCAAGGGCTTCAAGGAAGCCTACGAGCAGTTCGTGCAGGGCGGCTGGCAGGGCCTGTCGCACCCCACCGAGTACGGCGGACAGGGCATGCCGATGTCGCTGGGCCTGCTCAAGTCCGAAATGATGGGCACGGCCAACTGGTCGTTCACCATGTACCCAGGCCTGTCGCTGGGCGCCATGAACACCGTCATGCAGCACGCCTCCGAGGAACTGAAGGCGATCTACATGCCGCCGCTGACCGAAGGCCGCTGGACCGGCACCATGTGCCTGACCGAGCCGCAGTGCGGCACCGACCTGGGCCAGGTCAAGACCAAGGCCGAGCCGCAGCTCGACGGCAGCTACAAGATCACCGGCACCAAGATCTTCATCTCCGCCGGTGAGCATGACCTGACCGAGAACATCATCCACATCGTGCTGGCGCGCCTGCCGGATGCGCCTCCGGGCACCAAGGGCATCTCGCTGTTCATCGTGCCCAAGATGAACGTCAACGCCGACGGCAGCGTCGGTGAGCACAACAACGTGGTCTGCAGCGCCATCGAGCACAAGATGGGCATCAAGGCCTCCGCCACGGCCGTGATCAACTTCGAGCAGTCCACCGGCTTCATGATCGCCAAGCCCAACAAGGGCCTGGAGGCGATGTTCACCTTCATGAACACCGCCCGCATCGGCACCGCCGTGCAGGGTATCGCCCACGCCGAAGCCTCCTTCCAGGGCGCACTGGCCTACGCCAAGGACCGCCGCTCGATGCGTGCCCTGCGCGGCAAGCAGGAGCCGGACAAGGTCGCCGACGCGCTGATCCACCACGCCGACGTGCGCCGCATGCTGCTGACGCAGAAGTGCTTCGCCGAAGGCGGCCGCGCGATGATCTACTTCGCCGCGCAGCTGGCGGACCACATGACCAACGGCATCATCGAGAACGACCAGGCCAAGTACGAGGAGTGGGACGACAAGCTCGGCTTCTTCACCCCGATCCTCAAGGGCTTCCTGACCGAGATGGGCCTGGAAGCGGCCAACCAAGGTATCCAGGTGTTCGGCGGCCACGGCTACATCAAGGAACACGGCATGGAGCAGATCGCCCGCGACGCGCGCATCTCCACGCTGTATGAAGGCACCACCGGCATCCAGGCCCTGGACCTGCTGGGCCGCAAGGTGCTGCTGCAGACCCGCGGCAAGGCCGTGCGCGAGTTCACCGGCCAGATCGCCAAGTTCGCCGTGGACAACCTGCGCGACGCCCGCCTGCGCAACTTCGCCACCACCCTGGCCAAGTACGCCGCCGAGTGGAACGTGCTGACCATGCGCCTGATGCTGATGGCCCGCAAGGACCGTGAAGTGGTCAGCTCCGCCAGCCATCACTTCCTGATGTACTCGGGCTACGTGACCATGGCCTACTTCTGGGCGCTGCAGGCCGCGGTGGCCAGCGATAAGCTGGCCAAGGGCGGCAGCGAGGAGCCGGCGTTCTACAAGGCCAAGATCGCCACGGCGAAGTTCTACTTCGACCACATCCTGCCGCGCGCCAAGGGCCACGCCCACTCGATGACCAAGCCCAGCAAGTCGATGCTGCGCCTGCCGGTCGAGAGCTTCGTCTTTGAATGAGGCAAGGCTGAGCGGTTGCTGACGAAAAGGGGCGCCGCGAGGTGCCCCTTTTCATTTCCACAGCCTACCCCGTGATTTTCTCTATCCAGCCCCTTGGCCGGTCGCCGCTATCCCAGTCAGATCGTTCTGGAGGGCGTAAGCCATGGATATCCATCACAGCACCCGTCTCGCCGCCCTGGTCATCGTCACCAGCGGTCCGCTCGCGCATACCGAGCACTATTCCTGGAGCCTGCTCTCGGCCAGCTGGCGCAGCACCGGCCTGCGCCAGAGCGACCTGCGCGAAGTGCTGACCTTCTGCGTTGCCGAGGGCTTGCTGGAACTGCATGGCGACGAGTACGAGGCCAGCTACCGCATGTCCCCCGGCGGCCGGGCCGCCATTGCCGAGCTGCGCGGCTTCCCCTGGACGCGCTGGCGCGACAGCCGCACCCTGGCCCAGCTGCGCATGCGTGGCCGCATCCCGTCCAAGGACGGCATCAACCGGCGCGACAACGATCCGATGCCGGCGCCCGTCCACTAGGCTCGGCTCAACCGGCGCGGATCGCGGCGTCGAACTGATCCATGCTGGCGTACCCCGGCTGCGCCGCCACCCGCGCCAGCCAGGCCTGCACGGCCGGATAGGCCGCAAGATCGAAGCCACCCTCGTGCGCCACATGCGTGTAGGCGTACAGCGCGATGTCGGCAATGCTGTAGCGACCACCGACGAACCACTCGCGGCCTGCCAGGTGCCTCTCCATCACGCCCAATGCAGCATGGCCGCCCGGCTGGCGCTCCTGCAGGCGCGCCTCCTGCTCCGGAGGCCGGCCCAGGTAGCGGATGATGTAGCGCGAGGTGGCGATGTAGGGCTCGTGACTGTACTGCTCGAAAAACATCCATTGCAGCACCTGCGCATGCTCCAGGCGGTCCGTCGGCAGCAGCGGCGTGCCCTCCGCCAGGTAGTGCAGGATGGCATTGGACTCGGCCAGGAAGACGCCGCCCGGCAGCTCCAGCAACGGCACGCGGCCATTGGGGTTCATGGCCAGGAACGCCGGCGTGCGGGTTTCCTGCTTCAGGATGTCCAGGTGCACCCAGGCATGCGGCAGGCCCAGCTGCGTCAGCAGCAGCTTCTGCTTGTAGCAATTGCCCGAATGGATGTCGCCGTAGACCTTCAGCATGCCCGCTCCCCCGTTATGCACCGCCGCGCGCGATATTTTGTCCCTGTTGCGCCGCCGATGTCAGACGTATCTTGGAATAGCCCCACCGGAGCATCAGCCCCACCGTCCTGAGCCTCGCCCTGGCCCGCCAGCTCGCCGGGCCGCTGCGCTATACCGACGACTATTCGCCCCAGGTGCTGGAAATGATCTGGCGGCGCACCGGCCTGCGTCAGCGCGACCTGGCCACGGCGCTGGAGGCGTTCTGCAAGCAGGGCTGGCTCCGGCGCTACCAGCGCGAGGGCCATGAGCGCTATCACCTGACCATCGACGGCGGCATCCGGCTGCACGGCCAGCGCGAGCCCTACTGGAAACACTGGACCGAAGACCTGATGCTGCAGCGGCTGCGCCAGCGCCGTCGCGATCCCGCCGCTACCGGGCAGTCCCAGCGCCGCGCCGAGGATGCGGCCGCCGCCTGAAGCCGGCTAGATACGGATGTCCTTGAGCCCCCGCCAGGCGATCAGCCAGGCCAGCAGCGCCACGCCGGTGGAGACCAGCCACAGCAGGTCCGGGTGCATCATGTCCCACAGCAGGCCGCTGCCGAAACCACCGATGGCACCGCCCACGCCGTAGCTGAGACCGGTGTAGATCGCCTGCCCCCGCCCCTGCATCGCGCCGGGGAACAGCTGCTGGATCAGGCTGACGGCGGCGAAGTGGTAGATCGCGAAGCTCACCGCATGCAGGGCCTGCACCGCGGTCATCCACGGCATGTTGTCGATGAAGGTCATCTGCAGGAACCAGCGCAGCGCAGTGCCGGCCAGCGCCCACAGCATCATGCTGCGCAGGCTCCAGAAGCGGCGCAGGCGGTGGATGAAGAAGAAGATGCCGACCTCGGCCACCACGCCGAAGGCCCACAGGAAGCCGATCTCGAACTTGCTGTAGCCGTGGTCCTTCAGCCAGATGCTGAAGAAGTTGTAGTAGGGCCCGAAGCTCATCTGCGACAGCAAACATGCCGCCAGCAGGGCGATGACCTCGGGCCGGCGCATCACGCCCATCACCGATTCCGAGCCGCCGGAGCGCGGCGCCACCGGCGCCTCGGGAATGCGCAGGCCGGTCAGCCAGCACAGCGCGAACATGCCGGCGACCCACAGCGGCATGGTTTGCACGCCGATGCGCTCGAACACCGGCCCCATCGCCATCACCGTGATGACGAAGCCGATGGAGCCCCAGAGGCGGATACGGCCGTAGCGGTCGCCATTGGCGCCCAGGTGGTTGAAGGTCACCACCTCGAACTGCGGCATGGTGCCGTTGTTGAACATGCCGTAGACGAAGAAGCACAGCGCCAGCAGCCAGAAGCCCGGTGCGAACTGCGCGGCGGCAAAGGCCATCAGGCCGGCGCCCAGGGTGATGCGGATGGCCGCCATGCGGCGCGCGTCACGGTCGGCGTACTGCCCCCAGAGATAGGGCGAGACGATGCGGGTCAGGGCCATCAGGCCGCCGATGGCGCCGATCTGCGCGGGGGTGCAGCCGCGGTCCTGCAGGAACAGGCCGGTGAAGGGCATCAGCGTGCCGATCGCGGCGAAATACCAGAAGTAGAAGCCCGCCAGCCGCTTGGCCGGTACGTGCGCGCTCATGGCAGTAAGGGGTGCATGGGGGCGGCATTGTAGCGCCGCCCCCGGTACCCAGACCTACCCTGCCGCGGCCCTGGCGGCGGCGACCAGGTCGCCCAGGCCACGCGACTCGGCCAGGCCGGCCAGCTTGCGCACCAGTTCCGGCCGCTGCGAGGCGATGCGCCGCACCGTATCCGCCAGCGCCGCCCGCCCGTCCGAAGGAATCGCCCGGGCTACCTCGAACAACGGCTCCCACAGGCCGGCATCGTCCACTTCCTCGGCGAAGCGCTCCTGCAGCTCGGCCGGCATCGCCGCGGCGATGGTGGCCATCCAGGAACGCTCCTCGGGGCTGAACTGGTCCACCAGGCCCAGCAGGCGCGGCACCAGGTGAGCCTGCTCGGCGGCACGGAACAGCCGCAGCAACTTCTGCGGCTCGGCCGCCTGTGCCGCCTGCGCACCCTCGCCCTGCGTCATGCCGGCCAGCAGCGGCAGCATCAGCCGCCAGAGCTTATCCTCCTCGGCGGTGCGGAACAGGCTCTTGAGCACTTCCGGATCAGCCAGTGCATCCAGGTGCACCAGGCGCGACTGCTTGGCCGGGCTCATCTGCGCGATCACCGGCAGGATCGAACCCCAGAGGTCCTGTTCCTGGCTGCGCTGCAGCAGGCGCGCCAGCGCGGCGTCGCCCTCGTCGGCCATCATGTCGCCGAGCTTGCGCATCATGGCAGCGTCGGCATAGGCCATCAGCGACAGCGCCTCGGCCCAGAGATTCTTGCTCTCGTCCTGCGCCAGCTTCAGGAAACGCGGGAAGCGCGCCTCCGGCACCATGTGCATCAACTTGGGCACCTGGTCCTTGGCCTCGATGAACAGGCCGATGCGCAGCAGGTGCTCCTCGTCGGTGATCGCCGCCATCACCCGGCGGATCGCCTCGTCGGTGAGATAGCCGACGAACAGGCCCATGGTGATGTACTCGCGGCGACGGATCAGCTCCATCGCCACGTCACGCACGATCTCCACCGGCATCTGGCGGATGATGTCACCGACGCGGCGCGGGTCCAGTTCCAGCGTGACGTCCGCCAGGAACGGAATCTCCATGCGCTGCGCGATCTCCACCGCGCGGTCCGTCGGCATCTCGCCGGCGATGCGCGCGATGAACACCGGGGCAAAGGCCTTCTGGCCGATGAAGGCCGTCAGCTTGCCCGGCAGCAGCTTGGTGGTGGCGGCCAGCTTCTGGAACAGCGAGCGCCCGCGGTTGAACAGGTACTCGTGCGTGGTCTCGCGCAGGTGGCGGATGTCACCCGCCGGCGTGTGGTTCAGGAACTCCAGCTGCTCGGGCTTGAGGCCCAGCACGCGCGAGAGCTTGATGATCTCCGCCTTGATCTCGAGCGTGCTCACTTGATCCCCAGCACTTTCTTCACGGGGCCGCGCAGCAGCATCGGGATGTGGCCGAGCGCATCCTCGATGGCCTTGGCCAGGGCTTCGCGCTGGCGCTGCTGGGTCTGCACCACGGCGTTGGCCAACAGGTCGATCTGCGCCGGCTGCAGGCTGCCCAGGGCCTGGAACTCGGAGGGTTGTCGGCCCAGCGATTCCGCCAAGCGCTGCAATGAGGCTTCAGAGGACATGGTTCTCCTGCGATCTTATTTGCGGAATGGGCGGGATCATGCCACCGGGGCACAGCCCCCTGCCTTGGCGGCAGGGACAGGAGGATCGGCTCGGGCGCCAGTCGCGATGACTGGATATCAATGACGTCATACCGGCGAAAGCCGGTATCCAGTCAGCCAATGGGCCACTCCCGTCCGGGACTGGATACCGGCTTTCGCCGGTATGACGAACCCTGATCCCAATCCGTATCCGGTGGAGCGCTTACGCAGGAATCCGCGGCGTACCCGGAACCACGTCCGCGTTCTGCGCGCGATGCCGCAGGTAGTGATCCATCAGCACCAGCGCCAGCATCGCCTCGGCGATCGGCGTCGCTCGCAGGCCCACGCAGGGGTCGTGGCGGCCGGTGGTGCGCATGTCCACGGCATTGCCGTCCTGGTCGATGGACTTGCCCGGCGTGGTGATGCTGGACGTGGGCTTGATGGCGTAGCGGGCGTAGATGGTCTGGCCGGTGGAGATGCCGCCGGCGACTCCGCCCGAGTGGTTGCCGAGGAAGCCCTGCGGGGTCATCTCGTCGCGGTGCTCGGTGCCGCGCATGCCGGCCACGCGCATGCCGTCGCCGATCTCCACGCCCTTGACGGCGTTGATCGACATCAGCGCGAAGGCGATGTCGGCATCCAGGCGGTCATACACCGGCTCGCCCAGGCCCGGCGGCACGCCGGTGGCTTCGACGTAGAGCTTGGCGCCGATCGAGTCACCCTCGCCGCGCAGGCCTTCCACCAGCGTTTCCAGCTGGGGAATCTTGTCGGGGTCGGCGCAGAAGAAGGGGTTGTTGCCCACGGCGGACCAGTCGCGGATCTCGCAGTGGATATCGCCCACCTGCTCGGTGCAGCCGCGGATCTCGATGCCCAGGCGCTGCTTCAGGTATTTCTTGGCAATGGCACCAGCGGCCACGCGCACGGCGGTCTCGCGCGCCGAGGAGCGCCCGCCGCCGCGGTGGTCGCGGATGCCGTACTTCTGGATGTAGGCGTAGTCCGCGTGGTTGGGGCGGAACACCTGCTGGATCTTGGCGTAGTCGTAGGAGCGCTGGTCGGTGTTGCGGATCAGCAGCGCGATCGGCGTACCGGTGGTCTTGCCCTCGAAAACGCCGGACAGGATCTCGACCTTGTCCTCTTCCTTGCGCTGGGTGACGAACTTGCTGGTGCCGGGCTTGCGCCGGTCCAGCTCCGGCTGGATGTCGGCCTCGCTCAGTTCCAGGCCCGGCGGGCAGCCGTCCACCACGCAGCCGATGCCGGCGCCATGGCTTTCACCAAAGGACGTGACGCAGAACAGCTTGCCAATCGTGTTGCCGGACATGTCTAGAGATGCTCGATCAGGTCTTCACGCGAAATGATGAACACGCCGTCGCCGCCGCGCTCGAACTCCACCCAGGTCACCGGCAGGCGCGGCCAGCGCGCCTCGAACTCGGGGACACTGCCGCCGACCTCGCAGACCAGCCAGCCACCCTCGACCAGGCGCGAAGGCGCCTCGGCCAGGATGCGGGCGACCAGGTCCATGCCGTCCTTGCCGGCGGCCAGGGCCATGCGCGGCTCCTGGTGGAATTCCTGCGGCAGCGCCTTCCACTCGGCCACGGGGACATAGGGCGGGTTGCTGACGATCAGGTCGTAGCGCATCTCGCCCAGGCCATTGAACAGGTCGGACTTCAGCGCGCGCACCTGCTCGCCGCAGTCGTGGCGCTCGATGTTGGCCTTGCACACGGCCAGGGCCCCCGGCGACAGCTCGGCCAGGTCCACCTGGGCGTCCGGAAAGGCATGGGCGCAGGCGATGCCGATGCAGCCGCTGCCGGCGCAAAGGTCCAGGATGGTCTGCGGCTCGCTCTGCAGCCAGGGCTGGAAGCGGCGCTCGATCATTTCGCCGATCGGCGAGCGCGGCACCAGCACGCGCTCGTCCACGGTGAACGGCAGGCCGCAGAACTGGATCTCGCCGATCAGGTAGGCGGCCGGCTGGCGCGTCTTGATGCGCTGCTGCAGCAGCTTGATGACGGCGGCGCGCTCGGCGTCGGTCACCGCGGCCTCGAGGTAGACCGTAGGCAGGTCCGGCGTCAGGTGCAGGGCGTGCAGGACGAGGTGGAACGCCTCGTCCAGCGCGTTGTCCGTACCGTGTCCGAAATGCAGGCCGTTCGCCTTGAACTGGCTCGCCCCCCAGCGCACGAGGTCGCGAACACTGCGCAGTACGGAAGTCTGGGTGGACGAGGAAGGCATGGGCGGCGGGCTGTGGGATAATCCGGGAAGGTCGCGAATTATACGCGGCGGCTGCCCCACTGATCCGAAAACACCCTGAAAATCATGGCCAACGCCCAGAAATCCGTTCTTTACGGCGTCATCGCCGCCCTTGCCGCCGTCCTCGGCGTGGTGGTGGCCGTCACCGTCTCCCAGCCCCGCGGCAGCGCCGAACTGCAGTCCGGCACCCTGTTGCCGCAGCCGCGCGCCCTGCCCGCCTTCACCCTGAAGGACCAGCAAGGCCAGCCCTTCACCAATGCCAGCCTCGCCGGCGGCTGGAGCCTGCTGTTCCCCGGCTTCACCTACTGCCCGGACGTCTGCCCCACCACCCTGGCCCTGCTCAAGCAGGTCAAGGCCGGGCTGGGCCCGGAAGCCCCGCTGCGGGTGGTGTTCCTGTCGGTGGACCCGGAGCGCGACACTCCCGAGCGCCTGAAGAGCTACCTGGGGCAGTTCGACCCGGCCTTCGTCGGCGTCTCCGTGGGCGAGCCGCAGCTGGCCGAGATCACCCGCGCCCTGGGTATCGCCTATGCCAAGGTGCCGGGCGCCACGCCGGAGAGCTACCAGATGGACCACTCCGCCTCGATGATCCTGCTCAACCCGCAGGGCAACATCACCGCCTACCTGACGCCGCCCTTCGATCCGGCCCGGCTGGTGGCGGACCTCAAGCCCCTGGTGGCCCCCTGATGCGCGCCGCGCTGCTGGCCCTGCTACCGCTGCTGGCCCTGGCCGCCTGCCGGCAGGCGCCGGGCGAGCTGCTGCTGCGCGACGCCTGGATCCGCGAGGCCCCGGCCGACGGCCCCATGGCCGGCTACCTGCGCATCGACAACGGCCTGCCGGAAGACCTGCGCTGCGACAAGGCCAGCAGCCCGGACTTCGGTGCCGTGGAAATCCACCGCAGCGCCCTGGAGAACGGCATGGCGCGCATGCTGCGCGACCAGGTCATCGAGATCCCCGCCCGAGGCCAGGCCCTGCTGCAGCCCGGCGACTACCACCTGATGCTGTTCCGCCCCCAGCGTCCGCTGGGGGCCGGCGACAGCGCCTCCATCACCCTGCTTTGCGGCAGCCGCCACGCCAGCGCCGAATTCACCGTCCGAGCCCCATGATGAAACTCCGCGGCAAACCCCACACCGATGCCAGCCAGGGCGACCTGCTGTTCGCCCGCCTGCAGCTGATCCTGCCGACGCGCTTCCTGTCCTGGCTGATCTACTTGGTGACGCGCATCGAGCAGCGTGCCTTCAAGAACGTCTTCATCCGCCAGTTCATGAAGCTGTACCGCATCAACCTGGCCGAGGCCCAGCACGGCCGCGCCGAGGATTACGCCAGCTTCAACGACTTCTTCACCCGTGCCCTCAAGCCCGGCGCCCGCGTGCTGGACCCGGACCTGCAGACCCTGCTGAGCCCGGTGGACGGCACCGTCAGCCAGGCCGGCGACATCCCGGACGGCCGCATCTTCCAGGCCAAGGGCCACGAGTACAGCGCCGCCGAACTGCTCGGCAGCGAGGAACTGGCCGCGCCCTTCAACGGCGGCAAGTTCACCACGATCTACCTGGCACCCAACAACTACCACCGCATCCACATGCCGCTGGCCGGCACGCTGCGCCACTGGGTCTATGTCCCCGGGCGGCTGTTCAGCGTCAACCCCGCCACCGCGCGTGCCATGCCGGGCGTGTTCGCCCGCAATGAGCGCGTCTGCGCTGTGTTCGACAGCGAGCGCGGCCCGTTTGCCATGGTCCTGGTCGGCGCCCTGTTCGTCGGCTCCATGGAGACCGTCTGGGCCGGGCGCATCAGCCCCCCGCACAAGCGCTCCGGCGTGGAGCACTTCCACCCGATCCACCCGGTGGCCCTGGACCGCGGCGCCGAGATGGGGCGCTTCAACATGGGCTCCACGGTGATCCTGCTGACCCCGCCGGGCATGCTTGACTGGCAGCCGGTGATGGCCCCGGGCAACCCCCTGCGCATGGGCCAGCGCATCGCCCGATTCCGGGGCTGATGCAGGGCCCGGCCAGGAGGCTGAACCAAAGCACGCGGGCCGCGTCCAAGCGGCTACACTGCCGTCATCCTCCTGGCACCGCCGCCACATGAAGAAAGCGCTCCTCAGTTGCCTCACCGCCGTCGCCATTCTGGGTGCGGCCGCCTCGCAGGCGGAATCCCTGTCGGCGCTGGACCTGCCGCAGATCGGCGAGCCGGCGGACAACACGCTGTCGCCTTCCGAGGAGAAGACCCTGGGCGGTCGCGTGGTGGCGCAGCTCTACGGCGCCAACTACATGCTGGAAGACCCGGAGCTGAGGGACTACATCTCGACGCTGGGCTGGCGCTTGGCCTCGGCCAGCCAGACCAAGCCGCCCGACCTGACTTTCTTCATCATCCGCGACCCGCGGATCAACGCCTTCGCCCTGCCCGGCGGCTACATCGGCGTCAATGCCGGCCTGATGCTCGCCGCCAACAACGAGAGCGAAGTGGCTGGCGTGCTGGGCCACGAACTCGCGCACGTCACCCAGCGCCACATCGCGCGCACCCAGGAGGAGACCCAGGTTGCCACGGTGGCTACCTGGCTGGCGGTGATCGCCGCCATCATCGCCGGCTCCGCCGATCCCGACGTGGTGATCGGCGCGCTGTCCGTGGGCCAGGCCATGAACTACCAGCGCCAGGTCAACTACACCCGCGCGCACGAACTCGAAGCCGACCGCATTGGCATCCAGACCATGGCGCGCGCCGGCTTCG
The DNA here is from genome assembly GCA_052035235.1 of Pseudomonadota bacterium. Taxonomy (GTDB): domain Bacteria; phylum Pseudomonadota; class Gammaproteobacteria; order Nevskiales; family Nevskiaceae; genus Solimonas_A. Next base: position 1,135 of record JBPOHT010000065.1, on the reverse strand, counting down.
ACCCGGCCGGCATGGCCGGATTCTTCTCCAAGCTGGAGCAGCAGTCGCGCCTCTACGGCAGCGGCCTGCCGGAAATCCTGCGCACCCATCCGCTGACCACCAACCGTATCGCCGAGGCCCGTGGCCGCGCGGCGGAGATGCCCAAGGTCGTGCTGAAGGAGTCGATCGAGTTCGGCTTCATGCAGGCCCGCGCCCGCGTGCTCACCGCCGAGCGCCCCAGCGAGGCGATGGATCACTACAGCAACGAGCTGGCCGCCGGCCACGACACGCCGACCACCCGCTACGGCCTGGCACTGGCGCTGTCCGTGCAGGGCCAGGCCGACAACGCCGACCACGTACTCGCGCCGCTGCTGGAGAAGTACCCACGCCACGTCACGCTCAACCTGCTGCAGGCCCGCATACTGGCGCTGCAGCAGAAGAACGACGACGCCCTGGCCCTGCTGTCGCGCACCACGCAGCTTTACCCGCGCTATGCGCCAGCGCTGCTGGAATACGCCGACACGATGATGGCCGCCGGCAAGCCCGCCGAGGCACGCCAGCTGCTGATCACGCGCGAACAGACCCTGGGTACGCAGCTGGAGACCTACAACCTGCTGGCCCAGGCCGCACGCGAACTCGACAACCTGCCCGAGGCGTCCTACCAGACTGGCGTCTACCTGTTCCTGCGCGGCGATGCCGGCAACGCCATCGCCCAGCTCGACGCCGGCCTGCGCCTGCCCGACCTGACGCCGCAGGAGCGCGCGCGCCTGGCGGCCAAGCGGCAGGAGGTGCGCGACACGCTGCCGGAGAACTGGCGCCCGCCGAGGGATCGGCGAGATCGGTTGTAAAGAAGAGCCCCTGCGTGGGGCTTTTTTCTTTTGAGGCTGTCGCGATGTTGGAGCCTCCCGCGTGTGTGAACATTGTTGACGTATGGGGATGCTGGCGACTACGCCGGTCAGGTGCGGTTGATCTCTGTTGGTTTATTTCGCCTAAGGACCGTAGGGCGGGAAAGCGCAGCGCAACCCGCCAGCACCCAAGGCGGGATGCGCTGCGCTTTCCCCCCCTACGGTCCGTATGCGAAATAAACCAAAAGAGGGCAACCGCACCAGTCCCGCGTATGAGCCAGCATCCCCCTACGTGAACCATGTTCACACAC
>JBPOHT010000046.1:0-65159 GCA_052035235.1 Pseudomonadota bacterium | reverse complement strand
CCCTGATGCACGTCATCGCCGCCAAGGCCGTGGCCTTCAAGGAAGCCCTGGACCCCAGCTTCAAGGTCTACCAGAAGCAGGTCGTGGCCAACGCCCGCGCCATGGCCCAGGTCCTGCTGGACCGCGGGTACAAGGTCGTCTCCGGCGGCACCGACAACCACCTGTTCCTGCTGGACCTGATCGCCAAGAACGTCACCGGCAAGGACGCCGAGGCCGTGCTGGGCCGTGCCCACATCACGGTCAACAAGAACTCCGTGCCCAACGACCCCAAGAGCCCGTTCGTGACCTCGGGCCTGCGCCTGGGCTCGCCGGCCTCGACCACCCGCGGCTTCAAGGAGCCGCAGATGGCGCAGGTGGCGAACTGGATCGCCGACTTGGTGGACGCGATGAGCGCGGGTGCGGACGTCGAGGCGGTGGTCAGCCGCGTGCGTGGTGAGGTCGAGCAGCTGTGTGCCGGGTTCCCGGTGTACGGCGCGGGCAAGAAGGCCGGCTGAGGCCGTGACCCTCGTGGGAGCGACGCGAGTCGCGATCTTCTCGTGTGGGAAAGATCGCGACTTGCGTCGCTCCCACGAAGAAACGTTCTGCCAACAGGAGTAGGAGCGGCTGTTAGCCGCAATGGCCGTCGCGGCTAACAGCCGCTCCTACTTCCCTGCGCCCGAGACGAGTCCGTGTCGAACCCGCGCGATCAGTCGTCGCGCATTTCCAGGTTGCGGTTCACGCCCAGCGCCAGCAGCGTGCCGACGGCGCCCGACAGCAGGTACAGGCCGACATAGCCCACGCCGAGATTGGAGGCCAGGAACAGCGCCACCAGCGGCGCGAAGGCGGCGCCCACCAGCCAGGCAAAGTCCGAGGTGATGATGGCGCCGCTGTAGCGGTAGCGGCTGGGGAAGGTGGAGTTGATGGCGCCGGCGGCCTGGGCGTGGCTGAAGCCCAGCAGCACGAAGCCGACCAGGATGAACAGGTAGGCGCCCAGGCGGCTGCCTTCCTGGAATACCGGCAGCATGCCGACGATGCTGAAGATGGCGATCAGCACGGCGCTGATGGCCAGCGTGGCGCGGCGGCCTATGCGGTCGGCCACCTTGCCCGACACCAGCATGCTGATCACGGCAAGTACCGCGCCGGCGATCTGCACGAACAGGTAGTCGGTGATGGCGTCCTGCGTGAACAGCGAGGCCCAGGACAGCGGGAACACGGTGACCAGGTGGAACAGCGCAAAGCTGCCCAGCGGCGCGATGGCGCCGAGCAGGATGCTGGCACGCTGCGTGCGGAACAGTTCGCCGAGCGGTGCCGGTTCCAGCTCTCGCGACTTCAGCAGGTGGCTGAACTCGGGCGTCACCACCAGGCGCAGGCGGGCAAACAGCGCAACCACGTTGATGGCGAAGGCCACGCAGAAGGGATAGCGCCAGCCCCAAGCCAGGAAGTCATCGGGCTTGAGCTGCAGCAGCAGGAACACGAACAGGCCGGCGGCGAGCAGGAAGCCCAGCGGGCCACCGAGCTGCGGGATCATGGCGAACCAGCCACGGCGCTCCGGCGGAGCGTTCAGCGCCAGCAGCGAGGGCAGGCCGTCCCAGGTGCCGGCCAGGGCCACGCCCTGGGCGATGCGGCAGATGGCCAGGATCACCACCGAGGCCACGCCGATCTTCTCGTAACCCGGCAGGAAGGCGATGCCGGCGGTGGCGGTGCCCAGCAGGAACAGCGCGATGGTCAGCTTGGTGCCGCGCCCGTACCAGTCGTGGATCAGGCGGAACAGCAGCGAACCGAAGGGACGCGCGACGAAGGCCAGCGAGAAGATGCCGAAGGAGTAGTACATCGCCGTGGTCTTATCGACGAACGGGAAGACCACGGACGGAAACACCAGCACGGCGGCGATGCCGAACACGAAGAAGTCGAACATCTCCGACAGGCGGCCGATGATCACGCCGATCGCGATCTCGCCCGGCGCGACGCGAGCGTGGTCGGCCCCGGCGACGTGGGCCTGGCCTTCCAGCGAGCCGGGGCCCGCGTTCGATTCATGGCTGACGGTCGACATCCTGCTCTCGGTCAAAAGGTTGAGGGATTATCCCATCTGGTGCATAACCATCGCATGGTCCGGGGTGCGCGCGACATAGGACAAAACGTCCAATCGCGGGTGCCGGTCCGGCTGCTTAAAGTGGGTCATCCGGTAACACCGAAAGATACGCCATGGCTGCCAGAATTGCTCGCTGCATGCTGTTGTTCCCGCTGGTCTTTCTGCTGGCCGGCTGCGATTGGGTGGTGCTGCGCCCGTCGGGCGATATCGCCATGCAGCAGCGCGACCTGATCGTGGTGTCCACGGTCCTGATGCTGCTGATCGTGCTGCCGGTCATGGCCCTGACCGCGCTTTTCGCCTGGCGCTACCGCCAGTCGAACAAGGAAGCAACTTATGACCCCGAATGGCACCACTCGACCCAGCTCGAGCTGGTGATCTGGTCGGCGCCGCTGCTGATCATCATCGCGCTGGGCGCGGTGACCTGGATCGCGACCCACACCCTGGACCCCTTCCGCCCGCTGGACCGCATCGACGCCCAGCGCGCCGTAACGGCCGACATGAAGCCGCTGAAGGTGCAGGTGGTGGCCATGGACTGGAAGTGGCTGTTCATCTATCCCGACTACGGCATCGCCAGCGTCAACGAGATGGCGGCGCCGCTGGATGTTCCCATCGAGTTCAGCATCACCGCATCCACGGTGATGAACTCCTTCTTCATTCCCGCCCTGGCCGGCCAGATCTACGCCATGCCGGCCATGGAGACCAAGCTGCACGCCGTCATCAACAAGGCCGGCGACTACGAAGGCTTCTCGGCCAACTACAGCGGCCACGGCTTCTCGCACATGCGCTTCCGCTTCGCCGGCATGAGCGGCGCCGACTTCGACGGCTGGGTAGCCAAGGTCCGGGAAGCCAAGGACCCGCTGAACCGCGAGGAATACCAGCGCCTGGACCAGCCCAGCGAGCGCGTGCCGGTGCGCCACTACGGCACGACCATGGCCGGCCTGTTCGACGCCGTGGTCAACCTCTGCGTGGACCCCAACAAGATGTGCATGCGCGACATGATGGCGATCGACGCCCGCGGTGGCCTGGGCCTGGCCGGCGTCTACAACGTCTCGCGCCTGTCCTATGACCGCCCGCGCACGCAGGTAAGCCGTGCGCAGGCCGAGGCCTTCGTGCTGTCGCTGTGCCAGGTGGGGCCCGAGATCATGATCTCGCCCACCGCCGATGCCCCGATGTACGGCCTGCTGCGCTAGGCCCTGAGAACTGACATGCAAGAACGTTCGGAACTGATGCAGACGCTGTTCGGCCGGCTCTCGCTGGAGGCCATCCCCTACCACGATCCGATCCTGGTCGGGACCTTCATGGCCACGGCGATCCTGGGCATGTCCCTGCTGGCCTACATCACCAGGAAGCGCGCCTGGGGCACGCTGTGGAACGACTGGTTCTGCAGCATCGACCACAAGAAGATCGGCGTGATGTACATGATCCTGGGTATCGTCATGCTGCTGCGCGGCTTTGCCGACGCCATCATGATGCGCGCCCAGCAGGCCTTCGCCTTCGGCGACTCGATGGGCTACCTGCCGCCGCATCACTACGACCAGATCTTCACCGCCCACGGCGTGATCATGATCTTTTTCGTGGCCATGCCCTTCGTCACCGGCCTGATGAACTACGTGGTGCCGCTGCAGATCGGCGCGCGCGACGTGGCCTTCCCCTTCCTGAACAACTTCAGCTTCTGGATGACTACCGCCGGCGCCATCCTCGTGATGATGTCGCTGTTCGTCGGTGAGTTCGCGCAGACCGGCTGGCTGGCCTACCCGCCGCTGTCGGGCATCGACTATAGCCCCACAGTAGGCGTCGACTACTACATATGGGCGCTACAGATAGCCGGCGTCGGAACCTTGCTGTCCGGCGTCAACCTGCTGGTGACCATCGTCAAGATGCGCGCGCCCGGCATGACGCTGATGAAGATGCCGGTGTTCACCTGGACGGCGCTGTGCACCAACGTGCTGATCGTGGCGGCCTTTCCGGTGCTGACCGCGGTGCTGGGCCTGCTGTCGCTGGATCGCTACGTCGGCACCAACTTCTTCACCAACGACTTCGGCGGCAACGCCATGATGTACGTGAACCTGATCTGGATCTGGGGCCACCCGGAGGTCTACATCCTGATCCTGCCGCTGTTCGGCGTGTTCTCGGAAGTGGTCTCCACCTTCAGCGGCAAACGCCTGTTCGGCTACACCTCGATGGTCTACGCCACCGTGGTGATCACGATCCTGTCGTACCTGGTGTGGCTGCACCACTTCTTCACCATGGGCTCGGGCGCCAGCGTCAATTCGTTCTTCGGCATCACCACCATGATCATCTCGATCCCCACGGGCGCGAAGATGTTCAACTGGCTGTTCACCATGTACCGCGGCCGCATCAAGTTCGACGTGCCGATGCTGTGGACCATGGGCTTCATGTTCACCTTCGTCATCGGTGGCATGACCGGCGTGCTGCTGGCGGTGCCCCCGGCCGACTTCGTGCTGCACAACAGCCTGTTCCTGATCGCACACTTCCATAACGTGATCATCGGCGGCGTGGTGTTCGGCGTGTTCGCCGGCATCAACTACTGGTTCCCCAAGGTGGCCGGCTTCAAGCTGGACGAGTTCTGGGGCAAGGTCTCGTTCTGGTTCTGGCTGGTCGGCTTCTGGGTGGCCTTCGCACCGCTCTACGTGCTGGGCCTGATGGGCGTGACGCGCCGCGTCAGTCACTTCGAGGACATGAGCCTGCAGATCTGGTTCCAGATCGCCGCGGTGGGCGCGGTGCTGATCGGCATCGGCATCCTGGCCTTCCTGGTGCAGATCTTCGTCAGCATCCGCCGCCGCGACAGCCTGCGCGACGAGACCGGCGACCCCTGGAACGGCCGCACCCTGGAGTGGGCCACCTCCTCGCCGCCGCCGGCCTACAACTTCGCCTTCACCCCGCGCGTGCACGACCAGGATGCCTGGTACGACATGAAGCGCCGCGGCCACCAGCGCCCGACCAGCGGCTTCGTGGATATCCACATGCCGCGCAACACGTCGGCGGGCATCGTGCTGGCCGGCATCAGCATGCTCTGCGGCTTCGCGCTGATCTGGCAGATCTGGTGGCTGGCCGCGGCGTCGTTCTTCGGGCTGATCGCCACCACCATCCTCCACACCTTCAACTACGACCGCGACTACCACATCCATGCCGATGAGGTGACCTCGGTCGAAGACCAGCGCACGCGCAAGCTTTCGGCGCTGCAAAAGGCGGGAGCCTGATCCATGAGCGCACACACCGCTGAAACCACGTTCCCGCCGGACAGCTTCTACGACACCGGCGAGCATCACCCGCAGAACGGGACGATGCTGGGCTTCTGGCTGTACCTGATGAGCGACTGCCTCATCTTCGCCGTGCTGTTCGCCATGTACGGCGTGGTGGGTGCCAACTACGCCGCCGGCCCGGGCCCCAAGGACCTGTTCGACCTCGTCCTGGTGGCGGTCAACACCGCCATGCTGCTGCTGTCGTCGATCACCTACGGCTTCGCCATGCTGGAGATGGCGCGCGGCCGCCAGAACGCCGTACTGGGCTGGCTGGCCGTCACCGGCCTGTTCGGCCTGGCCTTCGTCGGCCTGGAAATCTACGAGTTCGCACACCTCATCCACGAGGGCGCGGGCCCGCAGCGCAGCGCCTTCCTGTCGGCGTTCTTCGCGCTGGTGGGCACGCACGGCCTGCACGTCAGCTTCGGCATCGTCTGGCTGGTGGTGCTGATGATCCAGGTGCGCAAGATGGGCCTGACCGAGCCCAACCGCCGGCGCCTGGCCTGCCTGAGCCTGTTCTGGCATTTCCTCGACGTCATCTGGATCGGCGTCTTCACCTTCGTCTACCTGATGGGAGTGCTGCGATGAGCAACGCCGATACCGAGCAGGCCTACGACCAGCGCCACGTCCACAGCCACCACCACCCCGAGGGCGAGGCCCACGGCACGTTCAAGGGCTACGTGACGGGATTCATCCTGTCGGTGATCCTGACGGCGATCCCGTTCTGGCTGGTGATGGGTGACGTGCTGCCCAGCAAGCAGGCCACGGTGTTCATCATCATGGGCTTCGCGGTCGTGCAGATCCTGGTGCACATGATCTACTTCCTGCACATGAATACCAGCTCCGAGGGCGGCTGGAACATGCTGGCCATGATCTTCACGCTGGTGCTGGTGGTGATCACCCTCGCCGGCTCGCTGTGGGTCATGTTCAACATGAACGAAAACATGATGCCGGTCTCGGCGCACGAGATGCGCAACGCTCCGTGACGAACGAAGGCGCCAGGCCGCGTTCCATCATCAGCCTCGCGCTGCTGGGGATCGTCGGCCTGGCGCTGATCGCCGGGCTGGTCTGGCTCGGCAGTTGGCAGGTGCAGCGCCGCGCCTGGAAGCTGGACCTGATCGAACGGGTGGAACAGCGCCTGCAGGCCGTCGCCACGCCGGCGCCCGGCCCCAGCGTCTGGAGTGCCATCGGCAAGGACGACGAATACCGCCGCGTCGTCGTCGAAGGCGAATTCCTGCATGACCGCGAGGCCTGCACCCAGGCCGCCACGAAGCTCGGTGCCGGCTGCTGGGTGATGACCCCGCTGCAGCAGGCCGATAACACCCTGGTGCTGATCAACCGCGGCTTCGTGCCACCCGAGCGGCGCGACCCCGCCAGCCGTGCCGCCGGACAGCTTGCCGGGATGCAACGGGTCGAAGGCCTGCTGCGCCTGACCGAGCCGGAAGGTGGCTTCCTGCGCCACAACGATCCCGCCGCCGACCGCTGGCATTCGCGCGACGTGGCCGCCATCGCCGCCGCGCGCGGCCTGCCGGCCGGCCAGGTCGCGCCCTACTTCATCGACGCCGCCGCCACGGTGGAAGACGGCCCGGTCGGCGGCCTGACCGTGGTGAGCTTCCACAACAGCCACCTGGTCTATGCCCTGACCTGGTACGGCCTGGCGCTGATGGTGGCCGGGGGCCTGGGCATGGTGGGCCGGCGCGAATGGCGGCTGAGACGCAGATAGACCCGGCCCGCGGTAGGATCACGCCCATGTCGCTGATCCAGTCCACCGCCCGCAATCTCTCGCTGCTCGCCTCCATGGGCCAGACGGCGGGACAACAGAACCTGATGCAGCTGATCCAGCTGCGCTGGATGGCGGTGTTCGGCCAGGTGCTGACCATCGCGCTGACCACCTCCCTGTTCGGCATCCCGCTGCCGCTGCAGGAGATGTTCGCGGTGGTGGGCTGCCTGATCCTGCTCAACCTGTTCAGCCTGCTGCGCCCGCGGCAGTTCGGCGAGGTGCGCAACGGCGACCTGCTGGCAGGCCTGCTGCTGGACGTGGCCGCACTCACCGCCCTGCTCTACTACAGCGGCGGCGCCACCAACCCCTTCGTGTTCCTCTACCTGCTGCAGGTAGCCCTGGGCGCCGTGCTGCTGGAGACCTGGTCGGCCTGGCTGCTGCTGGGCGTCACCAGCCTGTGCTTCGCCGGGCTCACCCGCTGGTACCTGCCCCTGCAGATGCCCAGCCACGAGGCGCTGTTCGAGCTGCACGTCCTCGGCATGCTGGTCTGCTTCGTGCTCGACGTGGCGCTGATGGTGCTCTTCATGACACGCATCAACGCCAACCTGCGCCGGCGCGATGCCCGCCTGGCCGGCCTGCGCCAGCAGGCGGCGGAAGAGGACCACATCGTGCGCATGGGCCTGCTGGCCTCGGGCGCCGCCCACGAGCTGGGCACGCCGCTGGCCACAGTGTCGGTGATCCTTGGCGACTGGAAGCGCATGCCGCAGTTCCGCGACGACCCTGAGTTGCTGCAGGAGATCGTCGACATGGAGGGCGAAATACGGCGCTGCAAATCCATCGTCACCGGCATCCTGATGTCGGCCGGCGAGGCCCGCGGCGGCGCCCTGGCCGTGACCACCGCCGGCAGCTTCCTCGACGAACTGGTCGGCGAGTGGTGCAACACGCGGCCCTCGGTGAGCCTGGAGTACCGCATCGACGACAGCACGCCCCACACCTGGATGAAGGAGCCGGTGATCTCGGACTCGGCGCTCAAGCAGGTGATCTGCAACGTGCTCGACAATGCCGCCGACGCTTCGCCGGCCTGGGTCGGTCTCAGCGCCGGCTGCGCCGGCGGCCTTCTGACGCTGACCGTGCAGGACCGTGGCCCCGGCTTCGCGCCGGAAATGCTGGAGAAGATCGGCAAGCCCTACCAGTCGAGCAAGGGCCGCCCCGGCGGTGGATTGGGCTTGTTCCTGGTGATGAACGTGCTGCGCAAGCTGGGCGGCCAGGTAACCGCGGAGAACCGGCCGGAAGGCGGCGCCCGCGTGTGCCTGCAGCTGCCGCTGTCCGCCCTGGCGATCGGAGAGGACGATGAACGACGCGGTTGAACGCCTGATGCTGATCGTGGAGGACGATGCCGCCTTCGCCCGCACGCTGAAACGCTCCTTCGAGCGCCGCGACTACCGCGTGCTGCATGCGGCCAATGCCGACGAGGCCCGCGAACTGCTGAAGGACGCAAGGCCGGAGCGCGCCGTGGTGGACCTCAAGCTGGGCCAGGAATCCGGGCTTACCGTGGTGCAGCTGCTGCACCAGCACGATCCGGAAATGATGATCGTGGTGCTCACCGGCTTCGCCAGCATCGCCACCGCCGTGGAGGCGATCAAGCTCGGCGCCTGCAACTACCTGGTCAAGCCCTCCAACACCGACGACATCGAGGCCGCCTTCAGCACCGAGCCGCCCGAGCCCCAGGCCCAGGCACCGGTGGCCTCGCGCCCCACCTCCATCAAGACGCTGGAGATGGAGCGCATCCACGAGGTGCTGGCGGAGACCGGCTTCAACATTTCCGAGACCGCGCGCCGCCTGGGCATGCATCGCCGCACGCTGGCGCGCAAGCTGGCCAAGCGCTGGGTACCCTGAGGCCGTCGCCTACGACTCCTTGCGGTAGAGATTCACGATGCTGGAGAAATCCAGCGTTCCCGATGAGGCGCTGTGCAGGCCGTAGAGATTGCGCGCCAGCTCGCCCAGGGGGACGGGACTGCCGCTGGCGATGGACGCTTCCGCCGCCAAGCCCAGGTCCTTGAGCATCAGGCTGCTGCCGAAGCCGCCGCTATAGCCGCGCGAGGCCGGCACGTTTTCCTGCACACCGGGCCAGGGGTTGTACAGCTCCAGCGACCAGTTGCGTCCGGAGCTCTTCACCATGATCTCCGACAGCACCTTGGGGTCCAGCCCGTTGGCCACGCCCAACGCCAGGGCCTCGGCGGTGCCCGCCATGTGGATCGCCAGCAGCATGTTGTTGGCGATCTTGGCCACCTGCCCCGCGCCGCTGCCGCCGGCATGGAAGATGTTCTTGCCCATGGCCGACAGGTAAGGCCGCGCGCGCTCCAGCGCGTCGGCATCGCCGCCGACGATGAAGGTCAGCGTGCCGGCCGCCGCGCCTGCAGTGCCCCCAGACACGGGGGCGTCGATGAAGACGATGCCGCGCGCGCGCGCCGCCTCGGCCACCTTGCGCGAGCTGGCGGGGGCGATGGTGGAGCAGTCGATCACCAGGGTGCCGGGCGCGATCTGGGTGCCCAGGCCGTCCGCGCCGAGGTACAGCGACTCGACGTGCTGGCTGGCCGGCAGCATGGAGATCACGGTCTGCGCGCCCGCGACGGCTTCCGCCGGGCTGGCGGCGACCGTGGCGCCTGCGGCACGCGCCGCCTCCAGCGCGGACGGGGAAAGATCGAACACGCGCAGGGCGTGGCCGGCCTTGATCAGGTTGAGGGCCATGGGGCCGCCCATGTTGCCGAGGCCGATGAATGCGATTTGAGTCATGAATTCCTCCAAGTCCTGTCTCCCTCTCCCGCTGGCGGGAGAGGGGCTGGTGAGGGCACGGATGCCCGAAAGTAGGGCAACGCAGGAGCAGTTGCCGAGGTGAGGGTGGAGCCCTCAATCGGCGGCAATGTGCGTAACCGCCACTGCTCCACCCTCACCCTGACCCTCTCCCGCCAGCGGGAGAGGGAAATGAGTCACGCGCCTACCGACGCCACGCTATCCGTCCACGGCGCCCTGAAATGCTCGTCCACCCACTCCGGCGTCACCTCCGCCAGCGTCGCGGGCGTCCACTTCGGCGCGTTGTCCTTGTCGATCAGCAGCGCGCGCACGCCCTCGGCGAAGTCCGGATGCGCGCAGCACTGCAGCGCCACGATCAGCTCCAGGCGGAACACATCCGCCAGACTCATTGCGGCCACGCGCTCGCGCAGCGCCCAGACCAGGGCTGCAGTGGTGGGGGAGCCGGCCGCCAGCGTCGCGGCGGCGCGCTTGAGCCAGGCGTCTTCGCCGGCATAGCCGGTTATGGCGGCATGGACCTCCGCCAGCGTGGCACCCGCGGTGAGCGCCTCGATGGCCTGCGCGTGCTGCTGCAGCGGCGACGCCGGCCGCAGCTCCTGGGCACGGGCGGAGAACTCCGCCAGCATCGCGCCCAGCGCGGCGCGGTTGGCCTGCGCATCGTCGCCCCAGCCCACGGCGGTGAGCTGCTGGAACAGCTCATCGCGGTCCGCGCTGCGGACGAAGTGGTCGCCCAGGCCGGCGACCAGCAGGTCATGGCCGTTGATGGAGGCGCCGGTCAGCGCTAGGAACAGCCCCATGCGGCCCGGCATGCGACGCAGGAACCAGCTGCCGCCCACGTCGGGGAACAGGCCGATGCTGATCTCCGGCATGGCCACGCGCGAGGTCTCGGTGACCACGCGATGGCTGGCGCCGGCCATCAGGCCGAGGCCGCCACCCATGACGATGCCGCTGCCCCAGACCAGGATCGGCTTGGGATAGCGGTGGATGCGGTAGTCGAGACTGTATTCCTCATCGAAGAAGGCGAGGTTGGCCAGGTTCGGCGGCGGGCCCTGGTGTTCCTGGATCGCGCGGTAGAGACTGCGCACGTCACCGCCGGCGCAGAAGGCCTTCTCGCCCGCACCGTGCAGCACCACGCAGGCGATGCCGGGATCGGACGACCAGCGCTGCAGCTGCGGATCGAGCAGGCGGATCATCGGCAGGCTCAGTGCATTGAGCGACTTCTCGGCATTGAGCTGGGCGAAGCCGATGCGCTTGCCGTTGGCGGCGGCGACTTCACGGAACAGCACCGGCGCGTCCATGGCGGTGGTGTCAGCCATTGCGCCACTCCGGCTTGCGCTTCTCCAGGAAGGCGTTGACGCCTTCCTTCTGGTCCAGCGTGTCGAACAGGTCCACGAAGCGCTCTCGCTCCACCGGCAGGATCTGGCGCAGCGGGTTGTAGCGCGCGCCCTGGATCAGCGTCTTGCAGGCGGCAACGCTGGTGGGGCTCTGCCGGGCCACCTGCTCGGCGAGCTTCAGCGCGGCGTCCAGCGCGCCACCGCTGGGCGTCACCTGCTCCACCAGGCCGATGCGCAGCGCGGTGGCGGCGTCGATACGCTCGCCGCAGAGGATCAGGCGCTTGGCCCAACCCTCGCCCACCAGCCAGGGCAGGTTCTGCGTGCCGCCGGCGCAGGGCAGCAGGCCCACGGTCGCTTCGGGCAATGCCATCTGCGCATGCTCCTCGGCGATGCGCAGGTCGCAGGCCAGCGCCGCTTCCAGGCCGCCGCCCATGGCATAGCCGTTGATGGCGGCGATGCTGACGCCGCGGAAGTCCGACAACGCCTCGAAGGCCTCGCCGAAGCGCCGCGCCAGTTCGCGGGCGCGGGCCTTGTCGCCATCGGCGAACAGCTTCAGGTCGGCGCCCGCCGAGAAGAACTTGGCGCCCTCGCCGGTGACGACCATCGCATAGATTTCGCGATCCGCGTTCAGGTCGGCGACCAGGCGCTTCAGGTCGGCGAGGCTTTCCGCCGTCCAGGTGTGGGCCGGCGGGTTGCTCAGGAACAGCACCGCCGTATGGCCGCGCTTCTCCAGCTTCAGGTTGGCATAGCTCATCTCAACTCCTCGGTTGCGCCCTCGCGCAAGATGGCGCGGGCGACGATCACCCGCATGATTTCGTTGGTCCCTTCCAGGATCTGGTGCACGCGGTTGTCGCGCAGGTGACGCTCCAGCGGGAATTCCTTCATGTAGCCGTAGCCGCCGTGCAGCTGCAGCGCCTCGTTGGCCACCTTGAAGCCGGCATCGGTGGCATAGCGCTTGGCCATGGCGCAGTAGGTGGTGGCGTCCGCGCTTCCGGTATCCAGCTTCCAGGCGCCGAGCCGCACCATCTGCCGCGCCGCCACCAGCTCGGTGAGCATGTCGGCGAGCATGAATTGCAGGGCCTGGAACTGCGCGATGGGGCTGCCGAACTGCTTGCGCTCGTGGATGTAGCCTTGCGCACGGTCCAGCGCCGCCTGCGCGGTGCCGATGGAGCAGGTGGCAATATTGATGCGCCCGCCGTCGAGCCCCTTCATCGCGATGGCGAAGCCCTGGCCCTCCGCGCCGATCCGGTTTTCCTCCGGCACCTCGACGTTGTCGAAGCTGATCATGCGGGTGGGCTGGCTGTTCCAGCCCATCTTGTGTTCCCTCTTGCCGTAGGAGACGCCCGGACTGTCCGCCGGCACGGCAAAGGCGCTGATTCCCTTCGGGCCGTCCGCACCGGTGCGCGCCATCACTACCAGCCAGTCGGTGGAGCCCGCACCGGAGATGAACACCTTGGTGCCGTTAAGCACGTAGCGGTCGCCGCGCTTCTCGGCGCGAGCCTTCAGCGCCGCCGCATCGGAACCGGCGCCCGGCTCGGTCAGGCAGTACGAGGCCAGCAGCTCACCGGCCGCGAGCTTGGGCACCCATTGCCGCGCGAGCGACGCCTGCCCCCAGGTGGCGAACATCCAGGTCGCCATGTTGTGGATGGTGATGAAAGCCGTGGTACTGGTGCAGCCGGCCGCCAGCTCCTCGAAGATGACCGAGGAGTCCAGGCGCGACAGCCCCAGGCCGCCTAGATCTTCCGGCGTGTAGAGCCCGCAGAAGCCCAGCTCGCCGGCCTTGGCGATGGTCTCGCGCGGGAACTCGGACTCGGCATCCCATTGGGCGGCATAGGGCGCCAGTTCATGGCGCGCGAAGTCACGCGCCGCCGCCTGCAGCGCGCGCTGCTCGTCGTTGAGTGAGAACTCCATGATCCATGGCCTTATTTCAGGCTGATCGTGGTGTTCACGCCGACCGACAGCGTGCTGTCGTCGAACCAGCGCTGCGTGACGGTCTTGGTCTGGGTATAGAACAGGATGACCTGCTTGCCGTAAGGCCCCAGGTCGCCGAGCTTGGAACCGCGCGAGCCGGTGAAGGAGAACAGCGGCACCGGCACCGGGATGGGCACGTTGATGCCGACCTGGCCAACGTCAATATCCTCGTGGAACTTGCGGGCCGCGGCACCGGACTGCGTGAACAGCGCCACGCCGTTGCCGTTGGGGTTGCTGTTGATCAGCTCGATGGCCTGATCCAGCGTCTCGACCGAGACGATCACCTGCACCGGCCCGAAGATTTCCTGGTCGTAGATCGACATGCCAGGCTTGGCGCCCGAGAAGATCGTGGGGCCGACGAAGTTGCCCTTCTCGTAGCCCGGCACGGACGGATTGCGCCCGTCGAGTTCCAGCGTGGCGCCATCGGCAAGGCCGCGGGCGATCAGGCCGTCGACGCGCTCGCGCGCCGCGCAGGACACCACGGGGCCGACGTCGGTGCCGGGCTCGTGGCCGGCGTTGACCTTGAGCGTCCTGGCCTTGGCGACGATGTCGGGAATCCACTGGTTGGCCTCTCCCACCAGTACCGTCACCGAGGCCGCCATGCAGCGCTGGCCGGCGGCACCGAAGGCCGCACCGGTCAGGTTGTTGAGCGCCTGCTCCTTGTTGGCGTCGGGCAGCACCACGGCGTGGTTCTTGGCGCCCATCATGCACTGGGCACGCTTGCCCGCCAGCGTGGCGCGGTTGTAGACGTGGGTGCCGACCTTGGTCGAGCCCACGAAGGACACGGCCTTGATATCCGCGTGATCGCAGATGCCATTGACGATGTCCGGGCCACCGTGGACCACGTTGAGTACGCCCTTGGGGATGCCGGCCTCCAGCGCCAGCTCCACCAGGCGCATGGTCACCATCGGGTCCTGCTCCGAAGGCTTGAGCACGAAGGTGTTGCCGGTGGCGATGGCCATGGGGAACATCCACAGCGGGATCATCGCCGGGAAGTTGAAGGGCGTGATGCCGGCGCAGACGCCCAGCGGCTGCAGGATGGTGAAGGTATCGACGCCGCCGGCGACATTGGTGGCCAGTTCGCCCATCTGCAGCGTGCCGATGTTGGCCGCATGCTCCACCACCTCCAGGCCGCGGAACACGTCGCCTTCGGCGTCGGGCAGCGTCTTGCCCTGCTCGGCGGTGAGGATGGCCGCCAGCTCCTTCATGTTCTCGCGGATCAGCTGCTGGTACTTCAGGAAGATGCGCGCACGGGCGCCGATCGGCGTCTTGCGCCAGGTCCTGAAGGCGTCCTTGGCGGCGGCCACGGCCGCGTCGAGTTCCGCCGGCGTGGCAAAGGGCACGCGCGCCAGCACTTCCTGGGTCGCGGGGTTGACCACGTCGCGCCACTCGCGCGATTGGGATTCGATGAATTCGCCGTTGATCAGCAGCTTGATGCTGGGGATTGCCGCGTTGGGCTTGAGGACAGCCGACATGAGAATGCTCCGCGTTTGCGACGCGGTCTGCCCGGCAAAGGCGCGCACAACCGCCCGGCCGGACGAGGCTCAGGTCAGGGCACGCGCTCTTCGTGTTTCCGTCTGCAAACCGCCATGCCGTCACGCCCGCCGCGAACGGAATTCTTGAACGCCAGTCCTGGCTTTCCAGGTCTTGCGCATGCAGGCCGGTCTCCGGACTTGCAAGGATTTCTGCGCGGCCTTCCCGGTGGTGACACCAGTGGCGTAGAAGCGCAGCGACGCTTGCTTACCGTTGCGGGGGCAGTTGCGGAATGTCCGGGCTTGTCGCCCAGGGCACCGCATTCCCGTTTCACCCTGCATCCGGGAAAGGACCAGGGCACCTGCATGGCGCGGATTCTAGTGCGGAAGCGGGCCGGAGGCAGTGACGGAATCTGCCGGTTGGCAAGAAGTTTTTTGCCATGTGCGTGCTGCTTCCGCCACGCGCTGCAGCCCGGAAGTCAGCGCAGACGCTCGAGGATTCCCGCTTCGTCGGCCGTGGCAAAGCCGGCGTGCAACCAGCCTTCTTTTGCAATGACCGGCCGCTTGGCCAGGGAGGGTTGGGCCGACAGCAAGGCCGCGGCATTGGCCGCCGTCAGGCCTTCGCGCGTGGCCTCGTCCAGCTTGCGCCAGGTGGTGCCCTTGCGATTGACGATGCGGTCCACGCCCAGCGCATCGACCCAGGACTGCGCCAGCTCGCACGGCAGCCCCTCGGTCTTGAAGTCGTGGAAGCGGTAGGCGATGCCCGCGTCCGTCAGGCGGCGCAGCGCGCGCTGCACCGTGTCGCAGTTTTTGATGCCGTGGACGACGACCATGCGGGTCACCAGGGGGAAGGGGCGCCGAGCTTACTGCATGTCTGCCTGCAGCACGGTTTGGATCAACGCCCGGTAATAGGCCAGGCGCGGGAAGCGGTTGATGCCGAGGTTGAAGGTCCGGTAGCTCACGCCCCAGTGGTGCGTCCGCACCGCACCGAGATGCTCGCGATTCTGCGCCGGTATCTGCGGCGCCTCCGGCAGCAGGCTGTCGGGCAGCGCCACCTGGCCGTCGTTGTAGACCGTGACCGGCGCGCTCACCAGCGCCTGGCGGTGCATCGCCCAGTCGTCGAAGTTGAACTGCCACCAATGCCGGCGATAGTCGGTCAGGGGCATGATGGCGGCGGCGGTGTAGTAGTGCAGCTGCGGCGGCAGGCGCGGCGCATAGTCGCGCGCCCGTGCCTGCCGTACCTCGTGGCCCAGGGCACGCACGCCGTGGATCATGTCGTCGCAAAGCTGAGGCGTGCCCAGGCCCAGCAGCTTGCCGATCCAGGGATGCCGTCGTGCGAAGGCCACCAACTTGTCCATCGGCACCAGTTGCGGCGACTCGCCGACGCAGTCGTCCGCCAGGTACGAGCCACCGATGTCGCCGCAGAGCCCCAGGAAGCCGCGTGTCGCAGGCAGGATGAACTCGTCCGCGAACGCGCCACTGTGAAGATCGGCCAGCAGTTCCAGCGACAGCGGCGCGCCGTAGGAATAGCCGACGAAGAACAAACGGTAGCCCTCCTGCACCCAGCGTCGCAGGCTGGGGCTGCCGTGCAGCATGCGGAACATCGCCGGCACGATGTGCTCGCTGGCGGCATTGGAGCGCGGGTAGCGCACGTAGACCAGCTTGAGGCCGTCGCCGCTCTGGTAGACCTGCTCGCGCGCGCCCTCACCCTCGGGGTGCAGCATCAGCAGCGTATGCGGCGAGCCCTTGCGCTGCACCTGCTCATGCCAGGAGAAATTCTTCAGCGTCTCGTGCGTGAATCCCGGCACCATCACCAGCACGGTCTTCTGGTTGCGGAAGAAGGCCTCGTCGATGCGCGGCTCCGGCGCCTGCAGGCCGGCGAGCGCCGCCTCTACCTCCTCGGCGCTATAGGCGATGCCCGAGAGGTCCAGGTCACGACGCACCCCGGCGATGCGCAGGTCCTCGACGCGGGAGGGCTTCCACATCCAGCGCGCGATCTGCGCCGGATCGTGGCCCTCGGCGCGTAACTGCCACAGGAAATTGTCCCTGAACCGCCGGGCCGCATCCTCGCTCATGCCTCCCCCTGGATCTTCATGTCCTTGTTTTGCCTTCCAAGATAGCGCGAAGAGCCCGGAATCATCGAATCGTCGCCACAATATGCCATTGCCTGATGTAAATGTTTCGACATGACGTTGGCCTGTCGGGGCACGAAGGCAACCCGGACTAACGGGGTTGCGTTGCCCTCGCGGCAAATGCCCAAGACGGCGAATGAAAGTCTCGTGACGTTGTTTGCGATCGCCTCTGGCCTTCTGCCATTGGCCTGCGCTTTTCAGAAACTCCCGAGGGAGGGGCGAGCCAGATCGCTTGTCGATTCACGGGTCACTCTCTGCAGTTCCTCCGAATTTCCTCCGGACTTCCACGGCACCTGTGTGTTGCACTTTGTCTCGGATTTCGCGTGGAAGACAGACCAGCCCACCCATCGGCCTCTATCCGCCCCATGTTGGCCCGCGCAATTTTCTCGAACAACGATGGGTTGCACCGAACAAGACGCCGAATTCATCAATTTAGCCTGCCCGTGTTGCACGACGGTCGGTTTACCCCATGCCGGATCAGGGTTCACGAGCCTTGTGGGCTGCAAGGACCACGGGACCGTGAGGAAGTTAGAAAATTCAATGACTTGCAGATTGCCCGCGCCAAAGCGTTCCTTGTGCGACCTCGCGGGCGCTCGAACGCACGCCACCAACCCTGGGAATCACGTGAATGAGCCTGCCCTGCTTCAAGGCTTATGACCTGCGCGGTCGCGTGCCCGATGAACTGGATGCCGACCTCGCCTATCGGCTAGGCCTCGCCTATTGCGAGCAGTTCTCGCCGGCCCGGGTGGCGGTGGGGCGCGACATCCGCCACTCCTCGCCGGCGCTGCTGGTGGGGCTGGCACATGGCCTCGCCGCGGGCGGGGCCGAAGTGCTGGACCTCGGGCTCTGCGGCACCGAGGAAATCTACTGGGCGGCGCAGCAGCCCGGGGTCGATGGCGGCATCCAGGTTACCGCCAGCCACAATCCGATCGGCTACAACGGCATGAAGCTGGTGCGCGGTGGCGCCCAGCCGGTGTCGAGCGACTCCGGCCTGCGCGAGTTAGAGCAGCGCACGGCGGCATTGCAGGCCTGCGCGCCATCGGGCCCGGCGCCGGTGACGCCCTGCAGCTTCCGCGAGTCGTATGTGGAACATCTGCTGGGCTATGTGAACTTGGCTGCGCTACGGCCACTGAAGATCGTGGTCAATGCCGGCAACGGCGTTGCCAGCGTAGTAATCGACCCGCTGGCAGCGCGTCTGCCATTCGAGCTCATCCGCCTGCAGCACGAGCCCAACGGCAACTTCCCCAACGGCATCCCCAACCCGCTGCTACCAGAGAACCGCGCGGTAACTGCCGAGGCAGTGCGGCGTCATGGCGCAGACCTGGGCGTGGCCTGGGACGGCGACTTCGACCGCTGCTTCCTGTTCGACGAGCGCGGCGAATTCGTCGAAGGCTACTACATTGTCGGCCTGCTGGCCGAGGCTCTGCTGCGACGCCAGCCGGGAGCGCGAATCATCCACGACCCGCGCCTGACCTGGAACACCATCGACCTGGTGCGGGCAGCGGGCGGCGTGCCGGTGCAGAGCAAGACTGGCCATGCCTTTATCAAGGAGCGCATGCGTGCCGAGGACGCGGTCTACGGCGGCGAGATGAGCGCACATCATTACTTCCGCGAGTTCGGCTACTGCGATAACGGCAATATCCCCTGGCTGCTGGTCGCAGGCCTGGTCTGTGAGCGCCGCCAGCCGCTATCGCAACTGGTGGCAGAGCGCATGCGCCGCTATCCCGCCAGCGGCGAGATCAATCGCATGGTGCCGGACGAATCACGGGTTCTGCAGACGATCGAGGCCGCGTATGCTGGTGACGCCACGGCGATCGACCATACCGACGGCCTCAGCATGGAGTTCGCAGACTGGCGCTTCAACCTGCGCGCCTCCCACACGGAGCCAGTGCTGCGCATCAACGTGGAGTCTCGCGGCGACGAGCCCCTGATGCGGCGCCGCACGAAAGAGTTACTACTGCTGATCGACCTAGACCCTGTCGGAATCCACCATGAATAGCGAAGTCCGCATCCTCCCGGTGCTGCTGGCAGGGGGCTCGGGCAAGCGACTATGGCCCCTGTCGCGCGAGAGCTATCCGAAGCAACTCCTGCAGCTGACCGGTGAACGCTCGCTGCTGCAGAACAGCGCACTGCGAGCCGCGCGGCTGCCGCAGGCGATGGCGCCGCTGCTGGTTTGCGGCGAGGCGCACCGCTTTGTGGTGGCAGAGCAACTGCGCCAGATCGACATCGAGCCTGCTGCGATCCTGCTGGAGCCGGAGGGCCGCAACTCGGCGCCAGCGGCAGCGGTGGCAGCACACTACGCCATGCAACACCTCGGCCCCGACACGCTGCTGTTCCTGATGCCAGCGGACCATGTCATTCAGATCGAGGAGGCCTTTGCCGCCGCTCTGCAGGCGGCGCTGGCCCCGGCACTGGCGGGACGCATCGTGACCTTCGGCGTGTTGCCGCTCCGTCCGGAGACTGGTTATGGCTACATCCAGGCCGGCGAAGCGTTGCCGGAGGGTGGCCTGCGCGTCGCGCGCTTCGCCGAGAAGCCGGCGCTTGATCTGGCGCAACGCTATGTTGCCGACGGTAGCTACTACTGGAACAGCGGCATGTTCCTGTTCCGCCCGAACACCCTATTGCAGGAACTCAGCGAGTTCGAGCCGGACATGAGCCGCAACGCAGAAGCAGCCCTGCAGGACGCGTGTGGCGATCTGGATTTCCTTCGCCTATCGGCGCCGGCCTTCAGTGCCTGCCGCAAGGAGTCCATCGACTACGCCGTGATGGAAAAGACACAGCGCGCGGCAATGGTGCCGCTGGACGCAGGCTGGGACGATGTCGGCGCTTGGACCTATCTAGAGCGCCTTCCGGCCAGCGACGAGGCCGGCAACCGCGTGCATGGCGACGTCATGCTGGAGGACGCTTCCGGCAACCTGGTTCATGCCAGCAGCCGGCTGGTGGCGCTGGTGGGACTGCAGAACCATATCGTGGTGGAGACACCGGATGCGGTACTGGTATCGACGCGCGAGCGCGCACAGGACGTTCAGCTGATCGTGCAGCGACTGAAGGCAGCCTCGCGCTCCGAGGCGGAGACGCTGCCACGAGTCTACCGGCCCTGGGGCTGGTACGAGACACTGACGCGGGGCAGTCGCTTCCAGGTCAAGCGCATAATGGTCAAGCCTGGGGGACAACTGTCCCTGCAGAGCCATCATCATCGCGCCGAGCACTGGGTGGTGGTGTGCGGCACCGCCGAGGTGCGCTGTGGCGATCGCGTGGATCTGATCAGCGAGAACCAGTCGACCTATATCGGTCTGGGCCAGAAGCATCGCCTGGCAAATCCCGGTCGCATTCCGCTGGAGCTGATCGAGGTGCAGTCCGGCTCCTACCTGGGCGAGGACGACATCGTGCGTTACGAGGACATCAATGATGTTCCGGGATAACGCGCACCGCGAGGATCTCGACGCAAGCTGGATTGCTCCGCGGCAGCTACCAGTCAACGGCCATCGTGCGCCCAGCAGGAAGGGCTTATCACCGGGTACGCGCTGAATCCGTCAATCAGCCGTATGCCATAAACCTTATCCGCCCCCGTCGTCCATGAAGGCCCCCGACTTTTCTCAAATGATAATCAGCGAGACAGACTCTCAAGTGAAGCGGCTAAGGCCGGCAATCTATGTCGATGTCAGCGAGTGGTTTCACTCAAGATCCGCGACCGGCATTCAGCGAGTATTGCGTGAGGCGGTCGCAGAGCTTCAACGGATTGAACGCGACCGCCCGGTCATTCCAGTGGTGGCATATAACGGAAAATTCCATGAGCTGAAAGGCGAGGAATGCCGATCTCTGATGGCGGTTTTCGAGACTGTGGGAAATCACCCAGAGGAGCTGAAGTTCGAATCCCGATGGAGGGAAGTCAAATACCGAATCAAGAAATTCAAGCCCATCGCGTTTCTGCTGATCAACGTCTACTCGGCGCTGATCGCAATCCGCAAGAAGAACAAGTGGGTCAACCATGCATCCGTGCAGCCCAACCCCATAGACGTGACTGAGCAAGATGTCGTGCTTCTCATGGACGCCTTTTGGCCGCCCTATCTGGATATTGAATCGGCAGCGCGCTGGCTCACAGATCGTGGCGGGAAGACAGTACTGCTGGTGCACGACCTTATTCCGATGCTCAGGCCGCAATGGTCAAATTTGATCAGAAAATTTATCTTCAAGAAGAGGCTTATATCGCTGGCGGCCTTGTCGAGCCAGAACCTGGTGGTAAGCCAGGATCAGTTGAACAAGATCAAGAAGCACCTTCCAACCGTCGACCATCGAAAATTCAGGGTCATTCACCTGGGAGCCGATGGACCGAAGGGGCGAGGCGGCTTCCGCGACCGCGCCGAAGACCGGCACAAGCGGGAATCCAACGTGTTCTTGATGGTCGGAAGCCTGGCGGAACGCAAGGGCCATAACCTCGTGCTTCAGGCTTTCGACGAACTCTACGCATCAGGCCATCAGAAGCTGCGCTTGATCGTGGCTGGAAGCAATGTGCCCGCCACAGGACGAATCAAGAAGATCATCGACGGCAGCCTTCCTGCACCGCCCTATCTCAAGCTGCTAGGCGAGGTTTCCGATGAGACCCTGGCAGGCCTCTATATGCAAGCGTCAGCCTGCATTTTTGCCTCCGACGACGAGGGATTTGGAATTCCCATGTGGGAGGCACAGCATTTCCGGACGCCCGTCATTGCCTCCGACATTCCAATATTTCGTGAACTCGGTAACCGGAACGTGACCTATTTCGAATGCGGCAACAGTCTTCAACTGGCGGACGTTTTGAGGCGGCATACGTACGGCTTCGCTGAGGTGGAGCTGCGAACCTGGGCCCACTTCGCCGCCGAACTTTCCAGTGTCGTCGACTCGCTGACCTGCCGTCAGCGGTTGCTGCCTGAACCCGTGGCCGGAAGTCGCATGGCTGCATCCAAAGCAAGCGATGCAGTTCAAGCATTGGAAATGCCATGAAATCAGTCGGCGTCATCGCGAAGTTCAGGGTCCTGCTGAGCCATAGTGATCGGCGTCGCGCGGCATTGTTGCTGCTGCTGGTGGTCCTCAACGCGTGTCTGCAGGTAGTCAGCGTGGCTTCGATACTGCCGTTCACAGCCGTCTTGGCCGGCCCTACGCTGATTCAAACGAACCCTGTCCTCCAATCGGCATTTGTAGCTCTTCAGTTCGACACGCATAGGGACTTTCTGGAATTTCTCGGCGTTCTGGCATTCGTTAGCATCACCTTGGCCCAGATATTCAAGGCGCTCACCCAGTATTTCCAGATTAGATTCTGCCTTCTGCAGGAGTACCTCATCGCCAGGAAGCTCTTTGCCAGTTTCCTGGACCGGCCGTACTTGTGGCTCCTACAGCAGGACACTGCCGCGCTTGGGAAGACCTTGCTTTCTGACATACATCAGGTCGTGCAGGGCATCCTGCTTCCCTTGATGGTTGCCTGCTCGCAGATGGTCGTTACGCTACTGCTGTTCGGCTTGATCCTTCTGGCCGACCCCAAGGCTGCGCTGGTCGCCGGCTCAGTATTCGGGGTCGTCTACCTGGTTCTGTACAAGTACGTGAAGCCCCGCCTGGATCGAATCGGGCATAGTCATTTCGATGCCAACGAGAAACGACATCTGATCGCTTCAGATGCTCTCAATGCCGCCAAGGAGATCAAGATCGGGGGGCTCGAGCAGGGCTTCGTCTCGAGATTCTCCGCCCAATCACTTTCCTATGCGGTCAACCAAGCAAATGCTCAGGCCTTCGTGCAGTTACCCCGTTCAGTCGTCGAGTTAATCGCGATCGGCGGGATGTTGCTGATGGTTGGATACTCCATCGCACGTACAGATTCGATAGTGGCAGCGATCCCGCTTGCCGCGTTGTATGCCTTCGCGGCATACCGTCTGATGCCGGCGCTTCAGCAGATATACTCCAACTTGTCTGAGGCCCGCACCAACATGCCCGCCCTGGCAGCGCTGTATGAGCAATTCAAGTTGCTTCAGCCCCCTGAGACGAGGGCCGGTACGGTTCAGCCGCTCAGCTTCCATGGGGAGGTTTGCCTGGACGGCGTTCACTTCACATACCCTTCTTCGGCCAACCCGACATTGGAAGGGCTTACATTGAGCATCAAGGCTGGCACCAGCGTTGGCATCGTGGGAAAAAGCGGCAGCGGCAAGTCGACGGCGAGTGCCATACTGATAGGCTTGCTATCGCCCCAGGACGGGCAGGTGACTGTCGACGGCGAAGTGATCACCCCATCGAACATCGCGCGATGGAGAAGCACGATCGGTTACGTCCCGCAGCAGATTTATCTGTCGAACGACACCGTGGCCTCCAATATCGCCTTTGGAATCGATGCAGATCAAATTGATCGGCGTGCCGTCGAGCGTGCAGCCATCGCGGCACAGCTGCATGAATTTGTTTGCCACTGCCTCCCTAAGGGCTACGATACGATCGTGGGAGAAAAGGGGGTTCGCCTATCGGGCGGGCAGCGCCAGCGTATCGCCATCGCCAGAGCCCTTTACAAGAATCCGAAAGTACTTGTCCTTGATGAGGCCACGAGCGCCCTCGACAATGTCACAGAGCGCATCGTGATCGACGCGCTCGAAGCGCTTGCAGGACATGTCACTACCGTGATCATCGCGCATCGCCTGACGACCATAAAGCGCTGTACGAAGATCGTGGTTTTGGACGGCGGAAAAGTGACTGAGGAGGGAACTTATCAGCAGTTGCTGGACAACAGTGCGACGTTCAGAAGCATGGTAAG
Organism: Pseudomonadota bacterium; assembly: GCA_052035235.1. Classification (GTDB taxonomy): domain Bacteria; phylum Pseudomonadota; class Gammaproteobacteria; order Nevskiales; family Nevskiaceae; genus Solimonas_A. The sequence goes on along the minus strand of JBPOHT010000046.1, from coordinate 41,631 downwards.
CGGCGAGGTTCGAAATGAGCATGCGGAAATTCAGAAAAACCTTCCGTGATTCCGCGTTTTTCTTGAACTGGTTGTCCGATCCCATGAAGATCGGAACGCCCGTATCCTCCAGCGCAGCACTTGCGAATCTCATGACGGAGAGAATATTCCGTACGGATACCCACATCGTCGAGTTAGGCGTTGGGACTGGCGCAATAACTCACGCCCTGATCAGACGCGGATTCAGTCAGAAGAATATGACCCTCGTCGAGATTGATGGTAATTTCGTGCGCCATCTGCGCCGGGAATTCCCTCATGCGAACATCATTCAATGTGATGTGCGTGAGCTAGAAGCGACTGTCGATCTTCATCGGCTGCAGCCGAGTATCGTTCTCAGCAGCTTGCCCTTGCTTTCCATGTCTTATAAAGATCGCAAGATGATCCTGCAGGAATCATTCAATTTACTGGGCCGATCCGGCAAGTTCTATCAGTTCAGCTATGGGCTACGATGCCCGGTTCCGGCTTCGGTTCTTTCCGATCTTGAGCTTGTTTCAGACCATGTTGGCACCGTGTGGCTCAACTTCCCTCCGGCGCGTGTTTATGAAATCAGTGCTGCCCGGTGAAACGTGCTGGAGTCCGAAAATGAAACTCACGCTGGTTGGATAGCAATGCCGGAGCATCTGCTTTTTGTTTCTATATTGACCCTGTTCTTGCTCCTCTTGGTTCGCCCCGTCGTCAAGGCTCATGCCAGAGAGTCGAACAGTTTCAACTTCCTCCTGCAGCAGTTGCAGGGCGTTTTCATGAGAGCTCTTTTCCCGTTGGCTCTGACATGGGTTGTTTCCTGCAGCCTTGATTCTAGACTCATGCAGCTTGCAGTACTTGTCACTGGCGCTGGCCTCTGGGCATTCGTAGAGACCGGAAGCTATCTCAGCTTTCGCTACTTCAAGCTGCCGGCGTGGAAGGTCCTGCGCCACTTGCCGATCAAGCCGGCAGACCATAATGGCTGGTCATCGAGCTGGACCTACGCCCGGGAGTTTTTTCCGTGGGCGAATTTCAGATACTTCTTTATCGTTGGCCTGTGGTTTTGCCTCTCGGTCCATCTTGCGCCACTGGAGCGACTTGCCGGAGATTTAATGGCCGTCGCTACCGCGGTGGCCACGCTCATCGCTTTGCTGCGTTGGTGGACCAAGCCGCGACTCAGGCTGAGTCATGCAGAGTCTGCTTTCATCGGACTCGACCAGACGCCACCCACAAGCCGGCTGAAACAAGCGCAGCGGATTGTTCATGGCCTGCCTGGCGGCGGTGATTCCAGCAGGTCGAAAAGCATTATCTTGATCATCAACGAATCAGCCGGGGCCAGCGCGGCGTCCTCGCAAGACAGTCACAAGCTCCTTAGCCAAGCACTGGTCGAGTTGGCGGGGGATGCCGAACGCTGGGTGGTGTTTCAGGACGCACTGACCGCCAGCACCTGCACGGACATCAGCATCCCCTGCCTCATGACGGGATGTGCACCTCAGCGAAGCGCCGACCGGCTGCATCATCTGCCCACGCTATTCGATGTGGCGAAAGCGGCGGGCTTGAAAACCCTGCTGGTCACTTCATGCACCCTGCAGTGGGCTAATTTCGATCAGTTCTTCTTGCTTGACTCGATCGATGAAGTCCTGGGACCTCTCGAGAAGAAGTACCCCCTCATCAACGAACTCAATTGTGATGACATTCTCGTGGTCGAGGACCTGTGCGAGCGCCTTCAGCAGACCTCCGACCCTGTGTGCGTCGTGGTCTACTTGAACAGCCTGCACATCCCGTTTCAGGCAGACAGCAAGATCGAAATTCCTGCTGACCTCACCGCACGCTCGCAGCGGGCGACCTATATCGCAGAGCAATGCCACGGAATGATTTTCGCTGCATTGAAGGATTCCGGGCGCTACGACTCATCACTGATCCTTTCTGTCGGCGATCATGGAGAGGCGCCCCAAGCAGCTGAGGAGGCCATTGGAAACCTGTCGCGATTGACCAATCTCGGCGGTGGGGTCATCAATCCCTTGTTCCTGATCAGGCTTCCCGACAGTGTTCCGTCCAGCCAACGGGATACGTTGGCATCCAATGTCCATGGCCTGACGTCCTTGATCGATATCGTCCCGACGGTCGCCCGTTTTCTCGAGATCGACCTCCGGAAGGAATCCACCTCGGATGGCTTCGATCTCTTCAAGCCCGTGCCCGCCTCCCGGATTCACTACACCCTGAATGTCAATGGCTGGCGGTCGTGGCCACGCTCGGCGGTAGCCATCGCGCACGAGCGTTTCCGGGTGTGTATCGACTACCAGAATTTCGAACATTGTTGCGTTGATGCGCATGGGGCCCCCTTCGAGCACGAGGACATCGCCAAGAAGGAAGAGTTGCTCCGATACGCCCTTGCAGAGCCTCTCGTTCAGAATGCCATCAGTCGAGTGTTCGTAGACAAGTTGGCTGGATGTCCCTGAGCAGCCAGCGCAATGCCGCTGTCGCGATCACCGCTGCTCCCTGCCGCCCCTGACGAATCTGGCAAAGCCACGCTACTTGCAGCTTCTGGCCCTCGGCACGCAACTGCCACAGGAATTTGTCCTGAAACGCCGGGGCGCATCCTCGCTCATGACTCCCCCTGGATCTTCGTGGCCTTGTTTTGCCAGCCAAGATAGGGCGAAGAACCGCGATTCATCGAATCACTCTTGCAATGTGCCATTGAGCGATGTAAATATTTCGACATGACGAGTCGCCTGTCGGAGTCCGAAACATCATGAACAGCAGCACCGAGCAGCATCCGCTGAAGGCGCGCCGCGCCCGCTTCGATTTCAGCGACACGCCGCTGCACTGGATTCCCGGCGACGCCTTCTCCACGCACCTGGTCAACGGCATCCACCTGCTGCTGCCCGCTGGCGAGCTGTGGTTCTGCCGCGTCTATAACCAGGCACTACCACTGATCCGCGACGAGCGCCTGCGCCAGGATGTCGAGGGCTTCATCCGCCAGGAGGCCTGGCATGCGCGCGCCCATATCGGCGCACAGGCTTACCTCAAACGCCACGAACTGCAGACCGAGGCCTTCCTCGCGCGCGCCGACCGCCTGTTCGGCGAGGTGCTGGGCGATGCGCCCTTCGGCCTCAAGCAAATGCAGCGCGAGCCGCTGAAGCGCTACTGGCTGGTGCTGCGCGTGGGGCTGATCGCCGCCATCGAGCACTTCACCGGCATGCTCGGGCAGTGGGCCATGGACAACAAGACCTGGGACAAGGCCGACCCGGTGATGGCCGACCTGTTCCGCTGGCATCTGGCCGAGGAAGTGGAGCACCGCTGCGTTGCCTACGACCTGTTCGAGCATCTCTGCCGCACGCAGCTGGGCTTCTACGTCAGCCGCCAGGTGCTGATGGCGGCGGTGTTCCCGCTATTCATCCACTTCCTGCTCGACGGCTACCGCGAGCTGGCCGCGCAGGACCGCGACGACCGAGCCAGCCGCCGCATGGCGCGGCGCTCGCTGCTGCGCCTGCTGGTGGAACTGGAGCGCGTGGGCCGCCGCACGGAGAACATCCCGCCGCTGAGCTTCCTGCTGGCCGGTGCGCTGCGCTGGATCTCGCCGCGCTTCCACCCCGCCACCGAGGGCGACACGCAGCAGGCACTGGCCTACCTGGCCCGCTCGCCGGCGGCACAGGCGGCGACGCTGCAGTAAGCGAGGGGCCTCGCGGCAAGCCTCAGTGCTTGCCGTCTTCCTGCAGTTCGGCGTCCGGCAGGTAGCTGACGCCCTTCATGCCGGACTCCAGGATCGCCTGGCGCAGCACGGCAATGGCCTTGCGGCGCGGCCAGGACTTGCGCCAGATCAGCGCGATGCGCCGATGCGGTCCCGGCTGCACGAAGGGCTTGGACAGCAGGTGCCCCGGATCCTCGCTGCGGTTCTCCACCGAGGCGCGCGGCAGCACGGTAATGCCCAGGCCGCCGACCACCATGTGGCGGATGGTCTCCAGGCTGCTGCCGGTCTGTGGGCGCGGGCCGGCGCCGTCCGGCTCCACGCACTTGGGGCAGGCCTCGATCACCTGCTCGCGGAAGCAGTGGCCAGACCCCAGCAGCAGCAAGGGCTCGCCGGCGAGCTGGCGCGCCGGAATCTGCTTCTCGTTGGCCCAGTGATGGTCTCGCGGGATCAGCACCACGAAATCCTCGTCGTAGACCGGCCAGGCCGCCAGGCCCGTCAGGTCCACCGGCAGCGCCAGCAGCGCCACGTCCAGCTCGTTGTCGCGCAACTGCTCCAGCAGCTTGGCGGTGAAGTTCTCCTCGATCACCAGCGGCATCAGCGGCGCACGCTCGCGCATCAGCGGCACCAGGCCCGGCAACAGGTAGGGGCCGACCGTATAGATCGCGCCGAAGCGCAGCGGCCCGTTGAGCTCGTCGCGGCCCTCGCGCGCCAGGTCCTCGATCAGCTTGGACTCGGCCAGCACGCGGCGCGCCTGGGTGATGATGCGCTCGCCCACCGGCGTGGGCTTGGCCTCGCCACGGTTGCGCTCGAACAGGATCACGCCGAGCTCGTCCTCGAGCTTCTTCACCGCCACCGACAGCGTCGGCTGCGACACGAAGGAACGCTCGGCGGCGCGGCCAAAGTGGCGCTCCTTGTCGAGGTTCACCAGGTAACGGAGTTCGGTGAGAGTCATGGGGCTAGCCTAAACGCTGCCGGCCCCGGCGCAAAGCCATACCCGGGTATCCTTGCGGCCCGCCCCATGGATGGAGCCGCCGTGCTGCGCCGCCTGCTGATCCTGCTCTGCTTCTGCACCCTGCCCGCCCAGGCCGGCTTCACCGACGAGCGTCCGGACCTGGAGCCGCTGTTCGGCGGCACCCCCGGCTGCTTCGTGCTCTATGACGCCGGCGCCGACCGCCTGCTGCTGGTGAACCCCGAGCGCGCGAACACGCGCTACATCCCCGCCTCCACCTTCAAGCTGGCCAACAGCCTGATCGCGCTGGAGACCGGCGCGGTACGCGACATTGACCAGACCATCCCCTACGGCGGCCAGCCCCAGCCCTTCAAGGCCTGGGAGCAGGACATGCCGATGCGCCAGGCCTTCCCGGTCTCCAACGTGCCGGTCTACCAGGAGATCGCGCGTCGCATCGGGCTGACACGCATGCAGGCCATGCTGCAGCGCCTGGATTACGGCAACCGGGATGCGGGCTCCGTGGTGGACCGCTTCTGGCTCGACGGACCGCTACGGATCAGCGCGGTGGAACAGGCCCGCTTCGTCGCCCGCCTGGCGCAAGGCCAGCTGCCGGTGTCCGCGGCCCACCAGGCCGCGGTGCGTGACATTGCAAGAATCGAGACCCGCGGCGGCGACGTTCTCTACGGCAAGACCGGCTGGGTCTTCGGCACGCAGCCGCAGATCGGCTGGTGGGTGGGATGGGTGGAACGCGAGGGACGCGTCTACAGCTTCGCGCTCAATATCGACCTGCAGGGCGAGCAGGACATCGGCAAGCGCCGGCAGATCGGCGAGGCCATCCTGAGAAAGCTGGAGCTGTTCTAGCGCGGCAAGCCTGGCGAAGGCGCGGGTGGCGCCCCACCGTCACCGCAGTGGGCATAGCCTTGGCGCACCTCGCAACGCTGGCCCTCGGCGTAATAGACCTCGGCCTCCCGCACTTCCCGCCTCGTGCGCGAATCGTAATAGGCCTTGCCGCCCCGGCGCCGCAGTTCGTAGACATTCACCACCGGCGGCTCCGGCAGGCCGAGCATGGCGCGCAGCTTCATGCACTCCACGCCTTCCCGGCCCGAGGGGTTGGTCAGCGAGGTCTTCTCGATCCGGCAGCGGCGGGTCTGCTCGTCCACGTCCACGGCGGTCGCTGGCGCCATGATTGCCATGGCCAGCACTGCAAACACCGAAATCCGAAGCAAAGCCATGTCGTCACACCTCGCCGCCCGATAGCCGCAAGTTGCCATCGGTGCCCGGCATGCCGCAAGCGCGATTGGGACCTGTGCCTCAATCGCTCCCCATGAAAGCTGGAGCCAGGCTCGGCCCTCGAGCCACGGCGGATCAGTAGTTCGCCCAGTCCTGCGACTTGAGATAGTGCTGCAGCAGCGCCGCCTCGGGCGAACCCGGCTCGGGCTGATGATCGTATTCCCAGCGCACCTGCGGCGGCATCGACATCAGGATCGATTCCGTGCGCCCGCCGGACTGCAGGCCGAACAGCGTGCCGCGATCCCAGACCAGGTTGAACTCGACATAGCGCCCACGGCGCAGCAACTGCCACTGCCGCTCGCGTTCGCCATAAGGCTGGTCCTTGCGGCGCGCCACGATGTCCGCATAGGCCGTGCCGTAGGCATCGCCCACGCGCTGCATCAGCGCGAAGCCGGCCTCGAAGCCGCCCTGGCTCCAGTCGTCATAGAAGATGCCGCCGATCCCGCGCGGCTCGTTGCGGTGCTTGAGGAAGAAATACTCGTCGCACCACTGCTTCAGCTTCGGGTAGACCTGATCTCCGGCCGGCGCACAGGCGTCGCGCGCCGCGCGGTGCCAGTCGCGGCAATCCTCGTCGTAGCCGTAGTAGGGCGTCAGGTCGAAGCCACCGCCGAACCACCACACCGGCTCCTCGCCCGGCTTCTCCGCCAGGAACAGGCGCACGTTGCAGTGGCTGGTGGGCGCATGGGGGTTGCGCGGATGCATCACCACCGATACCCCCATGGCGCGCCAGCTGCGGCCCTGCAGCTCCGGCCGATGCGCCGTGGCCGATGGCGGCAGCTTGGTGCCATGCACCAACGAGAAGCCCACGCCGCCGCGCTCGAACACCGCACCGTCCGCCATCACGCGCGACACGCCGCCGCCGCCCTCGGCGCGCTGCCATTCGTCACGCCCGAAACGCGCCTGGCCATCGATGGCCTCGAAGCGCTCACAGAGACGGGCCTGCAGGCCGCGCAGCCAGGTTTCGACAACAGTGAAGTCGGGGGTGCTCATGGTGAAATTGTAGCCTGCAGACTTGATTTCATTGCAAGCCTACCGCCCCACCAAACCGTTCACACCGAGTAGCGCCGCGTATCAAGGTGCGCGCGGTCCCTCGATACGACCCGCCAAGGCGGATCACTCGGGATGAACGGTTCGGGGAGAAGATGCAGCGAACTAAACCACCAATCCCGCTACCGCCGCAGGATATGCCCGGTCGCCACATCACGGATCGTGGTCGGCTTGGCCAGGTGACCCAGCGCACCCGGCATCAGGAAGTCGATCTCATCACCGAAATAGAGGCGCACCTGCGCCACCGTCATCGCCGGCGCGCGGCCGGCGGGGTTGGCACTGGTGGAGACGATGGGCCCGCCATAGGCCTCACAGAGCGCCACCACGGCCGGATGGCTGCTGACACGCACGGCGACGCCGTCATGGTCGCCGCTGATCCACATCGGCGTATGGTCGCTGGCCGGGAATACCCAGGTGGCCGGCCCGGGCCAGGTGGCCGTGGCACGCTTCAGGGCATTGTTGGACGGCACCTGGACATAGGGCAGCACCTGCTCGAAGCGCGAGGCGATCAGGATCACGCCCTTTTCCCAAGGGCGATCCTTGATCTGCAGCAGGCGCATCACGGCGCGCTCGTCCTGCGGCTCGCAGCCCAGGCCCCAGACCGCCTCGGTGGGATAGGCGATGACACCGCCGCGCTGCAGCGCGCGGCAGGCGGCCTTCAGGCGCAGCGGCGCAACGTCCACGAGCTAGCTCTTTTTCTTGGCGGCGGCTTTCTTCGCCGGGGCTTTCTTGGCCACGGTTTTCTTGACAGCCGCTTTCTTCACGGCCGTCTTCTTGGCTGCGGCCTTCTTGGCCGGCGCCTTCTCGGCCTTCTCGGCAGCGGGCTTGGCCGCCGTCTTCTTGGCAGCGCCCTTCTTGCCACCCTTCTTCGGCGCCGCCGCGGCGGCTTCCGCCAGCCAGGCCTCGCATTCGAAGACGGTCACGTCATCGACTTCCTTGTTGCGCGGGACATTCGCGCGACGCGTGCCGTCGGTGATGTAGGCGCCGAAGCGGCCCTTGATGATGCGGATACCGGTGCCGTCGAAGACCCTGAGCGTCGCCGCTTCCAGCGCCGCCGCCTTCTGCTCGATCAACTCGATCGCGCGCGGCAGTTCGATGGTGTACGGATCGTCGTCCTTCTTCATCGACACGAAGCTCTTGCCGTGCTTGATGTAGGGGCCGAAGCGGCCGATGTTGGCCTCCACCTCGTCGCCGTTGGGCAGCGTGCCGATCTTGCGCGGCAGCTGGAACAGGGCCAGCGCCTGCTCCAGCGTTATGGTGTCGATGCGCTGGTTCGCGCGTAGCGAAGAGAAGCGCGGCTTGTCCTCGTCGTCCTTGGTGCCGATCTGCACGAACGGGCCGAAGCGGCCCAGGCGCGCGCTGACCGGCTTGCCGGTAGCCGGGTCGGTACCGATGATGCGGGCCTCCGACACGTCCTTGCGCGACAGCTCCATCTTCTCTTCGATGCGCGGCTTGAACGCATTCCAGAATTCGGCCAGCAGCGGCTTCCACTGCTTCTCGCCGCGCGAGACGGAGTCGAGATCGTCCTCCAGGCGCGCGGTGAACTCGTAGTCCACGTACTGCTCGAAGTGGTCGGTCAGGAACTTGTTGACGATCATGCCGACGTCGGTCGGCACGAAGGCCTTGCCCTCCAGGCGCACGTAGTCGCGGCCCTGCAGGGTGGAAATGATGGTGGCGTAGGTCGACGGACGGCCAATGTCGAACTCTTCCAGCGTCTTGACCAGGCTGGCTTCGGTGTAGCGCGGCGGCGGCTGGGTGAAGTGCTGCTCGGGCAGCAGTTCCAGCAGCTTCACGCGCTCGCCCTCGACCAGGGCCGGCAGGCGCTTGTCGTCCTCGTCACCCTCGTCGCGGTCTTCCGGATCCTGTGCACGAATGTCGTAGGCGGCCAGGAAGCCCGGCGTCACCAGCACCGATCCGGTGGCGCGGAAGGCATGCTGGCTGCCGGCGCGCAGTTCGGCGCTGACGGTATCGAACACCGCCGCTTCCATCTGCGAGGCCACGGTGCGCTTCCAGATCAGCTCGTAGAGCTTGGCCTGGTCGGGCTTGAGGAACTGCGCCACCTGCCGCGGCAGGCGCGCCGCCGAGGTCGGGCGCACGGCTTCATGCGCTTCCTGGGCGTTCTTGGACTTGGCCTTGTAGGTGCGCGGCTCGCCGGGCAGCGCGTCGGCACCGTACTGCAGCTGGATGACGTTGCGGATGTCCTTGATCGCGTCCTGCGCCAGGCTCACCGAGTCGGTACGCATGTAGGTGATCAGGCCCACCGTCTCGCCGTCGATGTCCACGCCTTCGTACAGCTGCTGCGCGGTCTGCATCGTGCGCTTGGAGGTGAAACCGAGCTTGCGGTTGGCTTCCTGCTGCAGCGTCGAGGTGGTGAACGGCGCGCCCGGGTTGCGGCGGCGCTGCTTCTTCTCGATGGACTTGACCAGCAGCGTGCCGCCGGCCGCCTCCAGGATGCGCTCCCGGGCCGCTTCGGCACCCAGGCCATCGGTCAGGGTGAACTGCTCGGCCTTCTTGCCGTCCAGCTCGATCAGGCGCGCGCTGAAGGCCTGATTGGCCTTTTCGGCGCGGGCGTCCAGCGACCAGTATTCCTGCGGCTTGAAGGCGCGAATCTCGAGCTCGCGCTCGCAGATCAGGCGCAGCGCCGGCGACTGCACGCGGCCGGCCGACAGGCCCGGCTGCACCTTGCGCCACAGCAGCGGCGACAGGTTGAAGCCCACCAGGTAGTCCAGGGCACGGCGCGCCTGCTGGGCATTCACCAGGTCCTCGGAGATGTCACGCGGGTTGCGGATGGCCTCCTGCACCTCGCGCTGGGTGATCTCGTAGAACACCACGCGCTTGACCGGCTTGCCCTTGAGCGCGTTCTTCTCGCGCAGCAGCTCGGCCAGGTGCCAGGAAATGGCCTCCCCCTCGCGATCAGGGTCGGTAGCCAGCCAGAGCTCGTCGGCTTCCTTCAGCGCGGAGACGATCGCCTTGACGTGCTTCTCATTGCGGTCGATCACCTGGTACTTCATGGCGAAGCCGTTCTGCACATCCACGGCGCCGTCCTTGGGCACGAGATCGCGCACGTGGCCGTAGGAGGCCAGCACCTCGAAGTCCTTGCCCAGGTATTTCTTGATCGTCTTGGCCTTGGCGGGCGACTCGACGATGACCAGGTTCTTAGTCATTTAAATATGGCGCTCAGCGCGGCTGGCCAATGCCAGCAGGGGCCTGCTTATATGCGGAAGATGCGCCCCCTGTCCAGCGCCGGAATACGACGACGGACCGGCAAGCCACTGATTCAGTGCAGGAATTCGCCGCTGTAGTAGACCATCTCTTCCAGATGGGCAAAGGCGTCTTCCGCGTCCGGCTCGTTCATCAGCACCAGCAGGCAGACCCATTTGACCCGTTCCAGGTCGATTTCTTCGTTCAGGGCCATCAGCCGGTCGATCACCAGCTCGCGGGCCTGGGCGCCGAAAATGCCCAGCTGCTCCAGGTACATGATGAAGCCGCGCACCTCGGTGGAGAGCTTGGACAACTCCTCGCGGGCATAGACGCGGATGGCACCACCAGGACTGAAGACGATCGGCAGTTGCCGCTGCTGCGCCAGGCCATCGACCCAGTCGAACGCGTGGGCAACCTCCTGGTCGGGAAATCCGGCCGCGATCAACTCGTCGCGCAAAGTGACCTGATTGTCGGAATCGGAGAACTCACCTTCCTGGTAGTTCTCGAACAGATACATCAGCACATCCAGTACGGTCTCTTTCATGAAACGCTCCGGTGCTGTGTGTTTTTAATGTATTTCAAAGCAAAATTATTGAATTTATGTGAATCCCTTGATTTCGCCTTACTCTCCTTGTGATTTTATATATCACAATTTACGAGACTCTCAAGTTAAATCACGAACAGGCCACTGCCCAGGGTCGTGCAGCAATCATGCCGGAACCCGCAGCCTTTGGTATGTCCCTCCCGCCACCGCCGCCACCTCCCCGGCCAGCTCCAGCGCCAGCAGCGCCTCGCTGAGCGCGGCGGCGTCGAGCCCGCTGCCGGCCTGTAGTTGATCGAAGGACTGGGTTTCGGTTCCCAGGCAGTCCAGCACCCGCGCCTGCGCGGGATCCTCGGGCGGGGCCGCCGCCACCAGGGCCGCGCGCCGCTGGCGCAGCTGCGGGGCGATCTCCTCCAGGATGTCATCCACAGATTCCACCAGCTTGGCCCCCTGCCGGATCAGGCGGTGACAGCCGCGTGCCAGCGGACTGTGGATGGAGCCCGGGATCGCGAACACCTCACGGCCCTGCTCGTTGGCATAGGCCGCGGTGATCAGCGAGCCCGACTCCGGCGCCGCCTCCACCACCAGCACGCCCATCGACAGGCCCGAGATGATGCGGTTGCGGCGCGGGAAGTGCTCCGGCAGCGCCGCCACCCCTATCGGGAACTCCGAGATCATCAGGCCCTCGCGCACGATGTCGTGGGCGAGCTGGCGGTGCCGCGCCGGGTAGACCCGGTCGAGCCCGGTGGCGCAGACCGCGATCGTCATGCCGCCGGCCTCCAGGGCGCCGCGGTGGGCCGCCCCGTCGATGCCCAGGGCCAGGCCACTGGTGATGCACAGCCCCCGCCGGGCCAGCTCAGCGGCGAAGGAGCGCGCGTTCTCCAAGCCCTGCGGGGTGGCCGTGCGGGCTCCCACGATGGCCAATTGCGGCAATGCCAGCAGTTCCGGGTCGCCCTGGTAGAACAGCGCCCCGGGCGCCTGGGCGATCTGCCGCAGCCGATCCGGGTAGCGCGGGTCGTCCAGCGTCAGCAGGCCACGGCCGGGCTGGTCCAGCCACTCCAGGTCCAGGGCGACACCCTCCGGGTCGCCCTGGGCGAAGAACTGCAGGGTCTTGTCGGACAGCCCGAGAGGCCGCAGCGCCGCGGCGCCGGCGGATACGGCCGCCTGTGCGGAGCCGAAGGTGGCGAGCAGTCGCGCCACGGTGGTGCCGCCGACGCCGGGGGCGCGCAGCAACGTCAGCCAGGATTGCAGGGCAGGAAGGTTCACGCCGGGAGCGTGAAACAGAACGCCCGCCGGTAGCAAGCCGTCCTGTGACGGGTTGCCGCGGGCGGGCGTGGAAAATATGCGTCGTCTGTCGGGTCGCTTTTATTCAATCGCGACGCGCGAGCCGGGCTTGACCACCTTGTCCAACGCATGGACCGGGCGGATCGCCGACATGACCAGCGCGTAGGACACGCGATCCTCGAGCTTGAACACCATCACCTGGCCGGCATAGGTCTCCGGCAGGGCGACGTACTTGATGCCATGCGGGTCGCGCGCACTGCGCCCGGCCTGCAGGATATCCAGCACGTGGCCCGCTTCCAGGCCATCGCGCGCGCCCTTGCTCAGCGTCACGACCTGGTACTGGCCGATCTGCGAGACACCGTCGAACACCGACAGGATGCGGCCCGTGAACGCCCCCTTGGGCACGTGCGGGTAGAAGTTGGCGTCGAAGGTTTCCGATAGCGGCTTGATCAGGTAGTCGCCGGCGCGGGTCTCGCGGTAGCTCTTGGTCAGCATCACCGTGCCGGGCTCGGCGAACTCACGCACCTCGACCTGGGCTACCGGGATGGCCTCGTAACCAAGCACTTCCTTGCTGTCCGGATCGACATAGGTCTGGCCCAGGCGCACCGCCTCCAGCGAGCTGCCGTGGCTGCGCTTGAGCTTCTTCACGTAGGCGCCATTGCCGCTGGCGCCGACGAGGTGCAGATCGACGAAGTCGAGGATGTACGGCGCCTGTCGGAGCTGCTCCATCGTCACCAGGCGCGGGCTGCGCAGGAAATCACGGATCGCGTCGAGCGGGATCACCGGGATGGCCGCACCCAGGTCGGACTCGCGGATGCGCGGCGACAGGCGGTCGGAGGCCAGCTCCGGCTCGCGCGCCACGCGCGGGCGGCCGTCGCGCCAGATCAGCGTCAGCACGTCGCCGGGGTAGATCAGATGAGGATTCTTGACCTGGTCGTTGACGATCCAGACCTCGGGCCACTGCCAGGGCTCGACCAAGAACTTCTGCGAGATGCCCCAGAGCGTATCGCCCTTCTTGACGACATAGCGCAGCGGCGCGTCATCGCGCACCAGGCTGCCGTCATCGGCGGCCACCGCCGAATGCTCGTCGGAGCTCAGGCCCTCCACCTCGGCCTGCAGCGGCTCCGCCACCGGCGCGGGACGCACCACGGGCGAAGGAGGCTGCACGTTGGACGAGCTGCGTTCGCCCGGCGCCGTCGCGCAGCCAGAGGCGAGCGCGGCCGCAGCCAGCGCCAGAGCTTGAACTCGGTATAAAACGCTATACTTCTGCATGGCGGCACCTTCCCCGCGGTTACGCCGGATTTGCAGCAAACTCTAGATGAGTCAATCGTTTGCCGTCAAATCCAACAGTCGTTTCTAAGTTGTAGGCTGGTTCCTGACATGGCATTACTCGAAATCCTGCAGCATCCCGATCCCCGCCTGCGGCAAAAAGCCGCCCCGGTGACCCAGTTCGACGACGCCCTGCAGCGCCTGATCGACGACATGTTCGAGACCATGTATGCCGCGCCCGGCGTCGGTCTGGCCGCCACCCAGGTCGGCATCCCCAAGCGCCTGGCGGTGATGGACACCAGCGAGGGCAACGGCGAACCCAAGCCCATGGTAGTCATCAATCCCGAGATTTTCGACGCCGGCGACCGCCAGAGCATGGACGAAGGCTGCCTGTCCGTGGCCGGCTACAGTGACAAGGTGGACCGCTACAACCGCCTGAAGATGCGCGCCCTGGACCGCCATGGCAAGCCCTTCGAGCTGGAGGCCGAAGGACTGATGGCCCAGGCCATCCAGCACGAGATCGACCACCTCGACGGCAAGCTCTACATCGACTACCTCTCCAGCCTCAAGCGCGAGCGCCTGCGCAAGAAGATGGAGAAGGAAGCCCGCCACAAGGCTAAGGGTTAGCCCGGTGCGCCTGGTTTTTGCCGGTACGCCCGACTTCGCCGTCGCGGCGCTGGATGCCCTGCATGCCGCCGGCCACCAGATCGTCGGCGTCTATACCCAGCCGGACCGCCCTTCCGGCCGCGGCCAGAAGCTCAGCCCCTCGCCGGTAGCCCTGCGCGCCGCCGAGCTCGGCCTGCCCCTGTTCAAGCGCGAGAAGCTGCGCGGCGAGGCGGTGGACGAACTGCGTGCCCTGACCCCGGACGTGATGGTGGTGGTGGCCTACGGCCTGCTGCTGCCGCAAGCCGTGCTGGATATCCCAAGCCACGGCTGCCTCAACATCCATGCGTCGCTGCTGCCGCGCTGGCGCGGTGCGGCACCGATCCAGCGCGCCATCGAAGCCGGCGACACGCAGACCGGCGTCACCATCATGCGCATGGACGCCGGCCTGGACACCGGCCCGATGCTGCTGGAACAAGCCATCGCCATCACGGCAGACACCACGGCGGCTTCGCTGCACGACCAGCTACAGGCGCTGGGCAGCCGCCTGATCGTGGAAGCCGTGGCAGGGCTGGAGCGCGGCGAACTGCAGGAACGCGCGCAACCCGTCGACGGCGCCACCTATGCCCGAAAGCTTAGCAAGGAAGAGGCGCGCATCGACTGGTCGCGTCCCGCCGAAGAGATCGCGCGGCGCATCCGCGCCTTCAACCCGGTGCCCGTGGCCTGGAGTGAGCTCAATGGTGAACGCCTGCGCCTGTGGCTGGCCCAGGCCGAAGCCGGCAGCGGCGAACCCGGCACCATCGTCGCCGCGGACGCCCAGGGCATCGCGGTGGCGGCGGGCGAGGGCATCGTGCGGCTGCAGCAATTGCAATGGCCCGGCGGCAAGGCCATGGACGCCGCCATTGCGGCCCGCGGCCGCAAGCTCGAAGGAGAGCGCTTCACATGAGCGGTGTACAGCCCTTTCGCTACCCGACCCCGGACGAAACCGACCTGCCGCCCTATCCGGACCAGCCGGACTGCTGCAACGGCGGCTGCGCCGTCTGCGTGCTGGAAGGATGGCCGGAAGAAGTGGCCGCCTGGAAGGAAAAGGTCGAGGAAATCCGCGCGAAGCGGGCAGAGAAGCCCGGCGCCGCACCGGCCTGAGTCTTCGTGGGAGCGACGCGAGTCGCGATCTTCTCATCCACGGCAAGCGGCGTATCGCATCGCTCCCACTCCCGCTCATGACTCGGCGCCCCGCCCGCTGCTTGCGAAACGGGCGAGGGCTTCGCCACTACCCCTGATCGCCCCCGCGATACCTGATCCTACAAACCTTCCTTCAAGCCCCCAGCAACAGCTCCATGTCCCGCGGCGACATCGCTGCACCCAGCAGGTTGCCCTGCACCAGGTCGCAGCGGTGCTCGCGCAGGAAGGCCAGCTGCAGCGGCGTCTCCACACCCTCCGCCACCACCTGCAGGCCCAGGGTCCGCGCCAGCGCGATGATCGCCTTGCAGATCGCCGCGTCGCTGTCGTCCACGCTGATGTCGCGTACGAAGGTCTGGTCCACCTTGAGGCGGCTCAGCGGGAAACGCTGCAGGTAGGCCAGCGACGAGTAGCCGGTGCCGAAATCGTCCAGCGCCAGCTTCACCCCCATGCCGCGGATTTCCTGCAGGATGCCGACCACGCGCTCGACGTCCTGCATCAGCACCGACTCGGTAACCTCCAGCTCCAGCCAGCGCGGGTCCAGGCCACTGGAACGCAGCGCGCGGCTGACCTTGGAGACGATGTCGCGGCGGTAGAGCTGGAAGCCCGACAGGTTCACCGACACCGGCACCGGCTTCAGGCCGCGCGACTGCCAGTCCCGCGCCTGCCGGCAGGCCTCGTTGAGCACCCAGTCGCCGATCTCCTCGATCAGGCCGCTCTCCTCCGCCACGCGGATGAACTGCCCGGCCAGCAGCAGGCCGCGCTGCGGATGCTGCCAGCGGATCAGCGCCTCCATCGCCAGCACCTCGCCGCTGGCGGTATCGAACTGAGGCTGGTAGTGCAGGCGGAACTCGCCGTTCTTCAGCGCGCTGCGCAGGTCGTTCTCCACGCGCAGGAACTCGCGCACGCGGGCGTTCATGTCGGCGGTGAAGAACTGGAAGCTGTTGCGTCCGGAATTCTTCGCCACGTACATCGCAGCGTCGGCATTCTTCATCAGGCTCTCGGCGTCCTCGCCATCGCCCGGATACAGGGCAATACCGATGCTGCAGGTGACGCTGAGCAGGTGCTGGTCGATGGTCAGCGGCTGCTCGATCATGGCCAGCATCTTGGTGGCCACCTGCGAGACCTGTGCCGCATCCTGCACCTGCGGCAGCACCACTACGAATTCATCGCCGCCGTGGCGCGCCAGGATGTCGCTGCCACGCACGCACATGCCCAGGCGCCGCGCCATCTCCTGCAGCAGCGTATCGCCGGTGCCATGGCCCAGCGAGTCGTTGATGTTCTTGAAGCGGTCGATGTCGATGAACATCACCGCGAACGGCTGGCGGCTGAGATGCGCCTCAGCCAGGATCTCCTCCAGGCGGCTGGCCAGCATCGAGCGGTTCGGCAGCCCGGTGAGCGCATCGCTCTGCGCCAGGTAGCGGATATGCGCCTCGGCGTTCTTGCGCGCCTCGATGTCGGTGCAGACCACCACGTAGTGCTGCGGGCGCGAGTCGCCGACGCGGATCGCGGACACCGTGGAGTCGGTCCAGGCATGGCGCCCGCCGGCCGCACGGAAGCGCTTCTCCAGGCGGTAGCTGTCACGGCGACCGGACTCCACCTCGCGGAACAGCTCCATCTCGCGCGGCATGTCCTCCGGATGCGTCAGCGAAGGGAAATCCATGCTGCGCAAGGCCTCGGCGGAATAGCCGAGCTGCGCCTGGAACGCGGCATTGCTCTGCAGGATGCGCCCGCGGGCGTTGGCGAAGGCAATACCGGTACTGGCACTCTCGAAGATACCGCGGAAACGCTCCTCGCTCTCGCGCAGGGCTGCCTCGCTGCGCTGGCGCTGCTCCACCTCGCCCGATAGCGCGCGGTTCTTCTGCTCCAGCTCGTCGGTACGCTCGCCGACCAGTTGCTCTACACGCGCCGCGCGGCCGGTAAGCACCAGCAAAAAGCCCCCGAGCAGCCCGGAGAACAGGAACACACCCGCCTGCGTGACCCAGGCCTGCAGCGAGCGGTGCGCCTGCAGGTAGGCGTTGCCGGCGACCACCTGCAAGTGCCAGTGGGCGGGGCCGAAGCTGAGCTCGCCCTCGTGTACCAGGCTGTTGGCATCCCGCGGCGGCACGCGGCCCGAGCTGGAATAGAGCCTCGCGCGCTCGCCGCTGGCGCCGCGATCCATCAGGACCAGCTCGA
This sequence comes from Pseudomonadota bacterium, assembly GCA_052035235.1. Lineage (GTDB taxonomy): Bacteria > Pseudomonadota > Gammaproteobacteria > Nevskiales > Nevskiaceae > Solimonas_A. Next base: position 24,402 of record JBPOHT010000046.1, on the reverse strand, counting down.
CGCCCGGCGGCAGGCGGTCACCCGCGACCTGCTTCATCAGGGCATCGAACTGCAGCAGCGCAAAGACCAGCCCGTCCCGGCGCCACGCGCCATTGGCCTGCGTCCTGCCCAGCGGCGCCGCCACCAGCACGCCGCCACTGCCGTAAGCCACCGATGCCGGAAGATCGTGTGACACCGCCAGCGCACGCGATGCCGTGAGGTTATCCAGCAAGCTCTGCTGGCCCACGTCGCTGGCCAGGTCATGCCCCAGCAAGGCCTGGTTGCCGTCGCGCGGCATGATGTAGGTCACCGGATAGTGCTCGCCGGCCAGGCGCGGCGCCCAGCCCAGCGAACGGATGCCCGGCGTGCCCAGCAACTGGCCGCCGGCAAAGGCGATGAAGTCCTCGGACGTCACCTCGGTGGAAGCCTGGTAGAAATCACCGAGCGTGCGCACCGCGCGCTCCGCCCCGACCAGGCGCTCCGCCAGGCCGCGCTCCACCGCTTGCGCCTGCTCGCCGAAGGCGCTGCGGATGCGGCTGCTCTCCACCAGGTTGGTCTGCCGCACCACCAGGGCGCCCAACAGCACCGATATCGCCACCGAACCGACCACCGTCGGCAAGCGGCGCTGCCAGCTGCGACGACGCTCCAGCGCCCAGACCACCAGCAACGGGGCGATCAGGAACACGCCCATGGCGTCACCCACCCACCAGGTGAAGCCGGTGAACAGCAGGTCGCCCGATACCACGCGGCCGCTGAAGTACAACGTGGCAGTCCCCACGCTGGCGGCGATCACGCAGGACAGCACCCCACCCAGCAGCATGAAGGACAGCACGTCGCGGCCGGAATCGAGCATCGTCGGCCAGCCGACATGGCGCCGGATCAGCGTCGCGCCGCAGACCGCCTGCAGGCTGGAGCCGCTGGCGATGGCCACCGCCACCAGCACGCTCTGTGGCGAAAGGCCACCGCCAACCTTGTAGCCGACCGCGCAGTTCAGCAGCAGCGAGCCCAGCCATACACCGGGCCAGAGCCCGCGGCCCCAGAGCAGCAACAGGGCCAGGGAGATGCCGGAGGGCGGCCAGATGGCGGTGGCATAGCCCGGCGGCTGCGCCAGTTGCAGACCCAACCAGCCGGTGCCCAGGTAGGCCAGCGCCAGGACCAGCAGGCGCCAGGCGACGCCCACCCAACTGTCAGCCGGCCGGGCAAAACGTTGGCGCCAGGCGCCGGCGTCGTCTCCTCCGCCCCGGCGGGCAGAGGGTCCTTCGGCGCCGGCGAGGTCCAGGGTTCTCATCCCGCCACGCTACGCGGATACCGCGGTCAGGGCAGTAGATACTATGTACCCGCGGCACCGCTGCCGCCGCTATCGCCGCCGCTTGTCGCAAACCCATGAAAACCATCGTCATTGACCGCCCGGGCAGCTATGACCGCCTGCAACTGCGCGAGCAGCCGGACCCGCAGCCGCGCGCGGGAGAACTGCGCATCGCCGTGCGCCATATCGGCGTCAATTACGCCGACTGCGTCATCCGCATGGGCCTCTATGAATCCGCCAAGCGCCTGGTGGGCTGGCCCATCACCCCCGGCTTCGAGGTGGCGGGCGAAGTCGACGCCGTAGGCGAGGGCGTGAAGGACTGGCAGCCCGGCGACCCGGTACTGGCCCTGACCCTGTTCGGCGGCTACGCCAGCCGGCTCTGCGTGCCGGCGGTGCAGGCCTTCCGCATCCCCGCAGGGCTGGACACCGCCCAGGCCGCCGCCCTGCCGACGATCTTCCTTACTGCCTGGTTCGCCCTGCACGAACTCGCCCACCTGCGCCGCGGCGAGCGCGTGCTGGTGCACTCTGCCGCCGGGGGCGTCGGCAGCGCCGCCGTACAACTCGCCGCCCAGCACGGCGCCGAGGTCACCGCCGTGGTCGGCGGCGCGCACAAGCGCGAGCTGCCGCTACGGCTCGGCGCCCGGCATGTCATCGTCAAATCCGAGCAGGCGCTCTGGGTCGAGGCCGGGCGCATCGCCCCCAAGGGCTACGACGTGATCCTGGACCCCAACGGCGTGGAGACGCTGGGCGACAGCTACCGCCACCTGGCACCCCTGGGCCGCCTGGCGATCTACGGCTTCCACACCATGCTGCCGCGCACTGGCGGTCGCCCCAACTGGCTCAAGCTGGCCTGGGACTGGCTGCGCACCCCGCGCTTCGACCCGCTGAAGCTCACCGTGGACAACCGCAGCGTGCTGGGCTTCAACCTCAGCTTCCTCAGCGAGCGCGCCGACCTGCTGCTGCCGGCCATGACGCAGATCCTCGCCGGCGTGGCCGCGGGCACCCTGCAGGCGCCGCCACTGACCGTCTACCCCCTCTCGGCCGCCGCCGAGGCCCACCGTGCCCTGGAGTCCGGCCAGACCCAGGGCAAGCTCCTGCTGACCCCCGACGCTTGAAATGACCGCCACGCCTGACACAAGCTCCCCCTCAGGGGAGACCACGATGAGCGAACAGCTGCCGGACACCGACACCTACTACATGGGCATCGCCTTCGCCGTGCGCGAAAAGGCGAACTGCACCGGCAACCGCGTGGGCGCCGTCATCGTGAAGGAAAACCGTGTGATCTCCACCGGCTACAACGGCGTGCCGGAAGGCATGCCCAACTGCCTGGACGGCGGCTGCCTGCGCTGCCGCAACCCCGGCGGCCAGTTCAGCTCCGGCGTGGGCTACGACCTCTGCATCTGCGTGCACGCCGAGCAGAACGCCCTGCTGTCCGCCGCACGCTTCGGCATCTCGGTGCAGGACGCCACGCTCTACACCACGATGCAGCCCTGCTTCGGCTGCGCCAAGGAAATGCTGCAGGCCCGCATCCGCAACGTGGTCTACGTACACCCCTGGACCCCGAGCGACCCCGACCCGGAGATGGACCGCATGAAGAAGGCGGAGTACGACCGCATCGTCACGCGACTGGGAGCCAAGCAGTTGAAGCTGGAGGATTCGCGGGCGGTGTGGGCGGTGACGAGTTTGAGGAAGGCGCCGCTGGTGTAGCTGGCGCACTCCATGAACAAGCAAATGCTCGGTGCGTTTGGCTAGCCCATCAATCAGGGATGCCGGCGACTACGCCGGTCAGGTGCCGTGGATATCTGGAGGTTTATTTCGCCTAAGGGCGAGTTACTTCTCTTTGCTTGTCCAAAGAGAAGTAACCAAGAGAAACGACACCCTCCATCCGCGGCCCCGCTTAGGCGGGGCAACCCACATGGCGGTCGAGCGCGACGGGTCGGACAAACACGCCGTCCATGGCGTGTATGTCCTCAGCCGGACTTCCTGTCCGGCTGACCCTGCGCTCGACCACCATGTGGGCGCTACTGAAAGGGGCCCGAACATCAAAGGCATTCGCTGCGCTCACAAAGCGCACAAACCATACAAGAAAGCAGATTCTTCTCCCTCTCCCCCCGTGGGAGAGGGTGCCCGAAGGGCAGGAGAGGGGGAACCCTCAAGGACTAACCAACCGTTCGCCCTGAGCCTGTCGAAGGGTGAACTGTTCAGATAACCGCCCAACAAAAAGGCCGCGATCTCTCGCGGCCTTTTTGCTTCAATCCAAAACGACAACCCTCAACGCGGCGCCTCGATCGCCGACAGCGGCACCACCGGCACCACCACGCTCGACGGATGCTCCGCGTCGCTGCGGATCGTCATGATGCCCAGCAGCTGGTTGAGCAGGTCACCCACCGGCGGCAGGCCATGCGGAAAGTCCGCCGTGCTGATCGCGATGCGCAGGCTGTGGCCCTTCTTGATCACCACGCTGGTCGGGAAGATTTCCACGCTGGCCAGCACCGGCTCGCCGGACTTCAGCATCTGGCGCGATGCCTCGGTGTACGGATGCCAGGGCTGGATCATCACGCCGTTCAGCTTGCGCGAGCGCGACTCGTCCACCGCGCGCAGCGAGGCGGTAAGGATGCCATTGGTCAGCTCGGTGGACGTGCCGTTGGGCGCCACCGAGGTGATGCGCGCGGCGATGCCGGCATCCGTCGCGAGGCTGGAGATCCACAGGTCGGCCTGGATCGGGCCGTTGATGTAGTAGTCCTCATCCATCGGCTCGGTGGTGTAGGTCACCGCGCCGATCAGCGGCAGCTCGTTGATGTTGTTGTTGCCCTGCAGGCAGGGCAGGGGGATCACGCCCAGCAGGCCGGCGGTCCACTGCGAGGTGCTCTGCGAGCAGATGTTGAGCAACGACACCACCGGCAGCGTCACGTTGCTGCCCTCATCGGCCGCCGGCTGCTCCCGGCTCAGGTCCTTGTTGCCGCGCAGGTACCAGCGCTCTGCGCTGGCCTTGGGATGCGGCCAGTCGCTGGCGATGGAGTAGTGGCCCTCGCCGCTGAGGAACTGCGTGACGTTGGGCACGCGCTCGGCGCCGGTGTTCAGGCCCTTGAGATACTTGTCGAACCACATCAGCGCGATGTGGTTCAGGTCGGGCACGCCGTCCACCGGCAGGCCGGCGCCGGTGGAGGCGCCCAGGTGCTGCCAGGGGCCCACCAGCAGCTTGGTGGTGGTATTGCGCTTGATCACCTCGTACAGCATCGGCTCGCCGCGCTGGAAGATGTCGTTGAGGCCGCCGACGATGAAGGTCGGCACCTTCACGCGGTCTGCCACTTCGATCGGCGAGCGGGTGCGCCAGAACTCGCTGTCGTAGTTGCGGTCCTGCCCGCCGGTCAGCGCGTTGACGATGGTGGGCACCTGGAACTGCAGCACCGCGTCCAGCGCGTGATCCAGGGAGATCAGCAGCGTCGCCGGATCCGGCTCGGCCGGCAGCACGCCCAGGCCGGTCACCAGCAGCATCCACAGCGGGATGAAGCCGGCGTTGACCTGGCCGCCCGCGAACACGATGTCACGGTAGGCGTCGCCCATCGGCACGATCGCGAACACGGTCTTGTGCGCCGGGTGCTGGTGCGCGGCCGTGAAGATCTGGGTGATGCCCATGAACGACGGGCCCCAGGTACCGACCTTGCCGTTGCTCCAGGGCTGCACGGCGACCCAGTCCATGATCTCCTTGTAGTCCTGCTGCTCGCGGGCGCTGAAGGCCTCCCAGGTGCCTTCGGACACGCCGGTGCCGCGCACGTCCACCGCCACGTGGGCGTAGCCGCGCTTGACGAAGAAGCTGTTGAAGGTGGGGAAGGCCGGGATCACCGTGGCCAGGCTCTTGTTGTAGCCGGTCTGCGTCAGGATCACCGGCAACGGGAAGTTGGCGACGTTGCCTTCGGCGTCTGTCGGCAGGGCCACCTTGACCGACAGCTTCACGCCGTCGCTCATCTCCACCTTCTGCTCCGGCATCTGCTTCATGCCGGCGAATTCCTCGGCACGCTCGTAGTCGAACCACTTGGCGCCGGCACCGCCGGCCGCATCGTCGACCGGGGCGGAGGAGCTGCCGCAGCCGGACAGGGACAGGACAACGGCGAGCGCAGACGCCCGCAGCAGGGACTTCATCATCAGGGGAACCCTCCAGACAGAACTTTTGTAACCACTAATGCCGCCATTATGAAGCGCGGCTCGGTGGGGTTCCATCCTTCGTCTACGGTATCGGCCGTCGGGGCCCGGCCTACCGCTCGGGCGCCGCCCTACAGCGCCAGGCCCTCCGGATCGGCCGCCTCGGCCAACTGGTAGCGCAGCACGAAGTCGCCCGGCGCCACACGCTGGCCGGGCGCCAGGCCGATGTCCCAGGCCCAGGGCGAGCGCGGCTGCGCCTTGAGGGCGTGGCTGCTGCTGACGCTGCGCACCGGCAGGCCGCCGTGCAGGGCCACCTTCAGCGACAACTGCCCGCCTGTAGCGTCCACGCTACCCGCCGCCAGAGGCAGGACCAGCTCGTGCGTGCCACGGAAGGTCGGCACGGTCTGGCGGTAGCGCAGCACGATGCGCACGGCCTGGCCCGGCGGCAGCGCGGCCAGGCGCTGCACGAACTCCTGGCCGCCCTCGTCCGCGGCGGTCTTGTGGACCCGCAGCGCGGCCTCGGGCAGTGACGTCTCGGCGCCATCGCCGATCGCCAGGCGCATCTCCTGCACCGCGGCGTCGCGGTACAGCGGAAACCGGAAGCAGGCCTCCTGCGCCTGCCGGTGGGGGTTGATGAATACCTGCACGACCGTGATCTCGGCACGGTCGCCCTGGATGTCGGCGCGGATCTCGGTCTTCAGGCTCGGCAGTTCGCCGCTGTCCCCGCCGACCAGCGTGCCGGCGATGGGCTGCGCCGCCATCGCGGCCATGGCCGGCAGCAGGAACAGTGCAGCAACGAAGCCGACGAACAGCAGGCCGCGGCGGCGCAGGCTGCTGGTGGCATGAGCGGTGGTGGCGGTGGACATGGCGGGCACTCCCTGTGGTACGGGATGCAGTTTCCCGTCCGGCGGTGCAAGGCCAGGACGTGCCCCGTGCAAAGGCCGAGGAAGATTGTGCAAATGCGGTGCAGCCCGGCTTTTGCGGGTGCCGGCGCGGCTAGGCTGCGCCACACATCCTCTCCACCGGCCGCCCATGTCCCTTCGATTACCCACTGCAACTGCAACCGCCCGCCTGGGCCTGTGGCCCGCGTTCTGGTGGGTCTTCCTGCTCGCTGGGCACGGCTACCTGCTGGTCACACTGGCCCTGGTGTTCTGGGCCGACGACCTGGGCTGGGGTGCCGGCCTGCGTGGCATGTTCCTGTCGATGCTGCTGGCGCCGGCCCTGATCATCCTCGCGGCCGTGCCGGTGCTGCGTGCACCCGACCGCGGGGAAGGCCCGCTCTGGCATGGTCTGGTCAAGGCCTGGGCGGCGCTGAACGCCATCGCCTGGCTGCCCCTGGCACCGCTGGCGCTGCTGCTGCTGGCCGCCGCACTGGGCCGCGCCGCATGAGCAGGCTTGCCGCAACCCCCGCGCTTGCCGCTAGGATGCCTCCACTTTCCATGCCTCCGCCGCCCAACATGCAGACGATCCTGGTCGTAGACGACGATCCCAACATCCGCGAAGTGGTCTGCTTCGCGCTGCAGAAGGCCGGCTTCCGCACCGTCACCGCCGACAACGGCGCGCAGGCGCTGCAGCGCCACGCCAGCGAGCGGCCCGACTTGGTGGTGCTCGACATCACCATGCCCGAGCTGGACGGCACCGAGGTCTGCCGCCGCCTGCGCGCCGACTCGGCGCAGCGCCAGACGCCGATCATCTTCCTCAGCGCCCGCGACGACGAGGTGGACCGCATCGTCGGCCTGGAACTGGGCGGCGACGACTACATGGCCAAGCCCTTCTCGCCGCGCGAACTGGTGGCCCGCATCCGCGCCTGCCTGCGCCGCAGCAGCGCACCCGCCGAGCCCGCGCCGCAGCGCCTGCAGCACGGCCGCCTGAGCCTGGACCCGGAGCAGTACAAGGCCTGGTGGGACGACCGGGAGATCGTGCTGACGCTGACCGAGTTCGGCATCCTGCGCACGCTGATGACGCGGCCCGGCCGCGTCTGCACGCGCGACCTGCTGATGGGCGAGGCCTACGAGCTGCACAAGATCGTCAGCGACCGCACCATCGACAGCCACGTGCGGCGCGTGCGGGGTAAATTGGAAGCGGTGGGGATTGACCCCATCGAGACGGTTCATGGGATTGGATACAAACTCGGACCTTGCGCGTGATTCACGAGGGATTGCCGTCCATGGCGCGACTTCATCTCCAGATTGATCCCCGGCCCGCGTTCGGCAAACGCGGAGCGACATCGAGTCGCTCCGCGCCGGGGCCAAACGCTCCATGGCCGGGCGCTCACCGGGGCGAATGTCCACCGGACATTCGCCTTGATCCGGCTCGCCCAATCGAAACGGTTCACGGGATCGGCTACAAGCTGGGGCCCTGTAGTTGAAAACCCTGTTCCGGTTCCGCCTGCGCAGCATCCTGCTGCTCACCAACCTGGTGATCCTGGCGTTGCCGCTGGGCGGCATCATCTGGCTGCGCCTCTACGAGAGCGCCCTGATCCGCCAGACCGAATCGGAGCTGATCGCCCAGGCCGCCTTCATCGCCGCCAGCTACCGCGCCACCGCCGAGCGCCTCACCGCGCCCGACAGCGGCGACCCCATCGCCGCCAATCGCGCACTGGAAGACTACGGCTACGTGCTGGTGACCACGCCCAAGGGGCGGGACCCCAACGAGCACTGGCGCCCGCGCGCGCCGGTGCTGGACCTGGCCGAGGACCGCGTGCTGCCCACCGCGCCGCCGCCGGAAGCGGGGGCGGACAACGCCGATCCGCTGGCCTGGCGCATCGGCCAGGAGCTGAATCCGATCCTGCAGCAGGCACAACGCACCACGCTGGCCGGCATCGCCGTGGTCGACTACCGCGGCGTGGTGGTGGCCTCCACCCGCGACCGCGACGAAAGCGACCTCGGCCTGTCGCTGATGAACCACGAGGAAGTGCAACGCGCCCTGGGCGGCGCGGCGGTCAGCACCCTGCGCGCCCGCAGCAGCGTCCATCCAAGCCCGCCGCTGGAATCGATCAGCCGCGGCGCGCGGCTGCGCGTCTACGTCGCCGAGCCGATCCTTCGCGAGGGCCGCGTGCTGGGCGCCGTAATGCTGGTGCGCACGCCGGCCAACCTGCGCCAGGCCATCGAGGGCAAGCTCGAGCCGCTGATCCTCGCCGGGCTGGCGCTGCTGGGCCTGGTGCTGGCGCTGACGCTGTTCAGCGCGCTGACCATCAGCCGCCCGGTGCGCCAGCTCGTGGACCAGGCCCACCGCGCCGCGCGGGGTGAAACCGGCGCCGTGACGCCGCTGGCCCACCCCGGCACGCAGGAGATCGCCGAGCTGTCGGAGACCGTGGCCACCATGGCGCTGACGCTGGAGCAGCGCGCACAGTACATCCGCGACTTCGCCGCCCACGTCTCGCACGAGTTCAAGACCCCGCTGACCGCCATCCAGGGCTCGGTGGAGCTGCTGCGCGAGCACGGCGCGGACATGTCCGCCGAGGAGCGCTCGCGCTTCCTGAACATCCTCGGCCAGGATGCCCTGCGCCTGGAGAACCTGGTGCGCAAGCTGCTGGAGCTGGCGCGCGCCGACGTGATGCGCGTGGGCGACGATGCCTGCGACCTGGCCGCCGTGCTGGCCGGCGTGGCCGAGCGCCAGCGCGTGCTGGGCCTCAATCTGCTGCCGCCCACGCGGAACGACAGCGTGCCCGTCGCCATGTCAGCGGAAACCCTGGATTCCATCCTCGGCAACCTGCTGGACAACGCCCGCCACCACGGCGGCCCCGGCGTCAGCGTGCGCCTGGACTGGGCGCTGGACGGCGGCACGCCGCCCTGCGCCGTCATCACCGTGGCCGACGACGGCCAGGGCATCTCCGCCGCCAACGCCGAGCGCATCTTCGAGCCCTTCTTCACCACCCGCCGCCAGAGCGGCAATACCGGCCTGGGCCTGGCCATCATCCGCTCGCTGCTGACCGCGCATGGCGGCGGTATCGAGCTGGCGCCGGCCGAGCGGGGGGCTTGTTTCCGGGTGAGGGTGCCGGTGCGGGTGTAGGTCAGTTTTGGCGCCCCACCCTACGTCGCTACCGGTACGTATCTCGTCACCGATTGAAGGCGCCGCCCCTCACCCAACCCTCTCCCCGCAAGCGGGGAGAGGGGGTTAAAAGGCGACTCGCGCTCCGGGTCGGGCGATAATGCCCCCATGAAGCCCTCCCGCAACAGCCGCGTGAACGCCGCGCGCATCGTCACCCGCGTCATGCTCGGCCACTCCCTGGACGACTGCTACGCCAGCCTGCCCCCGGAACTCCCCGACCTCTCCTTCATGAAGGCCCTGGTCTACGGCGTGATCCGCGACCACCGCCTGCTGTCGGCCCTGCTCGACCGCCTGCTCGACAAGCCGCTGTCGCCCGATCCGCTGCTGCATGCCCTGCTGCTCTGCGGCCTGTTCCAGCTGCGTTCCATGGACGTCGCCGACCATGCCGCCCTCAACGAAACCGTCTCCGCGGTGGAGGAGCTCAACTTCTCGCCGGCCCGCGGCCTGGTCAACGCCGTGCTGCGCCGCTACCAGCGCGAGGGCAAGTCCCTGGACGCTCAGCTACCGGACGACCCGGCGCTGCGCAGCTCGCACCCGGACTGGCTCGCCGGCAAGCTCGAGGCCGACTGGCCGCACGACTGGCAGCGTGTGCTCGCCGCCAACAACCGCCAGGGGCCGATGACCCTGCGCATCAACCGCCGCGAGATTTCGCGCGACACCTGGCTGCAGCGTGCGCGCGAAATCGGCATCGGCGCGCAGCCCCTGGACGACTGCCCCGACGCCGTGATGCTCGACGAGGCTCGCCCGGTGGCCAAGATTCCCGGCTTCAATTCGGGCCACGCCTCGGTGCAGGACGCCTCGGCCCAGCTCGCCGCAGACCTGATGGACCTGCGCTACGGCCAGCGCGTGCTCGACGCCTGCGCCGCCCCCGGCGGCAAGACCGCACACATGCTGGAGCGCCAGGCGCTGGAGCTGACCGCCCTGGACAGCGACAGCCGCCGCCTGATCCGTGTCGACGAAAACCTGCGCCGCCTCAAGCTCAAGGCGATACTCGTTGCCGGCGACGCCGGCACCCCCGCCAAGTGGTGGGACCGCAAGTTCTACGACCGCATCCTGATCGACGCCCCTTGCTCCGGCACCGGTGTGATCCGCCGCCACCCGGACATCAAGTGGCTGCGCCGCAAGACCGACATCCCCCAGCTGCAACTGCAGCAGCTGCGCCTGCTCAAGGCCCTGTGGCCGCTGCTGGCCCCGGGCGGGCGGCTGGTCTACGCCACCTGCTCGACACTGCGCGCTGAAGGCGACGAGATCATGGGCCGCTTCCTGGCCCTGTCCGACGACCTGGCGGCCACGAAGATCGAAGCCGACTGGGGCGAAGCCACCGAATTCGGTCGCCGCATCGCCCCCGGCGACATGCACGACGGCTTCTACTACGCGGTGCTCGACAAGCCGGCCTGAGCGCCCGCCCGTCACATTCCGGCGCTACAGCAGGCGTAGACTCGGCGCATGGACGTGCTCGAGACCTGGGAGTTCCTCAGCTACGTGGTGACCGTGATCGGCCTGCCGCTGGCCATCGGCGTGTTCATCTACGAGCAGCGCAAGGAGCGGCTCAACGAGGAAGAGGAGATCTACCAGCAACTCTCCGACGAGTACGCCGACTTCCTGCGCCTGGTGCTGGAGCATTCCGACCTGCACCTGCTGCGCCGCAACGGCCCGCCCCCTGAGCTCAACGAGGAGCAGCAGGAGCGCAAGGGCGTGCTGTTTGACCTGCTCATCTCGCTGTTCGAGCGGGCCTACCTGCTGGTCTACGAAGACGACATGCCGCGCCAGACGCGACGCATGTGGCAGAGCTGGGAGGACTACATGCGCGAATGGTGCCGCCGCGAGGACTTCCGCGCCGCTCTACCCGACCTGCTGCGTGGCGAGGACGAAGACTTCTGCCGCCACATCCAGCGCATTGCAGCGGAGGAACGCACCCCCCATTAAGGGTGTGCCATGCCCCCCAACAAGGGCGCGCTGCACGACGCATCCACCCTCTAGTCTTGCGCGCAACCGTCCCGCTCCGCGGACGGATGCCATACCGAGCCAGAGGGAATTGCCATGCGTACCACTTCGATCCTGGCGGGCAGCTTCGCGCTGCTGGCTGTCGCTCTCAGCGGCATCGCCTCCGCGGAGGACGCGGCTGTCGCCGCCACCGCCACTGCCGCCGCGCCCTCGGCGCTGGACCCGGATGCCTACTTCAAGGGCCAGACCGGCGGCACCTTCGGCAAGAGCCTGACCACCGCGCTGCTGCCCAAGAACAAGCGCGTGGCCGTGGCCGGTTTCCGCGTGGTGTTCATCAACTACAGCGCCGTCAGCGCCCAGGTGCGCGCCAGCTACCTGCCGGGCCGCGACACCAGCGGTGCCAAGGCCTCGATGAACGTGGCCCTGGAGGGCGTGGACACCGCCACCTTCCAGGCCATCACCGACAAGGCCTATGCCGAATTCCTGGCCCAGCTGACGGCCGCCGGCCGCGAGGTCGTGCCGGCTTCCGAGCTGGCCAGCTTCTACGCCGAGGTGGAGCCCAGCCCGCAGCCCTACGAAAAGGAAGTCACCGGCGCCAAGGGCATTGCCTTCGCCCCCACCGGCACGCCGCTGTTCTTCACCTACGCCGACCTGGGCTGGACCGACAAGACGCCGTTCAACCAGAAGAGCTACCGCATGCTGGCTCCGCTGTCGGAGAAGCTGCAGGCCATCGTCGTCGCCCCGCTGATCGTGGTGGACTTCGCCAACATGACCAGCAGCGGCAACCGCTCGGGCCTGATGGCACGCGACGCCGAGGTCGGCGCCTCGCTCGCCATGTCGGTGAAGACCTTCAACACGCCGATGATCCGCGCCGAGGAGTCCAAGATGGGCATGACCGCCAAGGGCGAAGAGGGCAATGTCTCGCTGCAGCAGGGCATCACCAGTGACGTGGCCTTCGGCACCATGGAGAAGCTCGATGAGACCGACAATGCATCGACCAAGAAGGTGTTCGACGTGATCGGCGGCTTCATGGGCGTGGCCAATGGCGGTGGCGCCGCCCGCAAGAAGTCCAGCAACGCGGCCAAGACCGACAACGCCGCCTACAGCGCCGCGGCACTGGACGTGCTGGGCCGCAGCACCGGCACCTTTGCCGCCTGGTTCCAGAAGTACCCCGCACCGTAAGCCTGGCTCGCTTCCCGCTTCATCCGAAGGGCGCCACCAGGCGCCCTTCGGCTTTTTGCCGGTCTGGCTGAACCGTCATCGGCCTTGTGCGGTCTTGGTGATACCCTCGGCCGAAAGCCGTCTCAGGTCCACGAGCCCCATGACCGACACCGCCGCCCCGACGACGCCCGCCCCGCGCTCGCTGCGGGTGCTGTCGCTCAACATCCAGGTGGGCATGCAGAGTCATGGGTATCACCACTACCTGACCAACGCCTGGAAGCACCTGCTGCCCTCGCGCGGCGTCCGCGCCCAGCTCGACCGCATCGCCCAGCTCGCCAGCCAGTACGACGTCGTGGCCCTGCAGGAGGCCGACGCCGGCAGCCTGCGGACGCAGTCGCTGAACCAGGTGGAATACCTCGCCAGCCAGGGCGGTTTCCCGCACTGGCACGCCGCGGTCAACCGCGACCTGCGTCCCTTCGCCCAGCATGCCCTGGGCTGCCTCTCACGCGTGCCCCTGCGGGTCGTGCGCCATCACCCGTTGCCGGGCCGCCTGCGCGGCCGCGGCGCATTGGAGCTGGAGCTGCAGCCGCAGGGCTCGGCGCCGCTGCGCCTGATCGTCACCCACCTGGCCCTGACCCGGGGCACGCGCACGCTGCAGCTGGAATACCTGGCCGGCGTCATGCAGAGCCACCCGCGCAGCCTGCTGGTGGGCGACCTCAACTGTGAGCCGGCCGAGCTGGCCGCGCACGGCGTGCTGCAGTCCTGTGGTTTGCGCAGCCTGCACGAGATGCCCACCTACCCGAGCTGGAAGCCCTCCCGCATCATCGACCACGTGCTGGCCGGCAACGGCCTGCACGTCAGCCGCGCCCACGTGCTGGCCGAGCGGCTTTCCGATCACCTGCCGGTAGTCACCGAGATCGCCCTGGACATCGGAGCCCCATGAGCTACTGGCCCCTGTTGCTCGGCGCTACCGCGTGGCTGCTCGCCCTGTTCGCCTGCGGCCATGCCCTGCTGCTGAAGCGCGATCCGCGTGCCGCCTGGGGCTGGATCGTGGTCTGCGTGATGCTGCCCTTCGGCGGCGCGCTGCTGTACTTCCTGTTCGGCATCAATCGCGTGGAGACCCGCGCCCACCGTCTGCGCCCGCCGCGCCACACCCTGGGTCGCGGCATCGGCCTGGACCACGAACGCGACGCGCGTCATCGCCGCAACGCCGGGCACGAGCGCCCCGCGGTGCCGCCCTCGTTCGAGCAGCTGGCCCGCACCGCCGACGTCATCACCCATCGCCCACTGCTGGACGGCAACCTGGTGGACGTACTGCACGACGGCGAGCAGGCCTATCCACGCATGCTGCAGGCCATCGCGTCCGCCCGGCAGTCGGTACTCATGGCCAGCTACATCTTCGACGTGGACAAGGTCGGCGAGCAGTTCATCGCCGCGCTGTCCGACGCTCAGAAGCGCGGACTGCAGGTCTGCGTGCTGGTGGACGGCTTCGCCGAGCTGAGCCTGCGCCGTGGCTGCGCCAGCCGCCGGATGCGCCAGCTGGGGCTCGACGTGCAGCGCTTCCATCCGCCCCAGCTGCTGCCGCCCTCGCTGCATCTCAACATGCGCAACCACCGCAAGCTGCTGATCGTGGATGGCGAGTTGGCCTATACCGGCGGCATGAACATCAGCCTGCGGCACATGGCGCAGGACCCGCAGAATCCTCGCCCCGAACACGACCTGCACTTCGAGTTGCGTGGTCCGGTGGTACAGCAGCTCGCCGAAGTGTTTGGCGAAGACTGGCGCTATGCCGGCGGCGGCGACTGCCCTTGCCCGGCACAGCCGGCCCCGGAAGTGGAGGGCGGCGCGATCTGCCGCGTGATCACCGACGGCCCCAATGAAGACCTGGGCCAGCTGACCCTCATGCTGCTGTCGGCGCTGGCCTCGGCGCGCCACCGCGTGCGCATCATGACCCCCTATTTCCTGCCGCCGCGGGAACTGGTGGCCGCGATGGAAGCGGCGGTGCTGCGCGGCGTGCAGATCCAGATCCTGCTGCCGGAGAAATCGGACCAGGGCAAGATGAAGCGCGCCATGCGCCACCAGCTGCCGCACATGATCCTGCGGGGGCTGCGCATCTACTACCAGCCGCCACCCTTCGTGCACAGCAAGCTGCTGATCGTGGACGACGAGTACGTGCTGCTGGGCTCCGCCAACCTGGACCCGCGCAGCCTGCGCCTGAACTTCGAACTGGTGGTAGAAGCCTACGACCGCGACTTCGCCGTGCGCATGGCGCGGCACTTCAAGGAACGGCGCAAGCGCTCCAGGCTGCTGCATGCACAGGAGCTGCAACGCCGGCCGCTACCCTCGCGGCTGTACGACGCCTTCTGGTGGCTGTTCTCACCCTATCTCTGAGGGCGCCTAGCCTTCACTCGAACCAGGCAATCGTCCGGTTGCGGCCCTCGCGCTTGGCTTGGTACAGCGCCGCATCGGCATGGCGCAGCAGCTCGGCCAGGTCACGCGTGGTCGGCAGCAGCGTGGAGATGCCGATGCTGACGGTGTAGCTGATCTCCTGACCCTGCAGCGGAATGCGCTGCGCCGCGATTTCCAGGCGCAGGCGCTGCGCCATCTCCAGGGCCGCCTGCTTGTTGGCGCGCGGCAGCAGCACGGCGAACTCCTCGCCACCCAGGCGACCGAGCGAATCGATCTTGCGCAGGTTGTTGCTGCAGGTGCGTGCCAGGCCGATGATGGCGGTGTCGCCCACCTCGTGCCCGTAGGTATCGTTGATCTTCTTGAAGTGGTCGATGTCGAGCATCGCCAGCGACAGCGGCTCGGCGAAGCGGCGCGCGCGCTCGATCTCCTGCTCCGCCGTCTCGTTGAAGTGGCCGCGATTGAACACGCCGGTGAGCGGATCGCGCGTCGCGCGCTGGTAGAGCCGCTCCTCGCGCTGCTTCTGCTCGCTGATGTCGTGGAACACCTCGACGAAGCCCAGGATCTCGCCACCCTCGTCGCGCACCACGTCCAGCGTGCTCAGCGCAAAGAATTCCTCGCCGCCCAGGCGACGGCGACGGTGCTCGTCGCGGCAATGACGGTTGTTGGCGGCAAAGTCCAGGTTGCGCAGCGCCTGGCCCTCGCGCTGGGCCTGCTCGGCGAACAGGGCACTGAAGTGCTGCCCCACCGTCTCACGCTCGCCGAAGCCGGTGAGGTTCTCGGCACCCAGGTTCCAGCTCTGGATGCGGCCCTCGCGGTCCATCAGGTAGATGCCGAAGGCAGTGACCGTGCGAACCATCTCGGCATAACTGCCAGGCTCGCTGCGCAGCAGTGCCTCGTGGCGGCCGGGGTCGAAGTCCCCTGCCTCCGCTCGCGGCACACCCCGGGTCATGGGGTACACCTTGCCAGCCTTCCAGTTCATCACGTTCATGGAACGATTCTAGGCCTCCGCGCGCCCGCAGCCTATCCTCCCTTGGGGTCTCCAGGGGTAGGAAACCACCGATGCCCCGGTCAGGCCTTGCGGAGGATGTCGGACAGGGCGCCGGGCAGTTCCGGGAACCGGAACCGGAAGCCGCCATCCAGGGCGCGCTGGGGAAAAACCCGCTGTCCGGTCAACAACATATCGGCGATCCCGCCGGCCATCGCCTTGAGCGCCAGGCCCGGCATCGGCAGCAGCGCCGGCCGTCCCAGGGCCCGGCCCAGCTCGCGGGCGAAGCCTGCGTTGGTCACCGGCTCGGGCGCCGTGCCGTTGTAGACCCCACGGCAGCGCTCGTCCTCCAGCAGCCACAGGATCATCGCCACCAGGTCCGCCCGGTGAATCCAGGACATCCACTGCCGGCCATTGCCGAGGCGCCCGCCCAGCCCCGCCTGGAATGGCGGCAGCATCTTGGCCAGCGGCCCGCCGTCGCGCTCCAGCACGATCCCGGTACGCAGCAGGCAGACCCGCACGCCGAGCTTCTCGGCCTGGCGCGCCTCGGCCTCCCAGGAGCGGCACAGCAGCGACTGGAACTCGTCGTAGCCGCCGGAGTTCGACTGCTCGTCGAGAATCTCGTCACCCCGGGCGCCGTACCAGCCGATGGCCGAACCGGACACCATCACGCGCGGCAGGTCGCTGGATGCACGCAGGTGCTCGACCATGCGCCGCGTGGCCTGCACGCGGCTGTCGATGAACAGCTGGCGCCGCTCCTCGGTCCAGCGATGCTCGGCCAGGTTTTCGCCGGCCAGGTTCACCAGCGCGTCGAAGCTGCCGATGCCGTCCATCTTCATCGCGATACGCGTGCCGAACGGCAGGTCGCGGGCCTTGCCGCCGTTGCGGGTCAGCACCGTCACCTCGTACTCGCGCTCCAGCAGCGCCTCGCAGAGCGCCTTGCCGATAAAGCCGGTACCGCCGGTGACCAGCACGTGCATGAAGGGATGCTTCCGGATTCAAGAGGCGCGTAAGTTAACGCGCCCGGCGCCGTGGCGCATCTCCCCTTGCTGCGGCACACTGCGCGCCGCCTCCCCCATGAACGCCTTCAACCCCACCGACGACCGCATGAGCGAGACCCGCAAGGGCCTGACCGCCGCGCTCGGCGCCTACCTGATCTGGGGCCTGTTCCCGCTGTACTGGAAGATGCTCGTCACCGTGCCCGCCGTGCAGACCATGGCGCACCGCACCGTCTGGTGCGCACTGGTGGTGGCGATCTGGCTGGGCCTGCGCGAAGGCTTCGGCTGGCTGCGCACGCTGTCCCGCCGCACCGTCGGCATGCTGCTGATCAGCGCCCTGCTGATCGCCTGCAACTGGTGGCTGTACATCTGGGCCGTCACCGTCGGCCACATCGTCGAAACCAGCCTGGGCTACTTCATCAACCCGCTGCTGAGCGTGCTGCTCGGCGTCTTCGTGCTGCGCGAGCACCTGCGCCCCCTGCAATGGCTGGCCGTAGGCATCGCCGCCATCGGCGTGATCTACATGACCGTGCAAGCCGGCCGCCTGCCCTGGGTCGCCCTGGCCATCGCCGCCAGCTTCGCCGGCTACGGCCTGTGGCGAAAGCTGATGCCCGTACCGGCCGTACAGGGCCTGGCCGTGGAGAGCGGCCTGCTGTTCCTGCCGGCCCTCGGCGCGCTGCTGTGGTGGGAGCACACCGGCAGCGGCGCCTTCGGCCATGAGCCCCTGCACATCGACGGCCTGCTGGTCCTCGGCGGCTTCGTCACCGCGCTGCCCCTGGTCTGGTTCGCCTACGGCGCGCGCCGCATCCCGCTATCGCTGGTGGGCCTGTTGCAGTACATCACGCCGACGCTGCAGCTGATGTGCGGCGTGCTGGTGTTCCACGAGCCCTTTTTGCAGATGCACTGGATCGGGTTCGGGATCATCTGGGGGGCGTTGCTGATTTATGCGGGAGAGGGCGTCTGGCGAATGAGATATCGTGGCCCCTTGGCCGCTAACTGATCAGGACATGACTCGAATCGCCCGCACCGTCGTGTCCCTGCGGATCATTGGCGACGATCTCGATCCCGATGAAATCACGCAACTGCTGGGCTGCGCTCCGGACAGCTCACACTGCAAGGGCGACGTCCTTCGATCCGGGGCACGACGCAGCTTTGGCGCTTGGCGCCTGGAGGCACCGCCATCCGAGCCGGAGAACTTCGATGGCCAGATCGCAGAGCTCCTGAAGCGAGCCACTGGCGAGATAGCTCGCTGGTCTGAAGTATCCCACCGCTTCAGGATTGATCTGTTTTGCGGCGGATTCATGGAAGAGAGCAACGAAGGCTTCTCTCTTTCCGTGAAAACCCTACGATCATTGGCAGATCGAGGCATCGAGTTCGTGCTGGAGCTCTATGCGCCGGACGAAAAGGAGTGACCGTAGGGTGGGCAAATTTCTTCTCATTTGCCCACGCGTCGCGCGCGGACAAGTCACGCCACGAATCAATACCCCGGCGCCGCCCCCGGCAACGCCGCCGCATCGACGCCACGCTCACGCAGATGCGCCACCAGCGTCTCCGTATGCCCATGCATCGCGAACACGCGCTTGGCCTGGCTCTGCTCGATGCTCAGCAACAGCCCATCCCAGTCCGCATGGTCGGACAGGATGAAGCCGCGGTCCCAGGCATCACGCCGCAGGTCTTTCTGCATCCACCCTGAGGCAAAGCCCGCGCGATAAGGCCGGAAGCGCTTCATCCACGGCGTGCCGCGCGCCGCCGGCGGCGCCAGGATCAGCTCACCCGCAAAATCCGTGGTGCGCGGCGGCGCCACCGCCGACTCGGTGGGCAGCATCTTCACCCCCGCCTTGCGGTAGACCTCCACCAGGGGCGTCATCGCACCGTGCAGCCAGACCTTGCGATCGGTGTAGCGCGTCAGCTCGGCCAGGATGCGCTGCGCCTTGCCCAATGCGTAGGAGAACAGCACGGAGGCCTGCCCCTCGGCGGCGTTCTGCATCCACCACTCATGGATTTCACGCGCAGTCTCCGAGGCCGGCGGCCAGCGGTACTCCGGCAGGCCGAAGGTGGCCTCGGTGATGAACACATCGCAGGGCACCGGCTCGAAAGGCGTGCAGGTGGGGTCGTCGTCGCGCTTGTAGTCGCCGGACACCACCCAGACCTGGCCCTCGGCCTCGATACGCACCTGCGCCGAGCCCAGCACGTGGCCCGCCGGGTGCAGTGAAACGCGCGCGGCGCCGATCTGCGTGGGCTGGCCCCAGTCCAGGGCATTGATCCAGGCCTTCTGCCCGACCCGCGCACGCAGCAGGCCCTCGCCCTCGCGGCTGGACCAGTACTGCATGGAGCCGCTGCGGGCATGGTCGCCATGGGCATGCGTGATCACGGCCCGCGCCACCGGCTTGGCCGGGTCAATGTAGAAGTCGCCGGCCGGGCAGTACAGGCCCGAGGGACGCATCACCACGAGGTCCGTCATGCGCGATCCAACAGCTCGAGGAGCTTCTGCAACGCACCGCGGTTGGCGGCCACGGCGCGGCGCCCGGCCTCGCCCATGGCACCGCGCCGCGCCGGATCACGCAGCAGGCGCGTGAGCGCCGTGGCGAGTTCAGCGGCATCGGCGATCTGCTCCGCGGCCTGCTCGCCCAGCAACAGGTCCCGCGCGGCGATGAAGTTGTGCATCTGCGGCCCGAACAGCACCGGCAGTCCCAGCGCCGCCGGCTCCAGCACATTGTGCCCACCCACCGGCACCAGGCTACCGCCAACAAACGCAACGTCGCTGGCCGCGAAGTAGCCGAACATCTCGCCCATGCTGTCGCCCAGCAACACGTCGGCCGCCAGGGCCTCGCCGTTCCAGGCACTGCGGCGCGCGCAGTTGAAGTCACGCGCCGCCAGCTTCGCCGCGCCGTCGAAGCGCTGCGGGTGGCGCGGCACCAGGATCAACGCCGCGTCCGGCAGTGCCTTGCGCAGCTCGCGGTGCGCGGCCAGGGCTGCTTCCTCCTCGCCCTCGTGCGTACTGGCGGCGATCCACACCGGCCGCGCACCCAGCGCGGCGCGCAGCCGCCGGCCCAGCTCCAGCTGGGCCTCGGGCACAGCCAGGTCGAACTTGATGTTGCCCATGGTGCTGACGCGCGGCGCACCCAGCGCGCGGAAGCGTTCGGCGTCGGCCTCGCTCTGCGCCGCCACCTCGCGGCAGTCCGACAGCACGGAGGCGGCAAAGCCGCGCACCCGGCCATAACCACGGAAGGAGCGCGGCGACAGGCGCGCATTGGCCACCAGCAGCGGCACGCCGCGCCGCGCCAGCGCGCGGAACAGGTTGGGCCAAAGCTCGGTTTCCATCACCACCACGCGGCGCGGGCGCATGCGCGACACGTAGCGCGACACCACGCCGGGCAGGTCATAGGGCAGGTAGGTGTGCAGCACCTGGGTCCCCAGGGCCTCGCGCACACGCTGCGAGCCGGTGGGGGTCATGGTGGTCACCAGCACGCGGCCCTCGCCGTGGCGCGCCACCAGGGCGCGGATCAGGGGCAGGGCGGCCAGCGATTCACCCACCGACACGGCATGCACCCAGACCTCCACCGGCTGCGCCGGCGCCGGCACGAAACCGAAGCGCTCACCCCAGCGGCGGCGGTAGTCGGGCAACTCGAAACCCTTCCACCACAGGCGCAACAGCACCAGGGGCGTCAGTAGGTACAGCAGGCAGGAATAAAGGAGGCGCATCCCGGGAAGCGTAACGACCGCCGCCGGCCGCTACAATTCGCGGATGGCCGACCGCTCCTTCCAGCCCGCGTTCCTCTCGCCCCGCTACTGGCCGACCTGGTTCGGTATCGGCCTGATGCGCCTGCTGTGCCTGCTGCCGGTGCCCTGGCTGCTGGCCATGGGCGAGAGCCTGGGCCGCTTCCTCGGCCGCCTGATCCCCAGCCGCCGCCACATCGTGCGCCGCAACCTGGAGGTCTGCTTCCCGCAGATGCCCGCCGCGGAGCGCGAGCGCCTGGTGGACGAGCACTTCGCCGACCTGGGCGCCGGCATCTTCGAGGCCGCCCTGGCCTGGTTCGCCACCGACGAGAAGCTGCGCCCCTACGGCGAAGTGGTGGGCCTGGAACACCTGGACGCCGCCATGAAGGACGGCCACGGCGTACTGCTGCTGACCGGGCATTTCACCACGCTGGAGCTGGGCGCCCGCTACCTCTGCCTTGCAAACCGCCCGTTCCATGCCATGTACCGGCCTTATACCAACAAGGTCATGAACCACTACATGCACCATTGGCGCGAGGCGCGTTCCGGCCTGCCGGCCCTGCCGCGCGAGGACCTGCGCAAGCTGGTGAAGGCGCTGCGCGAGGGGCGCTGCATCTGGTACGCCCCGGACCAGACCCTGGATCCGCGCAGCTCGGTGTTCGCCCCGTTCTTCGGCCATCCTGCCCTCACCGTCAGCGCCACCGGCCGCCTGGCACAGATGGGCCGGGCCAAGGTCGTGCCCTATTTCCCGGCCCGGGTGAACGGCCGCTACCGCGTGACATTCTTCCCGGCCCTTGAGGCGTTCCCGGGCGGCGACGACGTGGCCGACACCACCCGCGTCAACCAGGCGCTGGAACAGGGCGTGGAACTGGCCCCGTCGCAGTACTTCTGGGTCCATCGCCGCTTCAAGAAGCGCCCTCCGGGCACCCCGGACGTCTACGCCAAGCGCTGAATACCCCATCAGGGCGTCTCTTCCGGACGCGCGTTGCTGATATATTTAGCGGTAAATCAAATCACATCCAATGCCCGAGGTCGGCGTGATGCTCAAGTTCTGCCGTATCGCTGCTGCTGCGATCGTTTTCGCTTCTGCTCCCGTGCTGGCCGCCAGCGTCGCCGAGGAGGCCCAGTCCCTGCTCAATCAGGGCAACGCCGCCGACGCCCTGCGCAAGGTGGAAACCCACCTGCAGGCCAACCCGCAGGACGCGCAGGCGCGCTTCGTGCGCGGCCTGGCCCTGGTGCGGCTGAACCGCATCGAGCAGGCCATCCGCGTGTTCGCCGACCTGACTCGCGACTACCCGCAGCTGCCCGAGCCCTACAACAACCTGGCCGTGCTCTACGCCCAGCAGGGCGACTACGAGCGCGCCCGCGACGCCCTGGAAGCCGCGCTGGCCACGCACCCGAGCTACGCCACCGCCCATGAGAACCTGGGCGACATCTACGCCGCCCTGGCCGGCGCCTCCTATAACCGCGCCCTGATGCTGGACCCGGGCAACGGCGCCCTGCGCCGCAAGCTGACCCTGGTCGGCCAGCTCGACAACGCCCCGAGCGACCCGGCCACCACGGTCGCCGCCCCGGCCCCGCGCCCGGCCACCCCGGTCGCCACGGCTCCGGCCCTGGCGCCGCCCCCGGCCACCATCCCGCCGCCGGCCGCCGAGGTCGACGCCAACACCACCCAGGCCGTCAACGCCACCCTGGCCGCCTGGACCCAGTCCTGGGCCAACAAGAGCCTGGACGCCTACTTCGCGCTCTACGCGCCGGACTTCCAGCCGGAAGGCAGCATCAGCCGTGGCGCCTGGGAAGCCCAGCGCCGTGACCGCATCACCCGCCCCAAGCGCATCAGCGTCAAGGCCGTGAACCCGCAGATCGCGCGCACCAGCGACGGCGGCCTGCGCGTCAGCTTCCGCCAGGACTACGAGTCCGACGCCTTCTCCGACCAGGTCTCCAAGACCCTGGAACTGAAGCAGGTGGGCGGCAGCTGGAAGATCAGCCGCGAATACACGCGCTGAGCGGCAGCTGAGCACGCCCCCAGCTTCGATGCCAGGTCGCTACACCCTGTGGATAGCCTCGCTATCCGCCCTGGCCGCCGTGTGCTTCACCGCGCTCGGCGCGAGCTTCCTGTTGCCGCAGCTGGCACAGAACGACGCCCCGGACCCGGTCAGCGTGCCCATCGCACAGCTGACCGTCGCCGCACTGCCGCCGCCCCCGGTCCCCAACGCTGCCAAGCCGGCCGCGCCGCAGCGCGTCGCCTGGAAGGATGACGGCCAGCCAATCGACGCCGAGAGGGCTTTCGGCGAGGTCATCAAACGGCTGGAAGCCGGCCAGGCCGGCGAAGCCCTGAGCCTGCTGCAGGAAATCACCCACAAGCAGCCCGGGTTCATTCCCGCCCGCCCGCTCCACCGCCAGCTGCTGGCCGCCTCCGAAAAGGGCGCGCCGGAACCCAAGCGCCTGGCCGAGCTGGCCGAGGAAGCACGCATCCGCCTGGACAGCGAAAAGGCCATGCCGCCCGAGGGCTCCGTGCCCAACGCCGTGCTGCAGCTGCCGGACTCGCACAAGCACCTGCTGGTAACCGACCTACAGCGCGCCCGCCTCTACGTGTTCGAGAACAGTGGCGGCAAGCTCAAGCTGATGCGCCACCACTACGCCGCCATGGGCAAGAACGGCGCCGGCAAGGAAGCCCGCGGCGACAACCGTACGCCGATCGGCATCTACCACATCACCCGCTGGCTCAAGGACGACTCGCTGCCCGAGCTCTACGGCGCCGGCGCCTGGCCCACGAACTATCCCAACCCCTGGGACAGCTTCAAGCGCCGCACCGGTCACGGCATCTGGCTGCACGGCGTACCGCGCGACACCGAAAGCCGCGCGCCGCGCTCCAGCGAGGGCTGCGTGACCATGTCCAACGACGACCTGCTCTCGCTCACCCCCTACATCGACCTCGGCGACACCCCCGTGGTGCTGAGCAACGAGCTCGAGTGGGTCACGCCGGAAGCGCAGCAGAAAGACCGCGAGGAATTCGCAGCCCGCGTCGAAAGCTGGCGCGCCCGCTGGTCCGCCCGGGACACCGAAGCCTACCTGGCCTTCTACGGCCCCGAGTTCACCGTCAGCGGCATGAACCTCAAGCAGTTCTCCGAGCACAAGAAGCGCGTCAACGCCGGCAAGAAGTCCATCGACGTGAAGCTGAGCAACATCAGCCTCTACCGCTACCCCGGCGCCGGCACGCCCTTGTTGCTGGCCGAATTCGAGATGGACTACCGCAGCGACAACTTCAACCAGCGCAGCCGCAAGCAGCAGTTCTGGAAGCAGGACGGCGAGGGCGTGTGGAAGATTTTCCGGGAGGAGAATCTGTAGCGGGGTTACGTATCGCGTTCGCCCTTCGATCCTTCGACAGGCTCAGAACTTCAGGGCGAACGGTTGGGCTCGTCATCTCCAGAACGCCCCTCCCGCAAGAGAGGGGCGTTTTGTTTTTGCGCGATCAAGAAGGGGGTGAGCGCGGAAGGGCTTCCTCGACCGTCCCAAAAGTCTGGGTGAGCGCAAGCGAATGCCTTTGATGTACCGGGTTCCCTTCCAGAAGCGCCTGCCTGGGGGCCGAGTGCAGGGTCGAGCCGGACAGGATGTCCGGCCGAGGGCCCCCAGGGCCTGGGTGGGCGGGGGGGCCGACCCGGCGGACTCGACCACCCGGCCGGTTGGCCCGCCCAAGCGGGGGCGCGGGTGGG
>JBPOHT010000052.1:0-129385 GCA_052035235.1 Pseudomonadota bacterium | reverse complement strand
TGAAGCGGGGCAACCCGCCTGGCGGTCGGTCGCGACGGGTCGGGCCCACAGGCCATCCATGGCCTGAGGCCCCTCGGCCGGACATCCTGTCCGGCTCGACCCTGCGCCCGACCACCAGGCGGGCGCTACTGGAAGGGGCCCGAACGTCAAAGGCATTCGCTACGCTCACCACATCCTACAGTGCCGGTTGATCGCGCCACGGATCTTTCATGCACGGCATTTCGATTTTTCTCCCTCTCCCGCTGGCGGGAGAGGGCAGGGGTGATGGTGGAGCCCTCAATCCGCGCGAGGTTCGTAGCCGTCAATACACGCCCTCATCCTGACCGATCCTGCTTTAGCGCGTCTGATGCGGTTCGCTACGCTCACCACATCCTACAGCGCCTGAGCAGATAGTCCTCGGGTGTCATGTGGGAGCGACGCGAGTCGCGATCTCTCTGCCCACTCATCGCGACTTGCGTCGCTCCCACGTAGAGGGCCGCTTTGTAGGAGCGGCCGTTGGACTCGAAAGAGCGGTTCCGCCTACAGCAACCCCATCTGCCTTGCCGCATTGATCGCCTGCAGGCGGCTGGCCACGGCCAGCTTGGAGTAGATGTTCTTCAGGTGGAACTTCACCGTGTTCTCGGACACGAAGATGCGCCGCGCCATCTCCTTGTTGGACACGCCGTTGGCGAGGTAGACCAGGATCTGCTTCTCGCGGTCGGTCAGCGGCTCCAGCGGCTGGAATCCGCTGCCCGCCGGGCGGGATACGATGTCGGCATGCTGGCCGGCGGCATCGAGCAGGCGCACGACGAAGGCGCGCAGCGCCGCGGCCTCCGGGGCGCTGTTGCCGGTGAGCGCGGTGTGTTCGTCGCGCAGCAGGGGCAGGATCTTCTCTCCCTCGTCCAGGAACAGGCGCAGGAAGCCGCCCGGCTCGGCCAGTTGCAGTGCGCGGTGCAGGCTGCGGTGGGCGTGGTTCTCGTTGCCCTTGATGCGTTGGGCCAGGGCGTCCAGCACCAGCAGCTTGATCTGGCGGTAGCTGCGGCCCTGGCGCTGGGCCACCGCCAGCTCGGTGGCAAGCTGCGCCAGCGCGGCTTCGACGTTGCCGCTGTGCAGGGCCACGCGGATGGCGCCGATGGCGTCGCCCTCGGTGGCCTCGGTGTAGATCATCGAGCCTTCCGGCAGGGCGAATTCCGGTTGGCGCGGGATGCGGCTGGCAATGGCCTGGGCGCGGTCGATTTCGCCGGCCAGCAGCAGGCGCCGCACGCGCTCCCAGCTGACGATGCGCATCAGGCGCGGCCAGCCGGCGGTGTGGGCGATCTGCTCGGCCTCGGCCAGGATCTCCTCGGTGCGGTTGGGGCGGCCGCGCACTTCCTGGATGCGCGCCATGGCGATGTACCCCGGCACCATGAAGTCCAGCAGCACGCCGTCGGCGATCACGTCGTGGAACTGCGTGAACATCGACTCCGCGGTGTCCAGGTCATTGCTCTCGTAGAGCGCGCTGATGAAGCAGGACACCAGCGAACCGGTGGCGAAGGGCTTCTCCAGGTCCAGGTGGTGCGCGGACATGCCGCTGCGGTAACGCGCCAGCGCCTCGGCCAGCCGCCCCTGCATCACCAGGTTCATGCCGCCCACGGCCACGGTGTAGCCGCCGCTGAAGGCGGCCTCGCCACGCTCGCCGTAGCTGCGCGCGATGTTGAGCAGCTCGCTGGCCTTGTCGAAGTCGCCGGCGCAGAGCGCGCGGTAGGCCGCGACGTTGGCGGCGGCGCCGAGCTCGAAGGCGCGGAAGCCCACCGGCTGCTGGCCGGCAATGGGGATCTGGTCCACCTGGGCGAAGGCGCGCGGCATGTCGTCCAGCACCAGCGCCAGCATCGAGCGCGCCACCAGGGTGTCGGCTTCCTGCGAGACCTCTTCCAGCGTGCTGAGGATCGGCCGCAGCTTGTGGTGGCGGCGCAGGAAGATCAGCGCCCAGGCGATCTTGATGGCCAGTTCCGGGCGGCCGGCGATCTGGTCCAGCGGCAGGTTGTCGGACCAGCGTTCCATGGTCACCAGGTTGGCGTCGGCGATCAGCCGGTCCGCCCAGACGTTCATGATGTCGGTGGCGAAGGCGTAGTTGCGTGCGGCGATGGCGTGGTGCAGCGCGTCCTCGTGCATGCCGTGGCCGTGGAACCAGTCGGCCGCGCGCTGGTGCACCTCCAGCACGGCCTCGGGCTCCTCGTTGCGCACCTGCTCGGCCAGGAAGGACGAGAACAGGGTGTGGTACTTGAACCAGCAGAGGTCTGAATCCAGGCTGCGCAGGAACAGGCCCGAGCGCTCCAGGAACAGCAGGATGCTCTGCGAGTCCTGCCAGCCGGTGACGTGGTCGCAGAGGTCGGCCGACAGGCGCGTCAGCACCGAGCTGCGCCGCAGGAACTCCTGCACGCGCGGGGTCTGCAGGGTCAGCACGTTGTCGGCCAGGTACTCGGCCAGTTCGCGCGGCTTGTAGCCCGACATGCCGGTCAGGCTGCGGCGGACCGAGGGGCTGGCCAGGGACAGGCGGAACAACTGCAGCGCCGCCGGCCATCCTTCCGTTTGCCGATAGATGGCATCGAGTTCCTGCGGGTTGACACCCAGTTCACGCGCTTGCGAGAAGAACTGCTGGGCCTCGTCGTGGGTGAAGCGCAGGTCGTCGGCGCGCAGCACCAGGGCTTGGTTGTTCACCATCAGCCGCGCCAGGCCGATCTCCGGCAGGGCGCGGGAGCCGATGAAGATGGTGACGTTCTCCGGGATGCGCTCCAGCAGGTCGCGGAATGCGGTCAGCACGCCGCGACTGTTGAGCACCTGGAACTCGTCGAAGAACAGGCGCACCGGCCGGTCGAATTGCACCAGCTGGGTGGACATCCAGTCGGACAGGCGCCGGCGCGTGCCCGGCGTGGTGTCGGCGGCAGCATCCTGGCTGCCCAGGTTTTCCACCAGGGCCTGCATGTGCACCGTGAAACGGCGCATGTCGTTGTCGGCTTCGTCGAAGGCCAACCAGCCGGTCAGGGCGCCTTGCTGGTCCGCCAGGCTCTTGGCCTGCTGCAGCAGTGTGGACTTGCCGTGCCCGGCCGGCGCCTGCACCACGACCACGCCATAACCCGGCTGGCGGAACAGGCGCTCCAGCAGCTCCCGGCGGTGGATGGCACCGGGATAGGAGGGTGGGGCGAAGAACTTGTGGGTGAAGACTTCGGCCGGGGGCGTGACAGCGTCCATGTCGCCGTTCTGTGCCTGTCGCGTCGGGGGAAATGAGTGGTGCGACTATAGCGTAGGTTGGGCAGAGCGGAGCGATGCCCAACATCTGACCTTTCATGTTGGGCATCGCTCCGCTCTGCCCAACCTACGGACCACCGATCCTTCAGCTTGCGCCAGGCACGGCACAAAAAAATCGGGGCGCGACTCGCGTCGCGCCCCAGGTGCCAAATGTCAGTCAAAGACCTTAGCGCGTGCCCTTGCTGCGCAGCGCATCCGGCGTGAAGTCGGCCGGGCTACGGTTGACCGGCTTGTAGAGGACGTTCTCCTCGTTGAACAGCTGCATGGCGATGTAGCGGCCCGACTGCAGGTCGTGGTGCACCTCGGGGCCGGGGCCCAGGAACGGCACGTCGTAGTACTGGATGCGGTGCATCTCGCTCACGCGCCACAGCTGGTCGCGGTTGTCGTACTTGTCGGACACGGCCACGGTCCAGCTATCCTCGTCCAGGTACATGGTGCGGCGCTTGTACACGTGCGAGGTGCCGGGCTTGAGCGTGGCTTCCACCACCCAGACGCGGTGCAGTTCGTAGCGGGCGTGGTCGCCGTTGATGTGGCCGGGCTTGAGGACTTCCTTGAGCTTCAGCGAGGGCCCGTTGAGCTTGTAGCCGTTGTAGGGAATGAACATCTCCTTCTTGCCCACCAGCTTCCACTCGTAGCGATCCGTCGCACCGTTGAACATGTTGAAGTCGTCGTTGGTGCGCAGGCCGTCGGAGGCGGTGCCCGGGTTGTCATAGGCCACGCTCGGCGCCAGGCGCACGCGGCGCTGTCCCGGGCTGTAGGTCCAGGCCTTGCGCGGCTGGCTCACCTGGTCGGCGTACTCGTGCACCAGCAGGATGCCGCCCGCCAGGCGCGGCGGGTCCTTGATGATCTGCAGGAAGTAGAACAGCAGGTTGCCTTCGCGCTGCGCCGGCGTCTTCTTCTGGTTGCCGTAGGTGAAGTCGTACTCGTAGTCGAAGCGCACCAGGTTGAAGTCGCCACCCTGCGTTACCGGCGCCTGGGCCCAGGAGGTGGCGTAGGTATCACCCTTGTAGATCGTCAGGTGATTCCAGATCGCCTCCTGCCCGTTCTTGGGAATCGGGAAGGGCGTGCCGTCGCTGGTGCCGGTGAAACCGTTGCCGCCGCCGACCAGGTTGACCTTGGTGGCATTGGCAATGGACTCGTCGTACCACTTCTGCGGATAGCCGGCGCTGCGGCGCGTCGGGTAGACCACCATCTTCCAGTCGGCATAGCGCTTCAGCAGCGCGATCTGTCCGGGTGACAGCTTGTCCTTGTACTGCTCCGCGTTGGCGGCGGTGATGGTGAACAACGGCTTGTCGCTGGCGTAGGGATCGGGATAGTGGCCGCCCGGCTTGAAGCCCGCCTGCGCCTTCACCAGGCCGCCGTCCCAGGCGGGAATGCTGCCGTCCTTGTTGCCGGCCTTCTCGGCGCCGATGGGGGTCAGCGTCTTGCCGAGCGCGGCGGCCTCGTCAGCCGAGACCGCGGCCTGCGCGGTGCCGGCGAAGAAGGCCAGAGCCATCAGGCTCGTCTTGATCATCTTGTGCTTCATGGAATTCTCCTTGTGGCCTCGATCAGAACGCGTACGAGACGCTGAGCGCGAGGAAGTCACGATCCTTGAGGGGATTGGCGCTGCTGGCGTAGCTGCCGGCATTGTCCGTGCCCGAGTAGGTGCGGCCGCCGAAGAAGCTGGTGTAGGCCAGATCGGCCTGCCAGCGCTGCAGATAATTCAGGCCCAGGCCCAAGGTGAGGGCCTTGGTTTCCTGGTTGAAGGTGGCACCGACACCATTGACGTCATGCGAGAACACCACACGCGGTGCCAGGCCGGCGGCGCCGATAACATTCTCGTATTCGAGGCGTCCCACCACACGATAGCCCCAGGAACTCGGATCGGCGTAGCCCTCGCCGTTCTGGATCGCCCCCTGGGATAGGGGCAGCGCGGGTGTGGTGAAGGAGGGATCCGACGGCAGGTTGGTCGCCGGTCCGTTGAAGAGCATTCCGTCCGGCAACTCCATGTGGGTGTAGCCGATGTCGAAGACCGTCGAGAACTGCTGTGCGCCGAAGGTGGGGCCGAACGCCTTGGTAGCCGTAGCCTGCACCTGATGGACAGCGGCGCGTTCGTAGCCCTTGATGATCGTGCCTGCGGGAACCGTGGCAGCGGCCGGAATCGGCGTGCCACCCGGACCGGCAACGAAGTTGCGGCCGGTGATGTCGTTCGGCAGACCAAGCACAGCCAGGACGATCTCCACGTCCTCGCGTTGCACCGGCTGATTCGGACGATACGAGTACTCGCCTTGCAGTGCGATGCCGAACGGTCCGCTGGTATTGAAGCTCAGGCCGAACAGCTCGATATTTTCCGGATACTCGCCGAAATAGAACGCGGAGCCAGTGCCTCCCGGTGCATTGGTGAAAAGGCCCAGCGGGTTGGTGACCGGTGGCGTCTGGGACGCACGGACGCCGGAAACCAGCGGCGTACGGCTGTGGTACTTCAGGTAGTACAGCCCGAACTCGGTGTTGTTGAGTGCTTCGGAGAGATAGCGGAACGAGATGCCGTATTGGTTACGTTGGTCATCCGGGTTGCGATCGGCCTGCCGCTGGCCCCAGGCCTGTGCACCCGGGGGCGAGCGCTCGTCCAAGCCACGGCCGAAGCCGGCGAAGACCCGGGTGGAGTCGTCAGACAGCACATCGGTGGTCGAGAAGTAGGAGCCGTTAGGGTCGATCTCGGTCTTGTCCCAGGACAGAATCCAGAGTAGCTCCGTGCTCAACGAGTCGGTAAGCGAGATCGAAGACCAGAACATTGGCAGCGGCAGCAAGGCTTCCTTGATCTCCGAGCCCGGCTGACGGAGCTTGGAGACGTCGACCGGATTGATGGCGTTGATGCCATTGGGGATGAAAGTGCTCTCGCCCCAGCTCACGACTTGGCGGCCGAGGCGTGCAGAGACACTGCGGCCCGCGACGTTGAAGTTGCCGTAGACGAAGAGATCGAGCAGGTCGAATTCTGCGCCCAGGCGGTCTTCACCACGGCTCCCAAGCTTGTTCGAGTCGTGGTTCTCGATGTCGTAGAAGTACGACACGCGATTGAACACGCCGAAATTGCGCCAGGTCAGTTCCAGGTCGTGCGTGGCCTTGATGGGGGCGGAGGTGACGTCACCTTTCTTGTAGTTCAGATTGCCATTGTCATCGTTGACGGAGCGGCTGACGCCGCCGTTGGCAATGCCGTACAGGGTCTTGTCCGGATCCTGCATGCGAATCTGGACGCCGGCCGACAGGGTCGTATCGAAGCTACCCTTGATCTCGCCGGATTCGAACTTCAATGCCGAGGCCATGATCGGCACGGTCAGCATTACCCCGCCCGCGCCCAGGCGCAGGAATCCATTTACTCTCGACTTCATCGTTATCTCCTCTAGTGGCACCAAAGTGCCCGGCCCTCGCACAGGCCGGACGCAATCCTTCGTGGGGGTCTTGCGTCATGTGGCAGCCTCTGCCGGTAAGGTCAGGGCTGCTCTTTCATTGAAATCGTTTCGAGTCCGGTCAAGGTACAAGACCTTGGCGGCTTGCGCCAGTGACTGCCTGCCGAGCAGGGGCTCGGCGATCCGCACGTCACGCGGCGGCGCATTCACACGCGCGTCCTCCGATACATGCAGGCAGCGATGCGGCGGACCGTAGCGGCAGCGCCGGTCGGTCCGTTCGCATCGCGCCCGATGGCGAATCCGTCTCGCATCGCAGCTCCTTTCTCGCACTGGGAGGGGCCTCTGCCGGGCCACTGACCATGGAGTCAGCATACGCTTGCATAAAGAAACCTACAACCGTAGTCTGATCGCATGATGGGCCGCGCTGCGGCACCGCAGCATTCCGCCGCAGAGCGGAGGGAGGAGAACATGGAGACGCCCGCCGCCGCTGCCGGGAATGCTTCCGGCAACCCCAACGATTTCAATCCCTACCTGCAGGACCTCTACGCGCCCGTGGCACGGGAGGAAACCGTGCTGCACTGCGACATCACCGGCGAACTGCCGCGGGAACTGTGGGGCGCCTACGTGCGCAATGGACCCAACCCGGCCCAGGCGCCGCAGGATCTGCACCACTGGTTCGACGGCGACGGCATGCTCCATGGCGTCTGGTTCGAGGACGGCCGCGCCGAGTACCGCAGCCGCTACGTGCGCTCGGCGGACTTCCAGTCAGACCTGGCCGGCGGCTGCGGAGCCGGAGGGGTGATGTTGCCCGCCCATCGCGAGCGCGGCGGCACGGTGTACAAGGACACCGCCAACACTGACATCCTGTTGCACGGCGGCAGCCTGCTGGCACTGTGGTACGTCAGCGGCATCCCGGTGCGTGTCGACGCGCGAACGCTGGAGACCCTGCGCGAGGAGCGCTTCGACAGTCGCCTGCCGCGCCATGTCTCGGCGCACTCCAAGGTTGATCCCGTCAGCGGCGAGTTCGTATTCTTCGACTACGCGCTGTACGAGCCCTGGATGTCCTTTGGCGTGGTGGACCGCGAAGGGCATCTGCTGAACTTCGACAAGGTGGAACTGCCTGGCCCACGCCTGCCTCACGACATGGGCCTGACCCAGAACTACCTGATCCTGCACGACCTGCCCGTGGTCATGACCGAGCAGGGCCAGCGGCGTGGCCAGTGGACCATCGAGCAGCGCCGCGAGCAGCCGGCGCGCTTCGGCGTGGTGCCACGGCGTGGACGCGGCAGCGAGGTGCGCTGGTTCGAGACCGATCCCTGCTACATCTACCACGTCATCAATGCCTGGGAGGAGGGCGACGAGGTCGTCATGCAGGCCTGCCGCATGGTGCCCAATGGCATGGTGCCGAACCGCGCCTACGGCCCCTACGCACCGATGGTGGCGGTGCTGGCACTGCATGCCGTGCCCTGGGAATGGCGCATGAACGTGAAGACCGGCGCCGTGCGCCAGCGCCAGATCGACGACCGCATCGGCGAGTTCCCCATGGTGAACCTCGACCGTGCCGGCCGGCGGACGCAATATGGCTACGTCATGTCGATCGACACGGCCACCGACTTGCAGCGCTTCGACGGCATCCACAAGTACGACCTGCGCAGCGGCGCCTGCGAGACCTGGCGCTATGCCCCCGGCTGCTTCGGTTCCGAGGCTGCGTTCGCGCCGCGTATCGGGGCAACCGCCGAGGACGACGGCTGGCTCACGGTCTTCGTCACCAATGCGGAGAGTGGACGCAGCGAGGTGCAGGTGCTGGATGCACGCGATGTTACGCGCGGGCCGGTCGCCACGGTGAATCTGCCCTGCCGTGTGCCGGCGGGCTTCCATGCGACCTGGGCGCGTGGTGACCAGGTGAAGGCCGCGTGACCGGCATCTGCATCCTTGGTGGCCACCAGACCGACTTTGCGCGCGCCTGGTCGCGTGAGGGGCGAGATCTGTCCGACATGATCCGCGAGGCCACCCATGGCGCGCTGGAAGATTCAGGCATTGGCCCCGAGCAGGTGGAGTCGATCCACGTCGGCAATGCCTTTGGCGAACTGCAGCGTCAGCAGGGGCATCTGGGCGCGATGGTGGCGCAGGTAGTGCCGGAGCTCTGGGGTCGCCCGGCGATGCGCCACGAGGCCGCCTGTGCGTCCGGCTCGCTGGCGATTCTCTCCGCCATGGCGGAGATCGAGGCCGGTCGTTACGACTGCGTGCTGGTGGTGGGCGTGGAAGAGCAGAAGAACCTGCCCGGCGACGAGGCCTCGCGCATCCAGAATTCCGCCGCCTGGCAAGGACGAGAGGACATCCCCTGCCGCTTCATGTGGCCGGCCGTGTTCGGTCGCCTGGCGCAGGAATACGAGGAGCGCCATGGACTGGACCGGCGCCATCTCAATGCGATCTCGAAACTCAACTATGCCAATGCACGGCGCAATCCACTGGCGCAGACCCGGCGCTGGCAGTTCGGCCTCGAGGCCTTCAGCGAAGACGATGCCGCCAATCCGGTGATCGAGCCTGGCGTACGCCGGCAGGACTGCGCGCAGATCACCGACGGTGCCTGCGCGGTACTGCTGGCCACGCCGCAGTGCGCCACGGAGCTGGGCATGGATCCTAGGTGCTTGCCGCGCATCCTCGGCTGGGGGCATCGCAATGCGGGTCTGCGCCTGCTCGACAAGCTCGAGCGCAGCCGCGGGCAGGACTACATCTTCCCCGAGGTGCGCGCCACGATCCAGGACGCCTTCCGCCGTGCCGGGATTCCGGGCGTGCAGGCACTGGACGGCATCGAGACGCACGACTGTTTCACCAGCACCGAGTACATGGCGATCGACCATTTCGGCCTGACGCCACCCGGGCAGAGCTGGCGCGCGGTGGAGGATGGCACGATTGCTCCCGGCGGCGCCTGCCCGGTCAACATGTCCGGCGGCCTGATCGGCGGCGGCCATCCGGTGGGCGCCACCGGTGTGCGCATGCTGCTGGATGCCGGGCGGCAGGTGATGGGCCGAGCCGGCGACATGCAGATTCCCGGCGCGCGTCGCATCGGCACGCTGAACATCGGCGGGTCCTGCGCGACCACAGTCAGCTTCGTCGTCGGCCGTCCTTGAGCGCCGCATCCCGCGATAAGTTTCCCTCAGCACCCGCACCGAACCTCTCGGTGCAGGCGCACTCCGTGTCGCGTGCGCTGAACCTGATCGGTGACCGCTGGACGCTATTGCTGCTGTACTGCCTGTTCCTGGGCCAGGGCCGCTTCAGCGAATTGCTGGAGATGACCGGCATGGCGCGCAGCGTCCTGGCCAAGCGCCTGCAGCGCCTGGAGGAGGCTGGGCTGCTGCGCCGCCGCCGCTACCAGGAGCATCCGCCGCGCGACGAATACCTGCTGACCGAGCGCGGTGCCGACCTGCACGACGTTGCCTGCGCCATCATCGCCTGGGACCGCCGCTGGCACTACGACGCCAAGAGCCCCATGCACCGCCTGCGTCACAGCACCTGCGGTCGCGAGTTCACACCCTTGCAGTGCTGTGCCGCCTGCGGGGAGCCGGTGCATGCGCGCGAGGTGGATTGGCGTCCAGGCCCTGGCGCCGGCCTGGACCCGCACCCCGGTGCGCGTGCACACCGCCGCTCCAGCATCGCGGCTGAGGACATCGCCGCCGCGCAGCCGCTGATGCAACGCAGCTTCGAAATCCTGGGTGACCGCTGGACCGCGATGACGGTGGCCGCCGCCTTCTATCGTCACCGTCGCTTCGGCGAGTTCCAGGAAGCCTTGGGCATCGCCAGCAACATCCTTAGCGAGCGCCTGGCGCGGCTGGTGGAGCTGGAGGTGCTGACCCGTGGCGACGAGGCCCGCGACGGCTATCGCCTGACGGATCAGGGCCTGGACCTGTTCCCGATCATCGTTGCCCTGCTACGCTGGGGCGACCGCTGGCTCGCCGGCCGCAAGGGTCCGCCGCTGCTGCTGTTCCATCGCCAATGCGGGCAGCCGCTGGTGCCGGTGGCGGCCTGCGACCGCTGCGGGGAAGCGGTGGAGCCGGGGGAGATGCGCTTGAGTGGGGCGATGAGAAAGCGGCTGCTGGGCTGAGGGATTGCCCAGAGATGGATGTTCCCGCTCCCTCTCCCGCTGGCGGGAGAGGGCTGGGGTGAGGGTGGTGCAGGATGAAACCCCTTAAGGATGCATCGTGAAAGCCTGGCCCTTTGATGCCGCCAATTCAGTGCAAGCGGCGAGAATCGATTCCAGAACCCCACGTTCTTCGGCCAGCACGTCGTTGTTCCAGTATCGCAAGACGCGCCAGCCGTTTTGTACGAGGAAGCGGGTTCGCAGCGCATCTTGCTCGACCCGCTCGGCGTGTTGGCCACCATCGATTTCTACCGCGAGCAGTAATTCGACGCAGGCAAAGTCCAGAACATAAGGCGGTACCGGGAATTGGCGGCGAAACTTGAAGCCATCGAGTTGTCCCGCACGCGAGTGATGCCATAGCCGCTGCTCGGCATCGGTCATCGAGCGGCGCAGGGTCCGTGCCCGGCGAATGCCGTTTCTGGGTTCCATCAGGCCTCCACCCTCACCCCCACCCTCTCCCGCCCGCGGGAGAGGGAGCAAGATCCAGGCTAACCATGCTGTCCGTACCCCTTCGCCACCAGCGTGATCAACAACGCGATCAGCGCCACCAACGTCAGTTGGACATGCACCAGCGTCTTGGTCTTGCGCAGATCCGCCTCCGCCGGCAGGCCATTGCCGGCGCCGAGCTGCTTGCTCCAGCGGATGAAGCGCACGGTCGGCACGATCGACACCAGCGAGGCCACGACGAAGGCGGTGATGACGCCGTGCATCAGGCCGTTGTGCCAGTACCAGTCGGCGCCCTTGCCACCGTGGTACATGCGCCCGATGCCGGTGACGAAGGTCAGCACGGCGGTGATGCCGTAGAAACGGTCCACGCGTGGCAGCAGGCGCACGACATCGCTGGAGGCGGGCAGGCGCAGCAGGTAGAGCTCGGCCACGGCGCCGCCGGCCATCATCAGCACGGCGAGGTAATGAATCCAGGGCAGGATGACGGTGCTGGCGACGGTGGCGTCCATGTCGAGGCTTCCGGTGAGGCGAATGGTGACTTGATTCTAGTGCCAACGCGGCCCAAAACACCGACAATGGAGGCGTTCGCAGGAGATCGCCTCAGGTGTTCAGCAAACTCCCCCGCTGGGTCGAAGTCGGTGCCTTCTGGCTGGCGGCCATCGCCGGCGCGGTCAATGCCATCGGCCTGCTGGGCTTCCGCCACCAGGCGGTGTCGCATCTCACGGGGACATCCACCTGGCTGAGCCTGTCGCTGGTGGGAGCGGACCTTGCTGAGAGCCTGCACCTGTTCGGCGTGCTGCTGGCCTTCGTGCTCGGTGCGGCATTGAGCGGCGTCATCGTCGGCAACGAAGTGCTGCGCCTGGGGCGACGCTACAGCGTGGCGCTGCTGATCGAATCGCTGCTGCTGCTGGCGGCTATGCTGGCGCTGATGCGCGGGTCCACCAGCGGCCATTTCCTGGCCTCCGCCGCCTGCGGCCTGCAGAACGGCATGGTCAGCACCTACAGCGGCGCGGCGATCCGTACCACGCATGTATCCGGATTGTTCACCGACCTCGGCACCATGCTCGGCGCGCGCTTGCGCGGCCATGCCATGGACCGACGCAAGGCGCTGCTCTACCTGCTGCTGATCACCGGCTTCATCCTCGGCGGCTGCGTCGGCGCGCTGGGCTTCCAGCACCTGCAGTTCGCGGCGCTGGCGATCCCGGCGGCTGGTGCCGCGGCGCTGGCGCTGCTGTACTGGATCTACCGCTACCGCAGCATGGCGGCGGGCCAGGCGGCGCCACCCTGAAGGGCGCCGTCGCCCGGCCCGTCACCGCTCAGCGCCCGCCGAAACGGTAGCTGGCCGACAGGCCGACCGCCAGCGGGTCGATCTCGAAGGTTCCCAGGGACGCGCCGTCGAGCGTGCCGTCGGTGTCGATGTCCATGTAGCGCAGATCCAGTGCCACCCCCCAGTGCGGGTCGATCTCCCAGTCGATGCCCGCCACGGCTGCCAGGCCGAAGGACGGATCGAGCTTGAGCTTCTGGTTGGCGATGGGGCCCTTGGTGTCCTCGTCGAAGAAGAGCGTGTAGTTCAGGCCGACGCCGACATAGGGGTGCCAGCGCCCGCTCACCGCCGGGTACCAGACCAGGGACAGCGTCGGCGGCAGGTGTCGCGTGCTGGCCACCTCGGTGCCGTTGAGTTCCACCTCATGCTTGAACGGCACGGCCACCAGCAGGTCGATGGCCCATTGCGGCTGCAGGAAGTATTCGACGCTGGCGGTCAGCGACGCGGCGGGCTGCACGTCGAGCGTGTCGTGGTTGTCCGATTTGGGGCTGACGTAGTGGACGCCGCCGCGCAGCAGGATGTCGCCGGTCTCGTAGGCCTGGGCCGCCGGGGCGGCGGCGACGGCGAGCGCGCAGAGCGCCAGGGAAATCTTGTTTCGCATGTTCGTTCTCCGGTGTGTGCGGTGGCGATGCTGCGAGCGCCGCCCGTCGCCGGCATTGATCCAGGTCAATGCGCCTGCAGGCCGTGCTCGAGATCGTGTCGTCAGTAACGGAGAAACCCATGACGCAATTCCGCAGCCTGTACCTGCTGGCCGACCCGCAGCGGCCGCATTCGCCGGCCTTCGAACGCACCCGCGCACTGGCCCTGGCCTCGGGCGCGCGAGTGCATATCGCCGCCTTCTGCTACAGCCGCGCCATCGCCGCCATCGCGCTGGCGAACCGTGGCGCGATGGAGCAGGCGCGTGATGGCTACCTGGCCGAGGCGCGGCGCGCGGTCGAGCAGCAGGCGGCCTACCTGCGCGAACTCGGGCTGCAGGTGAGCTGCGCCGCCGACTGGGCGCACCCGGTCCTGCCCGAGATCCTCACCGGTATCGAAGAGCAGCAGGCAGACCTGGCGATCGTCGATGCCACGGACGAGGGGTTGCCGCAGCGCCTGCTGGCGCACTCGCCGGACCAGCAGTTGCTGCGCCGCTCCACGGTGCCGGTGATGCGCGTGGCACCGGACGACCGGCCCCTGCCGCGCCGCGTCCTGGCGGCGGTGGATGTGCTCGAGGATCCCGCGCTGAACCTGCGCCTGCTGCGCGACGCGGCGGCGTTCGCGCTGCAATGCGATGCCAGCCTGCAACTGGCCTATGTCAGCGAGCCCGTCCTGCTGGCCGGCAGCGACATCATCGTCGGCGGCGGAACCAGCGAGCGGCTGGAGGCGGAGGTCGTCCGGGTGCGCCGCGAGAGCTTCGAGGCCTTTGCCGCCGATGCCCACGTCCCCGCGGAACTCGCGCACTTCCTGGAAGGGCCGGCCGCCGCGACGCTGTGCCGCTTCGCCGCGGATCAGGGCTGCGACGTGATCGCGATGGGCGTCGCCACACGCAGCCGGGTGGATCACTGGCTGCTCGGCAGCACGGCCGAGCAGGTGGTCCGCCACGCGCCATGCGGGGTGCTGGCGCTGTCTGCCGGTACGGTTTGAGACTCGAGCCCGCGCGGCGTTGACCTGGATCAACGCCGCGCGGGCCCGGCGCCGATAGGCTCGTTTCCAGGGTTCCGGGGCCGCAGCGCCCCACAGGAGACGAGCATGACCGAGAGGGCGACCGTTGTACCCCGGGCACTGGCACCGCAGGCACTGGCCCAACTGAGCTTCGACGCCGCACGGCCGCTGCTGGAAAAGCTGCCGTTCCCGGCACTGTGGATCGGCCAGGACTACGAGCTGCGCTGGGCCAATGCCGCCACGCCGTTGCGGCAGCCGCAGGGCAAGTGCCACGAATGCCTGCATGGCTACGACAAGCCTTGCGACAGCCAGGGCCATGGGCCCTGCCGCTCGCTGCGCGCGGCGGCGCTGGGCCAGGCCTGCGAGTTCGTTCATGCGCACCGCGTGGATGGCGGCCTGGAGCTGTTCAAGGTGGTGGCGCTGCCGATGGACGAGGGCGTGCTCGAGTTCCATATCCCCATCGACGAGAACTTCTCGCGCGACGCGCTGACCGGCCTGCTGAACCGGCCGGCGATCGAGCAGGTGACGCGGCAGGGCATCCGCCTGATGCGCCGCCTGCGCCAGCAGTGCGCCGTGGTGATGCTGGACCTGGATCGCTTCAAGCGCATCAACGACGGCTTCGGCCATGCCGCCAGCGACGCCTACCTGCGGGCGGTGGGCGAGGTGCTGCGCCGCGAGACCCGCAGCACCGACCTGGTCGGCCGCTGGGGCGGGGAGGAGTTCCTGGTCTTCATGCCCGGCTGCGATCGCCGCGGCGCCAGCGCCAAGGTGCAGCGCCTGCTGCAGGCCCTGGGCGAGCTGCGCGTGGATTTCCACGGCAGCCCTCTCCATACCACTACCAGTGCCGGCATCTGGGCCGGGTATCCGCGCACCCGCTTCGAGCACATCTACGAGGTGGCCGACGCCGCGCTGTACCAGGCCAAGGCCGAGGGCCGCAACCGCTTCTGCTTCGCCCAGGAGCATCTGCCGCCGCCGCAGGCCGGCGCGCAGGACACGCGCCATCACACGGGGCAGTTTGCATGAGCGCGCTCGGCAGGATCCTGGTGGTGCTGGAGCAAGAGCCCTGGCATGGCGCCGTCCTGAGCCGTGGCGTTGAACTGGCGCGCCGCAGCGGTGCCGAGCTGCATCTCTGCGTCTTCGACCACGAGCCGATGGTGGAAGCCTACGGCGACGACCTGGAGCCCGGCATCCGCAAGGCCGCCATCACGCAGTTCATCGACGAGCGCATGCGCCGGCTCGCGGCCGAGGCAGCGGCCCTGGCGGACCGGGGCCTGCGCGTCGAGTGCGACGTGCTGTGGGCCCCCAGGCCCCACCAGGCGGTGATCGCCCGCTGCATGCGCCTTCAGCCGGACCTGGTGATCCTGGCCGCGGGCGGCGGCGATGAGGCCCTGCGTCCGCTGGCCTGGAAGCTGCTGCGCCTGCTGCCCTCGGACCTGATGCTGGTGCGCGGCGATTCGCCGCTGCTGCCGCGGCGGGTGGTGGCGGCCGTCGACGTTTGCAACAGCCGGCTGCATCCCACGCCGCTCAACGATGCCCTCGTCGGCAGTGCACTGCGCCTGAGCCGCTACGCGGATGCGGAACTGCACCTGGCCCATGTGGTGCCATTCATCCCGGCAGGCGAACTGGTGGCGCGCCGCCTGCGCCGGGACTACGAACTGCGCATCGCCGCCGACCTGGAATCCTTCCGCAGCTTCGCCGCGCAGCGCCAGGTGCCGCCGGACCGCCTGCACACCCTGTCGGGCGCGGCGGACACCAGCCTTGCCGCATTCCTCGCCCGCAACGGCGCGGACCTGGTGGCGCTGGGCTCCGTCTACCGGTCGGCCTGGGACCGTTTCATGATGGGCAGCACCGCCGAGGGACTCCTGGCTGGGCTGCGCTGCGACGTGCTGATGGTCAAGGAACCGGAGTTCGTCTCGGCGCTGGCCCGCCACGCCGACCTGGCCAGCTGGCAGCAGGCGCTGGAACGGGAGCCCTGAACCCACGATCGCCACCACCGATCCATTGCGTGCAATGCACAGGGGAGTAAGGTAAGCCCATGAACACCATGCCCGTCGCCTGGATCACCCATCCGGACTGCCTGCTCCACCAGATGGAAGAAGGGCACCCCGAGAGCCCGCTGCGCCTGCACGCTATCCAGGACCGCCTGATGGCCTGCGGCATCGACGGCTTCCTGCTGCACGCCGAGGCGCCGGAAGCGACGCCGGAGCAACTGCAGCGCGTGCACAGCGCCGAGCACGTACGCTTCATCCTCAACGCGCCGGCCGATCCACCGCAGCACCTGGACCCGGACACCCTGTTCATGCGGCACACGCGCCGCGCCGCGCTGCGTGCCGCCGGCGCCGGCGTGCAGGCCGTGGACATGGTGCTGGGCGACAAGGCCAGCCTGGCCTTCTGCGCCGTGCGGCCGCCGGGCCACCATGCCGAGCGCGCGCGGGCCATGGGCTTCTGCTTCTTCAACAACATCGCGGTGGCGGCGGCCCATGCCTTGTCGCGCGGTCTGGAGCGTGTCGCGATCCTCGACTTCGACGTGCACTACGGCAACGGTACCGCCGACATCTTCCAGGACGAGCCGCGCGTGCTGCTGTGCTCCACCTATGGACACCCGCTCTATCCCTACTGGGCCGGCAACGGCGATGCGCCGAGCCTGGTGGACGTGCCGCTGGCGCCCTACAGCGCCGGCACCGCCTTCCGCGCCGCGGTGACGGAGCACTGGTTGCCGGCACTGGAGCGCTTCCAGCCGCAATTGCTGCTGGTCTCCGCCGGTTTCGACGCGCACGGCGCCGATCCGCTCGGCAACCTGCGCCTGGGCCTGGACGACTACCGCTGGCTCGGCCGGCTGGTGCAGCAACTGGCCGAGCATTGCTGCGAGGACCGCGTGGTGGCGATGCTCGAGGGCGGCTACGACCTGACCGCGCTGGCACGCAGCGTCGAGGCCTTCCTGGAACCCTTCATGGGCGGCGCGCTGTGACCGTCCGCAACCTCGACGCGTTGCTGCAGCCCGACCACGTGCTGGTCCTGGGCCGTCCGCTGGACGAGGCGTCGCGCCAGCTGTTCCACAACATCGCCCAGAGCGTGCCGCCGGAGCGCCGCACGCATGCCGGCGCGCAGGCCGAGCCCGGCTGGGTGAACCTGCCACCCGGGGAGCCCTGGCCACGGGCGTCGCTGGCGGTGATCCTGGAGCCCGCCCTGCTGGATGCCGCCACCGTCTCCGCGCTGGCGGAGCAGGGCTGCCGTGCCCTGCTGTGGCCCGGCGCCGAGCCCGTGCCCGCGGCGCTGCTGGAGGCCATGCGCCCCACCACCATGCGCCTGCTCGGTTCCCGCGCCGGCGGCATCTGCTCGGCGGCCCAGGGCTACAACCTCAGCTCGCTGCCGCTGACTCCTCCGCCCGGCAGCATCGCGTTGATCGCGCAGTCGCAGTCGGTGGCTGCTGCTGCCGTCGACTGGGCGGTGGGACGCAACGTCGGCCTGTCCTGGCTGGCCGTCACCGGCATCGAGGCCGACGTCGATGTCGCCGACCTGCTGGATCGCGCGGCGCTGGATCCGCGCACGCGCGCCGTCGCCCTGCAGCTCAGCCGCATCCGCGCCTCGCGCAAGTTCATGTCGGCCGCACGCGCGGCGGCGCGCATCAAGCCGGTGGTGGTGCTGCAGACCCAGCCGCTGTTCGGTAACCGCGGCGATCCGCAGCTGCGCTCCGCCGCCTTCCAGCGCGCTGGCCTGGTGGAGTGCACCACGCTCGGTGGGCTGTTCGACGCCCTGGCGGCGCTGGAGCGCATCCCGGTGCCTGAGGACGGCCGCTTCGTGGTGGCGGGCAACGGTGCCGGCGCCTGCGCGCTGGGCATCGACGCGCTGCGCCGCCAAGGCCTGACGGTGGTGCCGCCACCGGCGGACAGCCTGGAGAAGCTGCCGGAACTGGCGCCGCAGGCGCGCCTGGGACTGGCGGTGGACCTGGGCCGCAGTCCGCCGCAGGTGACGGTGAATGCCCTGCGCCTGCTGCTGGCGCAGAAGGGCGTGGACGCGGTGATCTACGTCCACAGTCCCGAGGAGCGCGGTTCGCACCAGACCATGGCGCAGGCGCTGATCGCCTCGGGCCTGCGCGAGCGCCTGCTGACGGTATGGCTGGGCCTGGAGACCGCCTTGCCGGCGCGGGGGCTTGCTGCGCTGAGCGGCATCGCCACCTTCCCCTCGGCGGACGAGGCGGCTCGCGCGCTGCGCTACCGGCGTCAGCATCGCCTGACGCGTGAGCTGCTGATGCAGACGCCGCCGCCGGTGCGCGAGGCCTCGGCGCAGGGGCAGCAGGCCGAGAGCCTGCTGGCGCGCCAGCCCGAGGGCCAGCCCCTGGCATC
Source organism: Pseudomonadota bacterium (assembly GCA_052035235.1). Classification (GTDB taxonomy): domain Bacteria; phylum Pseudomonadota; class Gammaproteobacteria; order Nevskiales; family Nevskiaceae; genus Solimonas_A. The sequence continues at coordinate 110,845 of JBPOHT010000052.1, read as the reverse complement.
GTCGGTGATCGAGGAGCTGTTCGCCGCCTACGAGTTGCCGGTGGTGCCGCCGGCGAGTGGGCTGTGCCTGCGCCTGCGCGCCGATCTTGATCCGGAGCTGGGCATGCACCTGCGCCTGGCGGCGCAGGCCGGCGGGCTGCAGGAGCGCGAGGTCTACGGCTTCGCGCCGCTGGATGCGCTGCTGGCGCGCCGCATGCTGACCGACGCGGGGCTGCTGCCGGATTCTCCCGCCGTGCGCGGCGCGGCCCTGCCGGAGGCGCTGGTGCGGCTCGGGCAGATGCTGGTGGACCTGGCGCAGCTGACCCGGCTCGAGCTGTTGCTGGCGGTGGCGCCGGACGGCAGCGCCGGCATGGTGGCCGGCAGCGGCACCGGCCTGCTGCAGCCGCCGCCGCCCGAGCGCCAGCGCCTGTCGCTGGCGCCCTATCCGGCGGCGTTGCGGCATCCGCTGGCATTGCGTGATGGCCGCAGTCTCAAGGTACGCCCGGTGCGCGCCGCCGACGAGCCGGCGCTGATCGAACTGCTGCAGCGGCTCGACCCCGAGGAAGTACGCCTGCGCTTCTTCCTGCATATCCGCAACTTCTCGCACGACATGGCCGCCCGCATGACGCAGGTCGACTACGACCGCGAGCTGTCGCTGGTGGTGGTGCCCCCCGAGGGCGGTGAACGCATCGTGGCGATGGCCACGCTGGTGATGGACCCCGACAACGCCGAGGCCGAGTACGCCATCCTGGTGCACCACGACTGGGCCGGGCAGGGCATCGGCAAACACCTGATGCGCTGCCTGCTCGACGTCGCCCGCGCCCGCGGGGTCGGCACGGTCTACGGCGACGTGCTGGCCGAGAACGGGCCGATGCTGGCGGTGGTGCGCTCGCTGGGTTTCACCATCCGGCGCGATCCGGAGGACCCGCAGTGCATGCGCGTCAGCCTGCGCACCGCGCTGGGTCGCAGCCTGGCGCAGGAGTCCGCGCTGTCCTGACACGGTTCAGGCGCGCGGTGGCCGTTGCAGCCGTCGCAGCAGGCTGCGCGCGGCGGCGACGATCGCCCGGTCCAGGCCGATGGCGTTGCTGGGATGCCGCAGGCCGTTGCAGCTGACGATGCGCTCCGCCCCGGCACTGCGCAGCAGGTCCACCGTCGGCTGGCCGAACAGCGCATGCACGCCGATGCAGACCGGCTGCGGGAAGCCGGCGCTGCGCAGGCGACGCACCGCCATCGCCATGGTCTGGCCGCTGGAGATGATGTCGTCCACCAGCACCGGCGTGAAATCGGTGTAGGCCGGCAGGTCGGGGATCGAGACCTCCACCCGGCGATCGCCGAGCCGGACCCGGTGCAGGAAGATGCCCGGGCATTCCAGCGTGCGGGCGATGCCGTCGCTCCATTGGCGGGTCTCCATGGCGGGGCCGACGATCATCGGCCGGGCCACGTTCTCGCCCACCCAGCGTGCGATGCTGTCGGCGGCGCCCACCACCTCGCAGGGGATCGAGAAGACGTCGCCGAGCTCGGCGATGCGATGCAGGTGCGGTTCCACCGTCACCAGGCCGTCGGCGAAGCCGGAAATCCAGTGCGCGATGTAGCTCGACGACAGGCCCTCGCCGGGACGGAAGACCCGGTCCTGCCGCAGGTATGGCAGGTAGGGCGCGACCAGCACGATGTTGCGTGCGCCGAGGCTGCTGAGCGTGCTGGCGGCCAGGAACAGCGGCACCAGCTTGCTGTCCGGCGCATCCAGCGCCGCCACCAGCAGCACGTCGCGGTCCGCCACCGGCGATTCGACGCGCACGCAGGTCTCGCGGTCGGGGAACACGTGCAGTTCCATCGTGCCGGTGTCGGCGGGCAGGCCTTCGGCCAGTGTCTCGGCCAGGGCCTCGCTGCCGGGCATGGACAGGACCAGGGGATTCATCGCGGGCGCTCCGGGTAGCCGACGGTGCGCCGGCCGCGCCGGTCGCAGGCCGCCAGGATCGCCGCGCGGTTGGGGCAATGCGCGATCGGCGGATCGCCAGCGGCGCTGTTGATGCTGCGGTCGCAGCCATGCGTGTGCCCGCAGTCGCGGCAGTCCCGCAACTGGCGCTGCATCGTCTCCGCACCGTGGTATGCGGCGTACTCGACCGGCTCAATGCGGCGGCGCACCAGCACGGCGTGCAGCCGCGTCGTGGCCAGCGTCCGCAGCAGCAGCTGGCTGCGCCGGCGCAGGAAGGCGGCGGAGTCGCGGTACAGCAGCAGGGCCAGCAGGCCGGCCAGGACAGCCGTGGTCAGGATGACGCTGAAGGTGTAGGCGTGTGCGATCTGCTCGGTCATGGTCGCTGGCTCGTGAAGGTACGGGCCAGCATGGACGCAAGCAGGTGCCGCCGGCATTGAGCCAGGTCAATGCCGCGGCGGCGCGGACCGCGCCAGGATGAAGGACTCAGCCCTGCAGGTGGAGCATCATCTGCACCAGGTGGGCCAGGCCACGTGCTTCCATCTTCTGCATGATGCGGGCGCGGTGCAGCTCCACGGTGCGCTCGCTCAGGTCCAGGTCGATGGCGATGACCTTGTTGGCGTCGCCGGCGACGATGCGCTCCGCCACTTCGCGCTCGCGCGGGGTCAGCGCCTCGAAGCGCCGCCGCAGGCCCTCGCGCTCCTCCAGCGCCGCGCTGTCGCGCTCGCCCTGTTCCATGGCGCGCTGCACGCGGCGGATCATGTCCTCGTCGTGGAAGGGCTTCTGCAGGAAGTCCATCGCGCCCGCACGCATCGCCTCCACCGCCATCGGCACGTCGCCGTGGCCGCTCATGAAGATCAGCGGCAGGCTGCAGCCGCGCCGGTTCAGCTCCTGCTGCAGTTCCAGGCCGCCCATGCGCGGCATGCGCACGTCCAGCACCACGCAGCCGCGCAGGCCGGCATGGTAGGCCGCCAGGAAGCTGCCGCCGTCGGGGAACAGCCGGGTCGGGATGCCGACCGAGCGCAGCAGCAGCGCCAGGCTGTCGCGGATCGCTTCCTCGTCGTCGACGATGTAGACGCAGACGGGTTCGCTCATTGCGTGTTTCCTTCAGCCGGCAGGCGGATGCGGAAGCGCGAGCCGCCGCCCTGCCGTGGTTCGTGCTTCAGTTCGCCGCCATGGGCCGAGATGATGGACTGGCAGATCGACAGCCCCAGGCCCATGCCCTGCGGCTTGGTCGTGAAGAAAGGTTCGAACAGCCGCTGCGCCGTGGCCGCGGGGATGCCCGGGCCGCAGTCGTCCACGGTGATCTCCACCCAGCCGTCGTGGGACCGGGTGCGCAGGTCCACGGCATCGCCGCAGGTGCTGCCCTCGGACATGGCCTCCACCGCGTTGCGCAGCAGGTTCAGCACCACCTGCTGCACCTGCACGCCGTCGCCGCTGACCGGCGGCAGGGTGGCCGCCAGCGACTGGCGCAGCTGCCAGCCGGCGTTGCGGAATTCGAACTCCACCATGCGCGCCACCTCGCCCACCAGCTGGTTGACGTCGAGTCGGTCGGAGGCGCGGTCCTCGCGCCGCGCCAGCTTGCGCAGGCCGCGGATCACCTGGCCGGCGCGTTCGGCCTGCACGCTGATCTTGTCCAGCACCTCGGCGATCTCTTCCGGCTGGGCGCGGCCCGACAGCAGCAGGCGCTTGCAGGCGCTGGCGTAGTTGGCGATCGCGGTCAGCGGCTGGTTCACCTCGTGGGCGATGCCGCTCACCATTTCGCCGAGCGTGCCCAGGCGGCCGGCATGGGTCAGGCGCGCGCGCAGGTCCTCGGCCTCGCCAAAGGCCTGGCGCAGTTCCTCGGCGGTGTCGCGCAGCTGCTGTTCCTGCAGCTTGCGCGCGGTGATGTCGCGCAGGATGCCGACGAAGCCATGCTCGCCTCCATCGCCTGAGAGTTCCTCGCCCTCCACCGCCGGGCGGCGGAACTCGCCCACCGACAGGTCGATGGGGAAGGTGCTGCCGTCCTTGCGCCGCGCCACCACCTCGCGGCCGATGCCGATGATGCGCGGGCGATGGGTGGCGGAGTAGCGCTCCAGGTAGCCGTCGTGCTCGCCGTGATAGGGCTCGGGCATCAGCATCGACACGTTCTGGCCCAGTACCTCGGCCGCGACATAGCCGAACAGGCGTTCCGCGGCGCGGTTGAAACGCGCGATGCGCCCGCGCGGGTCGATCAGCACGATGGCATCCACGGCCGCGTTGAGCAGCGCGCTCAGGCGGTCTTCGGCGGTAGGCGGTGGCGTGGTGCCGGGCATGCGCCCAGTTTAGCCGCGCGGCAAGGGCATGCAGAAGGCGGATTCGGCGGACACCGGGGCCAGGCCGGCGGCGGCCAGGCCCACCAGACCGAAGACGATCAGGAGCGCCGCGCCGGCACGCCGCAGGCCCTCGCGCTGCAGCGTTGCGCGCGGCAGCAGCCAGCCACCCGCACCGAGCAGGGGCAGCGTGCCAAGCCCGAAGGCCGCCATCAGCAGCGCGGCGTACAGCGGGCTGCGGCTGAGCATCGCCAGGAACAGCATGCCGTACAGCGCGCCGCAGGGCAGCATTGCCCAGGCCATGCCGCGCAGGAACACGCGCGCCGGCGTGGGTGCGGCTGCCGCCGGCCGTCGCGCGGCGTGGCAGCTGGCGCCGCCACGCAGCTGGCGCAGGCCCATCAGCAGCAGGATCGCCGCGGCCAGCCCTTGCAGGGGCAGTCCGATCATCGCCTCGGGCAGCCGGCGGAACAGCAGCAGGCCGCCGGCACCCGTCACAGCGCCCAGCAGCGCATAGCCGGCGACACGGCCGGCATGCAGCAGTAACAGGCGCTGCCGCAGCGCGGCGCCGGCCGCGGCCGGCCGCAATTGCAGCGCCTGCAGGCAGCCGCACATCAGCGCGCAATGCGGGCTGGCGCCCAACCCCGCCGCGGCGAAGGCCGCCAGGGTCAGTTCGGCGGCGGGCATGGCCGTGGAGCAGGCTGGCGCTGGGCCAAGGCAAGCGCCGGCACCGGGGCGCGGTGGTCGAGCAGGTCGCGGTAGAGCCGCCGTGCCCAGGCGCTGTCGCCCTGCTGCATCAAGGTGCCGAACAGCAGCATGAGATGCTCCTCCAGTGCCGCCACATCGCGACACAGCGTCAGATAGGGATCGGCACCGTCCTCGGCGGCGGCCAGCGGTGCCGGCGCATGCGCCAGCCAGTCCTGCAGCAGGGCCGCAGTCTCGGGATCGGCGGCGAGGCTGGACACCACCTGGTCGAAGCTGCGCTCGCGGGCGACGCACCATTGGCGGATTCGCGCCGGGGCGTCGTGCTGGACGGCATCGCCCGGTGCCAGCAGGGCGGCGCGTCCGGCCAGCTCGTGCAGCGCCATGCAGATGTCCTGCAGGCTGCAGTAGCAATAGGGCTTTGAGGAACAGCGGGCGGACGAGAAGCTCATGTCGGGATTGTCCGGCGCGATGTGGCGCGCCGCCTTGATCTGGGTCAATCGTCGTCGGGCAGGGACTGCGCCTGCTCGTCCAGGTTCTCGTACTGGCCGCTGCCGATGGTCCAGGCAAAGACCAGCGCGGCCGCCAGCACCACCAGCAGCCCCATCGGAATCAGCAGGTAGAGCGCTTCCATCAGTGTTCTCCGGTACGCAGCCGCAGGGCGTTACCCACCACCAGCAGCGACGACAGCGACATGCCCAGCGCCGCCAGCCAGGGCGTCAACCAGCCGCCCAGCGCCAGCGGCAGTACCACCAGGTTGTAGCCCAGCGCCCAGGCCAGGTTCTGGCGCAGGCGGCGCTGCGCCTGACGCGCCACCCCGCGCAGGGTGGCCAGGCCCGCCAGCGAGTCGCCGACCAGCACCACGTCGGCGCGTGCCTGGGCCAGCGCGGCGCCCTGTGGCATCGCCACCGCCACGTCGGCGGCGGCCAGGAAGGGCGCATCGTTGATGCCGTCGCCCACCGCCATGACCACGCGGCCCTGGGCCTGCAACTCGCGCAGGCGCGCCAGCTTCTGCTCCGGCGTCTGGCGCGAGCGCAGGGCGGCGATGCCGGCCTGCGCGCCCAGCGCGCGTGCCGGAGCCTCGGCGTCACCGGTCAGCAGCTCCATCGCCAGGCCCTGGCTGCGCAGCATGGCGATCAGCCGCCGCGCCTCGGGCCGCAGTTCCGCGCGCAGGCCGAACAGCGCCAGCGGACGCTGGTCTTCGCAGAGCAGCAGCCAGCTGGCCTGCGCCGCCTGCGGGCCACTCGGCAGGGTGACCGGCTGCGGTGCCTGCTCCGCCGCGCCGATCCAGTAGCGTCGCCCGTCGATGCGGCCACTGACACCGCCCGCCTGCAGGCGGATGTCCTGTGCCTGCGGCAGGCCGGTGACGCCGGCGGCGAGCGCGCGGGCGATGGGATGGGTGAGCTCGCGCTCCAGTGCCGCGGCCAGGCGCCGGCAGGTCCCGATGCCCAGGTCCGCCAGCGGCAATACTTGCGCCACGGTCAGCTCCGGCCGCGTCAGGGTGCCGGTCTTGTCAAACAGCACGGTATCGACCTGGGTCAGGCGCGCCAGCGCGCGCGGCCGCGCCATCAGTACGCCGTGGCGGGCCAGCAAGGAGCTGGCCGCTGCATGCACCGTGGGCACCGCCAGCGACAGCGCGCAGGGGCAGCTCGCCACCAGCACCGCCAGCGCCACGCCCAGGGCCCTGTCGATGCCCTGCGGCCACCAATACCAGGCTCCGGCCAGCGCGAGCGCCATCACCGCCAGCACGAAATGACCGGCGTAGCGGTCGGCCAGCAACTGTATGCGCGGGCGGTCGTCCTGCGCCTGCTGCAGCAGGCGCGTGATCTGCGCCAGACGCGTGCCCGCGCCGGCCTCGCGCACCTGCAGGCGCAGCGTCGCCGGCGCCAGGTTGAGGCTGCCGGCCAGCACCGCGTCGCCGCGACGGTGCAGCACCGGCCGCGATTCGCCGCTGAGCAGCGACTCGTCGAGCTGCGCGGTCTCGTCCAGCAGCTCGCCGTCTGCCGGCAGGGCCTCGCCGGGCGCCACGCGCAGCCGGTCTCCGGTCCGCAATGTGGCCAGCGGCACCGTCTCCGCGCCGCCGTCGCGTTCGCGCAGCGCGGTCAGCGGACGACGGCCCGCCAGCAGGCGCATGCGTTCGCCGGCACGGCTGCGGCTGCGGCCTTCGAACCAGCGCGCCAGCCCCAGCAGCATCACGAACATGGTGGCGGCATCGAAGTAGAGTTCGCCCTCGCCGCCGAACACGCGCAGCGCCGAGGCCGCCCAGGCGATCAGCAGCGATAGCGCCACTGGCAGGTCCATGGTCGGCACCCGGGCGCGCAGCGCACGCCAGCCTCCGGCCAGGAAGGGCCAGCCGGAGTAGAGCACCACCGGCGTCGCCAGCAGCAGCTGCGCCCAGCGCATCAGCGCGGCGATATCCGGCTCGATGGCGCCGTCGTCGAAGTAGACCGGCCAGGCCAGCATCATGACCTGCATCGCGCCGATCACCGCCACGCCGATGCGCACCAGCTCCGTACGCCGCCGGCGCCGCGCACGCGCGCGGTCGGCGTCCTGCGCCAGTACCTGCGGCTCGAAGCCGGCGGCATCGATCTGCGCCAGCAGCGAGGACAGCGCCTGGCGCTGCGGATCGTGCACGAACTCCAGCGTGCGGCTGGCCAGGTTGATGCGCAGGTCCTGAACCTGCGGCCCCAGCAGCTTGCGCAGGCGGCCCACGCAGGAGGCGCAGTGCATGCCCTCGGCCACCAGCAGCACCTCCTCGCGCCCGCCGGGCAGGCCGGTGGCGATCGCAGCGCGCAGCTCCGGCCGGTCGTAGGCGCTCCAGTCGGCCGCGGCGGCGCTCATGTCAGCGCGCCGCCTGCTGCACGACCGCGGTCTCCAGCGGCGTGAAGCCCTGTTGCATGGCCAGGGCGGTGGTGAAGGCGCCGGCCGCCAGCACCAGCAGCGGCAGGCCGACCAGCAGGGACATCTCGATCCAGGGGAAGCGCTTCATGGTTGTGCTCCAGAGAGGAAACGGGCCTCGCGCTCGCGCCTAAGGCGCGGGGCGTCGAGGGCGGTGGCGGTGAACAGCAGGCGGGTCACCGGATCGGCGGGCGCTTGGGCGGTGCGCACCGGCAGCACCAGGCTGCGCAGCTCGCCCGGCGCCAGCACGATCTCGCCGGCATCGGCCTCGTAAGCGCGGCCCTGGCGGTCACGTACCTCGATGCGGAAGCGGTGCGCGTCCGCCGAGGCGTTGGCGAGCTTGACGGTGTACAGGTTCTCGATGCGACCGTCGGGCAAATGGCGGTAAAGGCTGTGGCGGTCGCGCATCACGTCGAGCTGCAGCGGCGAGCGCAGCGCCACCATGGCCACGAAGCCACCGCAGAGCAGCATCCACAGCAGGCCGTAGGCGATCGTGCGAGGGCGCAGCAGACGGGTAGCCAGGCCCTCCTCGCGCGCGCTGCTGGTGTAGCGGATCAGGCCGCGCGGCTGGCCGACGCTGTCCATCACGTTGTCGCAGACGTCGACGCAGGCGGCGCAGGCGATGCACTCGTACTGCAGACCCTGGCGGATGTCGATGCCGGTGGGGCAGACCTGCACGCACAGCGAGCAATCCACGCAGGCCCCGCGCGATGCATGGCCGTCCGCCGCCTTGCGCGCCAGCGACTTGCGCGGCTCGCCACGCTTTTCGTCGTAGGCGATCAGCAGCGTGTGGCGGTCGAACATCGACGACTGGAAGCGCGCGTAGGGGCACATGTACTTGCAGACCTGCTCGCGCAGGAAGCCGGCGTTGCCCCAGGTGGCGAAGCCGTAGAACAGGCTCCAGAACAGTGCCCAGCCACCCACGGTGCCGGTGAAGAAGGCCGGGAACAGCTCGCGTGCCGGCACGAAGTAGGCGACGAACGTCAGGCCGGTCAGCAGCGAGAACAGGGCCCACAGCAGATGGCGCCCGCCGCGGCGCAGGATCTTGTTCGCGCCCCAGGGCGCCGCGTCGAGCTTGAGGCGCGCGTGGCGCTCGCCCTCTACCAGCCGCTCCATCCACAGGAAGGCCTCGGTCCAGACCGTCTGCGGGCAGGCGTAGCCGCACCACAGGCGCCCGGCCAGTGCGGTGAACAGGAACAGCGTCATCGCTGCGATCACCAGCAGCCAGGCCAGCAGGTAGAGATCCTGCGGCATCAGCGTCATTCCGAAGACGTGGAAGCGGCGGTGCGGCAGGTCCAGCAGCAGCAGCGGCTGGCCGCCGATGCTGATCCACGGCAGCAGGTAGTAGAGGCCGAGCAGGCCCAGCATGGCCGCCACGCGCAGTCGTGCATAGCGGCCGTGCGCCATGCGCGGCTGCAGCTTGGCGGTGGCGGCGTAGAGCGAGGTTGCCGGCGTGTTCACGGCCGGCCTCCCGAGGGCGGCAGCACCAGCATCTGCGTGATGATCGCCGGCACCAGCGCCAGCGCCCAGCAGACGAAGAACAGCAGGCTCAAATCGCGCAGCCCCGCGCCATGCTCGAGCCAGGACGGCGGTAGTGCCAGGATCGCCCCCATGCTGCAGGAGCCGCCCAGGAAGGCGGCCCACAGCAGGGCGCCCAGGCGCCGCAGCGGTTCCTCTTTCACGGTGCCTCCGCCAGGCCGTAGACGTAGGCGGCGAGCAGGTGGATCTCCTGGTCGCTGAGCAGGTCGCGATGCGCCGGCATGTTGCTGCGCCGTCCGAACAGGATGCTCTGCCGTACCGACTCGTACGAACCGCCGTGCAGCCAGGTGGCGTCGGTCAGGTTGGGCACGCCGATGGCGGGATTACCGCGCCCTTCCGGGCCGTGGCAGGCGGCGCAGGTGTAGGCATACTGCTTCATGCCGCGCTCGCGCACCTCGGCCGGCAGCGCCGGGTCCGACCAGCCGCGCACGGTACGCACCAGGTCGTCCACCGCCTCCGGCTTGAGCATGGCGTTGAAGTTCGGCATCTGGCCGGCGCGCCCGTCGCGGATGCTGGCCAGTATGGTCTCGGGATCGCCACCGTAGAGCCAGTCCTTGTCGGCCAGGTTGGGAAAGCCCAGGGCACCCCTGGCGTCGGCACCGTGGCAGCCGGCGCAGTGGGTCATGAACAGGCCGCGTCCCAGCGCGCGCGCCTCGGGGTCCACGGCGTTGGCCGGGATGGGGCGTGCGGCCAGCGTCGCATAGCGCTGGTTGCGGGCCTGCTCGACCTGCGTCAGCTGCTGCTGCATCTGACCGTCCGAGCTCCACTGCAGCCGGCCGGCGAAGTTGCCCAGGCCCGGGTAGAAGGCCAGGTAGCCCAGCGCGAACACCACCGTGAGCACGAACATCACCAGCCACCAGCGCGGCAGCGGGTTGTTGTACTCGCGCAGGTCTTCGTCCCAGACGTGGCCGGTGTCCGATCCGCCGGGAGCCTTGGCGTTGGCGAACAGCAGCCACAGGCAGCCGGCGATCGAGACCAGCGTCAGCAGCACGATGAACCAGTGCCAGAATTCGCTCAGTTGCTCGAGCATGTTCATGGCTGGCGCTCCTTGCAGCAGCACGGAGGGGCGTCTTGCCGGCCGTCTTCCTTCAGGGGCAGGCAGGCGGCTTCGGCGAAACGCTCGCGGTTGCGCGAGGACCAGGACCACACGGCGATGGCGAGGAAGGCGAGCAGCAGGATGGCGGTAACGATGCCGCTGATCATGGTTGTTCTCCGGGGGTAGGGGCGGCCGCGGGTGCCGCGGCCGTGCGTTGCGCCGTCACGGGCGTGGCCGGCACGGCGGCGGGCTTCGGCGCGCGCAGCGACTGCAGGTAGGCGATCAGCGCATTCATCTTGTTCTTGCCGGCCACCGCTTCCGGCGCGCCGGCGATGGCCTGCTCGCTGAAGGGCACGCCAGCCAAGCGCAGGGCCCGCATCATCGAAGCGACCTCCTCTCCGTCCACCGCCTGCTCCGTCAGCCAGTGGTAGGCCGGCATGTTCGACTCGGGCACGACGTCGCGTGGGTTGTTCAGGTGGATGCGGTGCCAGTCGTCGCTGTAGCGGCCGCCGATGCGCGACAGGTCCGGGCCGGTGCGCTTGGAGCCCCACTGGAAGGGGTGATCCCAGACCGACTCGCCGGCCTGGCCGGCCGGGCCGTAGCGCATCACCTCTTCGTGCAGCGAGCGCACCATCTGCGAGTGGCAGTTGTAGCAGCCCTCGCGGATGTAGACGTCGCGCCCGGCGACCTCCAGCGGCGTGCGCAGGGCCAGGCCCGGCGACGGCTGGGTGGCGGCCTTCTGGTTCATCAGCGGGACGATCTCCACCAGGCCGCCGATGCTGATCGCCGCCAGGATCAGCACCGCCAGCAGGACGACGTTCTTCTCGAGGATCTCGTGTTTCATGCCTGGGCTCCGGCGGGCAGGGCGCCGCGCTGCGGCTGCGCCTGCGGTTCGATGGTCTTCCAGACGTTCCAGGCCATCACCAGCATGCCCGAAAGGAAGATCAGGCCGCCGGCCAGGCGCAGGCCGTAGAAGGGATAGGTGGCCTTGAGCGACTCGACGAAACTGTAGGTCAGCGTTCCGTCGTCGTTGACCGCACGCCACATCAGGCCCTGCATGACACCGGCGATCCACATCGCCACGATGTACAGAACGGTGCCGATGGTCGACAGCCAGAAGTGCAGGTTGATCGCCGGCACGCTATGCATCTGCGGCTTGCCCCAGAGGCGCGGGATCAGCATGTAGATCGAGCCGATCGAGATCATCGCCACCCAGCCCAGCGCGCCGCTGTGGACGTGGCCGATGGTCCAGTCGGTGTAGTGCGACAGCGCATTGACCGTCTTGATCGACATCATCGGACCTTCGAAGGTCGACATGCCGTAGAACGACAGCGAGACGATCAGGAATTTCAGGATCGGGTCCTCGCGCAGTTTGTGCCAGGCACCCGACAGGGTCATGATGCCGTTGATCATGCCGCCCCAGCTCGGTGCCAGCAGGATCAGCGAGAACACCATGCCCAGCGACTGCACCCAGTCGGGCAGCGCGGTGTAGTGCAGGTGATGCGGGCCGGCCCACATGTAGACGCTGATCAGCGCCCAGAAGTGCACGATCGACAGGCGGTAGCTGTAGATCGGCCGCCCGGCCTGCTTGGGCACGAAGTAGTACATCATCCCCAGGAAGCCGGCGGTGAGGAAGAAGCCCACCGCGTTGTGGCCGTACCACCACTGCACCATCGCATCCACCGCGCCGCCGTAGGCGCTGTACGACTTGGTCAGCGATACCGGGATCGAGATGCTGTTGATGATGTGCAGCACCGCCACGGCGATGATGAAGGCGCCGTAGAACCAGTTGGCCACGTAGATGTGGCTGACCTGGCGCTTGGCGATGGTGCCGAAGAACACCACGGCGTACGACACCCAGACCGCGGCGATCAGGATGTCGATGGGCCACTCCAGCTCGGCGTATTCCTTGCCCTGGGTCATGCCCATCGGCAGGGTGATGGCGGCGGCGACGATCACCGCCTGCCAGCCCCAGAAGGTGAAGGCCGCCAGCTTCGGCAGGAACAGCGGCGCGCGGCAGGTGCGCTGCACGCACCAGTAGCTGGTGGCGAACAGCGCGCAGCCGCCGAAAGCGAAGATCACGGCGTTGGTGTGCAGCGGCCGCAGGCGGCCGTAGCTGAGCCAGGCGGTGTCGAAGTTCAGCGCCGGGAACATCAGCTGGGCGGCGAGCAGCACGCCGACCGCCATGCCGACGATGCCCCAGGCCACGGTCATCACGGAGAACTGCCGGATGACCTGGTCCTGGTAGGCGACGGGGTTGGGTTGCGGGTCCATCGGTACGTGCTCCCTGTGGAGGTTTCTTGCGGCGCCAGTCTCGGTCGGCGGGGGCGGGGCGGCATTGATCCAGGTCAACCCGCCGCCGGTCCTCAGATCACCCGCGAGTGGCGCAGCTGCTCGCCCGGTGCGGCGGCCTGGTAGGCGTCGAACACCATGGCGATGGCTCGCAGCAGGTAGCGCCCGGCGGGCGTCACTTCCAGCCGCGTCCCGGCCACCCGCAGCAGGCCGTCGCGCGCCATCGGCTCCAGCGCCGCCAGCTCGGCGGCGAAGTACTCGCGGAAGCGGATGCCGTGGTTCCATTCCAGGCCGCTGAACTCCACCGCGCAGCGGCACATCAGCGACTCGATCAGCTCCGCCCGCAGGCGGTCGTCGGCGCTGGGCGCCAGGCCACGCTCCACCGGCAGGTGATCGTCGTCGAGCTGGGCGTAGTAGGCGTTGAGCTGGCGCGCGTTCTGGGCGTAGCAGCCGTCGGCCCGGCTGATCGCGCTGACGCCCAGGCCGATCAGGTCCAGGCCCGCGCCGGTGGAGTAGCCCTGGAAGTTGCGCTGCAGGCGCCCGGCCGCGGCGGCCTTGGCCAGCTCGTCGGAGGGCCGGGCGAAGTGGTCCATGCCGATGTACTGGTAGCCAGCGGCACCGAGCCGCTCGATCGCCAGGCGCATCAGGCGCAGCTTGAGCCCGGCATCGGGCAGCTCGCGGGCGTCGATGCGCTGCTGCGCCTTGAACTGGCGCGGCAGGTGCGCGTAGCTGTAGAGCGACACACGGTCCGGCAGCAGCAGGATGGCGCGGTCCAGGGTCTCGGCAAAGCCCTGCTCGGTCTGCCGCGGCAGGCCGCAGATCAGGTCCATGCCCACCGAGCGCATGCGGTAGTTGCGTGCCTGCACCACCGCGTCTCGGGTCTCCTCGAAGGACTGCAGGCGGTTCACCGCCTTCTGCACCGCCGGATCGAAGTCCTGCACGCCGATGCTGATGCGATTGAAGCCCATGGCTGCGAGGTCGGCGATGGTGTCCGGCCCCAGGCGCCGCGGATCGATCTCGATGGAGTACTCCCGCGTGGGACCGGCGACCAGGCCGAAGCTGCGGTCCAGCTCCGCCATCAGCAGGCCCATCTGGTTGCTGTCGAAGGAGGTCGGGGTGCCGCCGCCGAGGTGCAGCTGCTGGATCGAGCGCCGCGCGCCGCGCTTGCGCGCATGCAGGCCGATCTCCTGCAGCAGCCGCTCCAGGTAGGTTTGCGTCATCGCCTTCTGCCGCGTCACCACGCGGTTGCAGGCGCAGTAGAAGCAGGGGCTTTCGCAGAACGGCACGTGCACGTAGACCGACAGCGGCCCACCGCGATGGTGGGCGCGTTCCAGTGCCGTCTCGTAGTCGCTGCGCGTGAAGCCGCTGCCGAACTGCGCGGCGCTGGGATAGGAGGTGTAGCGTGGGCCAGCGCGGTCGTAGCGGCGCAGCAGCTGCGGATCGAAGGCTTGGGCGTCGTTCATGGGAGGGCACGGCGGTGGTGGGTGCGGGGCCAGTCTCCGGCGCTCCCGGCGGCGCGGCATTGATCCGCGTCAATGCGCCGCATGCCGCGCCGGCGGATCGTGTGGCGGCCATACCCACCGATGGAGACCGACATGAGCCACCGCAGCCACGCCCCGGGCCTCGCCACCCTGCTGCTTGCCGCCGCGCTGTGCCCGGCACTGGCGCAGGGGGCCGACGGCGACTGCAACGTCGCCCCGCCCGCCATCGCCGCGCCACCGCCTGCGGATGCGCCTGCCCAGGCCTGGAGTCCGCCGACCGCGCTGCCGCCGGTGCGGCAGGCCGGTGGATTGCGCTATGTCACCGGCGGCATCGGCGAGGACAGCGCCGCCGCCCTGCGCGCGCTGCGCGGCGACTACCCGGTCGCGATCACCTTCGGCCTGCGCGACGGTGGCCGCAACCAGTTCACCGCCGGCGTTACCGTGGCGCTGGAGGACGCCGCCGGCCGGCACCTGCTGAGCGTGGTGACCGAAGGACCGTACCTGTATGTCGACCTGCCGCCGGGCGACTACCTGCTGAAGGCGGTCGCGCCGCCGCTGGGGGCGTCGCAGCAGCGCCGCTTCCAGCTGCGGCCGGGCCGGCACATCGACCTGCTGCTGTTGTGGGAGTTGCCGCGATGAGCGCCGGCACGCGCCGCGTGCTGGTGATCCAGGGCCACCCGGACCTCTCGGAGCGGCACTACTGCCATGCGCTGGCGCAGGCCTATGCCGACGCCGCGCGTTCGGCCGGCCACGCGGTTCGCCTGCTGGAGGTGGCGGCGCTGGAGCTGCCGCCGCTGCGCTCGCGCAAGGAATGGACCCAGCAGTCTCCCACCGAGGCGCTGCTGCAGGCCCGCGAAGACGTGCTCTGGACACAGCACCTGATGATCGTCTACCCGCTGTGGCTGGGTTGCATGCCGGCCCTGCTCAAGGCCTTCTTCGAGCAACTGGCGCGGCCGGGCTTTGCGTTGCCGGCCGGCCCCGCGCGGCTCGACGCCGGGCTGCTGCGCGGCCGTTCGGCGCGCATCGTGGTGACGATGGGCATGCCGGGCTGGTTCTACCGCTGGTACTTCGGCGCGCACAGCCTCAAGTGCCTGAAGCGCAACATCCTGCAGTTCATCGGCATCCGCCCGGTGCACAGCAGCGTGATCGGCCAGGTCGAGGGCAGCGCCGGGCGCCGCCAGCACGGGCTGGAGCAGATGGGTGAGCTGGGCCGGCGTGCGGCCTGAGCGCTCAGGCCGCCAGTTCGCGCAGCGCCACCGGCTCGGCCACCGCCTGCAGGGCCTCGCGGTCGCGGATCGTGATCTCGCGGTCCTGCACGGCCAGCAGGCCGCGCTGCTCGAAGCGCGTCAGCGCGCGGCATACGGTCTCGGTGGCCAGGCGCAGGTAGTTGGCGATGTCGCGGCGCCCCATCGGCAGGCGCAGCGGCCGACCCGGCAGCGGTGCCAGGCGCACCTGCATCTGCAGCAGGAAGGCGGCCACGCGCTGCTCGGCGGTGTAGTCGCCGCCCAGCGCCAGGGCGTTACGCAGCGAGTCGCTGAGGCGGTCCACCAGACGGCCCATCAGCACCGGCGAGGTCTGGGTGAGTCGGCGCATGTCGCCGCGCGCCAGCACGCAGACCTGGGTGGGGACGATGGCCACCGCGTGGATCGGGTAGCGCTCCTCGGTCAGCGCGTCCAGACCGACGATGTCGCCGGCCAGATAGAAGCCGCGCACGCGCTCGTTGCCCTGGGCGTCGAGCGTGAAGGTCTTGATGCAGCCTGCACGCACCGAGTAGGCCACCGCGGCGCTGGCACCCGGTTCGAACAGCACCTTGCCGCCCGGCAGGTTGGCCATGTGCTCGACGATGCCGTTCCAGCGCAGGGTCTCCGCGGCGTCCAGGTCTCGCACCAGGCAATGCGGCCGGGTGGGGCACTGCAGGCAGTGGGCGGCGCAGACGTTGCGCAGGCTGGCGGGGGCGGTGTCGAAGGCCATGGGAGTCACCCGGGTGGGAAGGCAGTGACGATAGGTTCGCAGAGCGGCCCCATGCCGGAAATCCGCGGTTTCCGGCATGGGATTGCGGCTAGTACGTATGCCGCCCCGGGTACGCCGCCAAAAGAAAAGGCCGCCCCGGATTCCCGGAGCGGCCTTGGGTGACGTGCTTCAGCTTACTGGCAGGCCTCGCACTCCGGATCCAGGATCGAGCAGACCTTGGCGCTGCCGACATCGGTCGAGGCCAGCGGGGCCACGATCGGGTCGGCGGCCTTGGCGGCCGGCTTGGCCGAGGAACCGCCCGCGGCGCCGTTGCCGACGGCGTTCAGGCGGTTGTCCTGGATCGTCGTCTTCTCGGCATGGGTGGCACCCAGGGTGCGCAGGTAGTAGGTCGTCTTCAGGCCGGACAGCCAGGCGTGCTTGTACAGTTCATCCAGCTTCTTGCCGTTGGGCTGGCTCATGTACAGGTTCAGCGACTGTGCCTGGTCGATCCACTTCTGGCGGCGGCTGGCGGCGTCCACGAGACGCTTGGCGTCGATCTCGAAGGCGCACTTGTAGAGCTCCTTGATTTCGGCCGGGATGCGGTCGATGCGCTGCACGCTGCCGTCGAAGTACTTCAGGTCATGCGCCATCACCTCGTCCCACAGGCCGAGCTTCTTGAGGTCGTTGACCAGGTACTCGTTGACCACGGTGAACTCGCCCGACAGGTTCGACTTGACGTACAGGTTCTGGTACGTCGGTTCGATCGACTGCGACACGCCGGTGATGTTGGCGATGGTCGCGGTCGGTGCGATGGCCATGGTGTTGGAGTTGCGGATGCCCACGGTCTTGATGCGCGTGCGCAGCGCGTCCCAGTCGAAGCGGCCGGACATCGACACGTCCTGCTTCAGGTACTTGCCGCGGCTCTGCGCCAGGATCTGGATGGAATCCAGCGGCAGGATGCCCTGGTCCCACAGCGAGCCCTTGAAGCTGCTGTAGGCGCCGCGCTCCTGCGCCAGGTCCGTGCTGGCCTGGATCGCGAAGTAGCTGACCGCTTCCATCGAGCTGTCGGCGAACTGGATCGCCGCGTCGCTCTCGTAGGGCAGGCGCAGCTTGTACAGCGCGTCGTTGAAGCCCATCACACCCATGCCCACCGGACGGTGGCGCAGGTTGGAATTGCGCGCCGTGGCTACCGAGTAGTAGTTGTACTCGATGACGTTGTCGAGCATGCGCATGGCGGTATTGACCGTGCGCTCCAGCTTGGCCAGGTCCAGCTGGCCGTCGACGATGTGCGCCGGCAGGTTGACCGAGCCGAGGTTGCACACGGCGATTTCCTGGCCGGCCTTGGTGTTCAGCGTGATCTCGGTGCAGAGATTGGAGCTGTGCACCACGCCCACATGCTGCTGCGGCGAGCGCAGGTTGCAGGGGTCCTTGAAGGTGATCCAGGGGTGGCCGGTTTCGAACAGCATCGACAGCATCTTGCGCCACAGGTTGAGCGCCGGCATGCGCTTGAAGTTCTTGATGCGGCCCTCGTCGGCCAGCTTCTCGTACTCGCAGTAGCGCTTCTCGAAGGCCTCGCCCACGAGGTCGTGCAGGTCCGGCGTCTCCTCGGGGGAGAACAGCGTCCACTGGCCTTCCTCCATGACGCGCTTGAGGAAGTAGTCCGGCACCCAGTTGGCCGTGTTCATGTCATGGGTGCGGCGGCGGTCGTCGCCGGTGTTCTTGCGCAGGTCGAGGAATTCCTCGATGTCGCGGTGCCAGGTTTCCAGGTAGGCGCAGACCGCGCCCTTGCGCTTGCCGCCCTGGTTCACCGCCACGGCGGTGTCATTGGCCACCTTCAGGAAGGGGACCACGCCGTTGGACTTGCCGTTGGTGCCCTTGATGTAGCCGCCCATGCCGCGCACCGGCGTCCAGTCGTTGCCCAGGCCGCCGGCAAACTTGGACAGCAGGGCGTTGTCCTGCACCGCGCCGAAGATGCCGGAGAGGTCGTCGGGCACCGTGGTCAGGTAGCAGGAGGACAGCTGCGGGCGCAGCGTGCCGGAGTTGAACAGCGTCGGCGTCGACGACATGAAGTCGAACGAGGACATCAGCGTGTAGAACTCGATGGCGCGGGCTTCACGGTCGATCTCGTTGATCGCCAGGCCCATGGCCACGCGCATGAAGAACGCCTGCGGCAGTTCGAAGCGGGTCTTGTTGCTGTGGATGAAGTAGCGGTCGTACAGGGTCTGCAGGCCCAGGTAGTCGAACTTCTGGTCGCGGTCGGCGAGCAGGGCCTTGCCCAGCGCGTCGAGGTCGTACAGCGCCAGCTTGGGGTCCAGCAGCTCCAGCTCCACGGCGCGGTGGATGAAGGCGGTGAAGTAGGCCGGGTACAGCTCCTTCATGTCCTCGAAGGTCGGCCGGGTTTCCGGCAGGTTGAGGAACTTCAGGGCCTCGTGGCGCATGGCGTCGCAGAGCAGGCGCGCCGACACGTAGGTGTAGTTGGGCTCCTTCTCGATGCGGGCGCGGGCGGCCAGGGTCACGGCCTGCGACAGCTCGGCCTCGGGGATGCCGTCATAGAGGTCGCGCAGGGCGGAGGAGACCACCTCGTCGATGCTGACGCCGGTCAGGCCCGAGCAGGCCTCGCTGACCACGCGGCGGATGCGGGCCTCGTCCAGCGGCACGGAGCGGCCGTCGTCGAGCTTGACCGACAGGCGCGGCTGGCTGGACTCGGGGGCCTTGGCGGCCTCGGCGGCGCGCTCCTTGGCGCGCTCGGCACGGTAGATCACGTAGGAGCGGGCGATCTTGTGCTCGCCGGCGCGCATCAGGGCCAGTTCCACCTGGTCCTGGATGTCTTCGATGTGCAGGGTGCCGCCGCCGGTCAGGTGGCGGGTCAGGCCCTGCACGACCTGGCGGGTGATGGACTCGACCTTCTCGCGCACGGCGGCGGAGGCAGCGGCGGCGCCACCCTCCACGGCCAGGAAGGCCTTGGTCACGGCGATGCTGATCTTGCCGGCGTCGAAGCCGGTGACCTTGCCGTTGCGGCGGATCACCTTGATCGCGCCGGGGGCGGTGGCGTTCACCTCCACCGTCGAGACGGGGGCGGGCGGCGCCGGGCGGCGGGCTTCGGTGGTGACGGCAGTGGATTCGTTCTGCATGTGGTTTTTCTCCCCCTGGATGATGGGATGCCGTCAGGTGCCAAGGGCAGGGCGCCTGCGGGATTCTTGCGGAGTACCTGAAGCCGACTCCCCATGATTTCCTGGGGTGATCTCTTGGGGGTGGCTTGGGTAGTGTGGCTACCATATCTTGTGGTTCTTACCCCCGTCAACCCCAATTCTTTGTGTCCAAGACGGTGCAAAGAACCTGCCAAAACTGTGCATAAGCTGGGGATTTCCGGGGCAGAACGCCGTCGTGGCGGGCTGTGTGGGGCGGGGGCGCCCCGCAAGCCCCGTCCTTGCGGGGCCGGGCACGAAAAAGCCCGCAGGACCGGGGCCTGCGGGCTCATGACTGATTGAGATTATTTGCTGTATTTTTATTTAAAATACATCAAATAAAAACATTCTTCACTTGCGCTCGGTGCGCATCATCTTGGTGTCGCCGCCGTCCGCCGCCGCGCCGGCCATCGACAGGCGGCTGGGCGTGCAGCTGAAGCGCACCACCTCGCCGGTCTGGCTGGACAACGGTGCGCCCGGGCTGATGGCGCCTTCGCCGGCCAGCACGATCTTCTCCTGCTTGAGCAGGATCTCCTGGCCGCCACCGGTGAGCACGTAGGTGCCGTTGCGGCTGTCGTCCACGTAGTGGAACTTCTCCTTCTCGAACTCGATGCGGCCGTGCACGCGCGAGGCCTTCTCGCCCGACACCTGCACGCCACAGGACTTGTCGCGACCGATCAGGATCGGGCAATCGCTGGAGCGGAAGGTCTGGGGCACGCCGCGGACGCGCAGCGTCAGCGTCAGGAAAACGCCATCGGCACCGCCGCCGAAGCCGGCCATGCGGGTCTCCTGGTCTTCCGTCACCTCGGTCATCGGCAGGATGAACAGGTCGCTACGGGCCGAGGGGCGCGGCGCCGGGTTGAGCTGGCCGTGCGGCAACTGGGCCACGAAGTCGCGCAGTGCCGCCACCCCGTTCTGCGGCACCGCCGTCACCAGGCCGGCCAGCCGGTGGGTCCAGTCGCTGCGCAGCCGGCCCTGTTCCATCGTCACCTGGCCATGGCCCAGGATCACGCGCACATCCAGGCCCAGGCGGCTCAGGTCCGAGCGCGCGCGCAGCGACAGCTGGGCGATCTCCCGGGCCAGCTGCAGGGCACCCTCGGCATCGGGAAAGAAGGCGTAGAGCTTGCGCGGCGTCGCCTCCACCACCAGGCCGCCCAGGCGGCTGCCGGCGGCGGCCAGGTCGCGCACCTCGTTGTAGTTCAGGGGGGCATCGGAGATGCGGTCGGACAGGGCCTCGCTGAAGTCGGCGTAGAGCACGGTACCGCGGTACTGGCCATCGGGTATCTGCGTCATGGCATTCACTCTTTTGTCTGGCGATCCTCGCCGGAGTTGTCGTGGCTAGTGTTAACAGCCCCTGCCACAGCCTAGGACGAAAGCGGGGCTTTTCGCCAGCCGTCGCCAGCCGTCGGCATCAGGGTGGAGGCAGGTTCCGTGCCCGCAGGGCTGGAATTTGCGGAGATGGGGATACAATCGGCCCAGAACCGCACGCGAGGGAGAGACGCCGCAGGTGGACTACCAGAAACATTGTCCGGGCTGTTACGCTGAGAAGTGCGGGGCGGCGGTATGCCCGGCCTGTGGCTACGACGAGTCGGCGCCGCGCTCGCCCCTGTTCCTGCCCCACGGCATCGTCATCGGTGGCCAGTTCCGCGTCGGCCGTGTACTGGGCAAGCGCGGCGGCTTCGGCATCACCTACATCGGCTGGGACATCCACCTGCAGCAGCGCGTGGCGATCAAGGAGTACATGCCGCGTGACCTGGCCACGCGCACCTCGGACTCCCTGGACGTGCAGGTCCATACCGACGCCGACCAGGCCAATTTCCGCTACGGCCGCGAGCAATTCCTGCGCGAGGCGCGCATCGTGGCGCGCTTCGACCACCCCAACATCGTGCGCGTGCGCAGCTTCTTCAATGCCAACGGCACCGCCTATCTCGTGATGGACTACTACGAGGGCCAGTCCCTCGGCGAGTACCTCTCCACGGTGCGCAACAGCACCGCCCCGGGCGTTGCACTGCGGCTGATGCGGCCGATCCTGCAGGGGCTGCAGTACCTGCATGAGCACAACGTCATCCACCGTGACGTCAAGCCGCACAACATCTACCTGGCGGCCGACGGCCGCCCGATCCTGCTCGACTTCGGGGCCGCCATGCAGGCGGCCGGTGAGCGCCCGCACAGCCTGGTCGTGGTGCTAACCGAGGGCTACGCCCCGCTGGAGCAGTACCAGCGCCGCAGCCCCCAGGGCCCCTACACCGACGTCTACGGCGCCGCCGCCACGATCTACCGCATGATCGCCGGTGAGGCCCCGCCCATGGCGCTGGACCGCCTGGGGCACGACCCCCTGGAGCAGGCCGGCTACAGCGCCCTGCCGCCGGCGCTGCGCGAGGGCATGGCCAGGGCGCTGGCGGTGCGCGCGCAGGACCGCTACGCCTCCGCCACCGAGTTCCTGGCCTTCCTCGACAGCCTGACCGAGGAGCAGATCGACAACGGCACCGGCATGGCCGACGTCTTCACGCTGCCCCTGGTACGGCAGGATACGGCCACCGCCGAGGACGCCGTCACCCGTAGCGCGGAGTCCCGGGTCGTCAGCCTGGTGCCGGAGGATGCGCAGGTCACCATGACGCGGGCGCCCGTGACCCTGCCCGCGACACCGGAGAGGCTGCCGAAGCGCTGGCGCTGGGTGGTGGCGATCCTGGCCGGGATCAGCGTGCTGGAGTTCGTACTGCTGATGCTGCGCTGAGGCCGGCGCAAGCCAGCACCCCGTAGGAGCGGCTGTCAGCCGCGAGCTTGGGTGGCCATGCGTGCCGGACTTCGCGGCCAACGGCCGCTCCTACGAGGCCTTCCCTGGCGCACAAAGCAAAACGGCCGCCGGTTTCCCGGCGGCCGTTTCGTTTGCAGCGGTGTGGCTTACTTCTGGCCTTCGATACGCAGCTCGGTGCGGCGGTTCAGCTGGCGGCCGGCATCGGTGTCGTTCGGAGCGACCGGCTGGGACTCGCCGTAGCCCTTGGCGGTGAGGCCATCGCCGGCGACGCCCTGCTCGATCAGATACTCCTTGACGGAGCTGGCACGCAGGTCGGACAGCTTGAGGTTGTACTCATCGCTGCCGACGCTGTCGGTGTGGCCGGCCAGTTCCATCGGGATCTTCTTGTAGGCCACGATCTTCTTGGCCACGTCGTCGAGGATCTTGCGGGCATCCGGGGTCAGGGTGGCCTTGTTGAAGTCGAACACCACGCCGGTCAGGGTCAGGACCTGCGGCAGCGCGCAGCCGCGGCCGTCCACTTCCATGCCCTGCGGGGTATCCGGGCAGGCGTCATACGGATCCAGGACGCCGTCCTGGTCCGCGTCGCCCGGCTGGCCGGCATCGACCACCTGCACGCGCTCTTCCACCACGGCCAGCGGGGTGACCGGGCCGTCGCCACGCTGCAGCGGCAGTTCCAGACCCACGCCGACCTTCACGTCCTGGCGCTTGTCCAGGTATTCGAAGGCGTCATAGACGTAGCGGGCCTCGAGGCGCAGGCGGAAGCCGAAGTCGCTGATCGGGCCGGTGATGAAGCCCAGGCCGGCGTTGGCTGCCCAGCTCCACTTGTCTTCGCTGTCCGGGATCACGTCGGTGTAGGTCGCCGCGGCGCCGATCAGCACGAACGGCGTGAAGCTCAGGCGGTCACCGAAGGAGTACACCAGGTCGGCGCCCAGGCCGTAACGGTAGAAGTCCGTGGTGCCGGTGACATCGGTCTCGATGTTGTCGGCGGTGAAGTTGCCTTCGATGTACCAGTTGTCGGACAGGTTCCAGCCGCGCAGCAGCGTCAGGCCGATGGCGTGCTCGATGCTGTCGAACGGGGTGTCACCGATGAAGGTGTAGTTACCCAGCAGGCTGACGTAGTCGGTGACGCGGGCGGCGGAAGGGGCTTCCGTCGTCTCGGTGGTGGTCTCCGTCGTCGTCTCGGTGACCGTCTCGGTCACGGTCTCGGTCAGCGTGGCCTCCATGGGAGCGCCGTCGGCCGGGGCGGTCTCGGTCACCATGGCTTCTTCGGTGACGGTTTCTGTGGAGGCTTCGGCCGGGGCAGCTTCAGCGGCAGCGGCATCTGCCGGAGCGCCTTCCGCCGGCATTGCCTCGCTGACAATGGCTTCTTCGACCGGGGCTTCTGCGGCCGGGTCCTGGGCGTACGCCATCGGCGTCAGCACAAGGCAGGCGAGGGGGAGTTGTTTCAGCAGCGCTTTCATCGTGACTCTCCTGATTGTTGGGGTGGGCACGGACAGTGCCTGCGGAGCGGGTAGGAAGACCGTCCCGGGGTGCGTTTCTAGTATTGGACTTCTTAAGGCGGAATGCCTGAATGCATGATATATCGTGACGGGGGTCACTCAAGCAAGTTCGGGATGAACGAGCGTTTTAGTGACAACCCCCTCCGATATTTCTTACATTACAGGCGGATAGGCCTGGGGTATGATACTACCGGTTGGGCCGGCAGGCACTATCCCAGAAGCGGTCAACAAGAACGCCGAATCCCTCACCCCTTTGACAGTGGAGATGCACCAAATGAAAACGAACCTCCCCCAGGCCTGCGGCATTGCGCTGCTGGCCATCTCCGGCCTGCTCCTGGCCGGCTGCGACGCCAATGGCGACGGCACCATCGACGGCAGCGGCGGCCTGAATACCGGCAACGGCGACGACAACGGCAACGGCACCATCGACCCCAACGAATTCCCCAATGACGGCACGGTGCCCACCGACGTCACCGACGGCGGCGCCCCCGGCGGCACGCCGATCGCCGGCAACTTCATCTGCTCCGCCAGCGCTTCCGGCCCCGGCGTGACGACCACGGTCGGTGCCCGCGGCCTGGTCGGTGGCCTGCTGACCAACCTGCTGAACCTGCTCGGCGCCGATCCGGTGACCCAGCTGACCAACGGCGTGGCCGACAAGGACCTGCTGATCGACGGCAAGCTGTCGACCCACTCGACCTTCACCCTGGCCGTAGGCCTGCTGGGCTCGCTGCTGGAAGGTGTGGACCAGAACGTCAACCTGCCGACCGCCGCTCCGGCCGGCACCTACTCGGTGTTCGCGCTGGGCTTCCCCAACGGCACGGTCGATCTGTCCCTGGTCAACCAGATCAAGATCACCACCTCGCTCAACGGCGCGACCCGCGAGACCCGCAGCTACACCCAGAGCGACCTGGACCTGCTGGGCGCCGGCACGCATGAGCGCGCCTGGGTGGGCTTCCGCAGCAAGCAGTCCTTCGACCGCGCCACCGTGACGCTGGAGCCGGGCCTGCTCAGCGCCAACGTCGGCAAGGCGATGTACGTGCACGAGCTGTGCACCGGCGGCCGCTTCGTCGCGACCCCGTAAGCCTCTGGCTGCAAACAAAAAAGCGCGGCTCCGGCCGCGCTTTTTTGTTGCCCGCCGTTCCTGTGTCGGTCAGGCCGAGCCGCGCAGGGCCTCCACCACCGGCAGGCGTGCCGCCTTCAGGGCCGGGAAGAAGCCGCCGATGGCGCCAATCAGCAGCGCCCAGATCACGCCCTGGCGCAGCAGGTCCGGCGTCACCTGGAAGGCGAAGGCCACCTGGCTGAAGGTCTGGAAGTTCAGCGTCGAGACGCTGTAGCCGTTGAACACCACATAGGCGATGGCCGCACCCAGCAGCCCGCCGGCCAGCGACAGCAGCATCGCCTCGATCATCACCGACACCACCACCGGGGCGCCGCCGAAGCCGATGGCGCGCAGCGTGGCGATCTCCACCGTGCGCGTCGATACCGCCGCGTACATGGTGTTGAGCGCGCCGAACAGCGCGCCGATCGCCATGATCACGCCCACGGTGTAGCCCAGGCCGTTGATCAGGCCGTTGAGCGCCTTGGAGCGCGAGGAGTAGTAGTCCGGCTCCTTCTGCACGCCGGGATTCAGGCGCGGATCGGTGGTCAGCGCGTCCTTGAAGCGCTGGAAATCCTGCTCGGACTCCAGTTGCGCCGTCACCGAGGTGGGCGCGCCGCGCTTGGCTGCCTGCATCAGCGTCTCCGCGTCGGTCCACAGCTCGGACTCGTGCACGTCGCCGCCGCTGTCGAAGAAGCCGACGATAGTCCAGTCGCCATCGCGCAGCGGCAGCTTGCCGCCGAGTTCCATCCCGGCGAACTGGTCGCGCGCGCCGCGGCCCACGATCACCTCATACACCCCGGGCCTGAACATGCGGCCTTCCACCAGCCGGGTTTCCGGGCGCACCTCCAGCACGTGGGGCTCGGTACCGCGCAGCACCACGTTGGCCGGTTCGGTCTGCCCCTTGCGCGGCAGCCCGGCCAGCAGGTAGACCTCGGCCACCGCCAGCGGCCGTCCGTCGCTGCCCGCGCGGATGCCCGGGGCCTGCTTGATGATGGTCACCTGCTCGCGGAACAGCACGCTGGAAAGCTCATCATTGGCGCCGCCCCGCAGCACGATCACGCGGTCCGGCCGGCCGGTGCTGTTCAGCGTGGACTGGAAGCCCTTGGCCATCGACAGTAGCGCCACCATCACGCCGACCACGCCGGCGATGCCGATGACGATCACCAGCGAGGCGCCGAGCCGCTGCGGCACGGCGCGGAGGTTCATCACGGTTACCGCCCAGATCTGCTGAATCACGGCTTGTCCTCAGTGTGCTGAGAGAGCATTCACGATATCCAGCCGCATCGCGCGCCAGGCCGGGGGGAATCCGACGACGACAGCCAGCAGCGCCGCCACGCCCAGGCCCATGGCCCAGACCTCCGGCGGCATGTAGAGCCCCGGCACCTTTGAAGCCAGCCCCGGCATCAGCAGGGTCGCGATGCCCAGGCCGACCAGTGCTGCGATCAGGCACAGCAGCAGCGACTCGGTGAGTACCAGGGCCAGCACGCTGCGATCCGGGAAGCCGATGGTCTTGAGCACCGCCAGTTCCGGGATGCGTTCGCGCACCGACTGCATCATGGTGTTGCCGGTCAGGAACAGCAGCGTGAAGAACACCGCGCCGAGGATCGACTGGATGATCATCTGGATGTCACCCATCTGCTTCATGAAGGACTGGTTGAAGGCCTTCTCGGAATCCGTGCGGGTTTCCTTGGGCGAGTTGGCGAACTGCCGGTCGATGGCCGCGGCGACGCTGCCGGAAGCGGCCGGATCGGAGATTTTCTCCAGGTACCAGCCGACGTAACCCTGGCCGAACTGGCGTGCCTCGTCGAAGTAGTCGAAGCGGAACAGCATGACCTCGGCCTGCGCCTTGGCATTGTCGTCCTTGCCGTCGAGCAGGCCGACGATGTCGAACTCCCAGTCGTTGCGGCCGTCACGCTTGGGCCAGATCGAGGCCTGGATGGGCACGCGGTCCCCCACCTTCCAGCCGAATTTCTGGGCCAGACCCTTGCCGACCAGGGCGCCGGCCTTGTTGCGCGCCCATTCCTTGCGCGCGGCTTCGTCCACGATGAACTCGCTGTACATGTCCAGGTAGGTCTCATGGTCCACGGCCAGCTGCGGGAACATGTTGCGCTCGTTCTGGTAGACGCCGCCGAACCAGCTGGCGTGCGTCGCCAGTTGCACGCCCGGCGTGGACTTGATGCGCGAGTAGTAGCCCAGCGGCAGGATCTCGGTGAAGGAGAACTTGCCGGCGGTGAACAGGCGGTCCGCACCAGCGATCTCGAAGGACCGCGTCATGCCCACCGCCACTGCCTGCAGCATGCCGAACAGCAGGAAGGCCACGATGATCGACAGCATGGTGTAGATCGTGCGCGGCTTCTTGCGCCAGAGAGCGGACCAGATCAGGGGGAAGTACTTCATCACGCTGCTTCCGCTGTTCCTTCCCCTCTCCCGCTGGCGGGAGAGGGATAAAGGGTGAGGGTGGTGCAGTGGCGGTTACGCACATTGCCTCCGATTGAAGGCTCCACCCTCACCCCGACCCTCTCCCGCCAGCGGGAGAGGGAGTGGCGCGGCGTGGTTTTCATGCTGCACTCGCTTCGACCAGCCGGCCTTTATCCATGTGCAATTGATGCGTCGCGAATTCCGCCGCCTTCGGGTCATGCGTCACCATGACGATGGTCTTGCCGTACTCGCGGTTCAGGGCCTGCAGCAGGTGCAGGATCTCGTCGGCGGTCTTGCGGTCAAGATCGCCCGTTGGCTCGTCGCAGACCAGCAGGGTAGGGTCCGCCACCAGCGCGCGGGCAATGGCCACGCGCTGCGCCTGGCCGCCGGACAGCTCGCTGGGCTTGTGCCCACCACGCTCGGCCAGGCCTACGATCTCCAGTGCCACGCGTACGCGGCGCAGGCGGTCCGCGGCCGGCAGGCGCGTCAGCAGCAGCGGCAGCTCGACATTGCGCTCGGCGTTGAGCATCGGCATCAGGTTGTAGAACTGGAACACGAAGCCAACGTGCCTTGCACGCCATTGGGCCAGCTGGCCGGAGCTGAGCTGGTCGATGCGCTCGCCGGCTACGTCGACACTGCCGGCGGTGGGGCGGTCCAGGCCGCCGATCAGGTTCAGCAGCGTGGTCTTGCCGGAGCCGCTGGGGCCCATCAGGGCCAGGAAGTCGCCCCGGGCGATATCCAGGTCCAGGCTCTCCAGAACTTCCACGGTCTGCTTGCCGCGGGTGTAGCTCTTGCGCACGCCGCGCAGGCTGACGATGGCTTCCGTCATTTTCCGGTCTCCTTGATGCGCACCTTCTTGCCATCGGCGAACTGGGCAAAGTCGCCCACCGCCAGCCGTTCACCGCCGCGCAGGCCGCCGAGCACGCTGGTTTCGCCGTTGCCGCCGCCGCCGAGCTTCACCGCGCGGCGCTCCAGCGTCAGGTCCTCGCGCAGGATGAAGACCACGCCGTCCTCGCCCTGCTTCTGTACCGCTTCGGAGGGCACCAGCACCCCCTGTTCCTGCTGCTGCGCCTGGGGCTTCTCGGCCTCGCGGAAAGACACGCGCACACCCATCTCCGGCAGGATGCGCGGGTCCTTGTCCTTGAAGCCCACGCGCACCTTGACCGTGGCCTTGCTGCGGTCGGCGGTAGGGATTACGGCGATCACCTCGCAGGGAATCTCCCAGTCCGGGTAGGCATTGAGCCGCGCCGCCGCCGGCTGTCCGGTCTGCACGCGGTTGATGAAGTTCTCGTTGACGTCGACCTCGATCTCCAGCGATTCCATGTCCACCAGCGTGCCGATGCCGGTGCGCGTTCCCGCGCCGCCGGCCGACAGCGGCGAGATCATCTCGCCCGGCTGGGCGTTCTTCAGGGTGATGACGCCGGAGAAGGGGGCACGCACCACGGTGTCGTCCAGGGCGCGCTGCTGCACGGCGACGCCGCGCTCGGACACCACGATGTTCTGCCGGGCGGTATCGAGCTGCGCCCGCAGGCCGTCGGCATTGGCCTGTGCGGTATCCAGCGCCTGCTGGCTCAGCAGCTTGCGCTCCGCCAACTCACGTGTGCGGACCAGCTGGCGATCCGCCTCGGCCAGCTGCACCTGGACCGTGGACAGCTGCGAGCGCGAGGCCGCGAGCTGCGATTGCGCCAGCGCCAGCTGCGCCTGGGCATTACTGTCGTCGATGCGGGCCAGCACCTGCCCCTGCTCGACCCGGCGGCCCTCGTCCAGCAGCACCTCGATGACCTTGCCCGTGACCTTGGAAGACACCGTAGCCTGGCGCCGCGCGACCACGTACCCGGAGGCGTCCAGCACCGAGGCGCTGGCGCCAGGGCCGGCGGCACGCGCCTGCACGGCGGTGACCTCGGGCGGCTTCTCGCCACCCAGCAGGGCGGCAGCGACCACGACGATCGCCAGCAGCACCGCACCGATCAGCAGCCAGCGCTTCCAGGGGCTGGGCTGCGGCGCACGGGCGGAATGGTCGATGCGCAGCTGTTCGAGCAGGGCGGACTTGTCGTTCATAAAGAGCCTATCTGTGAGTAAGACGTGCACGCGACGGCGTGCCATTTTTGTGTCCCGCTAACCCTATCGACCCGCGGTGTGCACGAGTACATAAGGGGCGATAGGGGCCGCGGGGCGCAAAAATGGCCCCGTCCCGGAGGGTTGCGCCGGAAATCGCGCCATGCGGCGCCAGCCGCTGCTTATTGGGGACCACCCAACCGCGCATCGGCTGACTTGCCTGGCGCGATTTCCGGCAGCAACGCGTGTACGTCTTACTCACAGATAGGCTCTTATTAGTGGCTCTCCGCCGGCGTTTATACACGAAGCCGGCCGGGGCCCGCCATGCCTTGGCGGAACCATGATTCGGTATGCTGGCGGTCCATCACCATGGAAGGGACGGTCCCCGATGATCTGGCTCCTGCTGCTGATCGCGCTGAGCGTGGCGCTGGCCTGGCGCCGGACCTCGCCCCGCACCGCCATCACGCTGTACGCGGTGTTCCTGCTGGCCTACGCCGCCGGTGGCGGCTCCTGGAGCCTGTTCTTCCTGGGGGCGCTGCTGCTGGCCGTGGCTGGCACGGTGTTGCTGAACCCGCCCCTGCGTCAGGAATGGCTGACCCGCCCGGCCCTGGAATACTTCCGCCGCGTCATGCCGGAGGTCAGCGCCACCGAGCAGGCGGCGCTGGACGCCGGCACGGTCTGGTGGGACGGCGAGCTGTTCTCCGGCCGCCCGCAATGGGAGCGACTCTACGGCCTGCCTGCCGCCCGGCTGAGTGCCGAGGAACAGGCCTTCCTCGACGGGCCGGTGGCGGATTTCTGCGGGCTCTGTGACGACTGGCGCATCACCTTCGTGGACCGCGACCTGTCCCCCGAGGCCTGGGCCCACCTGAAGCGCCACGGCTTCTTCGGCATGATCATCCCGAAGGAATACGGCGGCCTGGGCTTCGGCGCGCTAGCCCATTCGGCGGTGCTGAACCGCATCGCCTCCGGTCCGGGCGGCGTCACCGCCGCCTCCATCGTCGCCGTGCCCAACTCCCTGGGGCCGGCGGAACTGCTGCTGCATTACGGCACCGACGAGCAGAAGCAGCACTACCTGCCGCGGCTGGCCACGGGCGAGGAGATTCCCTGCTTCGCGCTGACCTCGCCCTGGGCCGGGTCCGACGCCGGCGCCATTCCCGACCTCGGCCTGGTCTGCCGCGGACCGTGGCAGGGGCGGGAGGTGCTGGGCATGCGCCTCACGTTCGACAAGCGCTACATCACCCTGGCCCCGGTGGCCACGCTGGTGGGCCTGGCTTTCCGCCTCTACGACCCGGAGCAGTTGCTCGGCGGCGGGCGCGAGCTGGGCCTGTGCTGCGCCCTGATCCCGCGCGACACCCCGGGCCTGCAGATCGGCACGCGCCACTGGCCACTGGACAACCCCTTCATGAACGGCCCGGTGCGCGGCAGCGAGCTGTTCGTGCCGCTGGACTTCATCATCGGCGGCCCGCCGCGCATCGGCCAAGGCTGGCGCATGCTGATGGAATGCCTGGCCGCCGGCCGGGCGATCTCGCTGCCGTCCAACACCGCCGGGCAGGCCACCATGGCCGCCCTGGCCAGTGGCGCCTATGCCCGCATCCGTCGCCAGTTCGGCCAGCCGGTGGGCAGCTTCGAGGCGGTGCAGGAGCAGCTGGCGCACCTCGGCAGCCAGGCCTACGCCGTGCAGGCCGTGCGCCAGCTCACCGCACAGGCGGTGGATCTGGGCGAGAAGCCCGCCGTGCCGTCCGCCATCGCCAAGTCCTTCTGCAGCGAGACCGCACAGGACTCGCTCAAGCGCGCCATGGACATACACGCCGGCAAGGGCGTGATGCTGGGCCCCTCCAACTGGCTGGCACGCGCCTTCCAGGGCACTCCTGTGGCGATCACCGTGGAGGGAGCCAACCTGCTGACTCGCGGCATGATCCTGTTCGGCCAGGGCGCGCTGCGCTGCCACCCCTATCTGCGCGAGGAGATCGCCGCCGTCGCCGAGCCCAATGCTGCGCTGGGCCTGGAGCGCTTCGATGCGCTGCTGATGGCACACAGCGGCCACCTCCTGCAGTCCGGCGCGCGCAGCCTGGTGGCGGGCCTGACGCTGGCGCGTTGGGGCCAGGCGCCGGGCGATGCCGCCATGCGCCGTATCGCGCTGCGCGCCAACCGCTACAGCGCCGCGTTGGCGCTGTGCACCGAGCTGACGCTGGCCGCGGTCGGCGGTGGGCTGAAGCTGCGAGAAAGCCTGTCGGCCCGGCTCGGCGACGTGCTCACCGGCCTCTACGTGGCCAGCGCGGCCCTGCGCCGCTATGACCAGGACGGCCGTCCGGCCGAAGACCTGCCGCTGCTGCAGGCAGTTTGTGATGAGCAGTTCCTGCGTATCGAGAACGCGCTGGATGGCCTGCTGCTGAACCTGCCGCGCCGCCCGCTGGCCTGGCTCGGTCGCCTGCTGGTGTTCCCGCTCGGCCGCCACGCGCGTGCCGTGGACGACGCCACCGGCCAGCGCATCGCTGCCGCCCTGCAACAACCTGGTGGCCTGCGCCTGCGCCTGGCCGCGGGCTTGCACGATGCCGCTGCTTCGCCGCTGGGCCGGCTGGATGCCGCGATGCTGCAGGCGATCAATGCCGAGCCCCTGATGCGCAAGCTGCAGCAGGCGCAGCGTGCTGGACGCCTGCAGCATCCGCACCCGCTGCAGCGGATCGACGAGGCGCGCGAGGCCGGTGTGCTGGCCGAGGACGAGTCGCGCCAGCTGCGCTCCGCGCTGCAGGTGGCGGAAAGCCTCTGCGCGGTCGATGAATTCGATATCCGCCTGGAACAGGTACAGACCCCTTCGTCCTGAGATGACCCCCGCCTTTCCCTTCCTGCGCCGCCCCGGCGCGCTGCGCGAGCGCAGCTTCGACCTGCTGGTGATCGGCGGCGGCATCTATGGCGCCTGGGTGGCCTGCGACGCCGCGCAGCGCGGCCTGTCCGTGGCGCTGGTGGAAAAGGGCGACTGGGGCAGCGGCACCTCGTCGGCCTCCAGCAAGCTGATCCATGGCGGCCTGCGCTACCTGGAGAACTACCAGCTCGAGTTCGTGCGCCACGCGCTGCGTGAGCGCCGCCGCCTGCGGCGCATCGCCCCGCACCTGGTGCGGCCGCTGGATTTCATCATGCCGCTGTGGAAAGGCCCGCGTGCCAGCAGCTTCACGCTGTCGGCCGGCCTTGCGATCTACGACCTGCTCGGCGCGGGCCGCGGTTCGGTGGGCCGTCACCGCCAGTATCGCGCGCCGGCGCTGCTGTCGGAGTTCCCGTTCCTGAATCCGCAGAACCTGCAGGAGGGTTTTCGCTACGGCGACTGCCAGACCGACGACGCGCGCATGGTGCTGACCGTGGCTGCCGCGGCACAGGCGCAGGGCGCCGTCTGCGTGAACCGCATGGCCGCAGAACGCCTGCTGGAAGGCGAGGGCGGCGTGCGCGGCGCACTGCTGCGCGACCAGGAGACGCAGGAGTCCTTCGAGCTACGCGCGCGCGTCACCATCAACGCCGCGGGCCCCTGGGCGCCGTCGCTGCTGGGTGAGGCGGCTCCGCCACTGCGGCTGGTGCAGGGCACGCACCTGGTAATGCCGGCGATTCCGGGCTGCCAGGAAGCCTTCCTGCTCACCGCTCGCGATGGCCGCGTGTTCTTCGTCATCCCCTGGTACGGACGCACACTGGTCGGCACCACCGAGCGTGAAGTGGCGTCGCCGGATCAGGCGCAGCCCACCGCGGATGAAACGCGCTACCTGCTGGACGGATTGCGCAACGGCCTGCCGGGCCTGCGCTGGACGGAAAAGGACGTGATTGCCCGCTTCAGCGGCCTGCGCACGCTGCCGCCCACGGAATACGGCAGCTTCTCGCAGATCACGCGCGAGGCCGTGATCGTGAAGCCGAAGCCGCGGCTGGTCACCTATGTCGGTGGCAGTTTCACCACCGCTCGCCGCGACGCCTCGCACATCGTCGATGCGGCCTACTGGCAGATGCCTGAGACACCGCGGCCCTGCCGCACGCGTGAAACACCGCTGCCCGGAACGCCGGGCGAGCCGTTCGAGCAATGGCAGCCCAAGGCCATCGCCCGCCTGGTCGGGGCCGGCATCGACGAGGAAGCCGCGCAGTCCCTCAGCTTGCGCCACGGCACGAACATCTCCCTGCTGTTGCGGCTTATGGAGGAGCGCCCGGAGCTGCGTGCGCGCATCCATCCGGAATGGCCGTTCCTGATGGCCGAAGTCGTGCACGCGCTGCAGTCCGAGATGGCGCGCGACATCGACGACGTGCTGCGTCGCCGCCTGCCGCTCGACCTGTTGCTGCCCGACGACGACTGGCGCGAGCGCGTGGAAAACCTGATCGGGCGCTACCGCACAACTGTGTAGGAACGGTCCGACAAACGGTATTCATTACCGGGTCAAGACAGATTGTTTGCTGCGCTGCGACAACTCGATACTGCCTCCGAGGGCCTGCTAACGCCACCGCGCTCGCTGCGATGCCCCCGTATTTGCCGCCAGGCACGACGCGAGGAGGGAGCTTGGTGGTTCCAAGTGACCGACGAGCAACACCGCATGGCGGCAAATATGGGGGCACCCGGAGGGCGGGACCGTTTTGACGCAGGGCGTTGTCCCGCCCCGCTTATGTACGTTGAGTACACCGCGCGTGACGGGACTTAGCCCTGCGTCAAAACGGTCTCCGTCGCAGCGAGTGCGGTGGCGTTAGCAGGCCCTGATGGTGCAAATGAGTCCTGACGGAGTTCGGGACGACAAATAACGTGGAAGTGCGGCTGCTTCCCCACGAGTGCAGGAGACGAAGATGAGATACGCCCGCCTGGGAGCGTTGGCTTTGGTGTTGGCCCTGTCCGCTTGCGACAAGGCGTCCAACGAAGGGGGAGACTTCCCCGGCGGCGTTGGCGAAAAGGCAGTGTCGATTTTCGATCCACTGGCCACCAGCCCGCAGATTCCATTTCCCGTGGACCTGTTGTTTGCCGGCTTCAGCGATCCGACGCTGAACATTCCCAACCCGCCGACACCGCCGACGAATCTTCCGAACCCCTTCGTCGCCGCCGCCAATGAACTGGACGGCTGGTCGACCACGGCTTCGCTGTTCACCGACCTGACCGGCTTCGTCGATTTCACCACCGTGCAATCGGCGCTGACCATCATCGACACCTCCACCTCGCCGCCGTCGCTGCTGACGCCGGGCGTGGACTTCACCGTGCAGAGCTCCACGGCGATCGATCCTGCCGACGGCAGGCCGATCTCGGCCAAGCGCAGTCGCATCCTGATCGAGCCGCTCAAGCCGCTGAAGCCGTCCACCACCTATATCGTCGGCCTGAGCACCACCGCGCGCGCCACCTCCGGCGAGGCGATCCTTCCCAGCGACTACTTCCGCGTGGTGCGGTCCTCCACGCCGGTCTCCGAGCAGACCGAGCCCGTGCTGGCGATCCTCACCGCCCCGCAGAAGGCCACGCTGGAAGCGATCCGCCAGCAGCTGGTGCCGGTGATGCAGGGGCTCGCCGCCTTCGGCAAGCCGGCTGACACCGTGGCTATCGCCTGGCCCTTCACCACGCAGTCCACCACGCGGACGCTGGAGCGCATGGCGGCAGCGGCGCAGCCCAGCATCCTGCGCCTGCAGCAGGCCCCGGCACCGTCTCCGGCGCCTGCCGGAACTCCGCTGACCACCACGATGCTCGGCCTGCCCGGCGCGCCGGCGCAGGTCTATGCCGGCTTGCTGCGGCTGCCGTATTACCTCTCTGCAACCGAGCCGCTGAGTGCATCCTGGAAAGCGGATGTCACCAAGCCCGATACGGCCGCCAGCTTCCTTGGTCGTGTCCCTTGCGGTGCCTTTGCCGTCGGCGCTACCTTGCCGGATGGACAGACCGCCAAGCCCAGCACCAGCACCACGGTCTGCTATCCGCTGCCGCTCAAGCAGAGCGACCAGACCGTGCCGGTGCTCGCCACCGTGCCGGTCGGCACCATGCCGGCCAACGGCTGGCCGGTCGTCATCTTCCAGCACGGCATCACCGGCAACCGTTCGCAGGTGCTTGGCCTGGTGCCGGCGCTGACGCAGGCGGGCTTCGCCGTCATCGCCATTGACCTGCCGCTGCACGGCATCCGCGCGATCGACGGCAGCATCGCCGCTTTCCGTGTCCCGGGTACCACCGAGCGCACGCTGGAACTGGACGTGGTGGACAACGCCACCGGCGCCCCGCGTCCCGCCGGCGCGGAGAACCCATCGGCTCCGGGTGATGGCATCGTCGACAGCTCCGGCACGCATTTCATCAACCTAAGCAGCCTGCTCACTTCCCGCGACAACCTGCGCCAGGGTGTGTCCGATCTGCTGGTGCTGGG
Source organism: Pseudomonadota bacterium (assembly GCA_052035235.1). GTDB lineage: Bacteria > Pseudomonadota > Gammaproteobacteria > Nevskiales > Nevskiaceae > Solimonas_A. The sequence continues at coordinate 75,404 of JBPOHT010000052.1, read as the reverse complement.
CAAGTCGCTGGTGCCGGCGACCAGCGCCATCTCTCCGGGCGCGGGCTTCGCCGATGTCGGTGGGACGCCCCAGGTGACGCTGAAGTTCGACACCACCCAGGTGCGCTACGTCGGCCACTCGCTCGGTGCCATCGTCGCCAGCACCTTCCTGGGCGTGAACGACGCCACCGGGGCCAGTGCGCTGGCCATGCCGGGCGGCGGTATCGCCAAGCTGCTCGATGCGTCTGCCAGCTTTGGCCCGCGTATCTCCGCCGGTCTGCAGGCCTCGTCGGGGGGAGCCATCTCGCAGGGCAACGACAACTACGAGACCTTCCTGCGCTTTGCCCAGACCGTGGTGGACTCGGGCGACCCGATCAACTTCGCCAAGGCTGCTGCCACCAAGCACCCGATCCTGATGATCGAAGTGGTCGGCGATGCCGTGGTGCCGAACTGCGCGCTGAAGGACAACCCGGCTTGCCCGGCCACCGACGTGCTGCCGATCTCCGGCTACCTCTCCGGTACCACGCCGCTGGCACGGATCATGGGACTGACCTTCAAGCCGGGTGAAACCAGTGCGATCGCCATCCCGGCCACCGCCGACATCCTGCTCGGTGCCGCAGCGCGCAACAACGTCGTGCGCTTCCCACAGGGCCAGGCTGACCACAGCACCATCCTGACACCGGACAACGGCGCGGCGGCGGGTAGCGATACCCAGTTCCTGGCGGCCTTCACCGAGATGCAGAGGCAGGTGGCCAGCTTCCTGGCGTCCAACGGCACCTGCCTGCCCATCGGCGGCACCTGCCCGGCCCCGCCCGCCCCGGCGGCCGAGTGAGCGAGGAGAAAAACAACATGAAGAACCTCAACAAGCAGAACCTGATCTCCCTGGCCGCCGCCGCCCTGTTCGTGCCGGCACTGCCGGCGCAGGCCTTCACCGATGACATTCACGGCGTTACGCTGCAACTGGAAAACAAGCTGGCCCTGGGCGCCGCCATGCGCGTGCAGGGCCGCGACGATGGCCTGGTCGGCATCGCCAACGGCGGCAGTGCCTTCTCCACCAACATGGACGACGGCAACCTGGCCTTCGACCGCGGCGACATCGTCTCCGCGACCGCCAAGATGACCTCGGACCTGACCTTTACCCGTGGCAACTGGGGCGCGTTCTTCCGTGGCAGCTACGTCTTCAACCAGACACTGCGCAACCACGACTTCTTTGATGCCGCCGACTACGGTCCCGGCAAGGAAGCGCCGCTGACGGAGTACGAGGCCAAGAACGCGCGGCTGCACAATTACCTGGGCAGCGACGCCGACATGCTCGACGCCTACCTGTTCGGCGGCTTCGACATCAACAACCGCTCGCTGGCCTTCAAGATCGGCCGCCAGGTGATCAACTGGGGCGAATCCACCTTCGTGCTGCACGGCATCAACAGCGCGCTGGCCTTCGACCAGTCACAGCTGCGCGTGCCCGGCTTCGAGCTGGACGAGGTGCTGGTACCCACCGAGAACCTGTGGATCTCCTACAACCTGCTGGACAACCTCTCGATGGAGGCCTTCTACCAGCTGCACTGGCGTCCGACGCAGATCGATCCCTCCGGTTCCTACTGGGGCACCAACGACTACGCCGGCATAGGCGGCACACGCGCCAACCTCGGCCTGGGCCGCGTCAACGAAAACTCGCCTGCCGGCAGCGCCTGCCTGCCGCCGACCGGACCCCTGTCCTGCGTATCGATCGGCAGCACCGTCACCCGCGCCCCGGACGGCGAGGCCAGCGACTCCGGCCAGTGGGGCGTCAAGCTGGGCACGCTGGTGAAGTACCTGAACGACATGGACCTGTCCGTGTACGCGATGAACTACCACAGCCGCCTGCCGCTCTACAGCGGCATCTCCCGCACCAGCGCGGTGGCCCCGGCCAGCACGGCCAACTACTTCGTCGAGTACCCCGAGGACATCCAGCTGTATGGCGTGTCCTTCAACACCACGGTGGGCGACTACTCGATCCAGGGTGAGTACAGCTACAAGGTCGACCAGCCGCTGCAGATCGACGACATCGAGCTGCTGCTGACCGGCCTGGGCGCGCCCAGCCAGATCAACCCGAACACCGGTGCTGCGCTGGGTGGCCAGTACATCCGCGGCTGGCGCCGCTACGACGTCAGCCAGGGCGACCTTGGCTTCACTGCGCTGTTCCCGCCCAACCGGATCTTCGGCTACGACCAGGTCTTGCTGGTGGGCGAAGCCGGCATGAGCTACGTCCACGGCATGCCGTCGCCCCAGGTTCTGGCCTTCGAGGCACCCGGCACCTACACGCCCAACGCCGGCACGGCAGCCCTCAACGGCCGCGGCACGGCGCTGGAGAACCCGGCCATCGCCGGCGCGCCGGCAACGCCCTACAGCCGCTACGCCACGCCCTTCTCCTGGGGCTACAAGCTGATCGCCCGCTTCACCTACAACAACGTGTTCAACATGTTCACGGTGGAGCCGACCATCCGCTTCGACCATGACGTGGACGGTACCTCGCCGACGCCGATCACCAACTTCGTGGAAGACCGCAAGTCGGTGCACGTCTCGGTGGGCGTCACCTACCTGCAGGCCTGGCAGGGCGAGATCGGCTACACCAACTACTTCGGCGCCACCAGCTCCGGCGGCCTCGGCGACCGCAACCTGCTGGGTGACCGCGACTACGTGGAGGCGGTGCTGAAGTATTCGTTCTGATCGCAGACAACGGCCCGCGCGGTGACGGCCGCGCGGCGCGCATGATCGTGGGGTGTGTGCCTGGGGCCGGGAAACCGGCCCTTCTTTTTGGTTCTTCGCTGATTTCCGGGGCAGGCCAACACCCGATTCGTCATACCGGCGGAAGCCGGTATCCAGTCATCGCTGGGCTACTCCCGTGCCGGACTGGATGTCGCCTTCCGCCGGCACGACGGTTTGCTCATGGGGCACGGCGAGCCAATCCTGTAGCCCGGATGAAATCCGGCTTCACCTTCGCAGGGAGCCCCCGGACTGCGTCCGGGCTACGTTGCTACTTCTCCCTCATATCCGCGCGGCAATCCCCGGAATTCGGCGAGGAACCTTCTTTTCTGGCCGGTCAGCCGGCCGTGTTCATGTCGCGCAGGCGCGCGATCAACTCCACCAGCAGGTTGCGGTAGATCGTGGCGGCGGCTTGTGCATCGTTGACCACCAGCTTCTGGAACAGGCCGCTGGGCAGGAAGTACAAACGCGCGGCGGAGATCGCGCGCAACGAGGCGGAAGTGGGCTTGCCGTCGATCAACGAATACTCGCCGAAGCAGTCGCCGCGCTGCAGCAGGTTGAGCCGTGCCTCGCCTTGGTAGACCTCCACTTCACCTTCCACCACCACGTAGAGTCCGGGGCTGCTGCGCTCGCCCTCGTACAGCACCTGCGAGCCGGGAGCCGCCTCCAGCAGCATGCCGGGGCCGACGACGCGGTCCATCGCCCCCGGGTCCAGGCCCCGGAAGGGCACGGAGTCGGCGAGGATGGCGCGGTAGCGGTGGGGGCCGGCAAGGGTCATGGCAGCGATCATAGCGCCTGCGTTGCAGGATGCCAGGCCCTGTCTTCTTGACTCCCTCTCCCCGCTTGCGGGGGTGATTCGCCGCAGGCGATGACTAAATGTCATCGCCTGCGGCGAATCACGGGCGGCCATGGAAGGCCGCCCCGGGGATCAATCAAGTAACTGCTGTCCCGCCATGGATGGCGCCACCATCGTTACTCCCTCTCCCCGCTTGCGGGGAGAGGGTGGGGGTGAGGGGCGGCGGACTTTCGGATGAGAGCCTAAGAGGGGATGCCGGCGACGACGCCGGTCAGGTGCTGTTGATCTCTGGAGGTCTATTTCGCCCAAGGGCGAGTTACTTTTCTTTTCTTGTGAAAAGAAAAGTAACCAAAAGAAACACACCCTCCATCCGCGGCCCCGCTGAGGCGGGGCAACCTGCCTGGTGATCGAGTGCGACGGGTCGGGCCCACAGGCCATCCATGGCCTGAGGCCCCTCGGCCGGGCTCCTGCCCGGCTCGACCCTGCACTCGACCCCCAGGCAGGCGCTACTGGAAGGGAACCCGGAACATCAACAGCATTCGCTGCGCTCACACAGCGCACAAGCCATCCAAGACAAAGCAGAACCCCTCGCCCGCTTGCGGGAGAGGGGTAGGGGACGAGGGCATGGATGCCCGAGGTAGGGCAACGCAGGAGCAGTTGCCGAGAGGGTTTCTGTAACAGGTGAAGCTATTGACCCAAACGTTCGCCCTGAGCCTGTCGAAGGGCGAACAGCGAACCTAAACCAGTAGCGGCTTCAGGAACCGCCCCGTATGCGAGCGCTTGTTCTTCGCCACCGCTTCCGGCGTACCCGCCGCCACGATCTCGCCGCCGCCCGATCCGCCCTCCGGACCGAGGTCGATGATCCAGTCGGCACGTTTGATCACGTCGAGGTTGTGCTCGATGATCACCACCGTGTTGCCGTGCTCGCGCAGGCGCTCCAGCACCACCAGCAACTGCGCCACGTCGTGGAAGTGCAGGCCGGTGGTGGGTTCGTCGAGGATGTAGAGCGTCTGGCCGGTGTCGCGGCGTGACAGTTCCTTGGCCAGCTTGATGCGCTGGGCTTCGCCGCCGGACAGTGTCGTCGCGTTCTGGCCCAGCGTGATGTACGACAGGCCCACGTCCATCAGCGTTTCCAGCTTCTTGCGCAGCGCCGGCACCGCCTTGAAGAAGTCCAGCGCGTCCTCGACCGTCATGTCGAGCACCTCGTTGACGGCGCGGCCCTTGTACTTGATCTCCAGCGTCTCGCGGTTGTAGCGGCGGCCCTTGCAGGTGTCGCAGGTCACGTAGACGTCGGGCAGGAAGTGCATCTCCACCTTGATGACGCCGTCGCCCTCGCAGGCTTCGCAGCGGCCGCCCTTGACGTTGAAGGAGAAGCGCCCGGCCTCGTAGCCGCGCGCGCGCGACTCGGGCACGCCGGCGAACAGCTCGCGGATCGGCGTGAACAGGCCGGTGTAGGTCGCCGGGTTGCTACGCGGGGTGCGGCCGATGGGGGACTGGTCGATATCGATGACCTTGTCCAGCAGGTCCAGGCCGTCGATGCCGTCGCAGGCCGCGTGATGCGCGCTGGCGCCGTTGAGCTGGCGCGCGGCATAGGCCCACAGCGTGTCGTTGATCAGGGTGGACTTGCCGGAGCCCGACACACCGGTCACGCAGGTGATCAATCCGGTGGGAATCTCCGCAGTGACGTTGCGCAGGTTGTTGCCGCGGGCGTTGCGGATCACCAGCTCCTTGCCCGGCTGGCGCGGGTTGCGCAGCTTGGGCACCTCGATCTTGCGGCGTCCGGAGAGGAATTGCCCGGTCACGGAGCGCGCCGATTTCTCGATGTCCTTGGGCTTGCCCTGGGCCACGATCTCGCCGCCGTGCACACCGGCCCCGGGGCCGATATCCACCACGTAGTCGGCCTGGCGCACCGCGTCCTCATCATGCTCCACCACGATCACGGTGTTGCCCAGGTCACGCAGGCGGAACAGCGTCTGCAGCAGGCGCTCGTTATCACGCTGGTGCAGGCCGATGCTGGGCTCGTCCAGCACGTACATCACGCCCACCAGGCCCGCGCCGATCTGCGAGGCCAGGCGGATGCGCTGGGCCTCGCCACCGGACAGGGTCTCGGCGGAGCGCGCCAGCGTCAGGTAGTCCAGGCCCACGTTGTTGAGGAAGGACAGGCGCGAGCTGATCTCCTTGAGGATCTTCTCGGCGATCTCGCCCTTGTGGCCGGGCAGCTTCAGGTCGCCGAACCAGGCGCCGGCATCGCGCACCGACAGGGCCGTCAGCGACGGCAGGTTCTGTTGCGCCACGCGCACGTGGCGCGCCGCGCGATTGAGGCGCTGGCCGGTGCACTCGGGGCAGGCCTTCTGGCTGAGGTAGCGCGACAGCTCCTCGCGCACCGCGTCGGACTCGGTCTCGCGGTAACGGCGCTCCAGGTTCGGGATGATGCCCTCGAAGCGGTGCAGCGAGCGGCGCTTGCCGCCGTACTCGTCCGGGTACTCGAAGGTGATCTTCTCGTCGCCGCTGCCGTAGAGCAGCAGGTCGCGCACCTTGGCCGTCAGCTTCTCGAACGGCTTCTCGGGATCGAACTTGTAGTGCTTGGCCAGCGAGGTGATGAAGTGCCAGTAGTAGGGGTTCTTCTTGTCCCAGGAGCGGATCGCGCCCGCCGCCATCGACAGCTCCGGGTGCGCCACCACGCGTTCATCGTCGAACACCTGCATCGTGCCCAGGCCGTCGCACTTGGGGCAGGCGCCGTGCGGCGCGTTGAACGAGAACAGGCGCGGTTCCAGCTCTTCCAGCGAATAGCCGCAGTGCCCGCAGGACATGCGCGCCGAGAAGGTCAGCGTCTCGGCCTTGCTCTCGCCATGCGGTGCCACGTAGGCCAGGCCGTCGGACAGGCGCAGCGCCGTCTCGAAGGACTCGGTGATGCGCTGCTTGATGTCAGCGCGCACCTTGAAACGGTCCACCACGATCTCGATATCGTGCTTGAGCTTGCGGTTGAGCGTCGGCACCTCGTCCAGCTCGTAGACCTTGCCGTCCACGCGTACGCGCACGAAGCCCTGGGCCTTGGCCTGCTCGAACCACTCCGCATGCTCACCCTTGCGGCCGCGCACCACCGGTGCCAGCAGCATCCAGGCCGAGTCGGCAGGCAGGGCCATGACCTGGTCCACCATCTGCGCCACCGACTGCGCCTCCAGTGCCACGTCGTGGTCCGGGCAATACGCCGTGCCCACGCGTGCGAACAGCAGGCGCAGGTAGTCGTAGATCTCGGTCACCGTGCCCACCGTGGAGCGCGGGTTGTGGCTGGTCGACTTCTGCTCGATGGAGATCGCCGGCGACAGGCCCTCGATGGCATCCACGTCGGGCTTCTGCATCATTGACAGGAACTGCCGGGCATAGGCCGACAGCGACTCGACATACCGGCGCTGGCCCTCGGCGTAGAGCGTATCGAAGGCCAATGACGACTTGCCCGAGCCCGACAGGCCCGTGATGACGATCAGCTTGTCGCGCGGCAGGTCCAGCGAGACATTCTTCAGGTTGTGCGTGCGGGCACCGCGGATGCGGATGGTGTCCATAGGGGGAGTTCGGGGAGCGGGGAGAACCAGTTACTATATGTGCCCGGTCCGCTGCATTTCAAAGGCGAAGTGCGCTTCGGCAAGATAATTGCGAATCACGGCTCAACGTTCCCGCACTTCCGCCCCTAAGCTCATGAATTCCCTCGAATGGCGTGCCGTTATCGGCCTCGGCGCGGTTTACGCGCTGCGGATGATCGGCATGTTCATGGTCATGCCGGTGTTCGCCCTGTACGCCAAGGACCTGCCCGGCAACGTCACCGCCTGGCAGATCGGCCTGGCCATGGGCGCCTATGGCCTGATGCAGGCCTGCCTCCAGGTTCCGGTGGGCATGGCCTCCGACCGCTGGGGTCGTAAGCCCCTGATCGTGCTGGGAATGTTGATCTTCGCGGCCGGCAGCTTCATCGCCGGCCACAGCCAGGACATCCACTGGATCACCGCCGGGCGCATCATCCAGGGTGCGGGCGCCGTGTCCTCCGCCGTCGCCGCCCTGCTGGCCGACGTCACCCGCGAGCAGGTGCGCACCGTGGCCATGGCCATCGTCGGCGTCGGCATGGGCGTGTCCTTCATCCTGGCCATGGTGCTCGGCCCGGTGGTTTCCGGCTGGATCGGCGTGGACGGCATCTTCACCCTCACCGGCGTGCTGGCCCTGCTGTCCGTGCCCCTGGTGCTCTGGTACGTGCCGGCCGAGCCGCGGCGCCACGCGCCCGCCATCCTGAGCCTGCGTCCGGTGCTGCGGGACACCCAGCTGCTGCGCATGAACGGCGGCATCCTGCTGCTGCATGCCTGCATGACCGCCGTTTTCGTCGCCGCGCCCTTCGCGCTGGAGCAGACCCTGGGCCTGCCCGGCGAGCAACACTGGAAGGTCTACCTGCCGATGTTGCTGCTGTCGATCCTGCCGGTGTTTCCCCTGGTGCGCTGGGCCGAGAGCCGCGGCCAGGCCCGCCCGGTGCTGCTCGGCTCCATCGGCCTGCTGGCCGTATCGCTGGCCCTGGCCGGCCTGCTGCACGGCAGCAGCCTGGGCCTGGTCGGCGCGCTGCTGCTTTATTTCATTGCCTTCAACTACCTGGAGGGCTCGCTGCCCTCCATGATCTCGCGCATGGCGCCGCCCGAGCAAAAGGGCGCCGCGCTGGGTGTCTATTCCACCGCCCAGGTCCTGGGCGGCGGCCTCGGCGGGCCGCTGGCCGGCGTCGTCCTGGGTCTATGGGGCGTCGGCGGCGTTCTTTGCCTCGCCGCAGCCTTGCCTTTACTCTGGCTCACCTTCGCGGTGAAGCTGGCGCCACCACCGGTGGCGGCATCCCGTTCACTGAATTCAAGCAACTAAGGAGAGCGCGCTCATGGCACGCGGCGTCAACAAAGTCATCCTCATCGGCAACCTGGGCAAGGACCCGGAAACGCGCTACTTCCCCAGTGGCGACGCCATCACCAACGCCACCCTGGCCACCACGGAAAGCTGGAAGGACAAGCAGACCGGCGAGACCAAGGACGCCACCGAGTGGCACAACGTCGTGTTCCCCGGCAAGCTCGCCGAGATCGCCGGCAAGTACCTGAAGAAGGGCTCCAAGATCTACGTCGAAGGCTCCCTGCGCACCCGCAAGTGGCAGGACAAGGAAGGCAAGGACCGCTACACCACCGAGATCCGCGTGCAGGACATGCAGATGCTCGACGGCAAGCCCGGCGGCGGCACCGGCAACTTCGGTGGCGATGACCAGCGCAGCGGTGGCTACGAGCGTGGCGGCAACAGCGGCGGCGGTGGCGGCTACGACCAGCGCTCCTCCGGCGGCGGCCGTTCCGCTCCGGCACCGGCCAGCGCGCCGGCCGACAGCAACTTCGAAGATGACGATATCCCGTTCTAGATTTGACCATCGAATAAACGGTTAAGTATTCCCTAAGCCCGCGTAATAGCGGGCTTTTTTAATGGTTGAAATTGGGTGTGCCTCCTCGCTAGCTTGTGATTGTTGACCAAGCGACATATCGCCAATCTGGCCTGGGGGATAGGAGATGTACCAACTGCGGTGGGTGGTGTTGAAGGGTGGAGAGCGGCGACCACTGCTCGTTGATCCACAGGGAATCCCGGACTGGTGGTCGACGGAGTACGTCAGCTTCCGGATCCGGAAGAAGTCAGCGTCAACGATCGAAAAGGTTCTTTACGCCATCAATGCTGTTTATCAGTGGGCTGCTTCAAAGGCGCCTACTTACGATCTGATCGCCAAGCTCCGCTCCGGGGAGGGTTTGAGTGGCCGGGACATTGATTCCCTTGAGGCGTGGCTTACCACCTCAAAGAAGCTAAGGGCCAAGCAAAAGAAAGTGGTATCCATCAGGAGATCGCTCAATGGTCCGAGGGCAGAGATTGCTGATGCTCTTCCTTCCCTGGGGCCAAACTCGACCTATGTCCGTCTGACCTATGCCGGAAACTTCCTGAAATGGATGTCCAAACGTCTGCGACCGGATCTGGGGGCTGAATCAAGGGCCCATGCTAGCGCTGAGGAGCTGTTAGAGCGCCGCGGAGGCGGGAGAGGGCGCGGTTCCCGTCTCGACCCGCCTGAGGGCCTTTCCGGAGACGTCCAAGATAGGCTGTGGGCGATTACCAAGCCGGGTAGTTCCGAAAACCCGTGGGACCAGCAAATACAGGCGCGAAACTACCTGATCGTTCGCCTGCTGGTGCTCACCGGCATCCGACGGGGCGAACTTCTGAGTATCACGGTGCCGGATGTGTGCTTCCGCGCCAACGTGCTCACTATCCGCCGCCGACACGATGACCCGAATGACCCGCGAAGGCGCCAGCCCGTGGCGAAAACCTTGGGCAGAGGACTACCCCTCGATCGAGAGCTGCCCGAACTGCTGACCGACTACCTGCAGGAGCGTTGGGCCGTCCCGGGGGCGAAACGGCACCCCTACCTATTCGTCGTCCATAAGAAGGGCCCCCATCAGGGAAGGCCGATGTCGGGGCACATGCTCTGGAAAATCTTCCGCGACATCCAGGCGGTGGCCCCGGCTGAGTTTGAGCGATTGTTCCCGCACCTGATGCGCCACACCTGGAATGGAAACTTCAGCGGCCAAATGGACGAAGAAAAGGTTCCCAAAGCAGTAGAAGAGAAACTTCGCTCTCGTCTGGCAGGTTGGCAAGAAGGGTCAGGTACAGCGCGTCTTTATACCCGGCGAGAAATTCGGCAGAAGAGCGAGGCGGCCTTTCTTCGCCATCAGGAAAAGATGAGGCGGAAAGCATGAATCCTGTGAGAGCACTTTTGTCGGAACCTAGTCCATCAGCCTTGCATGAGGAAGGTGACGAGCGGAGAACATCGTTTGACGGGTACTCGTTCAACATTCACCAGGAAAAATGGGTTCTCTCCCGTCACGTTGTTGTCGATCTTGATTGGGTAAGAAATCGGCTCTCTCCCGAAGTAGCCGATTCTGCAATTCGGACCTTGGCCTACTACGGCGTTAGAAAATCCGCAGAGACTACAAAGAACTATGCATACCAGCTAGAGAAATTCACCAAGTATGCAATGAGAGGAACTCAGGTACTCGATGGAATTCTGTCAACCGACTTGATCAGCTATCGGTCAACTTTTACCAAAAATAGCGAATGGAATTTGGGCACGCTTCGCTCATTTCTCAACAAATGGTCTTCCCTGAAATTACCAGGCATCGAAGATGACGCCATAAAGCGGATTAACGAATTCACACTCAGTAGCAATCTAAAGGGAGAAGCGGTAAGGACGCGAGACCCGGAGCGGGGGGCCTTTAGCGATATTGAGTTTGCAGCATTGGATTCGCGCCTAATGCTGGCATTGGAAGAGAAGACCCTTTCCCTTAGCGAAGTTACCCTCATCGATCTGCTCATGGCCATAGGTCAGAGAGCAAAGCAGATTTCAGACCTGAAGGTCAGAGACAGGAAGACGAAGACAGACCCCAGTGGATTTTCCCGGCATTGGTTAGCCGTACCATTTGCGAAGCAGCGTGACATGCCATGGAGATCTGCCTTTAAGGATGTGGCGCTGAATCCGGATCGGGCGAAAATCCTGAACGTGATGGTGCAGGAACACGCCGAAAGGTTTTGCGATCTGGTGAAGGGCGCGGACAAGGAAATGCTAGATGAAATGCCCATGTTTCCGGACTGGGAAGTCGTGAAGCAACACCGTCGCGAGCCAGGCCGACTGCGCGCTCTCTTGATGCGAACGGATGTCATTCACAGAAGTTCAGGAAGCCTACGACTGGAGGTGCAGGCCGCCGTCAGAAAGCTAAAGGTACCCTCTGAGCGTGTGGGCATACTGAAGGTCAGCTCAAAACGCTTCCGAATAACTTTTGCGACCAATCTTGCGCGCGAAGGCTGTGGACCCTTAGTGATTTCCGATGCTCTCATGCATTCCACGACCTCCATGGCCCGGGTGTATACCGAAAACACTGCCGAGAATCTCAATAACATCAATGCGGCAGTGGCCAAGCAACTGGCGCCAACAGCAAATGCCTTCATGGGTATCGTCATCCGCAACGAAAGCGAGGCAACGCGGTGCTCTGACCCTTCGAGTCGCATCCGCGCTAGGGATGGATCAAAGGTTGGCAATTGTGGGACGTGTGCGTCCTGCACTAGGTCGGTACCCGTGGCCTGCTATACCTGCCCTTCATTTCAGCCTTGGTTGGATGCGCCGCACGAAGTCGTGCTTCAAGATCTGCTGAATGAGCGCGACTACTTCGAGAAGGAATGCGGTGACCCGCGCATGGCGGGGATAAACGATCTGACAATCTTGGCGGTCGAATTAGTAATTCAAACTTGCAAACGCCTGAAAGCACAAGCTGGGAGGGCTCTGAGCAATGAGTGAGCAATATGCACTGCGGTCCAAGAGAGCGCGCGAATGCAAAGAGCGCGTGGAGACATTCATTCTAAAGGCAAAGTCGCTCAGGGTGTTCGGGGATGACCTTGACTTCGAATCAAACCACTGGGAAACGCCTGGCATTCTATTCGCGAATCTAGATCAATCATCACGGAAGCTAATTCCTGCCAACGCGATGAAAGAACCATTTTGCTCCTTTTCTAAAGCCTACGTGAGGTACAAACAGGGAAATGCGCCGACCGCCTACGCAGCAGAGATGTACGCGCTGCGGGCCCTGGAAAGATCCTTGGTAAATAGATTCGGCACTCCGACGGTGACCGACATTGATACGAAGATTTTCGTTAGCGCGGCAGAGTTAATAGAAAGCCGATGGTCGCGAGATGTGGCATATCGAGCCGGGCAGCAGTTGGAATCTCTCGGAAACTTCCTGAACAGCGAGAAGCTCGTTCCCGACTACATCGATTGGACAAATTCGCTGTCTCGCCCTCCTTCACCAGAAGTCCAGGTGGGGCCGGAAGCGGATGCCATTCGCGCCAAGAAGCTTCCGTCATTGGCAGTAAGGGAAGCCCTCGCAGATATTTTTGCAAGCAACCCGACTCGGACTAGAGATGTACTCACGAGCTCTACGATCGCGCTTCTACACTGTTACCCGTCGCACATCAGCGAAATCATCCGTCTCCTTGAGGATTGCGAGGTGCCTGAGCAGAAACTGGATGGAACAATGGGTTATGGCCATCGGATGCATCCAGCAAAAGGCGGCGATCCTGGCACAAAATGGATTCCGGATCCCATGGTTCCGGTCGCCAAGGAGGCGATTCGGAGGCTTCGGAAACTAACTGAGGAGGCGCGAAATATCGCCAGTTGGTACGAAAATGAGGAAACGAGAAAGCACTTCTATCGTCACGCCGAATGCCCAAGGGTTCCGGAGGATCAGAAGCTGACGATTGAGGAGGCGATGCGAGCGATCGGAACTCCTTCGAAGACGGACTTGACCAGGCTGCTCGGAACCAGCGCAAATTACGCGCACACGCTCGCTTCGATAAACGAATGGGTGTTGAGGAATCTTCCGCCGGGATTCCCCTGGTTTGATAAAGAGCGAAAGATTAAGTACTCAGAGGCCCTTTACTGCCTTCAGGCCCGATCCACCCGTCTGGATTCGACTCCTAGTCCGATACTCTTGATGAAAGTCAGTCAGACGATGATCACGAACGATATCGCATGGCGCGAGTACGACGGCATGGGGGCGATTACCGTCACGATCTTTGAAAGGTTCCGAAAAAATGATGTCAACGGTGAAAGGCTGCGTGTAACCTCCAAGGCTTTTCGACACTTGCTCAACACCATGGCGCAACGTGGCGGCCTATCTCAGGAAGAGATTGCGATGTGGAGCGATCGAGTGCACACCACTCAGAATCGCGTGTATGACCATGTCTCCGAGGAAGAGGTGCACGCGCGAATCCGTGAAATTAACCCGTCCCTGCAGCTCCCCGAGGTACTGGAAAGCCTTGAACGGCGTATGGCGAAGAATCCACCCATTAAGCTGGAGGAATTCTTGGCCAGGCCGGGACAAGCTGCTCATTGCTCAGCTTTTGGGTATTGCTTACATGACTATGCGATTGCTCCCTGCCAGCGCTTTAGGGATTGCTTGAACTGCAGTGAGCACATTTGTGTGAAAGGTGATCCGCGACACGGTAGGCTTCGAATGATAAAGCAGAAGAATGCGGAGCTCTTGAATGCGGCAAAAATCGAGGACGGGGATGGTGCGTTCGGCGCGGATCGTTGGGTTGAGCATTTAACGCGGCAGAACATGCGTCTGGATCAACTTATTTCCATTGATGAAGATCCAGCGATTCCTATCGGGACTTTCATACATTTCGGTAGCGCCCTGGAGCATAGTCCAGTAGATCAGGCTTTGGCCGCGCGAGGTCTGAGGCTGGCATGGCGTGAAGTTGTCCCTGTCGAACATTTGGCGGAGCCCCAGTCGTGACGGCACGCTTGCGAAAACGGGAAGTCCAGTCCATCAAGGCTCTGATCGATGGCTGGACGGGACGTGTCACATGGCCGCAAATTGTTGAAAGGGCAGAACGGATCTTAGGCCGAGAGACGACCCGGCAAACCTTGGCGAGTCATATGGAAATTCGGTTGGCATACCTGGACAAGAAGGCCATCTTGAAAGACGCACCGGAGCCGGCCAGCGTCCATACGCTAAAATCGGCGGCCGATCGAATCAAGCGGCTGACCGATGATGTCAGCCGGTTAACGCAGGAGAATCAGCGTCTCCTAAATCAGTTCGTGGTGTGGCAGTACAACGCGTCACTCGCGAACCTGTCGATGGAAGATCTGAATCGACCAATGGTTGCTATCCATCGAAAAGGCGAGAAATAGGTATTGATATTTGGTGTTAGATTTCTTTCTGGAGCAATACTCATGGATTGGAGGCCTTCAGGCTACGCCAGCGCCGTGGCGGCTTGCTTTGCTCCTTCGGTAGCGCTCGGCATGGGCTGCCAAGAAGACACCCATCGATTCCCGATGTCTGAGGACGTCGGCCGGCAACTCGAGATTTAGCTCTCGGGCGATTGCCAGTGCATAGTGCAATTGTTTCTTGCTCGGCGGAAGCACTTCCCCTTCGAGTATCGCCGTGATCAGGTCGGCAATACGGCCGGCCAACTCGGGGTGGCTGCGCGCGCCGTCCTCCAGTGGCTCAGCTTGGCTGATGATGCGATACAAGCGCTGTTCGATGTGCTCCTCGAAGGGGAGGGGCATATGAAAATCGAAGTCGCCATAGACCAGTCGGAAGCGCACAGTTAAACCTCGGTCCTGTCAGAAACGCAAGAAGCGTAAGAAGGTTATCTCGCTTCTCTCGTGGTTCGGACTATCCGCTGTGCATCGAGAGATCAATTGGTGCCCAGCGATTACGCTGGGTTAATCATGCGGTGTCATCGGTAATCGCATGCTCCCCAGTATCGGCTGTCATCCCAGATAACGCCGCCTAGATTGCCCATCTGAACAGGCTTCGTTAGAGGGCGAAACAAAAAATTTGGGTCTTCGATCGGAAGATTCCCGCTGGAGTCCGGCGCCCCGTCGACTTTGAGCGCATATGGACCATACTCGCCAAACTCTCCCATGCGTCCAACTGCGAAGCCGCGCAGGGTGAGTTTGACCCTGACGCCTGCCACCTGCTCTATGTAAGCGACACGGTTGTCACTAGAGCATGCCGTGGTACCGATCGCTTTGGGCAAGGCAGATGCTCGCCGGAAGCGATGATCGGCCTCTACTCGAATTTCTCGGCTGCGAGCTTCCGCTGCTTGCTTCAACGCTTCTGTTGCCGCTCTTGCCTGATTTTCTCGAGCACTAGCCCCGGCGACCCATTCCTGCTTGGATTCGATGCCTGGCACAGCTTGAAGCGCCGATGTCGAGCCAAGATAGCTTTCCACGGTCTCAAACACGGAGTTGCCCGGTGCCGTGGGAATGATGCTGCCGGGTACAAGGGGGCCTTGAGTCCAGGGGTACTGGGGGCCAGAACTGAAGAAGGCATTCCATTGCTGCGGGTTTGCGGCGGCCTGCTTCCAGGTTCGAACCACATCTGCGTCACCAATACCCCAGACCTCGATTGCGGTGGTTGAAGTGATTCGCGAGAAATCGACGCTCTTGGTTCCATCGAGATCTTTGCGGATCCCACTGGAGTCGTACCGGAGGGTAACTAAAAGCCCCTCGCTTGGGTTGAAGAGTGTCACTTGGTTCGGCGCCACAAAGTAGATCAGGTCTCCTTTCGTAAAGATGGAGAGGCCATCGACGATGTTTTCAACCGGCTTTCTGAGGCCATAGGCCCCGTATGTATATCCTTGGGAAGTCCTGCCACTCCGGTGATAAACCAGCTGGTAGTCGTCGTGGTTAAAGGCATAGCTCGACTGAGGGAGCGCGCACCCGACCAGCAGCGTTAGCGCACCTAAGCTCTGTCGAAAATGCATGCGGAGACCCCCCAACGGCAAAATTCTTGGCGCTACCCTTTAAATATAAGCCACACTGATATTGTATGACTACTGCTAATGGTGCATTGTTTTGCAGCAGTAGAGGCTTGGCGCATGTCGACCAAGCCCAAGATCAAGCCGCTGAAGGAAATTTTTGGCGTTAACGTGCGCCTAGAGCGGGTGCGTCAGGGGTCGACCCAAGAGAAGCTGGGACTCGCCATGGGGCGGGACCAGTCCTATGTGAGCCAGATCGAGAAGGCTGTAATCCCTGCTTCTCTTGACGTCGTAGACCAATTCGCGGTCGCACTTGGGGTTTCCAGGCAGTCGTTATTGGATGAGTCGTTGGGACGGAAAGCATCGACACCTTAGGGTGTGCGGATCGGCCAGTGGCATCTCTTGCCGCGTGGCGACTAACGCATTCATGCCGGTAGCGTCCTGAAGCGGGGATGCCGCGAAACCAAGCCTGTCGGCCCTTGGTCCGGCCGTAAAGTGAACCCTCACGTGACGATTACAGCTACAGAAATCATTTCTCGCTGAGTGGCTTGGCGAAATGGGTACGGATTGGGGCTCGCTTCGCAGGACGCTTGAGCGCTACCTTCTGCGCTGTCTTTCTCTTTCCAGATTTCATCCATGAAGTTCGTTCGTGTTGAACGCTATCGCTTTGTCGATCAGGCCGACCAAGGCCTCATTGCACTGCGCGATGATCACGGATGGCTCTGGTGTCGTGCGCTCATCATGCAAGGGGACTTTCAGAGCGCCGGGCCTTACTTCGACGCTGAATTTGCCGTTGCCTTCGGAGTGCACCCGGAGCCAATCGATACGCAACCGTTCCCGCGCATCGATTCCGAAGTGGGATCCGCTCAAGTTACATCGCTAGACGAAGGTCTGAATTCACCATGAACCGCAGCGACGAAGAACTCACACCTTCGGCGAAGGCTGCCAAAGAAGCCCGGGGTACTGGTATCCGGTTCGCGCCGTTCAGTTGTTGGCCTTTGGCTTGGCACGAACTGGTTATGCCCGTACTTCGCGAAGCGAAGCTTTCTTCGGTAAGGCAGTTGTACATCAAGGAAAAGTTTGGTGGCCTGCGAATCCAGGGTGGAGGTGCCGTACTGGCCGCATCCGTCATTCAAGCAGAAAGAGCGGCTGACAGGGCCTGCGTCTCCTGTGGTCAGCTTGCCAGTCGCGCGGCGCCCACGGAGTGGCCGCTCTGTTCCTCTTGTGAAGGCCGGCCGTGGGATGAGGTCCAGTGGGTGGATACCTCCAGCAGCTGACCGCATGGATACTCGCCGCCCAGATTGGATGTTTGCGAAGCAAAGCACATATCGTTAATCCCAAGGCTGTGGGGCTGGCCATCCGAAACGAAAGCGAAGATGTAAGTGGTTCGGATTCCACTATAGAAGGCGATTTGGAAATCAGTGAAGTAGTGTTTGATCGCTCAAAGCGCCGATTGCGTAAGATCCGAGCCGATGGATATGCTCTGCTAGTGCGCTATCAGCGTCGCACCCGTCGTATCGAGGTTCAAATCAGTGGCGGCTTGCGACTGACTCTTTCGCCTCGAATGGTACCGGGCCTTGCAGGTGCAAGCGTGGCCGATCTGTCCAGAATCGAAATCAGCGTAACCGGCCTAGGCCTCCACTGGCCCGCCCTGGATGTCGATCTCTACATACCCGAATTACTGCGGGGGAACATCGGAGCTCGCGGGAGCCGAACTCGGCACGCCGTGGGCCTCGGCAGACAGACCGTCCAGTATCGGACCGTATTTTCTAGACTTCCAAGCAGAAGATTTTCATTAGGTCAAACCAGATTTTGGGCAGAACGGCGATCGGTTGTGGTGCCGTGCACTGCGAGAAAGGGCCAGGTAAAAGGAGGAAGTTTACTTGCGCTCAATAGCACGGTTCCTGGAGGCGGGCTAAAGGGATTCCAAGGTATGGATCCGTCACGGTCTACGCTTTCACCTCCTGATGGTTACTCCACCTGGTTGGACTATGCTGTCGACACCTTCGATACGCGGTCTATTCTTCTAGAGCGCATGTTCGATAGCGATGATCTCCCTGATAGAGAGACCATCCTGAGCTTCGCTCGAGCGGAGCTTGAATCTCTCAGGTCGAAGGTAGTCCAGGGGAGACGTTAATATCAGCCTGGTTGCCTTAAAGAAGGAAAATTCTCTTCCACGATCTATGGCAGACGAAATTCCGTAATCATCTGGCACTCACATAACCTGTCCTTAATTGCGGGTAGGGAAGGGCGGCTATCAGCCCTGAGCAGTCCGTTGCTCCTCTCGAATTCGCAGCCTCATAGCGGACGATAGGCCGCTTCCTGCAAATTGTCGACGGTTCAATCTACCCGCGCGGCCCCTTGCGAACGATCGCAAGCGTATGCCGCTGGTCGTCACCGTAATCGGCAGTCGTCACCCACGGTGGACAAAACCATGGAGGGCTTTGACGCACGTGCTGATTGTGCCCGGCCTCGAGATGCGCAAGCCAGTGCGATTCCGCATCTTGTTGAAAGCCGATGACCTTCCGCTCAAGCCTTTACACTGGGACTCTTCGGCTCTGGACACATCTCATCCGAACCCATTGCGCAGCGCGCCGAGCGGATGGTGCGCGCGCGCGATGCTCACCATGGCGCCGTAGGTGACCAAAGCGAAGACGAAGACAACCCGTTTGGCATTCGGATTGGTCGCCCTCTTGAGGGCGAATGATCCAAGTGCGATGTAGGCGACCAGCAGGACCAGTTTGACCGTAAGCCAGCCATTCGCAGACATTGCACTGGGCACAATCGAAACCAGCATGAGCGCAGCCGTGAGCAGCACAGTATCGATCGTATAACTCAGGTATCGCACAGGCATTGCCAGTGCCCACACTTGCTTGCCGTTGAGCACGAGCAAGCCGCGCAGGAAAAACAAAGTCCCGCTGATCAGTACGGCGACAATGTGGACAAGCTTGATCTGGGGGTAGTACTCGATCATGTCAACCCGGTTTTCCGTCCGCGCGCCGAGCCAGATAGGTCTTCCCCAACCACAGGATCCAAGGGCCAAGCCCTAGCAACCAGCCGCCGGCGGCCAGTGCGTACCACAGCAGCGTATCAGGAAGCACCTCGGCAATGATGCGAGTGATCGCCACGATCTGGATCGCGACGAACGCGAAACAAGCAATGGCGGGGAGAATGAGCTCACGCCCCGAATGACCCTGTGTGACGCGAGTCACCATGGCGACCAGAACACTGCCAAAGAATCCGACATACAGCGCATGGGCTGGCGCCTTGCCCAGCTCATGCGCGCCGGTCAGCAAATACCAAATGCTCTGGCCGGAATAAAGCGCAAATGTCACGGGCAACCAGGCCAGGCCGATGAACAGGATCGTCAGTAATGGCGGCACCGTTTGATGTTCCACCGAACGCGGCCACCAGCGCCAGCACAGAAATGCCGTGAGCAGAAACATCGGTACATCGACCACCCATAGCCAGCCATAGGCCTGGACGAGTTCCAGCACAACGTGGGCAATGCATATCAACCAAAAGACTGCCAGTAGCCAGAGGGGTCGCCAAGACACGTAGCCAGGCACGACGTTTCCGGCAAAAAATGGAAACATACGATGCGCGACCGTGAAATAGACCGGCAGCAGTAAGCCGAACGTGCCGAGTTTTATGCTGACGAGCAGCCACCATGACGCGGCGCCTGCCAGGTACGCGCCAAACATCCCAAGGCCAAACAGGGCGACGACCAGTGCAGCAAAGCACGACCGGGCGTGCCAGGTGATACCTCGCTCGCGCCAGAGATGGGGTGCCAGCGCAGCCAAACCCGCGGTCCAGCCCGCTGCTGTCAGCGCCCAGCCAACGAAGAACGCCGAGGCCACGCCCATTGCGCCCAGCAGCGTCGCGATCTGTCCGCCGAACAGGCCGATGCCGACCGGCAGATAGTGCCTGCGCGACAACTCGGGAAGGCTCATCCAGCGCGGAAAGACCGTGAGCAGAAAGCCGAACATGAAGCTCGGCAGCATCTGGTATTGCAGGACAAAGGCATGCAACCAGCCTGCGGGCACACGCGACTGCGGCATCCAGGATATCGAACTGTTCGCCGAGATCAACCACGCCGTCCACCACGCCATGGCGAGCAGCACATTCGTCGCGCCGACGAAGAACAGCAGCCTGTGCGGGGCATCCCCGAGGCGGCGCAGCGACAGCGGGTCAGCCTCCAGCTTCGCCATCGCTATGTTTTTCGAATATCGCCGCCGGCAATGGGTTCAGGTGTCGGCGCGATCCACAGACGGACCACAAACCATGCGAGCGCCAGCGCGCCAATACTGAAGATGGTATCGCCGGGAACACGCATCCACACCAGCACTTCCACAATCGGTTGTCCCATGAACTCAGCCGATCGCGCGTATGCATAGCCATGCTCGATGGCTGCCAGCAACTGCATCGTACCCAGTGGCAACAAGGTCAGCAGCGCCATCAGCACCAGGCCGATGTTCAGTGCCCAAAAGGACGTTCCCAGCAACTTGGTGTTCCAGACCATCTGGCCACGCAAACCGCGCAGGCAGAACAGGACCAGCGCGATCCCAAGCATGCCGTACACGCCAAAGAGCGCCGTGTGGCCATGTAGCGGCGTGAGATTGAGGCCCTGCATGTAGTACAGCGACAACGGCGGATTGATCAGGAAGCCGAACAATCCGGCACCGACCAGATTCCAGAATGATACTGCGAGGAAGAACATCACCGGCCAGCGATACCGCTCCATCCACGGCGCGGCCTGTCTCAGCCGCCATGTGTGGTAAGCCTCAAAGCCGATATAGGCGAGCGGGACGACTTCCAGCGCACTGAAGCTGGCGCCCAACGCCACAACGCCAATCGGCGTGCCGACGAAATAAAGGTGATGCAGCGTGCCCAGAACACCGCCGGCCATGAAGATGATCGTGGCGAACAGGACGGCTATCGTCGCGGAACTGGCCTTCACGAGCCCAAGCCGCGTAAAGATCAGCGCCATGACTGCGGCAGCAAAGACTTCGAAGAAGCCTTCGACCCACAGATGTACCAGCCACCAGCGCCAGTACTCCACTTCGGAAATATGGGTGTGCTCGTTCCACATCAGCGCCGAACCAAAGAACAAGCCTATCGCGACGGTCGACAGAAATAACAGTGCCGTGATGGAACGCGTTTCAGTAGTGGGGCCACGTAGCACCGGCCACAGTGCGCGGCCGACGAGCACCAGCCACAGAAGCAGACCGATGAACAGATACCACTGCCAGAAGCGGCCCATGTCCGCGTACTCCCAGCCTTGATGGCCGAACCAGAAGTTGTATTCGAGCCCGAGCTTTTGTGTGACGGCCAGCCATTGGCCCGCAAATGAGCCGACAACAATGATCAGCAGCGAAACAAACAGAAAGTTCACGCCCAGACGTTGGAAGCGCGGCTCATGACCCGATAGTGCAGGCGCGATATAGAGCCCGGTTCCGAGCCACGCTGTTGCAATCCAGAGGACGGCGAGTTGCGTATGCCACGTGCGGGTAATCGAGTACGGCAAGTACTCGGCGAGCGGGAATCCATACGCCTCCTGCCCCTCTACCTGATAGTGCGCAGTAATCGCTCCGAGCAAAATCTGGACGAGGAACAGTGCCAATACGACCCAGAAGTATTTTGCAGTCGCTCGCATCGACGGCGTGATGCGAAGGAGCGCGAAGGGATCGGATGCCGGAACGGCTGGACTGTGCTCCTCCCGCCCATGCGAAACGGCGTAATGCCATCCAAGCAATGCGATGCCAGCGAGCAAGAACAGCACGCTGAATGCAGACCAGACCCACAGCGCAGGCGGTGGCCGGTTGCCCACCAGCGGTTCGGCGGGCCAGTTGTTGGTATACGTCACTTTCTGCGATTGGACGCCCTCGCGTTCCGGGACCAGCGTCTCACCGGCGGTGCCGAGGCGCTCCGTGGTCGCGGCCCAGGCGGTCCACCAGAAGAATGCTGAAAGTGCGCGGCGGCCTTCGGGAGTGCTGACGGTGTTGTCCCGCATCGCATACTGCTCGCGCAGCTCGGCGGTATCAGCATCGACCCCGAACAGACTCTCGTAGTGCGCGCTGACCTCGTGGATTGCAGCGACGCGATCCGCATCGAGCGTGATCGTCGCCGTGGCAGGATCGTAGGTGTTGCGGCGTATCGATGCTTCGAGGCGGCCGCGCAAAGGCGCCTGTTCTTCCAGCGGTAGATCCATGTACTGGGATCCAGCGGATTGCTGTGCCCATGTGTTCAACACAGCCAATGCTTCGCGATGCAGCCAATCGGCGCTCCAATCCGGCGCGACATAGGCACCATGTCCCCAGATCGAACCCAGCTGCATACCGCCGAAGGACTGCCAGACCTGCCGTCCACGCTCAATGTCGGCGCGCGTGTAAACCACGTCGCCATTTTCGCCGACAACTCGCTCCGGCATTGGCGGTGCAGCTCGAAAGATTTCACCACCGGCCCAAAGAAGCACACTAAACGAAACAACCAGCAGTGAGATCAAACCAAACCACAGCTTTCTCGAGTCGTTCATAGCGCCCTCAATGATTCGTCGCGAAGCAAGAACAGATTGCCGACTCGAGCATACGCCTCGACATCGCGGAATGCTAATTGAGCATCCCCCTGGCGTCCCGGAGGCCACCTGTTGCTACGAATTACGTGGCGAGGTGTCCAGTTGAGAAGCGACAGTGGTGTACCCTCGAAATTCAAGGTCGAGGCTGCGTGCCTGACTGAGAGCGGACTCCCAAGCCGCGCTGCCAAAGCGCTGCGTAACAGCAATCCGGTGCTAAGGCTTCGGTGCCAGCAGGCCCTTTGTAGTTTCCAGCAGCGGACGTTGGTGATCGGCCGGACCTGGCACTAGGCGGTCACTAGGCGAACCTAAGAAATGCGCAGTGCCCTGCCGGCGGCCTTCTCCATCGCATCAATTGTCCGTGCGCTCCGCACAGAGATCATGTGATCCCTGCTGATGCGAGCCCTTTCACTTAAGGTTCGGGGCACAACACAGCTGATCCCAAAAAAGCGTCGAAAAACTGAGGCGCAGGCCTCAATGCACGCTTGACGGCCTGGTTGGTTCCCCGTCCAATTGTGAGCCTTGGTTCATAAAAAGAAGAAGGGGAGACGAGCGATGAGCACGAGCTGGAAGTACATGCCGATCCTAAAATGGAAGCGTGGGGAGCGCGATGCGCTGCGATACCTCACCGAGGCGCAGTGGAACGGTGTTGTCCCCTTGGCGGAGGTTCAGGCCGCGGAGGTCAGTCTCATCGATTGGCGCGCCGAGTTGATCGCTGAACTGAAACAGGCGATCCCCATCGGCGGCGCCATCGGAATCGATACGATGTATGTGTCCGAGACTTATCCCAAGCAGATTGACCTGCTCGTGAGCTACTGCGTCGCGCTGCAGCGGGCGTATCCCGATCGCCGGATTATTCCGGTCATTCACGGAGCCCTCGCCGAGACGTTGCCGACGTACGCCGGCACCAGGACCCTGGAACTCTTGCAGCAACTTCCCGAGGTGATCTTGCGCCTGCGTATCGACACGATCCAGCCGGCCCAGGTCAAACCGATGGTTGCCGCAGTCAAGAAGGCGGGCTTCAAGGCATCAGCCATCCACCTAGTGGTCGATCAATTTTCGATTGTGAACCAAGCTGCGGCGGCCTGCGAAACCCAGGTAAAGCCCTACCTCGTCGCGGCGCAGGAGGAGAAGTGCGCCAGCGTCACCGTGGCGGGCGGCTCATTCCCGGTGAACCTGATGGGCATCAAGCAGGGCTCCCCCGATATCCCGCGAGTGGAATGGGAGATCTGGACGAATCTGCGCAAGGACCCGCAGTTCGCTTCTCTGCGGTATTCGGACTATGCGGTGACCAATCCTTCGCGATTGGCTGAGGTCGATCCTACCCAGGTCAATCCATCGATCACCATCCGATACGCCGCCCAGACGTTCTGGCGGCTATACAAGGGTGGCGGCTTCAAGAAGGGCAAGGCCGGAACGCTGAAGGGCCTATGCAAGCTGCTGTCGATGGACACAACCGTCTACTCGGGTGCGGGGTTCAGCTATGGCGATACCCAGTACGACAAGAAGGCCAAAGACAACGGCCCCAAGGCACCAAGAAACGGCACGCCGTGGACGTGGCGTCGAGACGCCACCAACCATCACATCGCGCTGACAGCCTCGGGGCTCTGAAGCGGCCGGCGAGCCAGGGATCCGACCACCGCCTGCTTGATGCAGGCCAGCGGTAGCGAGTTTGCGATCTGCTCCCACAGGAAGTGGGAGGACGCCTTCTTGGGTGCAGACTGGTTCTCGGAGGCGAGGACGGCGAGTGCTTCGTCCTTCCAGAGCAGCGAGGCTAGGCTGAAGGCCTCCTGCCGCGGATTGGCGAGCGCCGGGCGCAGGGCTATCAGGTCTACGGTGCCATCAGCGTTCTTCCTGGCCTCGATGATTCCCCACCAGGACGGCAACACGGCTAGCGCGTGCGCGCTGTGTCTGGTTCCGCAGACCAAGTGGATGGAGTCGAACACCCGGTTGTAGGCATGAATCTGGTTGGAGAAGCGCGCGAAGGTGTCGAAGTCGCTCTTGATCTCGTAGCCCGTAAGCGTGGCGCCGATCAGCGCAACGTCGATCCGGGCGCTGCCGCGCTCCAGCGGAAACTCCTCGCGGGGATGTCCGTCGGCAAGGCCGCGGACTGCGAGGTCGCGCAGGAGCGATGCCCGGATCTCGACTTCGGTGGCAAGGTTGGGCGTCATGACTGGCGCGCATTTTGGCATATTGGTAATATGCCAGTTATGCCAAGAAAAGCAAGGCCTCCACCCGAGAGCGTCCGATCCGGCATTGAGCGGATCTCAGCCTTCGTAGGGTCAAATAATATAAATTTAAATCAGCTATCTAGAGATGCTAAGGTGAGTCAGCCGGCGCTCTCTAGGTTCATGCTCGGGCAGCGCAAGACGCTGACAGTGACGGCGCGCCGAGTGTTGGGCTATTTGGATAATTGGCATAAACGGCATGAGGATCTCGCGACGGGTAGAATGCCGGCGCCTTCCCGGTCAGCGCCTTTGGCCCCGATCGAGGAAGCAATCCGGGCGCACTGGGGTCTGAGCGCGAAGTCAGCTGGCCTGCTGGCCGCGATGGCCGCCGCGTTGGTGCCCATGCTGGATTCGGCGGTAGGAGCGAACTCGCCTGACGGTAATCGGAGATAAGGAAGCATTGGCTGCGCCGACGTCCAAGACGATCTATGACCTGCTGAAACCCCTGGGTCTGACACGTGCGCAGGCCAGGAAGCTGCTGCCCGAGTGGTGGGGTCCGGAAATGGAGTCCTCCCCCAGCGGCTTGGCCGAGTTGCGCCTGTTGCTGAGTCGCCGGCTGAGTTTGGATGTGGCGGCACTGTCGCGCGGGGAGTTGGCACGACGCGACGCGCAACGCCCTATCGCATATAAGCATCACGCCGGTGACGATCCGACCCAGCTGCAGGCCTCAACGGCGATCGCCACGGCACTAGCCGGCGCGGTGATTTCGGCCATGCCCGAACCCCAGCGCCCAATTCCTGCAAAGGCCGAGGCTTTCGCTGCCTTGGCCCGCAAGCACGGCGGAGTCGTTGGCCTAGCCTCGCTGATCGATGCCTGCTGGGAGCTGGGAGTGCCGGTGATCCCCATGCCGAACCTGCCGGTAGGGGTGCGCAAGATGGATGGTGCGGCGCTGCAAGTGGGTGACCGCAAGGCGATCATCGTCTCCCGCAAGAAGTCTTCTCGGGCTTGGCTGGCATTCATCGTGGCTCATGAGATCGGCCATCTTGCGCGCGGGCACCTGCTCAAGGGCGGCGCGATTATTGACGTCTCCCTGCAGGAGCAGGCCACCTACGAGGTTGAGTCCAGCGGAGACCAACAGGAGCGTGAGGCCGACGAATTTGCGCTTGATGTGATGGGAGGCGCCAACGTTGAGGCCTTGGTGAGCCGGTGGCCATCGCATGCGTCGCCGATCGATCTTGCCGTCGCCGCCAAGGAGAATGCCGGCTCCTACGCCGTGGAGCCCGGGCACCTAATTCTCCGCTTCGCGTTCAGGACCAAGCGCTGGACTGAGGCCGTGATGGCGCTGAACTATCTGCGCGAGGATGCCGACGCAGAGGTGGTCATGCACAGCGCCTTGCGTCGGCACCTGAACTTCGACCTAGTTGCCGACGACATGGGCGATTTCATCCGCCAGGTCACCGGCATCGGGTAGCACGGCGCCGGCGCATGCTCTACATCGACGTCGATGCGGTGTCGAAGCTGGCGCATTGGAATGTCTTGCCGCTGCTGCCTGAGATTACCGGGTTGCCCTGGTCGTCAATGTCGAGCGTCTCGTCCCTGAAGCACCGTGCACATCGTGCCATCGAACGGCTGGATGGAAAGCTCTTCCGCAGCGCGGAGGCGGCAGCAACGGCGAAGAACGCTTTAGTGCAGATGCCGGAAGCCCCCGAGCCTGCCCCTGATCTGCTGGCCGCTCTGGCCGGCTATCCGGACATCGATTCCGGCGAGGCGATCCTGCTGGCCCTGACGGCACAGGCTGAGGATGCTTTCCTGCTGACCGGCGACAAGCGGGCGCTTCGCCGCCTCGCGCAGACGCCGCTTTCAGGACGCTTCGCGGGGCGCATCCTCCTCGTCGAGCAGGTGCTTATGCGGTGCCTGAAGAATCCCGGCCGTCTGTGGCTGCTTGCCAATGTCTGCCCGCACCGGGAGATCGACAAAGCGATTAGCATCTGTTTGGGTTCTGCCTGCGACGCTTCCGCCGCAAACATCGAGATGGGGCTGGGTTCGTACATAGCGGAGATCAATGCCCTTTCTGATCCAAGCTTCCTGCGTGCCATGGAGGCGGAATAGTGGTCCTGACCTCAATCGTGAGGTGCCTTGTCGTCAGCATCGACGACGGCGATATGATCACCGTGCGCAGCGGTACTAACCCAGAGCTCCTCTACCAAGCACCCCAGAAGCTAATGACGCTCGAATGTTCGCGGTGATGCTGTTGGCCCAGATGACGAAGCGCTCTAAAGTCGTCGTCTGTGTTGTCGAGGTCAACGAGCGGCGCGCCGAATATCTACCGCTGTTTCGAAAATAAGATCTCACATGGAATTGTATGCACACGACTTCATAAACAGCGGGTGGCGAGATGCAATAGCGGATTGCTCTCCACGATGGTGCGAGAGCTTTTCTTTCGAGTTGATTAAGGCTTCACGTATTGCGCAGATGAGTGGCAGGGATCGCCAAGCTGCAGCACTGGAAATTCTGGGGCAGGCATGCATGATGCCGCTAAGGCGCAACAATGCGAGCGCGCCGTTCTACAGACTCGGAGGATCACCCAGGGACTACAAGGGGGAGAATGCGGGGGACTTCGACAAATACCTGTCCGCAATCGAGGCTGCGCTTCCGGAGATCGACGAACCGGATCTTTCCGCCCGGATGGCCGACATTCTTTGGTTGCGCCGGAAAGGCCAGCAGCGCGCGCACCAGGCCGTTGCGCTCTACATGGCTGCCGCTGTCGCCCTTGAACATCCCGAACACTGGACGGGCTGTGTGACTCGTTTGGAACGAGCCTTGAGGTTGGCTAAAAATGTTCGATCGCAAGAGTTGTTTGACCAAGCGATCGCACAGATTGAGGCAACAATTGAGCGGTGCACCGGCGAAGATCCGCTCTACCTTTCGGAACGGCTAATGGACCTGCTGTGCGAGTTCAAGAGGGGGGATTCCGAGAAATATGCCGCCCTGAGCAAGAAGCTGGCCGCTCGCGCGGAAGAGGCGCAGGATTTTCGGCGAGCTAGGGTATATCACGAAAGAACTGCGGCTTGGTTTCGGCAGAGTGGGGATGTCGCGGGAGAGAAGGGCGCGCTAGGGGCAGGCGCCGCAACCTTTGTGGCCGAGGCGGAGTACCACTTGGCACGAGAGAAGCCGGGCCATTCGGAAGCGGCACACTTCTTCGGAAACGCCGTGACTGCCTATCGAAAAATTCGAGAGCGGAAGATCGCGGATGAGATTCATATCCGGCTTCTGGAGGCTCAGAAGAACAGTGTCGACGATATGAAGTTGATCGAATTTGACGGGATCGATATCTCCGAAACCGTCCGGAAGGCCACGGAGGCGGTATCTGGTAAGCCCTTCTACGATGCCATCTTGCAACTGATCTCGATCAATGTCTCGCCCGTAGTTTCGGAATTGCGACAGGAAGCCATGGAGCGAGTCGATTCCGGCGGGATTCAGAACTTCATTGATTCAGTTGTCGTCAATGGGGACGGTCGGGTGGTTGCACAGCGGCCTGCCGTTGACCGGGAGAATATGACTGACGAGACGCTTAGGCCGATGATGTTTGAGGCGGCGGCGCATACACAGACGTTCCGGGTCCAGGCAATCATCGAACCCGCCAGAATTGCGATCGTCAAGGAACACACACCGACGCTCGCTGACCTCACAGAGATCTGTGCACACAGTCCGCTGATTCCGCGGGGTAGAGCCGAAATCTATGCGCGAGGACTCCACGCTGGTTTGATAGGCGATTGGCTCGTGGCTGCTCACCTTCTAATACCTCAATTTGAAGAATCAGTTCGAATGATCCTGGGGCAACTCGGCATGCTTGCTTCGACGCTGGAGAGTGATGGAACTCAGGAGGAGCGGGGGCTCACTCAGACGTTACGGATGACTGAGATCAAGGATTTCTTCGGCGAGAACATCCATTTCGACCTCGAAGGTCTCTTGATCAGTCAGCAAGGGACCAATCTGAGAAATCGGGTGGCACATGGACTCTTGAGCTACGAAAATCTTATGTCCATGCCAGTTGCATATTGCTGGTGGCTAATCCTGAGACTGGTGATGTTGCCCCTAATTGCAAAGCAGGCGGAAGCGTCGAACACCGAACCCGCTCAGTAGGCACCTTGTGTCACGCAATGGCGCGTATGGCCCAGGATCGGATATGGGAAAGACGGTTCTGGAGCTTGCGTGAACCAAGCCGGGACGGAGTTTCGCATCGAATGACCGTACATGGACGCCCCCGGTTTGCAAGGTAATCACTGGGTGATGGTTTGAAGGCGTAGATTGCAGCCGTACATTCGGACTTTGGATGCGGCTTCGCCGCTGTCCCTGATGGAATGCGCTGGTCGACACCTCAATCGCTTTGTCGCACTTTAAAGTGCAGCGGTCATTGTGGGCTTTGCCGACCACGGTCTTACCTGTCTTGCCATCACTGCGTGATTGCCTGTGCAATCAGAGAATCGCTTACCTCGTCATCAACGGTGAAGTGGATTGCCTGTGGGCTATGCCACTACGGCATAGCCCGGCTGGTACTCACGATCATGGGCCAGCAAGGCCCAGATCACGCGAGCGTTCTTGTTAGCCAGCGCGGCAGCGGCAACATTGGGGTTGCGCCGTTGTACGAGCTTAGCCAGCCAGCTGTCGTTCTCGGAACGCCGCTGCGCGGCCAGAATGGCGGAACGGGCGCCGTGGATCAGCATCGTGCGCAGATAGACATCTCCTCGCTTGCTGATCCCCAGGAGATTCGACTTTCCGCCAGTGGAATGTTGTCGAGGAACCAGGCCCAGCCAGGCTGCCAGCTGCCGGCCATTCTTGAAGGTCCTTGCATCGCCGATTGAGGCGACCAGGGCACTGGCGCCGAGCGGTCCGATGCCGGGGATTTTTTCCAGCTTGCGGCTGGCTTCATTCTCCCGATGCCAGGCCTTGATCTTTGCCTCGAGCTCTGTGACCTGCCGATCCAGCTCGTGGAAGTGCCGCAGAAGGCCATCGATCAGCTCACGAAATGCGCCGGGCAATCCATGCTCTGGATCATCCAGAAGAGCGGGAACCTGCTTGGGCAGGTTCCAGATGCCTTTAGGCATTACCAGGCCAAACTCCGACAACAGTCCGCGAATCTGATTGGCCTGAGCGGTGCGGGCTTGCACAAAACTCTGGCGGACTCGATGTTCCGACAGCACGGCCTGCTGATCCAGAGTCTTGATCGGCACGAACCTCATGTTGGGTCGCCCGACAGCCTCGCAGATCGCTTCTGCATCAGCCGCGTCGTTCTTGTTGGTTTTCACGTACGGCTTCACGTACTGCGGCGCGATCAGCTTCACGGTGTGACCCATCGCCTGGAGCTTCCTCGCCCAGTGGTGCGCGCTGCCACAGGCTTCCATGCCGATCAGACATGGTTCCAGGTTCGCGAAGAACACCGAGAACTGCGCCCGCTTGAGTTGCTTCTTCAGCACAGCCTTGCCGTTCTCGCCAACGCCGTGCACTTGGAAAACGCTTTTGGCCAGATCAATCCCGACTGTCGTAATCTTCATGGTGGACGCCCTCATTTTGTGAGTGGGTAGATCGCACTTCCACTCTGGCACACCGATGCCGTTAAGGTGGGGGCGTCCATTCCATTGCTTAGGGCAGTAGAAAACCGACCCTCATGACGGGCGACTATGCTTTACCTCGCCTCTGCACTACGGTTCTATTTGTGATTCGGCGGTTTATCTTTTCTTTCCAAGCGAGTTGCTTCTCGGAGAGCTTTCGCTTCCTCCGCGTTTCCATCAGGAACTTATATTCGCTTTCATAGATGTAGCCGAATCTATAGGAATGAATGATGAGGTCTTCGTTTGCATTAGCGGCAGCATCTTTGGCTATTCTTTTTAGCCCATCAAACAGATTGCCTGTGTCGATTCCGATGAACCGGTTGATGCAGACGTTACCCACATATGTTGTATTCCCGTTCAGGCTATTTTTTATATAGCAGTGCTCTTTTATTTCCTGGCCACAAGGACAGTTATCAAATTCGTCGCTGACCTCGACGCCTACCAACTTCCATTCCTTTTTTGCGGCAGCCCAATCCCCCGCGTTTGAAAGCGGGAGGATGTGCTGCTTCAGGCGTTCGAAGTTGTGTTCCATGGTGACAGCCAGCCTTCTGCTAAAAATATCGCCAACTATATGCAGGCATCGAGTTTGATTGGACGAAGCGCTACTTCAGCCACTGATCCTTGATGTAGGCGGACGCCTCGTCCGAGAGGTTGTGCCACGCTGCGCTGTTGTTGGTTGCATCGACCACGATCAGCTTGTCGTTCGCGTCCATTTTGGCCCAGACGCGGTCCAGCGCCTGCGACGGCGAGAGATGCGAGTTCACATACCAGAGCGACTTATGAACAGCGGCCCAGTTGCCGAGGGACTTGATCTCAGCGATCACCGCCTCGTAGTTCTGACCCGGCTTGTACAGGTCGTACGAAATGAACAGGTTGTTTGCCACGGGAATCTCCTAAGGGTTTTGATGCCCGGCGAGGGGAAGTCCATTTCCCCCGCCGGGGATGGTTTCAACGCTTGCTGTCCGGCGTCGTCTTCACGGGCGTCCAGCCATGCCCGGGCTTGGAGGTCGGCGGCAGGGGCTTGTTGTCGGGGACGGTCGCGAAGTTGGGGATCTTCCCTCCCTTCGGGCCGACCTGCTGGAAAATCCCGCCGCTGTTACCAGTGTTGGAACCCGGTTTCTTGCTCATTGGTGCTGCTCCTTAAATCGATTGAAATGAATCAACTTGTAGCGTAGTGTTTGACGAAGTCGTCAACACGACAGTCCAAAAAAAGGCCTTGCGGCCGTTTACTAGATAGTCAATTTAAACTATACGGATTCGTCAATTCCATGTCAACAGGCACCGAAGTTTTCCCTCAGCGCCTCCGCGCTGCCCGTGATCTTCGCAAGCTGAGCCAAGGCGAGCTGGCCCTAAAGGCAGGGCTCCAATCCTCGGCGATTTCCCACTTCGAGACTGGCACCCGAAAGCCGTCCTTTGAAAACCTACGCCGGCTAGCAGATGCCCTTAGCGTCACCACAGACTACCTACTGGGTCGGGTGAACGAAGTGGAAGCCCTCGCTGGAGCGGATCAGTTGCATAGGCACTTCAGCGCGATGACAGCGGCAGATCGAGATACAACTGAATTGCTGATGGCGCTCCTAGCCAAGAAATCGGCCCCAAAAAAAGACGGAGATTGAGATGAAAGGCGGAGATCCCCATCGGTTTGCGGCGTTGCGTGCCGAAGAGATCGTCCGCGAGCGCAACATCAGTTCCCTGCCTGTTAACGTTCTGAGCTTGGCGGCAGACCTGGACATAGTGGTTGCTCCGAAACCGGCTTCCAGTGCCGGGGTTTCCGGCATGCTACTGCGGGTGGGTCAGAATTTTGGCATCGCATACGCGACTCACATCGAGAGCGAGGGCTTTCAGCGATTCAGCATTGCCCATGAACTGGGCCATTATTTTTTAGCGGGTCACGTCGATGCGGTGCTGGCCAACGGTGATGTCCATGAATCGCGAGCAGGGTTCGCCTCGGGGGATAAGTATGAAATGGAAGCGGATCACTTTGCCGCAGGGTTGCTCATGCCCAAGTCTCTATTCGTGCCCGCCTTGCGGAAGGCGGGACGGGGCCTCAGTGCGGTGGTGAAGCTGGCGGGTCAATGCGTCACCTCGTTGCCTGCGACCGCCATCCGATACACGCAATGTAGCTGTGATCCTGTGGCAATAGTCGTGAGCACGGGGACCACCGTCGACTACTGCTTTTTGTCGGATGAGTTGCGGGAGTTTAAGGGGCTCGACTGGCTGAGAAAGGGGCAGGATGTGCCGAAGGGGACGGTCACCGCGAAGTTGAACAGAGATCCTGAGAACATTCGGCTCGGGAGGCGCCTAGAGGACGTGTCAACACTCTCCGCTTGGTTTGGCGGGAATCGAGACCTTGAACTGCAAGAAGATGTGATTGGTCTGGGCTCGTACGGGAAGACGCTTACGGTGCTATATGGCATTGAGTTGCCAGACGAGGAAGAGGAAGAAGAGGAACGGTCGATGCAAGAGTCTTGGACGCCGAAATTTAGACGCTAGTCATTTTTACTCAGGTCCCAAAAAGTGGAGCCGCGTTCAGTAGGAGTGCGGCATTAAAGAATGCCCATGGCCGCTGTCGTCCTGGATTTTCGAAGCGACGGCGTGTATCACGTTGTCTGGGCTTTGCGTTTTCCGGAAGGCTCAGGCTGGGCTCCAAAAAGAAGGTCGGCAAACTGCTTCGCCTCATGGACCTCAAGGAGGTAGTCCGGGGGCTTCTGCCGTGTGACGTCAACGGCAGCGCGTACTTCATTGACCCAGTAGTGCAGCAGTGCCGCAGAAACCTCGCTGACGCTGCCCATGGTCCCACCGAAGTACTCGGCGCGGATGATCTTCTGCTGGGGCTCAGACAAATCCCGGTGTGGGCGTAGGCGGACCTTCAGCATGCGGCGCCAGACGGCATCATCCGGCACCTCCGCAGATTTGGACTGTTCCAGCCGCTGGGGGTTAGAAATGCGACCAAGGTTGAAATCACGGTATTCCATTCGCGTGGCGCACCAGGCCCGCACGTGCCAACGCTGCCCCAGCTGCACAAGAGTATGCGGATACAGGTCGCGGGGTGCCGTCCTCCCCGAACTCATTGAGGCGTACTGGACACGCACCCCGAGGCCCAGCTTGCAGGCTCGCGCCAGCATGCCGAAGGTGATTGGATCGGGTTGGAAGAACCACAGCTTGCCGTCTTCCAGCCAGTGCGGCCGGATTACAGGCACGTTCGCGATTGCCAGGTAGTCTCTGAGGCCCCCCAGTCCCTCAGGTGGCCTCACCCCCACTCGTGGGAGCCAAGCGTATTTATGCCGCTCGATGGTGTCCGGGTAATCCTCCCGGAAGTCGCTGATGAACCGGCTCACCTGCATGCTGCCGACGCCGAACAGTTCAGAAAGGCGGGAGTTGCGAAGCTCCCCCTCCCACGCCAAAAGGGCCCAGATAGTGCGTGATCGATGGAGACGGCTGGTTTCGATGTTCGACTTGGGCATGGGACTAAGCGAATTCGACTGCAATCCATACTAACATAAATGTTATGATAACATTAATGTTGGTATGAACTGGACAGCCCCAACCCACTGATGCCGACCCTCACCTCGCCAGACAAGGTGCCGACCCCCTTCACACGACTGGGGCCGGAGATATTTCGGCCGCTGGCCAGTCCCAACCGGGAGCTGATGTGGGCGCTGCTGCTGGAGTTGTACGACCGGTTCTTTGGGCCCGACTCGCAGAACCCGGACGAGGGATACGCCCACCGCACCCTCACTGAATCCATCGAGGGATATCTCGACCGGCTGCCTGAGGACGAGGCCCTCGGCGACGATCCGCCTGGCACCCCGATCAATGTGCGCGCCAACAACCTGGTTTCCCGCCTGATCGAATGCGGCTGGCTGCAACGCGAGCGCTTCGGAGCCATTCATCGGATCACCATGCGCCCGGTGGTGGGGGCCTTCCTGGAACTCCTCCGCGGCTTTGCTGAGGACGGCCCGACGATCATCGGCGGCGAGGTGCAGATGATCTTCTCCTCCCTCAAGGCCACCTACGAGGACCCCGAGGGGCACAGCAGTGGCTTTGCCGCGGCCGCTTCGCGCACGCGCTCGTTGATCACCCTGCTGAACCACACCAGCGTCCGCGTCCGCGAGCTGATGGCGCACCTCGGCGGCGCCGAGACGACCGCCGCGTACATCAAGGAATTCTTCGAGTCCTACGTCCAGCAAATCTTCGTGGCCGACTACCACGATCTGCGCACCAAGAATCACCCGCTACAGCGTCGAAACGAGATTCTGGACGTCGTGGCGAGCATCCGTTTCAACGTCGACAAGTACGAAGCGCTCAAACGCGGGTACCGTCGGGACCACAAGCGCGCTAGCGATGCGGATATCGAGCGCATGCTGCAGAAGGACTTCAACCGCCTCCAGCGCTTCGATGATGTCGAGGTTTACTTGGACCGTCTGGATGCCGGCGTCGCCCGAGCCACGCGGCAAGGCCTCACCTACCTGCAGTACAAGCTCCGAACCCCGGGACGCCTGGAAAAGCTGCTGACCCAGGTGGGTGACGCCGCGATCGCCGCGGACGCCGACGGCAGGCCCCTGAACTGGCCGTTCCTGACCGGCAAGATGTTCGGGGAGGGCGCATTGCGCCTGCCGCGCCAGCCCCGGCCACCGCGCCCCCGCACCCCGCTCCAGGTCGAACCTCCGAATCCGCTGTCGATTGCCCTCATGCAACTGCTAAGCGCCGCGACGGAAGCCCGAACCCTCAGCCCCGAAGATATCCGGGACTACGTGGCCGAACACTGTGCCCCGGGGAAGCGCTCCCGAAGTGCCGACCTGCCCATCCGGGGCGTGAAGGATTTCCTCACCGTGCAGCTGCTCGGCAGGCTGGCCTGGCTGCGATCGCTTCCGGGTGGTGCGGACCTGGATACCGAGGGGATCATCCAGCTGCCGGCCGGAACGCGGATTCGCATGCAGGGCGGCGACGCAGAGGCCGGCGAATTCCTCGTCGCCGAGGCCTTCGAGATCGAAAGGAACTGACCAGATGGGATTCAATTGGGATGCGCAGGTCCAGCGCGCCGGCGGTGATTACCAGGCGGCCGACTTCCAGCAGGCGGCGTACCAACTCGTCACCGACCAGGTCCTTTACGAAAGCAACGGGACCCAGAGGTCGGCGTACCGGCTGATCGCCTCCTACGAGACGGCGTTTCGAGACTTCGCCTTGTTGATGGGCCTGCAGCTCGAAACCAACCACACCTACCGTTACGCGGCGGTCTACCCCATCACCATCCGCACCGCGACACTCACGCTCAAGGAGTCCCTGTTCGTCATTTCGCTGAGGCAGGTCTATGACGAGCGAATGAGCAGTGGCGAGGAAGAAGGCGGTCGCCCAGTGGTGACACTCGACGAGATCGAGACCGCCTGCAAGACGCGGTTCCACAGGGAGTTGGTCGCCACCCGTCCTGAATGGCGCGACCTGATCGACCGGGTGAAGCGATTCGGCATCGCCCGCGACGTTCCTGCCGATGAGCTATCCGAGCAGCCTTTCGACGTGGAGATTCTGCCGGCCATCGAGGTCCTGATCAGTCCCACAACACTTTCCCGGATCGGGGCCGAGTTCCAGGCCATCGCCGCGATTGGCGCGCAGGCGCCCGAGGAAGAAGATGAAGAAGCTTGAGCAACTCCAGCTGGTGCAGTTCTTCCTCTTCGAGGCAGAGGCATTCCAGCTTAATGGGCACTGTGCCTTCATCGGCCCCAACGGCGCCGGCAAGACGTCCGTTATCGACGCTGTGCAGCTGGCGCTAATGGGGACCAACGAGAATGCCATCCAGCTGAACTCCCAGAAAGACGAGGGCGGCCGTGATCGCACGATCCGGGAGTATTGCCTCGGCAAGCTCGATGAGACGTTCAAGCGCGACTACGCCACGTCCTACATCACGCTGGTGTTCCGGGATGAGCAGACCGACCAGGTTGTCTCCGCCGGTGTCTGTATTGGTGCCTCGGTCGAGGACCCGAAGCACGAGGTCCAGGGCCTGTATGTGGTCGAAGGTCTTACCATCAGTCTGGGCGATCACCTCGAAAGCGGGCCGGCCGGCCAGTCTCCGTTCCCCTTCTCCAGCTTCAGGTCGGCGATCGAAGCGCGCTGCCGAGCCACCCCTGGAAAGCCGCGGGCCATGTTCTTCAAAGAGCGCGAGAAATCCGCCTATGTCGAGCAGCTGGTCCGCAGCCTCAGTGGCAAGGATTGGATCAACGCCAAGGACTTTATGCGCGCATTCCGTCGCTCGGTCCTGCTGCGTCACCAGGAGTCGGTCGACGTCTTCGTCCGCAACTTTCTGGTTGAGCCGGAGGCGGTCAACAAATCAGCCGCGGCGGCCCAGGTCGAGGACTTCAAGCGCATGAGCGCCCTGGTCGAGGCGACCCGCCGGAAGATCGGAGACCTGACGGAGTTGCAGAAGCACTTCAAAGAGGTGGAACGCCTCTCCCAGCAGGTTGTATCCCTCCAGGGGCTGGCACTGAGCCTGGAGGTCGAGCATCTCTCCGAACTTAACATCGACGACGAGGACAAGATCGAGGCGCTGGAGGCGGACATCGTCAAGGCCGACGACGAGGTCAAAGCCAGCCAGCAGCTCGTGCGCGAGATGGACGCCCAGCTTGCGTTGATCCAGTCCAGCATGGACCAGGACCAAGCTCAGCAGCGGCGCCAGGAACTGCAGGCGACCATGAAAGGGGCCGGCGACCTGCTTGCTCAGCTGGGCGGCAGCCTCGTATATCGCCTGAAACGGTGGGAGCAAGCTCTGCAGTCTGCGAAGTCATACCCCATTGCGGAGCCGCTACGGGAGGAGATCGAGCCATACATTGACGCCCTGCAGGCGGCGCGCCAGGACCTTCAGGCAGCGGAACCGAATGTGGACGTCGTCGCGGCTGCGGATCGCGCCGTGGTGCTGCTTCGGAGGCTGGTGGCCATGGTGCAGGCGGAAAGCGGCCGAGTGTCTGCGAGGGAGCAGGCGGCCAACGACGCAGTAGCGGCCGCCAAGGCCGCCAAGGATGGCCTGGATCAGACGGGGGTTCTGCTTCTCGACGAGCATGCCCTGGGATACGCGCGACTGGTTAAGGAAGGGATCATGCCCAAGCCCGTTTGCTCCCTGGTGACCGTGCGCAACCGGGAATGGCAGCCGGCCATAGAGGCCTATCTGAAGGGCAATCGCTTTGCCTTCGTTGTTTCCCAGGATGATGAGAGCCGAGCGGTCGACCTGCTCGACAAGGGCGACCATGGGCCCCGTATCTACGGGGTCAAAATCGTCCGATCCCGAACGATCCCTGCAGGCTACAAGCCAGCGCTCGACCTGGTGGCGAGTGAACTGGAGGGTGACCCGACCGCGGTGGGTTTCCTCCAGGACCAGTTCGGAAACCTCAAGAAGGCCGACCGCAGAGGGCTGGACAGCAAGGAAGGGAACGGACTGACACCCACAGGCGGCCTGAGCAGGGGGCGAGCCACTCAGTGGTTGCGTATGCCCTCACCCAACGACTTGGCAATCGGGCGCAGCGTGGCGGACTCACTGGCTGAAGCCGATCGGCAGATCAAGGAAGCTGAGAAGAAGCAATCGGAGGTAGCCGGCAGCCGTGCAAAGCTGCAGGAATTGCTTGGGATGCTGAACCTTGCCGCCGGCGACCAAGCGGATGCCATTCGGTTCAAGGACGATCTGAAGCAGGCGCATGACCAGCGCGGCACCCTGGTGCAACATCAGACCACGATGGAGGCCATCGATCTTGGCCATCTGCAGGCACTGATCGAGCAGCACCAGGACCTCACCCGCCGCAAGGAGGCTGCTTCCGATGCTGCGCTCAAGGCGTCTGGCCGATCCGGCAAGGCCCAGGGCGAGTTGACCTCCAAGAGGGCGAACCTGCAAGAGCGAAAGCTCAAGCTCGCTCGGGTGTTGCAGGAAGAGCAAAGGTCTCGCGCGGATCAGGATTTCGACGCGACATACTGCGAAGAGAAGCGACAAAAGCTCACCGAGCCGAAGGATGGCGTGGTCCTGGCCCATGATGTACTCATCAGCAATATCCGGTCGAGCGCGGACAGCAAGATCAAGCGGCTCAACGACAAGGCCCGGCCGGCAGCCCAGTACGCGCTCACCACATTCCTCGATCGCTACGCTGAGTATGTGCTGTTCGAGGAGCGAAGCGACTGGCGCAAGGCGCTGCACTTCATCAACACCGAGCGCACCATTCTGGTCGAAAGCACCCTGATTCAGTACGAGCAGCAGCTGCAGGTTGCTACCAGGCACGCGGAGGATGGTTTCCGTACGGGCGTTGCGGTCCGCATCAGAACCGCAATTGAGAAGATGCGTCGGCACGTCCGCGACCTGAACAATTTGCTTTCCACCTGCACCTTCACGAACGGAGAGGTCTACCGGTTCTCGCAGACGGTGATTCCGGAGTACAAGGAGTTTGTCGACTACTTCGAGGCCTCCGGCAACCAGGACAGCGAGTTCAGCTTGTTCGGTGGGCCAACCGATATCGGCAAGCGGGTCTTGGAGCTGCTGACCGAGACGCCAAAGGATGGGAAGCCAAAGACCGACAACATTCTCGACGACTATCGCCTCATGTTCACCTTCGACGTGGACATCCTGGTCAACGGCGCGCGGGTGACCAAGCTCAGCAACCGTATCGGACCAGGATCAGGCGGTGAGCACCGGGCCCCGTTCTACGTGATCGCCGGGGCCGCGTTGGCGCGGGCGTATCGTACCGATGAAGGAACGAACCGGTCGGGGGTGGCGATCATGCTGCTGGATGAAGCCTTCGGAAAAATGGACGAGCAGAATTCCATTGCAGCCACTGAATTCCTGGAGCGCATGGGGCTTCAGCTTGTGATGACAGCGCCGAGTGCAGACCGGGCCAAGATGAGTGCGGTGTCCGACACGCTTTTTGAGTTCCTTCGCCTCGGGAAGACAATCAATGTTCGCCCGGTGGGAATTACGGACAAAGGGAAGCAGTTGATGCGCTCGGACCTACCAGCGCTGAATCCGCTTCTGGTGGATCGGCAGCTTGAACTGGTGCAGAGGGAGATCGCGGATGCATCCGCTCGCGCAAACGGCGCTTGATCAGCTCCTTTCCAGCGTTGAGCGCAAAAGGGCCAAGGCTCTCGATGCCTCGGAGGTCAGCTTTCCATTTTCGGAAGTCAGATTTCCGGCATATGTCCAGGCAACAGTTTCAGAGTTGGAATCTGCTCACGCGGATCTGCTGACTGCCGAGCGAAGCAAAGCGATCCGAATAGAGTGGGAGCCCGGTGCGGGGCATCAGAAGAGGATTGTCCGCATTCGCGCTGGCGATTTTGATTGCTTGGCCAGGCTTGTTGGGCGCATGCCGAGTTGGGATCAGGTTGCGGCGGCTGAGGCGGCACTACGGGGATGGGGCCAAGCCCCTCGCGTCGCGAGCTTGCTGATGTCTTGGCGCATGGGACGCGCGGTGCGTGGCAAGGGACCGTCCACGGTGTTGGAGTGGCGAGACGCGATGCGTGTGATCGATCATCTGGCGGCCGCCCCTGCCCGCGACACCCCCGTTCGCAGGCTCAGTGCTGAGATGTTTCAGGATTCCAAGCGAATCGAAGCGATCGCGGTCTCTCTGGATTACCTCACGGCGTCTTCGGACCTCCCTGCGCGCGATCCAGCTGATCTACTAGCAGAATTGGGGCTTCTCCGATTTCCACAGCCGGTTTATATCGCTACCAATCGCTGCCAGGTGCAAGTCGCTAACGGTGCCGTCCTGCCTAACATCGCTCCGTACTGCGCCTTGCCCCCCGAAGCCGTCGCCGGCATCGAACAGACGGTCGAGTACTTGCTGACCATTGAAAACCTGACGACGTTTCATGAAGCGACGCGGCTTAACCACTCGGCCGCAGCAGTGATCATGTACACGGGAGGGATGCCCAGCCCGAGCTTTCTGGCGACCTACAGCCGCATCCTGACCACCGCCGGCTCTGCGGTAACAGTGTTTCACTGGGGGGATCCCGACCTAGGCGGACTGAGGATTGCCGCAAAGCTATCCGATATCGCTGCCAGGAACGGCAAAACCCTGCGGCTGTGGGGCATGCATGGGTTGTCGGCTGATCTGGGTGGCCGGAAGGTGCTTCATCAGTCGGAATTGGATGTCATCCGCGCCATCTGTGCTAGTCGGGGGTGGGAAGCTGTGTCTGCCGACATTGAGCGCCGAGGTATAGCTATCGAGCAAGAACAGCTAAAGGTGCTTCTACCTTGGACTAAGGAACTTCACAGCCGCGAATCACCGGAGGCGGGGGGGGTGGGGCTGAAACGCGTCAAAAAGTGCTCGCTTTCTCAATCGACCTACCCGGTGACTGCGGCTATGCTTGAGTCTAAAGTTAACGATTCGGCCCGTCGATTCAGCTCGTCAGGAGTGGAAAGCCATATGAGTCAGTCGCTTAAAATTGACGTCTAACTGGCGTGGTCGACAGAACAGAACTGAAGGGCCGTCTGTCTCAGGCGATCGGCAGGAAGAGGGTGGTTCGCAAGGAACCACCCTTTTTTGTTTGCCGAGGCCCGAAACCAGGTTGATGCATGAGCTTCGTGCCGGCTTTCCAGGCCATGACGGTATTTCCTGCAGAGGCAGATGAGTCGGAAGCGCCTTCTTGCCACATCCTGAGCTATGCCGTCCGTTCTTCGGAGTGACCCTGCTGCAGGCCAGGTGTCGATGAGATGCAATCAATTAAAAGCTAGCGAACGTTAGCTTGTTTTTAGAATGCATTCGTAATAAAATCAGACATACCCTAACGAGTGTTAGTATGTTCTCCGTTCCTGCTTCCCACCGCCGGCTGGCTGCGGTCGGCACCGACCTGCCGCCGGGCACAGCGCCCGACGGCTCTCGCGGGCAGATCCTCAGCGAATCGCTGCGGCTGTTTGCGGAGCAGGGCTATGGCGCTGCGTCGATCCGCGACATCGCCAGCCGCGTCGGCATCAAGGGTGCGTCGCTGTACTCGCATTACCCCTCCAAGGCCCACGTCCTGGCGGAGCTGGTGCGCATCGGCCACGAAGAGCACTTCCGCCGCATGCGGGATGCGTTGCTCTCCGCGCAACCAGACGTGCTGGTGCAGCTCTCGGCGGTGGTGCGGGCGCATGTCCGCGCCCATGCCGACTACCCCATGCTGGCCGTCGTCTCCAACTCGGAACTGCATGCGCTGCCGGAGGAGTTCGCGACGCCGCTGCTGGCCATCCGCCGCCAGTCCGAGACGCTGATGCTCGACGTGATCCAGCGCGGCGTGAACCTCGGCGTGTTCAAGGTCCCCGACATCCAGCTGGCGATGACGGCCATCGGCGCCATGGGTCTTCGCGTGGCCCACTGGTACACGCCGGAAAGCGGCAAGACCCCCGAGCAGATCGCCGACACCTACGCGTTGTTCGCCGCCAGGCTGCTGGGTGTCACTGGCTAGCATCGGCAGCGCCCGGGTGTTCGCCACCGAATCGATTGGCTGGCGCTGCTGGAACCACCACGCCTCCGGAGGGCTGGTCGCATGAATCCCATCACCAAGGCCTGGCGTGCCTGGCTCGACAGCAAGCTGTCCGCCAAGCTCTGGGAGCAGATGCGCAGCACGCTGGATGCCACCGCCCCGCGTGATTGCGGCGGCGTGCTGTTCCTGGGCGACAGCATCACCATTCTCGGCTGCTGGGAGCTACTGTTCCCCGGCTTGCGCGTGCTGAACTTCGGTATCCCGGGCGAGCGCTCGGAACACCTGCTGGCGCGGCTGGAGCCGGTCGTTCGCGTGCGTCCCGACAAGCTGTTCCTGATGATCGGCACCAACGACCTCTCGCGCGGCGTGCCCGTGCCGGACATCGCCGGCAACGTCGAGAAGATCCTCGTCCAGCTGCGTCGTGAACTGCCGGAGTGCCGCCTGTTCCTGCAGACCGTGCTGCCCTGCAGGCGCAAGCTCGCGCCGCAGATCCAGGACCTGAATGCCCGCTACGCTTCCATTGCCGCGTGCCATGGCGTGTCGCTGATCGACCTGTATCCGCTCTTCGACGACGGCAGTGGCCAGATCCGGCGGGAGCTCAGCAACGACCAACTCCACCTGCTGGGCCCCGGCTACGTGGTCTGGGGCCAGGCGATCGCCCCGGCCGTTCTCGGCTCCTGAGCCATTTCATCCACGCTGCAGAAGGCCGACGAGGAGGCTCCGGATGCACATGCAGGGAAGCTCGCCGGCCGTGTTGCGCGTCGGCCCCGGCGAAGCCCTGACCGACCGGGAGATCGAAATCCTCGAACTCGCGGGCCGGGGCCTGTCGATGAAGGGCATCGCACGCGTGCTGGGCATCGCGGCCGGCACCGTG
Source organism: Pseudomonadota bacterium (assembly GCA_052035235.1). Lineage (GTDB taxonomy): Bacteria > Pseudomonadota > Gammaproteobacteria > Nevskiales > Nevskiaceae > Solimonas_A. The sequence continues at coordinate 32,893 of JBPOHT010000052.1, read as the reverse complement.
AGCTGGCACCTGAAGAACGCCTACCAGAAGCTTCACGTCGGCTCGCGCGAAGAGGCCGTGCGGCGGGCCCGGGAACTGCAGCTGATCGAAGGCCTGCTGCTGTGCCCCCACTGCGCCTGCCGGCTCGCGCCCAGGCACTAAACGGGAAGGGCAGGGGCCGCCGAAACCCCGTGCTACACTCCAGGCCATCCCGCCTCAGCCAGCGAATGCGCGCCAGGGTTCACCTCTGGCAATGGACGCGCGCATGGCTGAACCCAACTCTCCCTCTCCGGCCTCCCGGTCTGCAGCGGTAACGCTGCGGGAATGCGGCGGGCACTGCGCCGCCGACGCAGCCCAGCTGTGCAAGTGGAAGCGGGCGCGCATGCAGGTGCGTCTCTGCACCGATCCCGACGAGCCGCGCCTCGTCGAGCAGGTCTTCGACGTCGGCCGCGGTGTGCTCGCGTAGGGGCAACTGTCTCCCTGGGAGGTGGCCTGGCAATCCGCGCAGCTGCTGCTCGACACCGCCGCCGATCCCGCGCTGCCCCTGCACTGGCGCGCGCTGTGCCTGGATCATCTTCACATCCCCCTGCAGGAACTGGCGCGTTGCGCCGACGATGCCGCTCGCCTGCAGCAGCTTGCTGAACTGCGCTGGCGGCTTGCCACCTTCGCCCCTCGGGTCCAGGATTGAGCTCCTCGTTCTGAAGTGGACCGCAGCTCCCGTTTTCCCCACTGCCGGACCCGCCGCAGGCGGCAGGGCCGGCTTTCCACCGAAGCAGCCGACATGAGCACCAGAACCGAACGCGACACCTTTGGCCCGATCGAGGTCCCCTCCGACAAGCTGTGGGGCGCGCAGACACAGCGCTCGCTGCAGAACTTCGACATCTCCGGCGAGCAGCAGCCGCGCGAGATCATCCGCGCGCTGGCCCAGGTCAAGCGCTCCTCGGCCCGCGTCAACCATGCGCTGGGCCTGCAAGATGCGAAGAAGACCGGCGCCATCGTCGCCGCCGCGGACGAGGTCATCGCCGGCCAGCACCCGCAGGAATTCCCGCTGGTGGTCTGGCAGACCGGCTCCGGCACCCAGACCAACATGAACCTCAACGAGGTTATCGCCAACCGTGCCAGCGAACTGTTGGGCGGCGAGCGCGGTGAGGCCCGCCTGGTCCACCCCAACGACGACGTCAACCGCAGCCAGTCCAGCAACGACGTCTTCCCCACCGCCATGCACGTCGCGGCCGTGGACGCGCTCACACACAAGCTGCTGCCCGCCATCGCCCGGCTCAAGCAGACCCTGGTCGGCAAGTCGCGCGAGTTCGACGACATCGTCAAGATCGGCCGCACGCACCTGCAGGACGCCACGCCGCTGACCCTGGGCCAGGAGATATCCGGCTGGGTGGCGCAGCTCAGCCACGGCGAGCGCCACGTGCGCGACGCCCTGCCGCATCTCTGCGAACTGGCGCTGGGCGGCACCGCCGTCGGCACCGGCCTCAACGCGCCCAAGGGCTACGCCGAGCAGGTGGCGGCCGAGCTCGCGCAGCTCACCGGCCTGCCGTTCGTCACCGCGCCCAACAAGTTCGAAGCCCTGGCCAGCTGCGACGCGCTGGTGCACGCGCACGGCGCGCTGAAGACGCTGGCCGCCAGCCTGATGAAGATCGCCAACGACGTGCGCTGGCTGGCCAGCGGCCCGCGCAGCGGCATCGGCGAGCTCTCCATCCCCGAGAACGAGCCCGGTTCCTCGATCATGCCCGGCAAGGTCAATCCCACGCAGAGCGAGGCCCTGACCATGCTGTCGGCCCAGGTCATGGGCAACGACGTCGCCATCAACATCGGCGGCGCCTCCGGCAACTTCGAGCTCAACGTGTTCCGCCCCATGGTCGCGCACAACTTCCTGCAGAGCGTGCGACTGCTGGCCGACGGCATGGTCAGCTTCAACGATCACTGCGCCGCCGGCATCGAGCCCAACCGTGAGCGCATCAACGAGCTGGTCGAGCGCTCGCTGATGTTGGTGACGGCGCTCAACACGCACATCGGCTACGACAAGGCCGCGCAGATCGCCAAGAAGGCACACAAGGAAGGCAGCAGCCTGCGCGAAGCCGCCCTGGCGCTTGGCCACGTCACCGCCGAGCAGTTCGACCAGTGGGTGGTGCCGGGCAACATGGTCGGTCGCTGAACCCTGGCAGGCAGGCCAACGGCTTCACGACGGCAGCCTTGGCGGCATTCGCTACGAAGGCCTGCTGCAATCCCTCCTCGATGCCACGGGAATCCTGCCGGGTTCAGGCCGCTCGCTGGGCCATGGCTTGGGCCTGCGGCTGTCGCAGGCTGCGGATCAGCCCGGAAACGGCGGCGATCATCACCGTCTGCACCACCTGCGGGGTGGCACCGTAGCGGCGCCAGCCTTCGGGCTGGGTCCAGGCGCGTGCCATGGCGATGCAGCGGTTCACCGCGTCCTGCTCCAGGAAGCGCTCGCCCTTGGCCAGTAGCTGGCCGATGCCGGCCACTTCCGCAGCATCCGCCGCGCCGCGCCCCGCCTGGCGCCGCACCAGGCGCAACAGGCTGCCGCAGATCAGCGCCAGCGCGGCGCGATCATGGTCGTCGTCGGACCAGCGTTGGCTGTCCTCATCCGTCAGTGGCAGGGCATGGACATAGGGCCGGGTGGGGGCACTCAGGTTCTGCTGCTTCATCGCTATCGAGTCCTTTCGATCGGGGGTTCGTTTTTCAGGCCGCGTACCGAGCCGGGGCCTTGCCTCTGGCCGGAGGTGGCATCAGGTTCAGCAACTCATCGTCTTCTTCATCGTCGTCATCGCTCAGATCCACGATACGGTCGATGCACTCGACCAACGGATCGCGCAGTACATCCGGCTTGTGGCCATGGGCCTGCCAGCCGCCGGGGCGGGTCCAATCGGCCATCAGCATCTGCAGCTCGCGGAGCTGGATCGCCAGTTGCGGATCCTCGTCGGCGTTACGTAGCACCTCGCAGATGGCAAACACACGTTCCAGTGCGCCCATGCCGTGGCCCGGCTGCCCTACGGCGATCCGGTACAGCTCGATATGCAGCGTCGTGGTGGCGATCTTTTCCATGATCTGATGAATCCTTGTTGGGTAAGGGGTAAATACGATCAACCGAAGGCCGCGAAGAGCGGCCTGGCCGCCTCGGGAGCCCAGGCGCCGCCAAGGCGGTGGTAGAGCTGCAGGTATTGCGTTGCCGAGCGGCGCCAGCCGAAGTCGGCGGCCATCGCGTTGCGTTGCAGGGCGAACCAGTCCTCGCGCTGCCGCTCGTAGACCTCCAGCCCGCGGCGCAGGGCATGCTGCAGGGCATCGCCGGAGATGCCGTCGAAGATGAAGCCCGTGCGCCAGGGCGTGGCGATGTCGTCGCAATCGATCACGCTATCGGCCAGTCCGCCGACGCGCCGCACCAGTGGCAGCGTGCCGTAGCGCATGGCGTAGAGCTGCGTCAGACCGCAGGGCTCGAAGCGAGAGCCGTGCAGCAGCAGGTCGGCGCCTGCGTGCATGCGGTGCGCCAGCGATTCCTCGTAGCCGATCTGCACCGCCACGCGGCCAGGGTAGCGCTGCGCCATCGCCGTGAAGCCCTGCTCCAGCTGGCGGTCGCCACGGCCGATCAGCGCCAACTGCAGCCGCGGATGCTCGGCCATGATCGCGGGGAGGCTGGTCAGCAGCACGTCGGCCATCTTCTGCGAGGTCAGCCGGCTGGCGGAGATCGCCAGCGGCGCATCGTTTTCCTCCGCGAGGCCGAAGCGGCGCTGCAGCTCGAGCTTGCAGGCGGCCTTGCCGCCGCAGTCCGGCCGCGAGTAGCGGGCGTTCAGGTGCGGATCGCCTGCCGGGTTCCAGATCTCGGCATCGATGCCGTTCATGATCCCCAGGAAGCGGTCCTGGCGCTGCCGCAGCAGGCCTTCCATGCCATAGCCGAATTCCGGGGTCAGCAGTTCGCGGGCGTAGCCAGGGCTCACCGTGCTCACCGCATCGGCGTAGCGGATACCGGCCTTCAGGCAGGAGAACTGTCCGTAGAACTCCGCGCCCTGCGGCGCGAGGTAGCCGCGGTCCAGGCCCAGAGCTGCCGCCTCGTCGAGGGCGAAGTTGCCCTGGAAGGCGGCATTGTGGATCGTGAAGAGTGTCGCCGGGCGCGGCCCGGTTTCCGCGTGCAGCAGCAGCGGCAGCAGGCCCGCGTGCCAGTCGTGCGCGTGGACCACGTCCGGCCGCCAGCCCTCGCTGTTGTAGCCCAGCGCAAGCATCGCCGCCGCCTGCGCGAAGACCGCAAAGCGATGGAAATTGTCCGGCCAGTCCTGCCCCGAGGCATCCTGGTAGGGCGAGCCGGGGCGGTCATAGAGCGCAGCGCAGTCGATCAGCCAGACCGGCAGGCCGGAGTCCGGCATGCGGGCGCGCCAGATGCGCAGCGTCTCGCCGCCGATCTCGGCGGCCATGTCCAGTTGCAGGTCGCAGGCCGCATCCAGCGCCTCCGGATATGCCGGCATGACCATGCGCATGTCCGCACCCAACGCCGACAGGGCCTTGGGCAGGGCGCCACAGACATCGGCCAGACCGCCGGTCTTGGCCAGCGGATAGATTTCCGATGCGGCGATCAATACCTTGCGGCCGGCGCCACCTTGGCGTGGCGCGGAGAATACCGGCGAGCGATCCGTGCTCGACTCGTACATGGGTGACTCCCTGGTTCCGGCCATCCTTGGCCGGCGTGCAAGCTGCATTCTGTTCCGGGTCGCGCGCCACGATTTGCATGCATGTCAGCAGCTTCTACGCTCTGCGTGTGGCAACCCTCGGGAGGTATTTAGCAACGAGCGTGCCGACTATCCGCGCCCCCGCTTCAGCGTGCGGCGGAAGCGCTGCTGCAGCGCCTCCAGCTCTCCGGGACGGAAACGGAAGGCCTCGCCGCCGCGCATGCTGCCGAGCACGTAGTCGATGAAGCGGCGCACGCGCAGTGGCTGGCCGGCGCGCGGCGGGTAGTACAGGTAGACGCCATGCCGCTCGCTGACGTGTTCGCAGAGCAGCGGCACCAGGCGCTGCTCGCGCAGCAGCGCGGCCGTGTTGATCGAGTCGATCTGGCCGATGCCGATACCCGCCGTCACCGCCAGCGTCTCCGCCTCGAAGTCATTGGTGTGGAAGGGCGCGCGCACGCTGCGCAGGCGCAGTTCGCCGTCCTCCAGGAATTCCCAGGGTTCGATGCGGCCGGAGTTGGGAGCGCGCGAGCCGGTGCAGGCGTGCTGCTCCAGGTCCTCGATGCGCTGCGGGATGCCATGCCGGCGCAGGTAGTCCGGCGCCGCGCAGACGATCAGCTGCAGGCGGAACAGCTCGCGCACCACCAGCTGCCGCTCGGGCGGATGCCCGGCGCGGAAGCCCAGGTGGATGCCGGCGGCCACCAGGTCGGTGTAGCGGTCCTCCAGCAGCAGTTCGAACTCCACCGCCGGATGCTCGGCGCGGTAGCGCGCGATCAGGTCCACCAGGATCTTCTTGCCCACCAGTGGCGGCGCGGCGATGCGGATCAGGCCGCCCTGCTCGCGGGTGAACTCGTGCGCCTCGCTCCAGGCCTCGTGGATCGACTCCAGCCCCGGCCGCAGGCGTGTGAGAAAAGCCTTGCCCTCGTCGGTCAGCGTGCTGCGCCGCGTCGTGCGGTGGAACAGCCGCAGGCCCAACTCCTTCTCCAGCTGGCGGATCGCCTTGCTCACCGCCTGCGGCGTGATGCCCTGCTGCGTGGCCGCGCGGTTGAAGCTGCCGAGCTCGGCCACGCGCACGAAGGTTTCCATCGCTCCCAGGCGGTCCATGGATTATCAACCATTGGTTGTTACTGATACACGGGATTCTATCTACTTCGGTTGGCAGGGGTCACCTATCGTTCACTCCAGCAGCGCAGCCCGCGACTGCATCGAATCCGGAGCTTCAGCCATGACCCAGCAGACCCACACCAATCCCTCCAACATCGCCGGCAAGGTGGTCGTCATCACCGGCGCCAGCAGCGGCCTGGGCGAGGCCACCGCCCGCCATCTCGCCGGCCTCGGCGCCAAGGTGGTGCTGGGCGCACGCCGCGCCGGCCACCTGGAGCGCCTGGTCGCCGAGATCCGCGCGGCTGGCGGCGAGGCCATCGCCACCACCACCGACGTCACCGACCGCGACCAGGTCGAAACCCTGGTGGCGCGCGCCATCGACCAGTACGGCCGCATCGACGTGATGGTGAACAACGCCGGCTACATGGCGCTGGCGCCGATGGCGCGGCTCAAGGTCGAGGAGTGGGACCGCATGATCGACATCAACATCAAGGGCGTGCTCAACGGCGTGGCCGCGGCACTGCCGCGCATGCAGGCCCAGGGCAGCGGCCACATCATCAACGTCGCCTCCGTCGCCGGCACCAAGGTGTTCAGCCCCATCGGTGCCGTCTACAGCGCCACCAAGTTCGCCGTCCGCGCCATCAGCGAGGGCCTGCGCGCCGAGATCGGTGCCCGCATCCGCACCACGGTGATCTCGCCGGGCGCGGTGGCCAGCGAACTCAAGCACGGCAGCAGCGACGCCGAATCGGCCAAGGCCGTCGGCGAGTGGTACAGCGCCAACGAGATCCCGGCCGAGTCCGTGGCCCGCGCCATGGCCTTCGCCATCTCGCAGCCGCCGGAAGTGGATATCAACGAAATCCTGCTGCGTCCCACCGCGCAGGAATTCTGAGAACTGGCGTCCCGCGGCGGCGGCGGCCATACCGCTGTCATTGCCGCTCCCCCACGGCGCAGGGCCAAAGGTAGCCCGCAGCGGACGGACGGCGGGGCAGGGCGCTCAAGGTCCGGGAATCTCCTGCCGCTAACCCGGCAGGAGACCTACCCGGCGGCCATTCCATGCCTGCGCCCTTCGCCCAAGCTGCGCGTGAACTGCTGAAGCTGGCCGGCCTTGCCGCGCTGGTCGCCGCGCTCTGCTGGGTGTCCACCGTGCTGACCCCGCCGGAGGGCCGCATCGCCAGCGTCTGGCTGGCCAACGGGCTGTTGGTCGGCCTGCTGCTCGGGATGCCGGCGTCCCACTGGTGGCCGGCCCTGATGGCCGGCTATCTCGGCAACGTTGCCGCCAACGTCGTCACCGGCGATCCCCTGGACCTGGCCCTGAGCCTGGCGCTGTGCAACGTCATCGAGGTGGTGGTGGCCGCCACCCTGCTGCAGCGTCGCTGGGGTTCGGGCTTCGACCTGCGCCGCGTCGGCGTGCTGCTGGAATTCGTGCTGTTCGCGGTGCTGCTGGCGCCGGCATTGTCGTCGTTGCTGGCCGCCACCATCATCTCGGAACATTCCGGCCTGTCAGTGCTGTGGGTGCTGGCCATCTGGTATCCGGCCGACGCGCTAGGCATGGCGATCATGGCGCCACTGGTGCTGGTGCTGCGCCAGCCACAGGCGGGCGAATACGGCGGGCAACTGCGTCACTGGCTGCCCGACACCACGCTGTTGCTGGTGACCGCGCTGGCGGTGTTCAGCCCCGGCCTGGGCATGGGCCACTGGCTGCCGTTGCCGCTGTTCCTCACCTTCCCGCCGCTGATGCTGATGGTCATGCGCCACGGCAACCGCGGCGCCGTCGTCGGCGTGGTGATCCTGGCGCTGGGCGCGATGCTGTCGATGATGACGCCGGATTCGTCCATCGGAGCCTGGGGCGGCCTGCCGCTGCAGGCGCGGGCGCTGCTGCTGCAGTGCTACCTGGCCTGTGCCTCGGGCATGGCGCTGACGGTGGCCACCCTGCTGGAGCAGCGCCGCGACTACGAGCAGGGCCTGCAGCAGGCCGTGCGCCGCCTGCGCTCCATCGCCGACCACGTCCCGGCCTACATCGGCTACATCGACCGTGACCTGCGCTACCGCTTCGCCAACAGCCATCACCGCAAGGGCTACGGGCTGGAGCCGCAGGACATGATCGGCCGTGGCGTGCGCGAACTGTTCGGCGCCGGCACGCTGTCCGACTTTGCCGGCCCGGTTGAATCGGTGCTGGAAGGGCGCTCGGTGCGCTTCGAGCGTATCGCCCATGAGCTGGAGGGCGAAGTGCACCAGCGCATCGACCTGGTGCCCGATCGCGACGAGCGCGGCGCCATCGCCGGCTTCTACACCCAGATCCTGGACATCACCGAGGGCAAGCGCGCCGAGCTGCGCCAGGCCGCCAGCGAACGGCGCCTGCGCATGATCGCCGACAACCTGCCGGTGGTGATCGCGTATATCGACGCCGGCCGCGTCTACCGCTTCTGCAACCGCACGCACGAGGCCTGGTTCGGCAAGGCACCGGACGACGTCGTCGGACGCCACATGGAGCGTGTGCTGCCGCCCGAGGTGATCGAGGCGCAGCGCTACTACGTCGACTGCGCCATGCACGGCGCGCGCGCCGAGGGCAGCTTCTCCCTGCAGCTGGCCGGCCAGACCCGGCACGTTCAGGTCTGCTTCGTGCCCGACCGCGGCGAGGGCGGGCAGGTGCGCGGGCTCTACATGATGATGAGCGACATCACCCTGGCCAAGCGCGCCGAGCAGCGCCTGCAGCAGCTGGCGCGCTACGATCCTCTCACCGGCCTGGCCAATCGCCGCGAGCTGCACGAGCACCTGGGCGCGGCGCTGAACCGCATCCAGCGCTACGGCGGCTCGCTGGCCCTGCTGTTCATCGACGTGGACCACTTCAAGTCGATCAACGACCGGCACGGCCACGCTGCCGGCGACGAGGTGCTGCAGGAGATCGCGCTGCGCCTGCGCGGCGCGGTGCGCGCCACCGACACCGTCGCGCGCGTCGCCGGCGACGAGTTCGTGGTGATTCTGGACCAGCTGCGTTCCACCGAGGAACCGCAGTTCGTCGCACGCAAGCTGCTCGCCGCCATCGGCAAGCCCTTCATGCTGGACCACGGCGCCGTGCCGGTAGGGGTCAGCATCGGTATCGCCCTGGGCCAGGCCGGCGACGGCGCCGACCAACTGCTGCGCCGCGCCGACCGCGCCCTCTATGCCGCCAAGGACGGCGGCCGCAACACCAGCCGCGTGGCCGATCAGGCCAGCGGCGCGGAGTAGCGCTCGCGGATCTCCAGGAACTGCCCCAGGTTGTCCAGGAACAGGTCCACCAGGCGCGGATCGAACTGCTTGCCGCGCTGCTGCCGGAAATACTCGGCGACCTTGCCGATGCTCCAGGCTTCCTTGTAGCAGCGCGCAGTGGACAGCGCATCGAACACGTCGGCCACCGCCGTGATGCGGGCGAACAGGTCGGCCTCCTCGCCGCGCAGCCCCATCGGATAGCCGCCGCCGTCCCAATGCTCGTGATGCTGCGCCACGGTCCGCTCGGACCGCTGCAGCAGCGGCCCGTCCTGCCCCTGCAGCATGGCGCTGCCGCGGGTGACGTGGCTTTCCATCAGCCGGCGCTCGTCCTGGCTGAGCGCGCCGGGCTTGTTCAGCACCGCGTCGGGCACCGCGATCTTGCCCAGGTCGTGCATCGCCGCCGCCACCCCCAGCGCATCCACCGACTCGGCTGACAGGCCCAGCAGCTGCCCCATCAGCATGGCGTAGCGCGACACGCGCTGTACGTGATTGCGCAAATCCGGAGAGCGCTCCTCGATGGCAGAGCTCAGCAGCAGGATCAACTGGCGCTGCGAGCGCCGGATCTCCTCGTTCAGCGCCAGGTTCTCGAAAGCGATGGTGACGTTGCGGCAGAACAGCTGCACCAGCCGCACGTCCGAGGGCTCGAAGCGCGACTCGCTGCTCAGGTAAACCACGTGCTTGCTGCCGGCGCGGGTGGAGAAGTGCACCGCGAAATGGTGCTCGCCCACCACCATCATGCCGTCCAGGAAGGCACGCTCGATATGCGACATTGCCTCGGGCGGCAGCACCTCGTCGGCCAGCCGGCCCTCGGTGCCGCGGTAGCTGCCGGTGCCGGCGACGACCCGCAACGCACCCTCGGTCAGCGCCGCCGTGATGCCGGTGCTGACGATCACCGCGTCGCGCCGCGCATACAGCAGTGCCGCCAGTTGCTGCAACAGCCCGTGCTGAAGCTTCTCCAGCGATTGCTGCTCGAACATCGAGGCCGAGGCCGTGATCACCTGCTCCAGGCCCATCCGCGCTTGGTCCATCGCCACCAGCTCGCGGTGCAGGGACAGCCCGGTATGCAGGAGCGTGTAGAGCTTGGTGGTGGTGAGCTCGGTCTTCTCCTTGTAGTCGTTGATGTCGAAGCGCCGCACCACCTCGTGTTCCGGCGCCTGGCCCGGCTGGCCGGTACGCAGCACGATGCGCACGAAGCGGTTCTGCAGCTCGTGGCGGATCGCCTGCACCGCATCCAGCCCGGCATGCTCGGTCTCCATCACCACGTCCATCAGCACCATCGCGATGTCGGGCTGATGGCGCATGATCTCCACCGACTCGCTGCCGCTGTAGGCATCGATGAACTGCAGCGGCCGGCCGTGCACCAGGATGTCGCCCAGTGCCAGGCGGGTGACGCGGTGCACCTCCTCCTCGTCGTCCACCACCAGGATCTTCCAGGGCGGGATCGCGGCGGCGTCTGCCGACGGCACCGGCTCGGCGGCGAAGCTCAACAGCTCCTCTTGGGATTCGGTGCTCATGGTTCGGCTCCTTGCCGGGAGAGGGGCAGCAGGATCGTGAAGCAGGTGCCGCGGCCGGGCGTGCTGTCCACGCCGATGCGGCCGCCCAGGGTCTGGTTCACCAGGTTGAAGACGATATGCAGGCCCAGGCCGGTGCCACCTTGTCCACGCCGCGTCGTGAAGAAGGGATCGAAGACCTTGGCGAGGTTCTCCGCCGCGATGCCGCGGCCGTCGTCACGGAAGCGCACGCGCACCTCCGCGCCCACCCGGTCCACCTCGATCCGCATCAGCCCGGCCTGCCCGGGCTCGAAGGCATGCGACAGCGCGTTGACCACCAGGTTGGTCAGCACCTGCGACCAGGCGCCGGGGACGGTGTCGAGCTCCAGGTCCTCGGGGCAATCCAGCTCGATGCGGTGCGGCGTGGTCTTCATCTTCGGCCGCAGGCTCACCAGCACCTCTTCGAAATAGGCCTTCAGGCGGATGCGCCGGCGCTCCTCGCTGGATTGGTCCACCGCCACGCGCTTGAAGCTCTGGATCAGCTCCGCGGCGCGGCGCAGGTTCATCAGGATGATGTCGCTGGATTGCGAGACCGACTGCAGGAAGCGGTCGAACTGCGACTTGGTCAGGCTGCCGGCCGCCACCGCGCGGTTCATGCTCCGCACCTCGGTATCTAGGTGCGAGGCCGCCGTCACGCCGATGCCCACCGGCGTGTTGATCTCGTGCGAGATGCCCGCCACCAGGCCGCCCAGCGAGGCCAGCTTCTCGGCCTGCACCAGCTGGCTCTGCGCCACCTGCAGCTTCGCCAGCGCCGCGCTGGTCTCGTCGATCTGCGCCGCCAGCGACTGGTTGAGGTTGCGCAGTTCCTGTTCGGCGCGCTTGCGCTCGGTGATGTCGATGATCGACGCCAGCACGAACAGGCCATCGGTCGTGGTGATCGGGTTCAGGCCGATCTCGATCGGCACCTGGCGGCCGTCGCGGGTCTGTCCGTGCAGGTCGCGGCCGCTGCCCATCGCGCGCGTCTGCGGCTTGTCGAAATAGCTCTCGCGCAGGGTCGGGTGGCCCACGCGCCGGCCCTGCGGCACCAGCATCTCCACCGGCATGCCGATCAGCTCCTCGCGCGGATAGCCGAACAGCTTCTCGGTCTGGGCGTTGACCAGATTGATGCGGCCACCGGCATCCACCATGATCATGGCATTGGGCGCCGCCTCCACCACCAGGCGGAAGCGCTCCTCGGATCGCTTGCGCTCGGTGATGTCGCGCGTGACCTTGGAATAGCCGGTGAGCGTGCCGGTCTCGTCGTACATCGGCGTGACGATCACGCTGGCCCAGAAGCGGCTGCCGTCCTTGCGCTGGCGCCAGCCCTCGTCCTCGAAGCGCCCCTCGTCCCGAGCCAGCCGCAGCTCGGCCTCGGGTCGCCCGCTGGCCACGTCCTCCGGCGGGTAGAACGTTGAGAAATGCCGCCCCAGGATCTCGTTCTCGGTGTAGCCCTTGAGCCGCTCGGCGCCGTCGTTCCAGGACGCCACCAGGCCCTGCGGGTCCAGCATCAGGATGGCGTAGTCCTTCACGCTGGACACCATCAGCCGGAAGCGCGCCTCGCTGCGCCGCACCGTGTCCTCGATGCGCTTGCGCTCGGTGATGTCGATGATCGACGCCAGCACGAAGGTGCCGTTGTCGGTCTTCAGCGGATTCAGGCCGATCTCGATCGGCACCTCGCGGCCGTCGCGCGTCAGGCCATAGAGATCGCGACCCACGCCCATCGAGCGCGTGCGCGGATCGCTGAAGTAGTCGCTGCGCTGCTGCGGGTGCTGGCCGCGGTTACGCTGCGGCACCAGCATCTCGATGCGCTGGCCGATCAGCTCATCGCGCGGGTAGCCGAACAGCTTCTCGGTCTGGGCATTGACCAGCGCGATGCGGCCGTCCTGCCCGACCATGATCATGGCGTTGGGCGCCGCTTCCACCGCCAGGCGGAACAGGGCCTCGCCCTGCGGGCCGGCCAGGATGTCGCCGGGCATCGCCGATGCCGACGGGGCTGCTGCGCTGCCTGCCACGGTTCTCCTCCTGGCGACATCGGTCCGGGAAACGGACCTGTGCGGACCGTAGCGGCCAGGAAAGCATGTTCTGCAGCGTCAAAACCTACTGCCGCCTGTGCATAAGTCGCAGGCGGCAGCATCCGCCCGACAGTCGGGCGCCGTCGTCAGCCCTGGCCGCCCTCAGGAGGCGCGCAGTCGCCGCGTGCGGAAGGTGTTCCAGCCGTTCTCCACCATGCCGATGGCAAAGGCCTGCAGGCCCGATTCGCGCGGCCGCGGATTGCGGCCCTCGCCCATGCGGCGCAGCTGGCGCGTGTACCAGGCCACTTCCATCAGCGCCATGCGGTCCACCATGCCGATGCCGGTGCTGATCGGCTTGATCTCCTCGCGCGGGTCCTCGCCGCGCATCAGGCGCGCCGGCAGGTCCGGCTCCACCGCCAGCAGGCGGCCCAGGCCGATGAAGTCGATGGCGCCGCTGTCCAGCGCCTGCGCCATGCCCGACAGCGAGCGGAAGCCTCCGGTCAGCATCAGCGGTAGCTTCACCGCTGCGCGCACCTTCTCGGCAAACTCCATGAAATAGGCCTCGCGCGCCACCGTGCTGGCCTTGCGCTCGAGTCCGGTCATCGCCGGCGCCTCATAGGTACCGCCGGAAATCTCCACCAGGTCGATGCCGGCCTGGGCCAGCGCGCGGATCGCGTCCAGCGACTCGTCCTCGGTGAAGCCGCCGCGCTGGAAGTCCGCCGAGTTCAGCTTGATGCCGATGGGAAAATCCTTGCCTACCTGGCGGCGCATCTCGGCCAGCACCTCCAGCACGAAGCGGCGACGGTTCTCCGGGCTGCCGCCCCACTGGTCCTCGCGGCGGTTGTGGTGCGGCGACAGGAACTGGCTCACCAGGTAGCCATGCGCGCCGTGGATCTGCACGCCGGTGAAGCCGGCCTTCTTCGCGATGCGCGCCGTGTTGCCGAAACGCTGGATCAGTTCGCGAATCTCCGTGTCGCTCAGCTCGCGCGGCGTCGAGAAGAACGCCGCCATGTCGGAACGGAAGCCGATCGCCGAGGGCGACACCGTCTCGCGGTTGAGCCCGCGCGGCGACTGCTTGCCCGGATGATTGATCTGCATCCACAGCTGGCCGCCACGGCGTGTGCCCGCCGCCGCCCAGCGCCGCAGCGCGGGCAGGTCGGACTCGTCCTCGATCACCACGTTGCCCGGCTCGCCCAGCGCGCGGCGGTCGATCATCACGTTGCCGGTGATGCACAGCCCGATGCCGCCATCGGCCCAGCGCGCATACAGCCGCTCCAGGCGCTCCGTCGGCCGGTTGTCCATCGTGCCCAGCGCCTCGCTCATCGCCGACTTGGACAGGCGGTTGGGCACCACCACGCCATTGGGCAGGCGGAAGGACTGGGCCAGCGTCTGGGCGGGGGACTTCGGAGCGGTCTTGGGCATGTTCTTGGCAGCGGCTTTCGGGCGGGAGGCCATGGAATGGTGGCTCGGCAGAAAAGGGTGGCGCAGGGTAGGCGGCAGGCCGGCACCTGACCAGCGTCGCGCGGCGCGGGTGCTTGGCGGCAGGGTCAAGAAGTTTTTATTAGTTGTAATAAATAATAATATACAATTAATTATAACTTGTGACTTTATATTGTATTAATTTTTATTTACTTAAATAAAATCACGGTTGCCCAGCCTCGTCCAGCGCCTTGAGCACCGCTGCATTGCCCGCGTGTTTCCTGCGCAACACCGCCACGTCGTCTTCCAGTGTGCCGCAGCGCAGCTCCGTCATCGTCGCGTTGATGCGTTTGTCGTGCTCGGACTGGTCGCCGTTGAACTCGCCGGCGAAGTGCGTGCACTGCGCCACGCGCTCCACCGTCGCCGCGGCGTCCGGCGGCAGGCGCGGTGCCGCCTCACCGGCCTCGTGCGTGATGCGCGTGTCCAGGCCCATCGCCCCGGCGGCGCGCAAGCCGCTGCCCTTGACCCAGCCGCTGGTCATCTCGCCCTGGTCGTTGTACTGCACCGAGTACCAGCCCTTCCACTCGGTGTACGCCGTCAGGGCGCTGTCGCGCGGCACAGAGACCTGGGTCGCACAGCCGCGGTCCGGTATGCGGTGGAAGTACAACTGCTTGGGTGCGGTGACGATCATGCGCTGCACCGGCCGGATCGCCGACTGCTCCTTCTCCACGCGCTTGGGCAGCTTGTCGCAGTGCGGGGCGGCAAGGGTGGCGGCGGGCAGCAGCAGTGCCGCCATCAGCAGTAGGGCTTTCATGGCCCGACTATAGCGCCCGGTTTCAGGGCGCGCGCGGCGCCGTAGCCAGCACCGGCTGGCAGGTTTCCCAGAGGATGCTCCAGGCCTCGCGCTCCTGCGCCTCGGCACGCTGGCGGTCGCGCGGCTTCATCTGCTCCGCGCCCCGGCGATATGCACGGCTCAGCTCATATTGCAGGAGGGCCGAGCGGATCTGTCGGCCGCGCCAGGGATGCACCTGCGGCGCCACCTCGCGGCAGCGCTGCACCAGCATGTGGGCCGGTACGTAGGTGGGCTGCTGCGGGCGAGGCTGTGGTTGCGGCGCCGGCTGGGGTTCCCAACTCGTCACACAGGCGCCCAGCATCACGGCAGGCAGCAGGATCGTCAGGCGGCGGAGCAGGCGCATGCCCCCGCCGTTGCAGGAATCGTTCCGCATCAGCTTTCGAAGGACTGGATCAACTGCTCGCGCAGCCACAGGTTGGCGGGTTCCTGATCCACGTTGGCGTGCCAGTAGAGATAGGCGTCGAGCATCGGCACGGACAGCGGGAAGGGCAGGATACGGTTGTTGTACTGGCGGTTGGCGATGCGCGCATAGCTTTCCGGCATGGTCAGTACCAGGTCGGTCAGGCTTACCACGCGGCAGGCGGCGAAGTAATGCTGACAGCGCAGGCGCACGCGGCGTTCCACCCCGAGCCGGCTCAGTTCCACGTCCTCCAGCCCCGGCCCGCTGCGTCGTGAGCTGACCAGGATATGGTCCTGGCGCAGGTAGGTCTCCATGTCCATGCCCTCGCCGAAGGCCGGATGCTCCGCGCGCACGATCACCACCAGCGGGTCGGCGGCAATGCGGATGCGACGGATGTTGTCGGACAGCGGCAGCAGCGTGTCGATCGCCGCGTCCACCGAACCCGCCGCCAGCTCCGCCTCCAGGTCGCGCCGGTCCACGCGTACCGTGTTCACCGCGATCAGCAGCGCCGTCTCGGTGATGCGTCGCATCAGCACCGGCAGCAGGGTCGCCTCCAGCACGTCGCGCACCGACAGCGTGAAGCGCCGCTCCGTGCTGGCCGGGTCGAAGCGGGCCACCTCGTTGAGCGTGATCTCCAGCCCGCGCAGCGAGCGCCGCACCGGCTCGATCAGGCTGCGCGCCAGCGGCGTCGGCACCATGGCGCGGCCGTCGCGCTCGAACAGGGGGTCGCCGAACATGTCGCGCAGGCGCCCCAGGGCATGGCTGATCGCCGGCTGGGTCAGGTTGAGCTTGCGGCTGGCGCGGGTGATCCCGCCCTCCGTGTAGATCGCGTCCAGCACCACGAACAGGTTCAGGTCGATCCGGTTCAGATTCATTTCATTTATGGACGCTGATTCAATCTATTCATTTGAATGATTGTAGGGGGGCTCCTAAGCTGCCGGCAATCCAGAAACGGTGACCCATGGGCCAGATCTTCCTTGTACGGCATGGCCAGGCGTCCTTCGGCGCCGCCGACTATGACCAGCTTTCCGACCTGGGCTACGAGCAGTCGCGGCTGCTGGGTGCCTGGTTCAAGCAGACCGGCCTGAGCTTCGACCGCGTGGTGGTGGGCGGCATGAAGCGCCACCGCCAGACCGCCGAGGCCTGCCTGGGCGCCCTCGGCGTCGCCCCCCCGGAGTCCGAATGGCTGGTTGATGCCGGCCTGGAGGAATACGACCACGTGCAGATGCTCAACGTCGCCCGGCCGGACCTGCAGGAGAAGGCCGCCATGGGCGGTTACCTCCAGCAGTTCGAGAACCCGCGCCATGCCTTCCAGCGCCTGTTCGAGGACGCGATGATGCGCTGGATGAGCGGTCAGTACGACACCGAATACCGCGAGAGCTGGGCGGACTTCCGCGGCCGTTGCGTCGGCGCCGCGCGCCGCGTGCTGGCCGACACCGACAAGTCGCGCCGCGCCGTGGTCTTCACCTCCGGCGGCCCGATCTCCGCCATCGCCCAGGAGCTGTTCGACCTCAGCCAGGCGCGCACCGCCGCGCTGAACTGGACCGTGGTCAACAGCGCCGTCACCAAGCTGCTGCACAGCCCCGGCCAACTGACCATCAGCTACCTGAATGCCTACCCGCACCTGGAACAGACGCGGGACCCCAAGAACATCACTTACCGTTGAGGACACCCGCATGAATCCCACCGAACTGTTCAGCCTCAAGGGCAAGATCGCCCTGGTCACCGGCGCCAGCCGCGGCATCGGCGAGAGCATCGCCAAGACCCTGGCCGGTGCCGGCGCGCACGTGATCATCTCCAGTCGCAAGCTGCCGGACTGCGAGCGCGTGGTCGGCGAGATCCGCGCTGCCGGCGGCAGCGCCGAGGCCATCGCTTGCCATATCGGCGAGATGGCGCAGATCGACGCGATCTTCGCGCAGATCGAGCAGCAGCACGGCCGCCTCGACATCCTCGTCAACAACGCCGCCGCCAATCCCTACTTCGGCCCGATCCAGGACACCGACCTCGGCGCCTTCCAGAAGACCCTGGACGTCAACATCCGCGGCTACTTCTTCATGTCGTCCAAGGGCGTCAAGCTGATGGCCAGGAACGGTGGCGGCAGCATCGTCAATGTCGCCTCGGTCAACGGCGTGATCCCGGGCCCGGCGCAGGGCATCTACTCCATCACCAAGGCCGCCGTCATCTCCATGACCCAGGCCTTCGCCCGTGAATGCGCACCGCAGAAGGTGCGCGTCAACGCCCTGCTGCCGGGCTTCACGGATACCAAGTTCGCCGCCACCCTGGTGCAGAACCAGCAGATCGTCACCAAGGTGCTGGAGCACGTGCCGATGAACCGCGTGGCGCAGCCCGACGAGATGGCCGGCGCCGTGCTGTACCTGGTGTCGCCCGCCGCCAGCTACACCACCGGCGTCGCGCTCAACGTCGACGGCGGCTACCTCGTCGCATGAAGACGCTCGCCGGCAAGGTTGCCGTCATCACCGGCGCGGGCAGTGGCTTCGGCCGCGAGCTGGCGCTGCTCTGCGCCCAGGAAGGCATGCGCCTGTCCCTGGCGGACGTCGACGAAAAGGGCCTGGAAGCCACCCGCGCCCTGCTGCCCGCCGGCACCGCCGCTCTGCTGCAGCGTTGCGACGTCTCGCAGGGCTGGCAGGTGCAGCAGCTGGCCGACCGTACCTACGCCGAGTACGGCAGCGCGCAACTGCTGTTCAACAACGCCGGCGTCGCCGTGGCCGGCCCCACCTGGACCACCACCGAGCAGGACTGGGAGTGGGTGCTGGGCGTCAACCTGATGGGCGTGGTCCACGGCATCCGCAACTTCGTGCCGCGCATGCTCAAGCAGGGCGACGAGTGCCACATCGTCAATACCGCCTCGGTCGCCGGCCTGCTGGCCGTGCCGGCCTCCAGCGTCTACTGCGTCAGCAAGCACGGCGTGGTGGTGATGTCGGAGTGCCTGCACCACGAGCTGCAGGCGGCGAGCGCGCAGATCGGCGTCTCGGTGCTGTGCCCGGCCTACGTCAACACCGGCATCGCCGACGCCGCGCGCAACCGCCCGGGCGAACTGGCCGACGCCAACCCCGAGGCCGCCGCCTACGAGGAGCGCGTCCGCCAGGCCGTCAAGAAGGGCAAGATCAGCGCCGCCGACGTGGCGCGCATCACCCTGGACGCGGTGAAGGACAACCGCTTCTACATCCTGACCCATCCCAACATCAAGGCCGCCGTGGAGATGCGCCTGCGCGACATCATCGACGGCGGCCAGCCGCGGAATCCGATGCCGTGAGCAGTACCCTGGACCATCCACCGTTCGCCCTGAGCCTGTCGAAGGGTGAACGGGCGCACCGCACCCGCAGTCACCGGCCGTTCACGCTTCGACAAGCTCGGCACGAACGGCACCCCACTGGAGGAATACAAGAATGAAAGCCCTGATCTGCAATCAATGGGCGCCGCCCGAGGCGCTGGTGCTGGAAGACCGTCCCGACCCGACCCCGGGCGACAACGACGCCGTGGTGCGCGTGCACGCCGCCGGCGTGAACTTCCCCGATACGCTGATCGTGCAGGGCAAGTACCAGTTCAAGCCCGAGTTCCCGTTCTCGCCTGGCGGCGAGTGCGCCGGCGTGATCGAGTCGGTGGGTGCCAAGGTCAAGCACGTCAAGCCGGGCGACAAGGTCATCTGCTTCACCGGCTGGGGCGCTTTCGCCCAGCTGGTGGTGGCCGACGCCCGCGCCGTGCTGCCGATGCCCGAGGGCCTGGACTTCGTCACCGCGTCTTCCTTCGTGATGACCTATGCCACCTCGTACCACGCCCTCAAGGACCGCGCGAAGCTCAAGGCCGGCGAGACCCTGCTGGTGCTCGGCGCCTCCGGCGGCGTAGGCCTGGCGGCCATCGAGATCGGCAAGGTGCTGGGTGCGCGCGTCATCGCCGCCGCCTCCAGCCCCGAGAAGCTGGCGGTGTGCAAGGAGCATGGCGCCGACGAGCTGATCGACTACAGCAAGGAAGACCTCAAGGAGCGCCTCAAGGCCCTCACCGGCGGCAAGGGCGTGGACGTCACCTACGACCCGGTCGGCGGCCCCTACACCGAGGTGGCGCTGCGCAGCACCGCCTGGCGCGGCCGCCTGCTGGTGATCGGCTTCGCCAACGGCGAGATTCCCAAGATTCCGGTCAACCTGGCGTTGCTCAAGGGCTGCGACATCGTCGGCGTGTTCTGGGGCGACTACGCCAAGCGCGAGCCGATGAACAACCTCGCCGACCTGCGCGTGCTGATCGGCTGGCTCAAGGAAGGCAAGCTCAAGCCGCACATCGCCGGCACCTATCCGCTGTCGCGCGGCGCCGAGGCCATCCGCCTGCTGATGGACCGCCGCGTGTCCGGCAAGATCGTCGTCACCCCGCAGGAGATCTGAGCGTGTCGGACCAGAAGGATTTCACCGGCACCATGCCGGTGCAGGAAAAGCACCAGTTCGACGCCGCCGCGGTGGAGAGCTACCTCGCAAAGAATGTCGAGGGCTTCGCCGGCCCGCTGACGGTGGAGCAGTTCAAGGGCGGGCAGTCCAACCCCACCTACAAGCTGATCACGCCGACCAAGAAGTACGTGCTGCGCCGCAAGCCGCCGGGCAAGCTGCTGGCCTCGGCCCACGCCGTGGATCGCGAATACAAGGTCATCACCGCACTGGCGCAGACCGACGTGCCGGTGGCCAGGACCTACGTGCTCTGCGAAGACGACAGCATCATCGGCACGCCGTTCTACGTCATGGACTGCGTCGAGGGCCGCATCATGTGGGATCCCTCGCTGCCGGACTCCACGCCGGAGCAGCGCCGCGCCATCTTCCAGGAGATGAACCGCGTGATGGCCGCCCTGCACAAGGTCGACTACCAGGCCGTGGGCCTGGGCGACTACGGCAAGCCCGGCAACTACTTCGCCCGCCAGATCGACCGCTGGAGCAAGCAGTACCGCGCCTCCGAGACCGAGAAGATCGAAGCCTTCGACCAACTGATCGAATGGCTGCCGGCCAACATCCCGGCCGGTGACGAAACCAGCGTGGTCCATGGCGACTACCGCCTGGACAACATGATCTTCCACCCCACCGAGCCGCGCGTGCTGGCCGTGCTGGACTGGGAGCTGTCGACCCTGGGCCATCCCCTGGCCGACTTCTCCTACCATTGCATGACCTGGCACATCCCCAAGGGCGTGTTCCGCGGCCTGGCCGGCTACAAGCTGGCCGATCTCGGCATTCCCTCGGAGGCCGAGCACATCGCCGCCTACTGCGAACGTACCGGCCGCGGCGCGATCCCGCAGAACGACTGGGACTTCTACATCGCCTACAACCTGTTCCGCCTCGGTGCGATCCTGCAGGGCATCGCCGGCCGCGTGAAGGACGGCACCGCCGCCAGCAAGCAGGCCGCCACGATGGGCGCCGCCGCCCGCCCCCTGGCCGAGATGGCCTGGCAGAAGGTGCAGCAGATACAGAAGCGCAAGTAGCCAAACAGAACCCCTCTCCCGCATGCGGGAGAGGGGCAGGGGAGAGGGTTTCTGTAAAGCCATCAAGAACCACAGAACCCCTCTCTCCCAACCTCTCTCCCGCCAGCGGGCGAGAGGAGACCCCACAAAGGAGCCACGCCATGGATTTCGAGTACTCCCAGAAGGTGAAGGACCTGCAGGCACGCCTCAACGCCTTCATGGACCAGCACGTCTACCCCAACGAGAAGAAGTTCTTCGAGCAGGTGGCCGAGGGCGACCGCTGGCAGCCCACCGCGATCATCGAGGAGATGAAGGCCAAGGCCAAGGAAGCCGGGCTGTGGAACCTGTTCCTGCCCGAGTCCTCGCGCGGTGCCGGCCTCACCAACCTCGAATACGCCCCGCTCTGCGAGATCATGGGCCGCGTGATCTGGGCGCCGGAGGTATTCAACTGCTCCGCGCCCGACACCGGCAACATGGAAGTCCTGGAGCGCTACGGCAGCGAGGAGCACAAGAAGCAGTGGCTGGAGCCGCTGCTGCGCGGCGAGATCCGCTCCGCCTTCGCCATGACCGAGCCGGGCGTGGCCTCGTCGGACGCCACCAACATCGCCAGCTCCATCGTGCGTGACGGCGACGAGTACATCATCAACGGCCGCAAGTGGTGGACCTCGGGCGCCAACGATCCGCGCTGCAAGATCTTCATCTTCATGGGCAAGACCGACCCGGACAACCCGAGCCGCCACAGCCAGCAGTCGATGATCCTGGTGCCGCGCGACACCCCGGGCGTCAAGATCCTGCGTCACCTGCCGGTGTTCGGCTATGACGACGCGCCCCACGGCCACGCCGAGATCCTGTTCGAGAACGTGCGCGTGCCGGCCTCCAACATGCTGCTGGGCGAAGGCCGCGGCTTCGAGATCGCCCAGGGCCGCCTCGGCCCCGGCCGCATCCACCACTGCATGCGCCTGATCGGCCTGGCCGAGCGCGCGCTGGAGAAGATGTGCCAGCGTGCGCTGACGCGCACCGCCTTCGGCAAGCCGGTGGCGGCGCAGACCGTCACCCTGGAGCGCATCGCCGAGGCGCGCATCCAGATCGACTCCGCGCGCCTGCTGACGCTGAAGGCCGCGTACATGATGGACACCGTCGGCAACAAGATCGCCGCCAAGGAGATCGCCATGATCAAGGTGGCGGCGCCGCTGATGGCCTGCCAGGTGATCGACTGGGCCATCCAGGTCCACGGCGCTGGCGGCGTCAGCGACGATTTCGGCCTGTCCTACGCCTATGCCCAGGCGCGCACCCTGCGCCTGGCCGACGGCCCGGACGAGGTGCACCGCAACGCCATCGGCAAGATGGAGCTGGCGCGCTACGTGCCGAAGGACGCCATGGCGGCCTACACCTCTTCGCGCGCGAAGAAGTAAGCGAGACATCCGCAGCAGGCAGGGTGCCGCCCCATCGGGGGCGGCACTGACTTCCTTCACCTGTGCGAGCCACGAGGAGCGAACCATGAACGCATTCGATTTCGAAGTGGCCCGCAAGGACCTGCGCCAGACCCGCCTCGCCGAGGCGGCGGTGCCGGAGCTGCAGGACGGCCAGCTGCTGCTGCGCATCGAGCGCTTCGCGCTCACCGCCAACAACGTCACCTACGGCGTCTTCGGCGACGCCATGCAGTACTGGCAGTTCTTCCCGGCCGCCGAGGGCTGGGGGCGTATCCCGGTCTGGGGCTTCGCCCGCGTCGAGCGCTCGCGCTGCGAAGGCATCGCCGAGGGCGAGCGCGTCTATGGCTACCTGCCGATGTCCTCGCACCTGGTGGTGCAGCCCGGCCGCATCGGCGAGGCTTCCTTCATGGACGCCACGCCGCACCGCCGCGCGCTGCCCGCCGCCTACCAGCTCTACCGCCGCGTCTCCCGCGATCCCGCGCATGACCCGCAGCAGGAAGACGAGCAGGCGCTGCTGTCGCCGCTGTACATCACCTCCTTCCTGATCGAGGATTTCCTCGCCGACAACAGCCTCTTCGGCGGCCGCTCGGTGATCATCGCCAGCGCGTCCAGCAAGACCGCGCTGGGCGTAGCGCAGCGCCTGTCGCAGAACCGCCCGCAATCCTGCGAAGTGATCGGCCTGACCTCGGCGCGCAACCGCGGCTTCTGCGAGCAGCTCGGACACTACGACCGTGTCCTCGGCTATGACGCGCTGGAGTCGTTGCCGGTCGACGTGCCCAGCGTCTATGTCGACATGTCCGGCGACGGCGGCCTGCTGTCACGCGTGCATCATCATTTCGGCGATGCGTTGAAGCACAGCTGCATCGTCGGTGCTACGCACTGGGAAGAGCGCCAGACCCAGCACGCGCTGCCGGGCGCCAAGCCGCAGTTCTTCTTCGCGCCGGGCCAGATCAAGAAGCGCACGCAGGACTGGGGCCCTGGCGGCATCGACCAGCGCTTCGCCGTGGCCTGGGCGGAGTTCCTGCCGCTGTTGCGCCGTTGGCTGCGCGTGCAGCACCACGCGCCGGCGCAGTGGCAAGCCGTCTGGAGCGAGGTGCTCGAAGGGCGCGCTCCGGCGCAGGCCGGCCACGTGCTGGAGGCCTGAGATGATCGCCGCCGCCCTCGACAGCCTGCTGAACCGCTCGCTCTCGGCGCCCGATACCTCCGCATGGCCGGCCGGCACGCGCCTGCTGCAAACCCGCATCGGCCGCCTGCGCGTGCTCGACACCGGCGGCAAGGGGCCGGTGGTGCTGATGGTGCCGGACGGCCCCAACGTCATCGAGCATCACGCCGACGTGATCGAGCGGCTGCGCCCCTATGCGCGCATCGTCTGCTTCGACCTGCCGGGCTTCGGCCAGTCGAAGCCGCCGCTGGGTTACGGGCACCGCCTGCAGGACGGTGCCGCCGCGGTGCTGGCGGTGATGGACGCGCTGGACATCCGCGAGGCCGCGCTGCATTTCTCTTGCGCCAACGGTCTCTATGCGATCGCCGCCGCCAAGGCCGCGCCGCACCGCATCCGCCGCCTGCTGCTGTGCCAGACCCCCTCGATGCCCGCCATGCGTGCCTGGACGCAGAAGAACGTGCCCAAGCCCCTGCAGGTCCCGGTGGTGGGGCAGTTGCTGATGCGCGCCTCGCGCCGGCGTTTCGCGCAGGTCTGGTACGGCATCGCCCTGCCGGACCGCTCGCGCTTCGACGAATTCATGGCGCCGGCGGAGCACTCGCTGGGCCACGGCGGCTGCTTCTGCCTGGCCGGCGTCGTGCAGGGCCTGTCGCAGGCCCGCGACGGCGAGCTGGAGGGCGTCAAGATACCCACCCTGCTGATCTGGGGCGAGCGCGACCGCAGCCATCGCCGCACCTCGCCCGAGTCGTTGCAACAACTGCTGCCCCAGGCCCGCGTCGAGCGCTTCGCCGACTGCGGTCACTTTCCCGATCTCGAACAACCACAGCGCTACGCCGAACTGGCGCTGGCCACCCTCAACGCCTGAAGGAGAAACACATGACCGCCATCAATCACCAGATCCGCCTCGCCGCCCGCCCCGTCGGCCTGCCCCAGGAGAACGTCTGGCAGCGCACCGAGGAAGCCATCCCCGAGCCTGCCGAGGGCCAGTTCCTGGTCAAGATCCTGTACCTGTCGCTGGACCCGGCCATGCGCGGCTGGATGAATGACGGCAAGTCCTACGTGCCGCCGGTGGGCATCGGCGAGGTCATGCGCGCCGGCGCCGTGGGCCGCGTGATCGCCTCCAAGCACCCGAAGTTCGCCGTCGGCGAGCACGTGGTCAGCACCTTCGGCGTGCAGGAATATGCGCTGTCCGACGGCCGCGCCGTCACCAAGGTGGACCCCGCGCTGGCGCCGCTGCCGGTGTGGCTCGGCACCCTGGGCATGCCCGGCATGACGGCCTATTTCGGCCTGCTGGAAGTGGGTGAGGCCAAGGCCGGCGAGACCGTGGTGATCTCCGGCGCGGCCGGTGCCGTGGGTGGTGTGGTCGGCCAGATCGCCAAGATCAAGGGCTGCCGCGTGGTCGGCATCGCCGGCGGTGCCGACAAGTGCAAGTACGTGGTCGAGGAGTTGGGCTTCGACGCCTGCATCGACTACAAGAACGAGGACGTGAAGAAGGGTCTCAAGCAGCACTGCCCCAAGGGCATCGACGTCTACTTCGACAACGTCGGCGGCGACATCCTCGACGCCGCGCTGACGCAGATCACGCGCGGCGCGCGCATTGTCATCTGCGGCGCCATCTCGCAGTACAACAACACCGCCCCGGTGACGGGCCCCAGCAATTACCTGTCGCTGCTGGTCAACCGCGCCAGCATGAAGGGCATGGTGGTGTTCGACTACGCCGACCGCTACGCCATCGCCGGCCGCGAGATGGCCGGCTGGCTCGCCGCCGGCAAGCTCAAGACGCGCGAGGACATCACCGAGGGCGGCATCCAGGTGTTCCCCGAGACGCTGCTCAAGCTGTTCCGCGGCGACAATACCGGCAAGCTGGTATTGAAGATCGCCGAGAGCTGAGAGCCCGACACACGTAGGGTGGGCAAACCTTCGGTTTGCCCACGCGTGACCGATCTCCGCGTGGGCAAAAAAAGATGTTTGCCCACCCTACGGGGCCTTCTTTTCCACGACGGGTTAAAGTACGGACATGAGCGACCTCAAGCCCATTTCCTACGCCGAGTTCGGCCACAACTTCATCCGGCAGGTGGTCAATGCCGGCCGCCTCAGCCAGGAGATCGAAGGCCTGCTGCAGGAGACCATCGACGGCTCGCTCAAGCGCATGCCGGCCGACCTGATCGTGGGCTCCTATTCCTTCCGCGTGCGCGACGTTCAGGTGGAGCCGCTGCTTGAGCTGCTGCCCAAGGTCGGTTTCCGGCTGGAGCTGTTCGGCGACATGCTGCTGGAGCTGCGCATCCTCAACATCCGCGCCGACGTCGACATCGACGTGCTGATCAACGTCGACCTCGACGTGGAGACCTACGAGCCACTGCTGCTCAAGCTGGTGCCGCGCCCCGTGGTGCCGGAACAGGTGCGCCTGCGGCTCGACGGCCGCAACCTGCCGGGCGGGCTGCTGCAGCGCGCGCAACTGCTGGAGTCGCTGGTACGCGAGCAGATCGTGCGCCAGGTCAACAAGCGCATCGGCAGCCCCTCGCTGGAGAAGGCCGCGACCATCGACGTGCTGAAGATGGCGCAATCCTCGCGCGTCTCCGGCAAGACGCCGGAGGCACCCGTAGCCGAGGTCACCGGCCGGCCCCTGGACGGCGGATCGCCGCAGGACACCAACTGACCACTGAACGCGGGTAGAATCGCGCCCCCTTTTCCGGCCATCCTCATGAAGCCCTACGCCGGCATCGACTTCGGCACCTCCAATTCCGCCGTCTGCCTGGGCGGGCAGGGCTCGCTCGGCCTGGTGCCGCTGGAGCAGGACCACGTCACGCTGCCCAGCGCGGTGTTCTACAACGCCGACGAACGCCGCACGGTGTTCGGCCGCCAGGCCATCGCCGACTACCAGGCCGGCTACAGCGGACGCCTGCTGCGCTCGCTCAAGAGCCTGCTGGGCAGCGAGCTGCTGGGCGAGACCACCCTGGTCAACGGCAAGGCGGTGGCCTACCGCGAGATCATCGGTGGCTTCATCGCCCACCTGAAGCAGCTCGCCGAGACCCAGGCTGGCGCGCCGCTGGAGCGCGTGGTGCTGGGCCGCCCGGTGCATTTCGTCGACGACGACGCGGTGCGCGACGCCGCCGCCGAGGCCTCGCTGCGCGAGATCGCCCTGGAGGCCGGCTTCCGCGAGGTGAGCTTCCAGTACGAGCCCATCGCCGCGGCCTTCGACTACGAGACCGGCCTGTCGCGCGAGACCCTGGCGCTGGTGGTGGACATCGGCGGCGGCACCTCGGACTTCTCCGTGGTGCGGCTCGGCCCCGAGCGCAGCGGCCGCCTGGACCGCAGCGCCGACGTGCTGGCCAGCGGCGGCGTGCACATTGCCGGCACCGACTTCGACCAGCAGCTGAGCCTGGTCTCGGTAATGCCCTGCCTGGGCCTGAACAGCGGCGGCCCCAGCGGCAAGCCGGTGCCCTCGCACATCTACTTCGAACTGGCCACCTGGCACCGCATCAACTTCCTCTACACGCCCAAGGCCCTGTCGGAAGCCCAGACCCTGCGGCCCTTCTACAAGGCGCCGACCTTCCACGACCGCCTGCTGAAGGTGCTCCGCGACCGCGAGGGCCACCGCCTGGCCGGCCTGGTGGAAGACGCCAAGGTGGCCATCGCCGACGGCGGGCGCAGCCGCATCGAGCTGGCCTTCATCGAGAAGGGCCTGATGACCACGGTCAACCAGCAGACCCTGTCCTTCGCCATCGACACCGCCCTGCAACGCATCGTCGATACCGCCCTGGAAACCGTGCGCAATGCGGGGCTCGTGGCAGACAAAATTGACACGGTGTACATTACTGGTGGATCGACTGGGATTCGTCTATTGCGCGATGCCGTTGCCGCCGCGTTTCCCGCCAGCCAGCAGGTGGTGGGCGATCCGTTCGCGAGCGTGGCGCGCGGCCTCGGAGTCCATGCCA
Source organism: Pseudomonadota bacterium (assembly GCA_052035235.1). Lineage (GTDB taxonomy): Bacteria > Pseudomonadota > Gammaproteobacteria > Nevskiales > Nevskiaceae > Solimonas_A. Next base: position 5,699 of record JBPOHT010000052.1, on the reverse strand, counting down.
GCCGGATGTATGGATAAGACATACCGGCTGCCCCAAAAGGGGCTGGATATCGCGTAAATCTGGACGCCATGCAGCGATCGGCAGCTCAGAAGGCCGGTATATGGCGGGGGCACGCGAGGGTCTGGGTTTCAGCTACAGCGAGCGCGAGGAATTCCAGCGCGCGTTCGAGCGCGCCACCGCGCGCCTGCCGGGCATGTTCCGCTCCTTCTGGCACCGCTGGGAGGAAGTCACCGCAGTCCCTCCCGAATTCGTCGTCTATGCCGAGGACGGCACCCAGGTCCTGCGCCTGACCCGGCTCAACTCCGGGGGTTACCGTGCCGCCGGCGTTACCGGCCAGGGGGCGGTGATCTACGCCGTAGCCGCCCGCAGCATCACCGATGCCTTCCGCTCGGCCGGACTGCTCTGAGGGGCCATCGGAAAACGGTGCATTGAGGCACAGACCCGCATCCGCCGGCGGGGTAGCGGCGTATGAACCGGATCATGCCAGTGGGGGCCGACCGGGGGACTTCGATGGGCATCGGCGATACGCCGCAGAGCTTCAGCTACGCCGAGCGCGCTGAATTCCAACGCCTGTTCGAGCTGGCAGCCTCGCGCCTGCCTGCCATGTTCCGCAACTTCTGGCACCGCTGGGAACTGGTCGAGGGCCCACCCCCGCCCTGGTGGTCTATGCCGACAACGGCTCCGAGGTGCTCCGCGTCACCCGCCGCTTCACCGGCGCCTACCAGGCCGCGGGCATCACCGGCCAGGGCCGCATCAACTACACCGAGGCCGCTCCCACCCTGATGGCGGCCGTGAAGGCCGCGGGGCTGATCTAGAACGCCCGCGGCCTTGTTCCTTCTCCCCGCTTGCGGGGAGAAGGTGGCGCCTTGGCGCCGGATGAGGGGCGGCGGGGCTCACCCGGCCCAACGCCGCCCGCCGCGCGCCCCTACTTCTTCCCAGCCTCCGCCTTCTGCTGCGCCGCCAGCTCCTGCTCCAGGTCGTGGGCACGCTTGATGATGTACTGCTGCAGCACCGCCTGGAAATCCGGCGGCAGCAGGTCGGCGAACACCGGCATGCCCTTCTGCGCATACGCGCCAGCCAGGATGCCGGCGAAGATCTGGTGCTTCTCCGGCGTCAGGTAGCGCAGGTCCGGCAGCACGCCGCCGCTGATCGCGTTGAAGCCATGGCAGACCGAGCAGTAGCCGTTGTACAGCGCGCGGCCCAGCGCCAGCTGTTCAGCTGTCGCCGTGACCGGCGGCGGCTTGGGCAGCGTGGCCAGCACGCGGCTCGGTGCCGGCATCTTCGCCTTGCCGCCCAGCTTGTAGGTCAACACGCGCGCTTCCGGGCGCACCTTGGCGACGTTGGCCATCGCCCCGCCGAGCGCGAAGGCGCCGCCCCAGCCGGCCATGAAGGTCACGTACTGCTCGCCGTCCACGGTGTAGGTGACCGGCCCGGCCATCACGCCGGTATTGGCGGGGGCCTCCCAGAGCTTCTTGCCGGTGTCCGCGGCATAGGCCACGGCGCGGCCGTCGGCGCTGCCCTGGAACACCAGGTTGCCGGCGGTGCTCAGCGTGCCGCCGTTCCAGATCGTCACGTGCGGCTGATCCCAGGCGGCCTTCTGCGCCACCGGGTCCCAGGCCAGCAGGTGGCCCTTGTGGGCGTCCGCCACCTGCTGCATGCCCTTGGGATCCTCGGGGATGTCGAAAGGCTGCAGGCCGACGTTGAAGATGCCCTTACGCACGTACTTGGCGTTGTTGTCCGGCGCCAGCAGGATCAGCGTCTCCTGCATCGGGATATAGACCAGGCCGGTCTTCGGGTTGAAGGACATCGGCTGCCAGTTGTGCGCGCCGAAGGGCGAGGGGAAGATCAGGCGCGCTTCCTTGGTCCAGTCCGCCTCCGGGTTCTCCACCGGGCGGCCGGTCTTCATGTCCACGTGGCTGGCCCAGTTCGACGGCGCGAACTTCTCCGCCGAGATCAGTTCACCGGTCTTGCGGTCGATCACGTAGAAGAACGCGTTCTTCGGCGCCTGCATCAGCACCTTGCGCAGCTCGCCCTTGATGCGCAGGTCCGCCAGGATGATGTGCTGCGTCGCCGTGTAGTCCCAGGTGTCGCCCGGCGTGGTCTGGTAGTGCCAGACGTAGTCGCCGCTGTCGGGCTTCAGCGCGATGATCGACGACAGGAACAGGTTGTCGCCGCCGCCGGGGCTGCGCACCTTGCGGTTCCACATCGAGCCATTGCCGGTGCCGATGTAGAGCAGGTCCAGTTCCGGGTCGTAGGCCATCGAGTCCCACACCGTGCCGCCGCCGCCCTGCTGCACGTAGGCGTCGCCGGACCAGGTCTTCTGCGCCATCTCCATGGCCTTGTTCTCGGCCGGCTGCTTGGGGTCGCCCGGCACCGTGAAGAAGCGCCACAGCAGCTTGCCGGTGGCCGCATCGTAGGCCGACACATAACCGCGCACGCCCATTTCGGCGCCGCCGTTGCCGATGATCACCTTGTCCTTCACCACGCGCGGCGCGCCGGTGATGGTGTAGCTGCGGTTGCGGTCGATTACCGTGTCGGTGGTCCAGGCCGGCTTGCCGGTCTTGGCATCCAGCGCGATCAGGCGGCCGTCGAAGCTGCCGACGTAGACCTTGCCCTTCCAGGCCGCCACGCCGCGGTTGACCACGTCGCAGCAGCCGTTGCCGGCCCACTCGCGCGGCACCTTGGGATCGTATTTCCACAGCAGCTTGCCGCTGCGGGCATCCAGTGCATACACGATGGAATAGGCGCCGGTAGTGAACATCACGCCGTCCACCACGATCGGCGTGGCTTCCACGCCGCGATCCACGTCGAGCTTGTAGGTCCAGGCCAGGCCGAGCTGGCCGACGTTGGCCTGGTCGATCTTCGCCAGGGGGCTGTAGCGCTGCTCGTCGTAGCTGCGGCCGTGCGACATCCAGTTGCCCGGCTCGCGGTCCGCGGCCTGGATGCGCGCGCCGTCCACCGGCGCCGCCGCCAGCGGGCCCGAGGCCAGCAAGGAAAGGAAGGCGACTGTCGTCGCCGCGCACAGCGCCGTGATCGGGCTGGTAATTCTCATTTTCATTCTCCCCCGTTGCCGAGAACCCTATCGTGGCCCAGCAGGGGGGCGATTGCCACCTACACCGTCGGGTGGGATTTTCATGCTGCGCTGCGGCAAATGGCTGAGCCGCGGTACGGCCGCGGCTACTGCGAAAGCAGGAGGGCGGGGCAGGCGGGCGGGGGCGATACTCGCTGGTATCCACGCTCCTGGGGGAGAACCATGAAACGTACCGGCCTGGCGGGCCTTGCCCGCCGCATCCTGCTGGCGGCCAGTGCCGCCCTGCTGCCCATGGCGGGCGCGCAGGCGAGCACCATCGACAATGCCGCCCTCAACAACGAGGCCGACGGCGCCAACTGGGCGGCCTGGGGCCGCACCTTCAGCGAGCAGCGTTTCAGCCCGCTGGACCAGATCAACACGCAGACCGTCCCCAAGCTGGGCCTGGCCTGGTCGCTGGAGCTGGACGACGTCTGGAACGTCTCCAGCCAGCCGGTGGCGGTGGATGGCGTCATCTACACCGCGGTGGGCTACAGCATCGTGCACGCCATCGACGCGCGCACCGGCAAGCTGCTGTGGAAGTACGACCCCAAGGTGGAGTCGCGCAAGATGCGCTACGCCTGGGGTAGCCGCGGCCTGGCCTTCTGGAACGGCAAGGTCTACACCGGCGTGCAGGACGGCCGCCTGTTCGCGCTCGACGCCAAGACCGGCAAGCTGGTGTGGGAGGTCATGACCACCACGCCGGGCGACAACCGCTACATCACCGGCGCGCCGCGCATCTTCAACGGCAAGGTCATCATCGGCCACGGCGGCGCCGACTTCGGCGGCGTGCGCGGCTACGTCACCACCTACGACGCCGAGACCGGCAAGCAGCTGTGGCGCTGGTTCGTCGTGCCCGGCAATCCGGCCGACGGCTTCGAGAACAAGGCCATGGAGGAGGCCGCCAAGACCTGGAGCGGCGAGTGGTGGAAGTACGGCGCGGGCGGCACGGTCTGGAACGCCATGACCTACGACCCCGAGTACAACCGGATCTACCTCGGCACCGGCAACGGCTCGCCCTGGAACGCCCAGCTGCGCAATCCCGGCGGCGGTGACAGCCTCTACCTCTGCTCCGTGGTCGCGCTGGACGCCGACACCGGCGAGTACGTCTGGCACTACCAGACCACGCCGAACGAGACCTGGGACTTCAACTCCACGATGGACATGGTCTCCGCCACCATCGACATCGAGGGCAAGGCGCGCAAGGTGCTGATGCACGCCCCCAAGAACGGCTTCTTCTACCTGCTGGACCGCGACAACGGCAAGCTGATCTCCGCCGAGAAGATCGGCAAGGTCACCTGGGCCGAGAAGGTGGACATGGCCACCGGCCGCCCGGTGGAAGTGCGCGGCGCGCGCTACGAGAACGGCCCGGCACTGACCTGGCCCGGCTCCGGCGGCACGCACAACTGGCACCCCATGGCCTTCAGCCCCGACACCGGCCTGGTCTACATCCCCGCCCGCGAGATGGCCGGCTTCTATGACGGCGAAGGCCGCAAGCCCGGCAAGTGGCAGATGACCCCGGGTGACGTGCTGGGCCTCAAGGGCTTCTTCGACGACATCCCCACCAGCGCCGGCAGCACCTCGCTGCTCGCCTGGAACCCGGTCACGCAGAAGGAAGCCTGGCGCAATCCCACCCCCGGCGCCACCGCCGGCGGCGTCATCGCCACGCACGGCGGCCTGGTGTTCCAGGGCCTGGCCGACGGCCGCTTCGTCGCCACCGACGCCGTCAGCGGCAAGGAGCTGTGGAGCTACCAGATGGGCGTCGGCACCCAGGCCCCGCCGTTGACCTACAGCGTGGACGGCAAGCAGTACGTCACCATCCTCGCCGGCTGGGGCGGCGCTCCCGCGCTGCTGGGTTCGCTCAGCGCCCAGCACGGCTGGGTCGGCCGCCAGTACCCGCGCCGCATGTTGACCTTCGCGCTGGACGGCAACGCCACGCTGCCGCCGTCACCCCCGCCGCTGGCCAAGGTCGAGCCGCTGGCCGCCCCGGACTTCAAGATCGACCCGGTCCTGGCCGAGAAGGGCAAGCACGTCTACACCGGCTGCGTGATCTGCCACGGCACCGCCGCCGTCGCCGGCGGCTACGCCCCGGACCTGCGCGCCTCCCCGGTACCGCTGTCGCACGACGCCCTCAAGGCCATCGTCCAGGGCGGCGCCCTGGAGTCCCGCGGCATGCCCAAGTTCGAGGAGTTCACCGACGAGGACATCACCGCGCTGCAGCACTACCTGCGCGAACGCGCCAACTACAAGCCCAGCTTCTGGGAGCAGGTGAAGCAGGTGTTCGGCTTCCTCTGGCTGATGATCAAGATGAAGCTGCTGGCGATGGGCTTGTTCTGATCGCAGGCTTGCGATGACACGAGGGCGGCGATGCGAATCGCCGCCCTTTTTTGTTGTTGAAAAGATTCGGCAGCCCTGCCGAAGGATGCTCACACCTCACTCCCTCTCCTCGCTTGCGAGGAGAGGGAGTGAGGGCATGGATGCCCTCGAACGCAGGAGCAGTTGCCGAGGTGAGCTGCACTGGCTTTTCCCCGAACCGTTCATGCCGAGTGCCGCGAAGCGGCGTATCGAGGCACGCACTGCTGCTACTCCCTCTCCCCGCTTGCGGGGAGAGGGTGGGGGTGAGGGGCGCACG
>JBPOHT010000039.1:0-8031 GCA_052035235.1 Pseudomonadota bacterium | reverse complement strand
TTCCTCACCCGTCCGCCACTAGATGTATTGCTACACCTCGTTCGACTTGCATGTGTTAGGCATGCCGCCAGCGTTCAATCTGAGCCAGGATCAAACTCTCCAATTAAATTTTTATAACTGGATCGAGCACTTTCAGCCCCGAAGGACTTAAAGCACCCAGAGTTATTCCCCGTTTAGCTCAATTTTCAACATTGGCTTTACGTTGATACTCTCGTGTTGTTGCTATGGCTTCTCGCCACGCACCGGGAGCACCCACACAAATTACTTGCTAATTTGTTCTTAAAGATCAGTGCTTTAGCGGCTTCGTCGTTTCCGTCGTTGCCGTCAGCGAGGAAGGCGAATTCTAGGGAAAAATCGGGGGGCGTCAACTGTCCCCTTACAACTAATTATTAAGTGTTTGTTACAAAACGATTTTCAGTTTTGAACCAAAGCCTCGGAACCCATCCTACTGCGCTCTTTTTGGTCGTTTTTTATCCATTTTTTGGTTGTTTTTTAACCAACGGATTTTCTTCTTCGTTTCCAGGCCCTTGCAGCGCCTTCTTGCCGGCCTTTTCCGCCCATCCGGGGAACCCCGGCAAACCTCCAGGGGCAAACCGGCCCTGCGCCCTGCACCATGACGGAGCTCGATAGGCCCAGACCTTCAAGCCGCCCAACGCAAGAAGGGGCCCTTACGGGCCCCTTCTTGTTAACCAGCGGGTTCAGCCCGCCTGCTCGGTGAGCTCGGCGTAGGCGTAACGCCTGGATCCGACCTGCAGCAGGTAGGTCTGCCCCGGCTTGAGCAGCAAGCCCTTGTCCTCCACCCGTTGCTGGTCCACCCGCACGGCCTTCTGGTCGAGCATGCGGTTGGCCTCGGAGTTGGACGGCACCAGGCCGGCTTCCTTCAGCAGCTTGCCGATCTGCAGGCCCGCCGCGGGGGCAGCCACCTTCACGGTGGGGATGTCCGCCGGCAGGGAGCCTTGCGAGAACTGGGCAATAAAGGCTGCCCGGGCCGCCTCGCCCGCCCCACCACCGTGGAAGCGGTCGACGATCTCCACTCCCAGGCCCATCTTGATGTCCCGGGGGTTGGCGCCCTCCTCCACGGAGCGGCGCAGGCCGGCGATCTCGGCCAGGGGCTTGAAGGACAGCAGGTCGTAGTAGCGCCACATGAGGGTGTCGGACACCGACATGAGCTTGCCGAACATCTCGCCGGGGGCGTCGTTGACGCCGACATAGTTGCCCAGGCTCTTGGACATCTTCTGGACACCGTCCAGGCCCTCGAGGATCGGCACCGTCATGATGCACTGGGGCCGCTGGCCGTAGGCGGCCTGCAGATGGCGGCCCACCAGCAGATTGAACTTCTGGTCGGTTCCGCCCATCTCTACGTCCGACTTCAGGGCAACGGAGTCGTAGCCCTGCAGCAGGGGGTAGAGGAATTCGTGGACCGCGATCGGCTGGCCGGCGGCGTAGCGCTTGGTGAAGTCATCGCGCTCCATCATGCGGGCCACGGTGTGCTGGGCGGCGAGCTTGATCAGGCCCTCGGCACCCAGGGGGTCGAGCCACTGGCTGTTGAAGACCACCTGGGTCTTCTCCGGGTCCAGGATCTTGAACACCTGGGTCCGGTAGGTCTGGGCGTTTTCTTCAACCTGTTGACGCGTAAGGGGTTTACGGGTTTCGTTCTTGCCGGTCGGATCACCGATCATGCCGGTGAAGTCGCCGATCAGGAAGATCACCTCGTGTCCTGCCTCCTGGAAGGCACGCATTTTGTTAAGCAAAAGCGTGTGGCCCAGATGCAGGTCCTTGGCCGTGGGGTCAAAACCTGCCTTGATTCGCAGTTTCTGGCCTTTCGCCTCCGCTTCCGCAAGGCGGCTGCGAAATTCAGTATCCGGGATGATTTCGTCCGTTCCACGGACGAGTTCGGCGAGATCGGCGGTCATGTGAAATGCAATGGAATAGGGGTAGACGAGGCGGTCATAAGGCCCGGCTCGTTGCAGACTGAGCCAGAGTTACCGGGGGATTTTCTTGCAATGCCCAAAAAATTATGTTTCCTTACGCATTATGACACCCCGGAGAGACGCCGGTCACAAAGGCGGCCCCGGTCAAAACCGCTGTACCCCGCGCGGTTTCACGTTTTTTGAGTTATCACGATGAATTTCGATTATAGCCCAGCCGAGCTGGCTCCCCGCCGCTCGGCACGTCGCTCTGTCGTCATGGCAACGGTGTCCGTTGCCATGCTGGCCGCCATTGTCGGCCACGAGAGCATTGCCACCCGCAGCAGCGCGCTTTCCGAAGCCGCGCCCGCCGACGTGGCTGCCGCCTTCCCGACCTCCGGCGCCGATATCGCGCTGGACGCCCAACTGCAGGCGCAGGCCACGACGGAAACGCCGGCCGCTCCGTCGCTCACCGACTGGAAGGCACTGACCGTTGAACGCGGCCAGACGCTGTCGACCATCTTCGAGACCGAAGGCCTGCCGCACAGCGAGTCGCTGCAGTTGCTGACGCTGAGCAAGGACGCGCGCGAGCTGCGCAACCTGCGCCCCGGCGAGATCATCCGCCTGCGCCGCAATGCCGAGGGCAGCCTGGAAGAACTCAGCTACGAGCTGGACGATACGCACACGCTGCAGGTGCGCCGCGTCGACGACAAGCTCGAGGCCTTCACCATCGCCGCCGAGCTGGAGAAGCGCCAGGCCGAAGTGGCCGGCGTGATCGACTCCTCGCTGTTCATGGCAGCGCAGAAGGCCGGCCTGTCGAACCGGCTGACGCTGGAACTGGCGCAGATCTTCAACTACGACATCGACTTCGCCCTGGACCTGCGCCGCGGCGACCGTTTCGTGGTGGTCTACGACGCTTACTACAAGGACGGCAAGAAGCTGCGCGACGGCAACATCACCATCGCGGAGTTCGTGAACAAGGGCAAGGTCCACCAGGCGATGCGCTACGTGGACAAGAAGGGCAATGCCGCCTACTACGCGCCGGATGGCAGCTCCTTCCGCAAGGCCTTCATCCGTACGCCGGTGGACTTCGCGCGCATCAGCTCGGGCTTCAACCCGGGCCGCATGCACCCGATCCTCAACGTGATCCGCGCCCACAAGGGCGTGGACTACGCCGCCGGCACCGGCACCCCGGTGAAGACCACCGGTGACGGCGTGGTGGCCTTCGTCGGCAAGAAGAGCGGCTACGGCAACGTCATCATCGTCAAGCACGGCCAGAAGTACGAGACGCTCTACGGCCATCTCTCGCGCTTCCGCACCGGGCTGAGCACCGGCTCGCGCGTGAAGATGGGCCAGGTAATCGGCTACGTCGGCGCCACGGGCCTGGCCACCGCGCCGCATCTGCACTACGAATTCCGCGTCAACGGCCTGCACGTCAACCCGATCACGGTGTCGCTGCCGCGCGCCAACCCGCTGTCCAAGTCCGAGCTGGCCGCCTGGCGCAGCGAGAACGCCGGCGCCCTGGCCGCACTGCAGTCGATCTCCATGCAGCAGCAGGCCGCCATGGCCAGCCACGAGCCGGCCAAGACCGCGACGCCCTGATGCACGCTTGATGCTGCAGCCCACCGGGCTGCAGTAACATCAGGCCGATGACGGACTACTTCATCGGCCTGATGTCGGGCACCAGCATGGACGGCATCGATGCCGCCGTCTGCGCTTTCGACGACGCCCTCCCCGAACCCCGCTTCCTCCGCGTGCACGCGCATGCCTCCGGGCGCTACCCGGCGCCGCTGCGCGAGCGCCTGCTGACGTTGCAGCGCACGGTGCCGCAGCTGTCGCTGCGCGAGCTGGCGGAGCTGGACCGCGACGTGGCCCAGGCCTTTGCCGACACGGCCGAGCTCGCCCTGGAGGCCGCGCAGCTGCCGCGCGAGGCGATCCGCGCCGTGGGCTCCCACGGCCAGACCGTGTTCCATGACCCTGCCGCTACCGGCGGCAGCATCCAGCTGGGCAATCCGTCCTGGATCGCACAGAAGCTGGGCATCACCACCGTGGCCGACTTCCGCCGCGCCGATGTGGCCGCCGGCGGCCAGGGCGCGCCGCTGGTGCCAGCCTTCCACCATGCGCTGTTCGCCCGCGAGGGCTGGCCGCGCGTGGCCCTGAACCTGGGCGGCATCGCCAACATCACGCTGCTGCCCGGTGCCGACGCCGCGGGGGTCAGCGGTTTCGACACTGGCCCCGCCAACGGGCTGATGGACGAATGGGCGGAGCGGCACCTGGGCCAGCCCTATGACGAGGGCGGCCACTTCGCCGCCGGGGGGCAGCTGCACGCGGAATTGCTGGAGGCGCTGCTGGGCGACCCCTACTTCGCCGCCGCACCGCCGAAGAGCACCGGACGCGGCGATTTCCACCTGGACTGGCTGCGCCAGCGCTATCCCGGGCTGGACGCACTACCGCCGGCCGACGTGCAGCGCACGCTGTGCGAGCTGACGGCGCAGACCGTGGCCGAGGCGATCCGCCACCATGGCCCGCAGACACGCGAGGTGCTGGCCTGTGGCGGCGGCACGCGCAACCACCTGCTGATGGAGCGCCTGGCCGCCCTGCTGGCGCCGATCACACTGAATTCCAGCGCCGACGCGGGCCTGGACCCGCAGCACGTGGAGGCGGCGGCCTTCGCCTGGCTGGCGATGCGGACCATGAATGGGCTGCCGGGGAACCTGCCGGCGGTGACGGGGGCGAAGCGGGCGGTGGTGCTGGGCGGGATCTACAGGGCCTGAAAACGGCCCGCTGCTTGAGCGTGGCCCCAACGCAAAAAGCCCGGCTCCGCTAGGCGGAGCCGGGCTGTATCCTGACCCGGGAACGCGGCTCAGACGGAGAACGAATTCCCGCAGCCGCAGGTGGTGCTGGCGTTCGGATTGCGGATCACGAACTGCGCGCCCTCGACGCTTTCCTTGTAGTCGATCTCGGCGCCCATGAGGTATTGCACGCTCATCGGGTCCACCACCAGGGTGACGCCGTTGCGGGTCACCAGGGTGTCGCCTTCTTCGGTTTCCTTGTCGAACTTGAAGCCGTACTGGAAGCCGGAGCAGCCGCCGCCCGTGACGAACACGCGCAGGTTCTGTTTGACGTCGATTTCCTCGTCCAGCAGTTCACGGACCTTGTTGGCCGCGGCCTCGGTGAAGATCACCGTTTCAAACTCAGCTTCAGCTTCCATCACAACCACTCTTGCCCTCGCGGGCGTCAAAAGAACCGCTTTACAGACCCTTGGCGCGACGGGCCTCGCTCAGCTGGTCCGGCGACTCGTCGGCCGGCTTCTGCTGCACCAGTGCCGCCGGGGCCCGACCGCCTTCGCCTTCATGCACCAGCTGGCCGTTGACCGTGGCGCCGCCTTCCATCTCGATGATCTTGTAGTAGACGTTGCCGTTCACACGGGCCTTGGCGGCCAGGGTGATCTTCTCCGTCGCATGCACGTCGCCGATGACGGCGCCGTTCAACACAATATTGGGGACGCGAACGTCGCCTTCAACCAGGCCGGTGTCACTGATCGACAGGGAGGCGGCCTTGTCGCTGTTGGCGATGACCTTGCCCTTGATCTTGCCGTCCACGTGCAGGCCGCCGGAAAAGCGGACGTCGCCGAGGATCTCGGTCTGGCGACCGATCAGGGTGTCCACCGGGGTGGACGAATTGTTGCCCTTGGGATTGTTACCGCCGAACATTTTCATTTCCTCCAGCTCCCGCCAGGATCCGATTCCACTCGAAGCTTTCCTCGGGTCGGGGAGCGTTTTCGCCATCGATCTGGAGCGCGACGACAACCCGCTGCGGCTTGAAGCCTTCCGGCAACCGGAATTCACCGCGGAATTCCTCATAGTACTTCATTGAGAATATCAGCTTTTTGGTGTCGCCGAGGGCGATCTCCTCGAGCCCCAGATTGTGCCGGACGGCGCCGTTAAGTCCTTGAATTTCCATTCGTACGCTGCCGCCGAAGAAGCGGTCTTTCTGCGCCGACTGGATCAGGGTGAGGTCGAAACTGTAGGCGCGCGGCTCCTTGTCCTTGGCCAGCAGCTTGATGTCATGCACGCGTACGCCGGAACGCGTCTGCCCGGTGGGCGACATGCCGCGGTAGAAGGTCAGCTGCTCGCGCAGGGACGAGACCTCGGTCTGCAGGGCGGTCAGGGATTGCCGGACCTCGTCGCAGGCATGGGTGTCGATCTCGACCGAGCGCTTCTGGTAGGCGAGCTGGTTGCGCAGCTCGTCGGCCTCGGCGCGGGCGGCGCGCAGGTCGCGGGTCAGGGTACGGCGCTCGTTCTGGGCGCGCTCCAGGTCGGTCTGGGCACGCTCGAAGTCGGTCACCGTGGTGGCGCGGGTATAGGAGTACAGGCCCCACATCAGCAGCGCCACCGCCGCCACGCCGCCGGCCACCAGCCCGGTCTTGAGCCAGGGCCGGTGGCGGGCGATGACGATCTTGTGCTGCATGCGGGCGGCGCCTGGTTACGGCGACAGCGGCGGTGCGTCGAGACCCAGGGTCTCGTCCAGCCCCAGCATCAGGTTGAGGTTCTGGATGGCCTGGCCCGAGGCGCCCTTGACCAGGTTGTCGATCACCACCAGCACCACGGCGGTCTTGCCGTCCGGGGCCTTGTGCACGGCGATCCGGCAGCGGTTGCTACCTCGCACGCTGCGCGTCTCCGGGTGATCGCCGGCCGGCATGACGTCCACGAAGGGCTCGCCCTTGTAGCGCGACTCGTACAGCGCCTGCAGATCGACGGACGGATCCTTCAGCCGCGCGTAGAGCGTGGAGTGGATGCCGCGGATCATCGGGGTGAGGTGCGGGCTGAACACCAGGCTCACCGGCGTGTCCGACATGCCGCGCAGGCCCTGGGTGATCTCCGGCCAGTGCCGGTGGCCGGGGATGCCGTAGGCCTTCATGGTGTCGGCCGCCTCGCCGAACAGCGAGCCGATCTTGGCCTCGCGGCCGGCGCCGCTGACGCCCGACTTGCAGTCGGCGATCAGGTTTTCAGAATCCACCAGGCCGGCCTCCAGCAGCGGCAGGAAGCCGAGCTGCACGGAGGTGGGGTAGCAGCCGGGGTTGCCGACGACACGCGCGTTGGAGATGTCCACCCGGTTGACCTCGGGCAGACCGTAGACGGCCTCGGCCAGCAGGTCCGGGCAGCTGTGGTCCATGCCGTACCAGCGCTTGAACTCGGCGGTGTCCTTGAGCCGGAAGTCGGCCGACAGGTCCACGATCTTCACGCCGCGGGCGACCAGCTCCGGTGCCATGGCCATGCAGGCGCCGTGCGGGGTGGCGAAGAACACCGCCTCGCAGTCGGACAGCGTGTCCACGTCCGGGGCGCTGAATGTCAGGTCACCGGTGTAGCCGCGCAGGTGGGGGAAATGCTGGTCCGCACGCAGGCCGGCCTCCTTGCGCGAGGTCAGCTTCGTGACCCGCACCTGGGGGTGCTGCGCCAGCAGGCGCAGCAGCTCGGCGCCGGTGTAACCGGTCCCGCCGACGATTCCGACCTTGATCATGACTCACATCCATCCGTTGAGGGCGCGATAATAGAGGCTCCGGCTCAAAACCTGAACCTCAGCCCACGTAACCGCAGGCGCCTCTGACATGCTCTGGATCAAGTCGTTTCACATCATCTTCATCGTTGCCTGGTTTGCAGGCCTGTTCTACCTGCCCCGCCTGTTCGTCTACCACACCGAGGTCAAGGCCTCGGACACGGACAGCTACCAGCGCTTCTGCCTGATGGAAAAGCGCCTGATGACGCTGACCACCATCGCCATGATCGGCACCTGGGTGTTCGGCCTGTGGCTGCTGTCGCAGTTCCCGGGCTACATGAAGGCCGGCTGGCTGCACGCCAAGCTGACCCTGGTGCTGGCCCTGTCCGGCTACCACGGCTGGCTCAAGACCCGGGTGCGGGCCTTCGCCCAGGAGCGCAACACCAAGAGCGCCAGGTTCTACCGGATCATGAACGAGGTGCCGGCGCTGGCGCTGGTGGCGGTGGTGATCCTGGTGGTGGTGAAGCCGTTTTAAGCCCCGCGGCACCAACCAACCCCGTTCACCCCGAGTGCCCGGGGGGGGCGGGGGGGGGGGCCCGGCCCCCCCCCCCCCCAAACCCCCCCACGC
>JBPOHT010000041.1:0-52759 GCA_052035235.1 Pseudomonadota bacterium | reverse complement strand
TCCACCCAGCGCACCACGTAGCCCAGGATGCCTTGGGCGTTGTTGTCCAGCTCTTGCTGCTTTTCTGCATCCGACCAGTTCGGGTTGCTGCTGACGGGAATGGTCAGCAGGCCGGTGAGCAGGTCGTCGCGCAGGGCGTCGGCATCGGTTTGTTCCAGGGCCGCCTGGATATCAGCCACCTTGACCTGGTGGTAGTGCAGCGCGTGCAGCGTGGCACCCGTGGGGCTGGGCACCCAGGCGGTGTTGGCGCCGGCCTTGGGGTGGGCGATTTTTTGCTCCAGCATGGCGGCCATCAGGTCGGGCATGGCCCACATGCCCTTGCCGATTTGCGCCTTGCCACGCAGGCCCATCGACAGGCCCACCAGCACGTTGCTGCGCTCGTAGGCGGTGATCCAGGCGCTGGTCTTCATGTCGCCCTTGCGGATCATGGGGCCAGCCAGCATGGCGGTGTGCATCTCGTCGCCGGTGCGGTCAAGGAAGCCGGTGTTGATGAAGGCCACACGGCTGGCGGCGGCGGCAATGCAGGCCTTGAGGTTGACGCTGGTGCGGCGCTCCTCGTCCATGATGCCCAGCTTGACGGTGCTGTCGGCCAGCCCCAGCAGCTGCTCGACGCGGCCAAACAGCTCGGCGGCAAACGCCACTTCGGCGGGGCCGTGCATTTTGGGTTTGACGATATAGACGCTGCCCTTGCGGCTGTTGCGCAGGCCGCCCGCACCGTGGCCTTGCAGGTCGTGCAGGGCGATGGTGGTGGTGACCACCGCGTCCATGATGCCCTCGGGGATCTCCTTGCCCTCGGCGCCCCAGAGGATCGCCGGGTTGGTCATCAGGTGGCCCACGTTGCGCACGAACATCAGCGAGCGGCCGTGCAGCTTCACGCTGCCGCCGTTGGCGCCGGTGTAGACGCGGTCGCCGTTCAGGGTGCGGGTGAAGCTCTTGCCGCCCTTGCTCACTTCCTCGGCCAGCGTGCCGAGCTGGATGCCCAGCCAGTTGCTGTAGCCCAGCACCTTGTCCTCGGCGTCCACCGCGGCCACGGAGTCCTCGAGGTCGAGGATCGTCGACAGCGCGGATTCCAGGATCAGGTCGGCCACGCCGGCGGCGTCGGTCTTGCCGATCGGGGTCGCGCGGTCGATCTGGATGTCGATGTGCAGGCCGTTGTTGATCAGCAGCACGCTCGACGGCGCGGCGGCATCACCCTGGAAGCCGACGAACTGCGCCGGGTCCTTCAGGCCCGCGGTCTTGCCCCCGGCCAGCGCCACCACCAGCTTGCCGCCGTCCACGCGATAGGCCGTGGCGTCCTTGTGCGAGCCGCCGTCCAGCGGCGCGGACTGGTCCAGCACGTTGCGGGCGAAGGCGATCACCTTGTTGCCGCGGATCTCGTTGTAGCCCGGGCCCTTCGTGGCGCCGTCGGTCTCCGGGATCGCGTCGGTGCCGTAGAGCGCGTCATACAGCGAGCCCCAGCGTGCATTGGCGGCGTTCAGCGCGTAGCGAGCGTTCAGGATCGGCACCACCAGCTGCGGGCCGGCCTGCGTCGCCAGCTCGGCGTCCACGTTGGCGGTGGTGGTCTGCACGCTGGCCGGCACCGGCACCAGGTAGCCGATCTTCTCCAGGTGGGCGCGGTAGGCGGCCATGTCCTTGATCGGGCCCGGGTTGGCCGTATGCCAGCGGTCCATCTCGGCCTGGATGCGGTCGCGTTCGCCCAGCAGCGCGGCGTTCTTCGGCGCCAGGTCGTTGACGATGCGGTCGAAGCCGGCCCAGAACTTCGTGCTGTCGATTCCGGTGCCGGGGAGCACCTTGTCCTCGACGAAACGGTACAGCTCGGTGGCCACTTGCAGGCTATGGACGGTGGTGCGTGCGGTCATGGGAGATCCCGGCAGAGGTTGAGGGGCAACGGCGAGGCCGTTTTTGACGGACGACAGTGTATTCGATACCAAATTGCCGATTAGCAGCCTGTTTGCTGAATGATTGGTGACTTTTTTGCAATAATCGGCCGGCCATGGACCGTTTCCGCCAAATCCAGACCTTCGTCGCCGTCGCCAACAAGGGCAGCCTCACGGCCGCCGCCGCCGCGGAGGGCATCGCCCCCGCCGTGATCGGCCGCCGCATCGATGCCCTGGAGGAGCGGCTGGGAGTGCGCCTGCTGGTACGCACCACCCGGCGCATCAGCCTCACCAACGAAGGCAGCGCTTTCCTGGAAGACGCCCAGCGCGTGCTGGCGGACCTCGCCAACGCCGAGGCCGGCGTCAGTGCCGGCGGCGCCCAGGCCAGCGGCCACCTGCGGATCACCGCCCCGGCCGGCTTCGGACGCCGCCACGTGGCGCCGCTGGTGCCGCGCTTCGTGGACCTGCATCCGGAGGTGTCGCTGTCGCTGAACCTGTCGGACCGCCTGGTGGACCTGGTCAACGAGGGCTTCGACTGCGCCGTGCGCGTCGGCGACCTGCCGGATTCCTCGCTGATCAGCGTGCGCCTCGCCGAGAACCGTCGCCTCTGCGTCGCCAGCCCGGACTACCTGGCCCGTCGCGGCGCGCCGCAGCGGCCCGAGGACATCGCCCGCCACGATTGTCTGACGCTGAGCTCCGAAGCCAGCCAGACCCGCGGCTGGATCTTCCGCATCGACGGTCGCAGCACGCCGCTGCGTCCGTCCTCACGGCTGGACTGCTCCGACGGCCAGGTGCTGCATGCCTGGTGCCTGGAAGGCCTGGGCCTGGCCTGGCGCTCCTGGTGGGAGGTGGAAGCCGACCTGCGCGCCGGCCGCCTCGTCAGCGTGCTCGACGACTACGCCGCGCCACCCAACGGCATCTACGCCGTCTTCGCCCAGCGCAAGCACCTGCCGCTGCGTCTGCGCCTGTGGATCGACTTCCTCAAGGCCACCTACGGCGACCCCGGGTACTGGGAGCCGTCCTAAGGCGAGGGCGCGGCATGCGGGTCCGGTGACCGGCGCCGCCAGCGTTTCGCGCTGCGGCGCAGCCACTCGAGCAGGTCATCCACGTAGGTGAACACCACCGGGATCACCAGCAGGCTGAGCAGGGTCGAGGTCACCAGGCCGCCGATCACCACGATGGCCATGGGCTGGCGGAAGCTCGGCTCGGCGCCCACGCCCAGGGCATTGGGCAGCATGCCGGCGGCCATGGCGATGGTGGTCATCAGGATCGGCCGCGCACGCTTGTGGCAGGCGTCCAGGATCGCGCTGAGCCGGTCCATGCCGCGCTCGCGGCGGGCGATGACGGCGTACTCCACCAGCAGGATGGAGTTCTTGGTCACGATGCCCATCAGCATCAGCAGGCCGATGGTGGCCGGCATGGAGAAACTCATGCCGGTGATCAGCAAGGCCAGCAGCGCGCCGCCCAGCGACAGCGGCAAGGCGCAGAGGATGGTGACCGGCTGCAGGAAGTCGTGGAACAGCAGCACCAGCACGGCATAGATGCAGAAGATGCCGATGGCCATGGCCAGGCCGAAGCTCTGGAACAGCTCGCCCATGCGCTGCAGCTCGCCCTGGTCCACCGTATGCACGCCGGCCGGCAGCTGCCGCATGGTGGGTAGTGCCAGCACCTTGCGGTTGACGTCGCCCAGGGCCTGGCCGTTCAGCTCCACCGTCAGCGTGATGTTGCGCTCGCGGTCGATGCGGGCGATCTTCGCCGCGCCGCTGCCCATCGACAGCTCGCCGACCGAGGCCAGCGTGACGCTGCCCTGGCTGCCCTGCACGCGCAGCTGGCCGATGGTGTCGAGGTCCGTGCGCAGCGCCGTATCCATGCGCACGCGCAGCGCGATCTGCCGTTCGGGCAGGTTGAGCTTCGGCAGGCCGCTGGAATAGCTGCCGTAGGTGCCCACGCGCAGGGCATTGGCCGCCGCCTCGGTGGTGACGCCCAGCGCCGCCGCGCGCGCGGGATCGGGGCGGAACTGCACCTCGGGCCGCTGCAGCGCGGCGCTGGAGGTCACGCTGCCGATGCCGCCGAGCGTGCGCAGTTCCTCCTCGAGCTTGGCGGCGGTGGATTCGAGCAGGTCCGAGTCGCTGCCGGCCAGCGTGACCTGCAGCGTCTCGCCGCCGGGGCCGCTGGCACTCAGCGATGCGCGCAGGCCCGGCAGCGTCCGCAGCTTTTGGCGGATCTCCTGCTCGATGGCGGACTGCTTGCGGTCGCGCTCGGTGCGCGGCACCAGGTCCACCGTCAGCGACGCGTTGTTGGTGCCGCCGCTGCTGCCGTTGCCCACCGCGAGCAGCACGCTGCCGACGCCGGGAACCGCGCGGGCCAGCTCGGCCGCGCGCAGGCCGGCCGCGCTCATCTCCTCGATGCTGCTGCCCGGGGCGAGTTCCAGGGTCAGCGAGGTCTGTGCCCGGTCCTGTGCCGGGAAGAAGGCCACCTTGATACCGCTGGCCATGGCCAGCGACAGCACCAGGAACAGGGTGGTGGCGAGCATCGCGCGGCGGCGATGCGTCAGGCAGGCGCGGGCCCAGCCCATGTAGCGGCTCATCAGCGCGCTGTCGTGCTCCTCCTGCGGGACGGAGTGGAGCAGGTAGGCCGCCATCATCGGTGTCAGCAGGCGTGCCACCAGCAGCGACATCAGCACCGCGACCGATGCCGTGATGCCGAACTGCGAGAAGATCAGGCCCGGAATGCCGGACATGAAGGCGGTGGGCAGGAATACCGCGACCAGGGCGAACGTGGTCGCGATCACGGCCAGGCCGATCTCGTCGGCCGCTTCCATGGCGGCCTGCATCGGCGTCTTGCCCATGCGCAGGTGGCGCATGATGTTCTCGATCTCCACGATGGCGTCGTCCACCAGCACGCCGATCACCAGCGACAGCGCCAGCAGCGTGACGGTGTTGAGGCTGTAGCCCAGCATCTGCATCACCAGGAAGGTGGGGATGATCGACAGTGGCAGCGCCGCCGCCGAGACCAGCGTGGCGCGCCAGTCACGCAGGAACCACCACACCACGATCACGGCGAGCAGCGCACCTTCGATCAGCAGGTGCATCGAGCCCTCGTAGTTCTCCTCGATATGGGTGACGGTGGTGCTGGCCTCTTGCAGGCTGAGTTGAGGATGCGCCTGGGCGAAGCGGGTCATGGCCTCGCGCACGTCGTTGACCACGGTGACGTCGGAGCTGCCCTTGGCGCGCGTGACCTGCACCGCCACCACCGGCTTGCCGTCCAGGTAGATATAGGACAGGCGCTCGGCGTTGCCGTCGCGGATCTGCGCGATCTGGTCCAGCCGCAGGCTGCGCCCGTCGCCGCTGGTGATGCTCAGCGCGGCGAGGTCTTCCACCGAGCCGATCCCGACCAGCGAGCGCGAGGACTGGCGCTGCCCGCCGATATCGCCCTGGCCGCCGGAGCGGTCACGCTGCATGGCCTTGAGCTGGCTAGACACCGCTTCCGGCGTGAGGCCGAGCCCGCTCATCAGTGCCGGATCGAGGTCGATCAGCACCTCGCGGTCCACGCCGCCGACGCGCGCGGCGGAGTAGACGCCGTCAACCGACAGCAGCGCCTTGGTCAGGTCGTTGTCCACGAACCACGACAGGTCGCGCTCGTCCATCGAGTCCGAGGCCACCGTGTAGGTCAGCAGCGGCCGGCCGGCGGCCTCGATCTTGGCGACCACCGGGGAGGTCATCTCGGCCGGGAGGTCGGCGCGCGCGCTGTCCACCGCGTTGCGTACCTCGCTGAGGGCCGCCTGGATGTCCTTCTCCAGCTCGAAACTGACGACGATGGAGACCGATCCGTCGGTGATCGTGGTGCTGATGTGGTCCAGCCGCGTCAGCGAGGTGAGCTTGTCCTCGATCTTGCGCGCGACCTCGTTCTCCAGCTGCGAGGGCGAGGCGCCCTCCAGTGCCGCCGTGACCTGGATCATCGGCAGGTCCATGTCCGGGAAGTCCTGGACCTGGAGCTTGTGGAAGCCGATCAGGCCGACCACGGTCAGCAGGACGAAGCAGAGCAGCGCCGGAACGGGCTGGCGGATCGACCAGGCGGAGACGTTCACGGTGCCTGGCTCCCCGTGGTGGCCGGCGCCGTCGTGACGGTGGCGCCGTCGGACAGGAAGGCGCCGCCGGAGGCGACGACGCGCGCGCCCGCTTCAAGGCCCGACAGGATCTCGACGCGCCCGCCGCTGCGGCGCCCGGTCTCCACGCGCGAGCGGGCCACGGTGCTGCCCTCGGCCTTGAACCGATAGACCTCGCTGCGGCCGTCGCGCAGCACCACGGCCGACTCCGGCAGCGTCAGCGCCGGCGTCGCGGCCTGCTCGATGCTGCCGCTGGCGTACATGCCCGGCTGCGCGCCGCTGCCGGTGGGCAACTGCACGTAGACGATGGCGCGCCCGGTCTGCAGCGACAGCGTCGGCGAGGCCAGGCGCACGCGGCCCTCCACGGTCTTGCCGCCGGGCAGCGTGAGCTGTGCCCGCTGGCCGGCCTGGATCTGCGCGAGCTGCCGTGCATCGACCTCGGCCTGCCACTCGATGCGCTCCTGGCGCACCAGCCGGAACAGCTCGGTGCCGGCCGGCACGACATTGCCGAGCAGCGCCGAGCGCGACGAGATCACGCCGTCGTCCACCGCGACGATGCGGGTCTGCCGCAGGCGGATGCGCTCGCTATCCAGCTGCGCCTGCGCCGAGGCCAGCGCGGCGCGGGCACTTTGTGCCGCTACGCGGTACTGGTCGAGCTGCTGGCTGGAGAGCGAGCCGCTGTCGGCCACCGTCTCGGAACGGCGCAGGTTGGCTTCGGCCTGGCCCAGGCTGGCCTGCGCCTCGGCCAGCGCCGCTTCCTGCCTGGCCAGGTCGGCCTTCACCGTGTCGTCCGCCAGGCGGGCGAGCAACTGGCCACGTTTCACGCGATCGCCAACGTCGGCCAGCACCTCGACGATGCGCAGGCTGCCGGTCTCCGCGCCAATCACCGCCTCCTGCCAGGCGGCTACCGCACCGTTGGCGTGGATGATCTGCGGCCACTGCTCGCGCTGCGGCTGCACCAGGCTCACGGTCAGTGCCGCAGGCGGCGTAGTCGATGCCGGTTCGGGCGCGTGGCAGCCCGCGAGCAGGACCAGGGCGAAGGCGATGGGGAGGCAGGGGCTCTTCACGAAGCGGCTCCTTGGGGGATGGTTTCCTGCTGCGCGGTGGTCCAGCCACCGCCCAGGGATTTGTACAGCGCGATCCAGGCGCGCACGCGGTCGCGCTGCAACTGGATATCGGTGAGTTCGGCGGTGATCGCGGAGCGCCGCGCCTGCTCCAGCGTCAGCAGGCTGTCGAGGCCCGCGCGCCAGTTGGCTTCGGCCGCAGTGGCGTAGCGCCGATACTGCTCGGCGGCGGTGCGGGCATCGCCACTGCGCCGCGCCGCGCCTTCGAGCTGCACCAGCGCCTGCTCGACCTCGCTCACGGCGCTGCGCACGGCGCCGCGGTAGACCGCGAGCTGCTGTTCATAGGCCGCTTCCGCGGAGTCCACCGCCGCGCGCCGCGTGCCGCCGTCGAACAGTGGCAGGTTGAGGCTGGGGCCGAAGGACCAGCTCGACGCCGGCGAGACCAGGCTCGTGGCGGAGATCGAGATCGACCCGCCGAGCGTGAGGCTGGGCCAACGGTCGGCACGCGCCCGGCCGATCTCGGCATAGCGTGCGGCCAGGGACCGCTCGGCGGAGGCCAGGTCCGGGCGCTGGCGCAACAGATCGGCGGGCAGGCTACGCAACTCGAAATCCGCCGGCTGCGGAATCGTCGGGTGCTGGTCTATCAGCGCGCGCAGCGCGGGCTCCTGCAGGCCGCTGAGCGCCACCAGCGACTTCACCAGCAGCTCGCACTGCACCTGCTGCGCGACGCTGGCCTCCTGCGCGCTGGCGGCGCTGGCCTCGGCGAGATAGCCATCGGTCGGTGCATTGAAGCCGGCGGAGACGGCGATGCGCGTCGCCCTCAGCGTCTGCCCCTGCGAATCGGCCTGGGCCTGGTAGGCCGCGGCCAGCTGGCGGCAGGCCTTGTACTGCACGTAGCTGTCGGCGACTTCCGCCGCCAGTGAGACGCGCGCGTCGTGCCAGTCGTCGACGCGGGCCTGCAGTTGCGCGCGGGCGGACTCGCGGCCGCTGCGCTGCCGGCCGAAGAGATCGGCCTCCCAGGACGCATCGAGCCCGCCGCTGCGGACGGTGGTGACGTCGGCCGGGGCTTGCTTGCCGCGCGTCACCGAACCACCGGCACTGAGGTCCGGCAGGCTCGCGGCGCCGGCCGACGCCAGCGTCGCGCGGGCCCCGTCAATCTGCGCCAGCGCCTGCGCCAGGGTCGGGCTGTCGGATTCGGCCTGGCGCACCAGCACCGCTACGTTGCCGTCGTCGAAGCGCTGCCACCAGTCGGCCAGCGCCTCGACGCTGCCGCCATGGGGCGGCGCGGTCTGCCACTGGCCGGCGACGCTCGCCGCCGGTCGTTCGTAAGCGGGCTGCAGTGCGCAGCCGGACAGCCAGGCGGCCAGGCAGGCGATGCAGGTTCTGCTCAAGGACTTCAGGTTCACTCGACGGCTCCGGCGCCGCGGACATCGCGGTGCTCTGAGTGCATGTTAGGGACTGGGGTGTTGGCTACCGTCAAGCTGGGTAAAGCTGGGTAAAAGCCCAGCCGGAACCTGTATCTGGGAGGGGTGGCATGCGCATACTGCGCCCATGCAAGGCAGTCCCGCCCCATCCCGTACCGAGGTCCTGCTCGTCGACGACGACGCGGAACTGACGGCGCTGCTCAGCCAGTACCTGGCGGGCGAGGGCTTTGCCGTGGAGGTGGCGAACGACGGCGCCAGCGGCGTGCAGGCGGCGCTGAGTGGCCGCTTCGCCATCGTGGTGCTGGACGTGATGATGCCGGGACTCAGCGGCATCGAGGCGCTGCGCCGCATCCGCGCGGCCAGCCACGTGCCCGTGGTCATGCTCACCGCGCGCGGCGACAACATCGACCGCATCGTCGGGCTGGACATGGGCGCCGACGATTACGTGCCCAAGCCCTGCACGCCGGGCGAGCTGGTGGCGCGCTTGCGTGCCATCCTGCGCCGTACCCAGGCCGCGCCGGGGAGTTCCTCGATGGCGCCGGCCACGATCCATGCCGGGCCGCTGGAACTGTGGCCCGGCAGCCGCCGCGCCACCTGGCAGGGCCGCGCGCTGGATCTTACCGGCACCGAATTCAGCCTGCTGGAGGTGTTGGCCCGTGCCTCCGGCCACCTGATCAGCAAGGACGAGATTTCACGGCAGGCCTTCGGCCGGCCGCTGGCGCCCTTCGACCGGCGCATCGACGTGCACATCAGCAGCATCCGGCAGAAGCTGGGCCAGCGTGCGGACGGACAGCCCTGGATCCAGAGCGTGCGCGGCATGGGCTACCAGCTGCTCACGGATTAGCGTCATGAAACTTCCCTTCGGCCGCCTGTTCTGGAAGCTGTTCGCCACCTTCGGGCTGGCCACGCTGCTGGGCGTGATCAGCAGCATCCTGCTGCTGCAGCTGAGCATCGGCCGTCCGGCGGAGCGGCCGCCGGCCTGGGTGCCGCTGGTGCCGCTGAGCCTGGGGCTGCTGTTCGCCCTGCTGGCGGGGCTGATCGCGGCCTGGTACCTGTCGCGGCCGCTGCGGCACCTGCGCCAGGCCTTGCGCGAAGCGTCGCAGGCCCGCTTCGAGGTCCGCGTCGCGCCCGTGCTGGGCAACCGCAATGACGAGATCGCGGACCTCGGGCGCGAGTTCGACCACATGGCGCAGCGTCTCCAGGATGCCGTGCTGCACATGCAGCGACTGTTCCACGACATCTCGCACGAGCTGCGCTCGCCGCTGGCACGGCTGCAGGCCGCCATCGGCCTGATGCAGCAGGACCCGCAGCAGGCCGAACAGGCGCTGGAGCGTATCAAGCGCGAAGCGCAGCGCCTCGACGC
This sequence comes from Pseudomonadota bacterium, assembly GCA_052035235.1. GTDB lineage: Bacteria > Pseudomonadota > Gammaproteobacteria > Nevskiales > Nevskiaceae > Solimonas_A. The sequence goes on along the minus strand of JBPOHT010000041.1, from coordinate 42,926 downwards.
CCTGGTGGAGGAACTGCTGACGCTGCACAAGCTGGAGACCGGCACCACCGGACCGGCGCGCGAACGCGTCGACGTGATCGAGTTGCTCGCCGCCATCGTCGAGGATGCCGACTTCGAGGCGCGCGCTCGCGGCAGCAACGTGCAACTGCAGGGTGCCGCGAGTTTCGTGGCGGCGGTCAACGGCGAACTGATCTACCGGGCTTTCGAGAATGTCATCCGCAATGCGGTGAAGTACACCGCGCCGGAGACGGTCGTGGAGGTCGAGGCCGGCATCCGGGAGGGCGTGCTGGAAGTCAGGGTGCTGGACCGCGGCCCCAGCGTGCCGGCGGAACTCTGCGAGGAAATCTTCCTGCCCTTCCGCCGGCTGGAGAACGGCCGGACCGATGCATCAGGCCAGAGCATTCCCGGCACCGGCCTGGGCCTGGCGATCGCCAGGCGTGCGCTCACCCTGCATGGCGGCTCGATCCGTGCGGAGCCGCGCGCGGGTGGCGGGCTCTGCGTCGTATCCACCCTGCCGGCGGGGCTGCGGTCCTAGCGGGTGATGTTTCTCGTGGGCGCCAGGACGACCAGCCCGTGCCAGGTGCCGGAGCTGCCCATGGTCCTGCCTCAGACGGCGGCGCGGTACAGCAGGTAGATGCCCAGCGCGGCGAGGCTGCCGTGCAGGGCTGCCAGCGGCAAGGTGGCGCGATGGCGGAAGATCACGCGGAACAGCAGCATGCCGCCGGTGAACGCGGAGAGCAGCACGCCCAGGGCCCACCAGGTCAGGGCCGGGGTCTGGGCCTCACCCTGGAGCGCGGCGGCGAACAGCAGGGCCAGCGCGGCGAGTCCGCCCAGGCCGTGACCGGCGGACAGGAAGGCCGGGATCCTGCGGCGCAGCGCGATCAGGCTGACGAGCAGCAGCCCGCCCGAGGCCACGCCCAGGAAGGCCAGCAGTGAAATCTGGGTAAGCGTCATGGTCTCTCCTCTGGCGCGCGGGACGCTGTTCTAGTGTGCCAAAGATCGTCCCTGCGCCGGCATCTGTTACCCAACCTTAGTCGGGCTGCTACACGGCCCCGAGCTTCATCAGCGCACCGGTGGTCAGGTAGCGGCTGTAGAGGTCGGGCTGGTTGGCGCCGCTGCGGTGCACCTTCTCCAGCTCCCGCACCTGTTCCAGGCGGGTCACGCGGCCGGTCTGGATGTCGGAGGCGGTGACGTGGGTCCAGCTCCAGTAGGGATGGGCGCCGTCCATGAACTTGCGGCCCTTGTCCTCGTACAGCGTGTAGGCGCCGTCGAAGGAGCGGTAGGGCTGGCCCTTGCGGTCGTAGGTGACCATGCCGACCACGACCTGGTTGCGCGCGTCGAACCAGACGCGCTTCTTCGACACCGGTGCGCGCGGGAAGCGCACCGGCTCGGCCTCCACCATGATCGCTTCCGGCACCAGTTCCACCTCGGTGTCCCAGAACGATTGGCCCTTGGCACCGCCGTGGGTCTTGTGCTCCCAGTTGGGCGCGTCGGGGTTCCAGTTGCCGGAGAGGCCGGCCAGGAAGGGCCCGCGGCCGACGATGCGGTAGTTGCCCCAGGTATGCAGCGGATCGCCGGTGGCCCAGGCGTCGGACAGGTATAGCGTGGAGCCGGGCACCAGGGGCTCGAAGCGCTGGTCGGTGGGGAACTGGCGGACGCGGCGGAATTCGGCGACGTAGCCGTAGAGCAGCGGGAAGGTGTTCTGGTCGTAGTTCCAGACGTTCAGGAAGGACGTGCCGCGCGAACTCTGCGGTGACAGGAAGAACACCGACTGGAAGCGCAGCTTGTCCTTGTGATCGTTCCAGTAGGGGCGAGGGTCCAGGGCCACCCGCGCCACCGGTGACAGCTCCGCCCAGCCCGCCGAATAGGTGAACTCGATTTCGCCCTTGCCGGAGACGTCGTATTCCTTGAAGGCGTAGAAGGACGAGTCGTGCCGCCCCCAGCTCAGGGTCTGCGCGGCGAACAACTCCAGGCCGCTCTTTGGATCCGGGAAGGGATTGCCGCCGATCCAGGGCTGGCCGTCGGCGGCGTTCACGACATTGCCTTTTGCGTCGAAGGCCGCCTTGCCGCGGTTGCGCAGGGTGGCCTCGATGTATTCCCAGGGCGACAGGCGCATGACGTCGGTGGTGGTGGCGCGCAGCTTGAGCCGCCGCCCCATCTTCAGGATCTGGTGGTAGCGCACCGGCTCCAGCAGGTCCTTCACCACCTCGACGTTGCTGGCGTCGATGATGTCGCCGACCTTCAGCCGGCCCTTGGTATAGGCCTCGATCGACAGCAGCTCGTCGGGGTAGGCCCTGGACACGTCGCCGGTCTCGGCGATGGCCCTGGACAGCGGCATCAGCACGCCGGTGGACAGCACGCCGCGGGCGGCGTCCTGCAGGAACTTGCGGCGCGAGTAGCCGCGGTCGAAACGTAGAATGTTCAAGGGCGTTCTCCGAGGCTCAGTTGACGGCGCGCTCGCGCCCTTCCCAGAAGGGCTTGCGCAGCTCGGTCTTGAGCACCTTGCCGGCGCCGGAGATCGGCAGGCTGTCGCGGATCTCCAGGCTGCGCGGGCACTTGTAGCTGGCGATCAGCTGCCTGCAGTGCAGGTGCAGTGCCTCCTGCGTCAGCGACTCACTGCCGCGCAGCACCACGGCCACGTGTACGGCCTCGCCCCACTCCTGGCTGGGAATGCCGATCACGGCGCAACTTGCCACGGCGGGGTGTCGTGCCACCGCGTTCTCCACCTCGGCGCAGTACACGTTCTCGCCGCCGGAAATGATCATGTCTTTCAGGCGATCCACCACGAAGACATAGCCCTCGTCGTCCATGTAGCCCATGTCGCCGGTGTGCATCCAGCCGCCACGCAGGGCAGCCTCCGTGGCCTCGGGCTTGTTGAGATAGCCCTGCATCACGTTGGGACCACGCACCAGCACCTCTCCGACCTGCCCGCGGGGCAGTTCGCGATCCTCGGTGTCCACTACGCGCACCTGCAGGTGGCAGAAGGCGCGCCCGGCGGAGCGCAGGCGACCGGCCTCGCGGCCCGCGGCACCGTGCTGCGCCGGTGGCAGCGTGGTGGCGGTGGCGGCCAGTTCGGTCATGCCGTAGACCTGGAAGAAGCCGGCACCGGGCAGCGCCTGCATCGCGCGATCCAGCAGGGCCTCGGAGGCCGGGGACGCGCCGTAGAGCAGGTGCCGCACCGGCGACAGGTCATGCTGCGCGATGGCGGGATGGTCCACCAGCGCCTGCAGCATCGCGGGCACCAGCAGCAGCTCGCTGACGCGATGCCGGCTGATGATCTCCAGCGCCGTGTCGGGCCGGAAGGCGGGCAGCATGACGTGGCTGCCGCCGCGCAGCAGCAGGCAGGCGCTCATCATCATGTCGGCCAGGTGGAACATCGGCGCCGCATGCAGGCCGATGGCGCCGTCGGGGAACGGTCCCTCGGCCATCAGTGCGAGGGCCGAGCTGCAGATGTTCCGGTGCGACAGCAGCACGCCCTTGGGCGCGCCGGTGGTGCCGCCGGTGTAGAACACGCCGTAGGTCTCGTCGTCGCCGAGTCCCGCGTCGGGGATCGGCTCGGTGCCCGCGATCAGGGTCTCGAGGTCCAGCAGATCGTCCGGACATTTTCCCTCGCCGCAGAAGATCACCATGCGCAGGAACGGACAGCCGTCGAGCAGGGCGTCGGCGTGGCGGGCGAAGCTGTCGTCCAGGAAGATCGCGACCGACTCGGAGTCGTTCAGCGAGTAGATGATCTCTTCCAGGCTCCAGCGGAAGTTCACCGGGTTCACCACCGCGCCGGCCCAGGGAACGGCGAGGTAGTAGGCCAGGTAATGATCGGAGTTGAAGCCGAGCATGGCCACGCGGTCGCCCTCGCGAACGCCGAGCTTGCGCAGGGCGCCAGCCAGGCGCGCGACGCGATCCTGCAGCGAGCGGAAAGTGGTCTGGCGCTCGCCGCAGATCGTGGCGATGGCATCCGGCCGCTGCTGCACGGCGCGGTGCAGGCCCTGAGTGAATTGCATGGCGAATCTCCTCGGTCGTTATGTGTTCGGCGGCCGTCTCATGCGGCGTTGTCGTGTTGCAGCGCTGTGGCGAGGCTGTCGCGCAGGCCCTGCGGCAGCAGTGCCGCCCCGTCCGGCTCAGGCGATCTTCATCATCACGGTCTTGCTCTCGAGGTAGTGCGCGAACACGTCCTCGCCGTTCTCGCGGCCCCAGCCGGATTGCTTGAAGCCGCCGAAGGGCAGGTTGGGGTCCGGCGTGAGCTGCGTGTTGACCCAGACCGTGCCGGCCTGGATCTTGCGCGCGAGCTGGTGCGCGGCCGACAGGTCGCGCGTGTAGACGTGCGCAGCGAGGCCGTAGTCGGAGTCGTTGGCCATCGCCGCGATGTCGTTGATGTCGTCGTAGGGTGTGGCCGTCAGCACCGGGCCGAACAGCTCCTCGCGATAGGCGGGATTGGCGGGGTCCTCGGTCACCAGGATGGTGGGCTCGATGAAGTAGCCCTTGCGCTCGATGCGATGCCCGCCGCTGAACACCGCGGCGCCGGCCTTCACGCCGGCCTGCAGTTTGTCCATGACGGAGTCGGCCTGGCGCTGGCTGATGACCGGGCCGAGCATGGTGTCCGGCTCCAGTCCGGCGCCGACCTTGAAGGAGGCGGCGACGCCGGCGATGCCTTCCAGCACGCGGTCGAGCTGCTTGCGCGGCGCGAACAGGCGCGTGCCGGCGAAACAGATCTGGCCGGAGTTGAGGAAGATGGCCTGGGCGGCGCCGGGGATGGCCTGCTCCAGGTCGGCGTCCGGCATGATCACCGTGGGCGACTTGCCGCCCAGCTCCAGTGTGACGCGCTTGAGGTCCTTGGCGACGCTGCTGAGGATGCGCTTGCCCACGGCGGTGGAGCCGGTGAACGACAGCTTGGCGATGCCCGGATGGTCGACGATGGCCTGGCCGGTGCTGCCGTCGCCGAGCACCACGTTGAACACACCCTTGGGGATGCCGGCCTGCTCGGCGAGCTGTGCCAGGCGCAGTGCGGAGTAGGGCGTCTGCTCGGCCGGCTTGAGCACGATGGTGCAGCCCGCGGCCAGTGCCGGAGCGATCTTCCACACGGCCAGCACCAGCGGGAAGTTCCAGGGCACGATCAGGCCGACCACGCCCACCGGCTCGCGCAGGGTGTAGCAGTGGTAGCCGGGCCCGTGGACCGCGGGGCTCAGCGACTTGCCGGACAGCTTGGTCGGCCAGCCGGCGAAGTAGCGCAGCCAGGCCACCGAATAGGGCACGTCCAGCATGCCGGAGAACATCACCGGCTTGCCGTTGTCCAGGCTCTCGATGGCCGCCATCTGCGCGGCGTCGGCTTCCAGCAGGTCGGCGAGGCGGTGGATCAGGCGCTCGCGCGCGATCAGCGGCAGGTCGCGCCAGCTGCTGTCCTCGAAGGCCTGGCGGGCGCTGCGTACGGCCTGGTCCACGGTGGCGGCCGTGCTGCGGGGAATGCGGCCGATGATCGCCTCGGTTGCCGGATCACGGACCTCGATGCGCTCCGCGGCGGGGTCGTCGAGCCACTGGCCGCCGATGAAGTTCAGGCTGGGCGGCAGCGTCACGGCCGGCGTCGGGCTGGCGGGCATGTTCATTGTTATGTCTCCTCACGGGTACAGCACGGGGCTCTACCTTTCCCTGCCTTCGGGCGGCGGTTCCCAAACTTTCGGTCGGGGGGATGGGGCGGCCCAGTCCCTAGGCTGGAGGTTGCCGGAACAACCATTCCCAGCCGGAGGAGAACCCATGAACAAGCGGATCATCGCGGCCACGCTGGCCGCGGCAGGGCTGCATGCCGTCCCCGCCGTCGCCGGCTACGGCGTCTTCAGCCACGGCTACGGCATGAAGTCGGAGGGCGCCGGCGGCGTCGCCGTGGCAAGGGCCGAGGACACGCCGGGCATGGCGGCGAATTCCGCGGCGGTGATGTCGCTGGGCCACCGCGCGGACCTGGGCATGGACTGGCTCTACGTGGAGGCGGGTAGCCGTGTCGAAGACAACGCGGCCGGCGCCGACCAGACCCACGGCTCGGACGGGCAGCGTAATTTCTTCATCCCCCAGGGAGGCTGGTCGCGGTCCCTGGGCGAGCGCGCCGCGATTGGCGTCACTGTGTTCAGTGCCGGCTTCGGCACCGACTACAAGAGCAGCCCCTACCAGCGCTTCGGTGGCGACGCGCGTGCCGGCATCAAGCTGATGCAGACGGTGGTCTCGACCTCGCTGGGCTATGCGGTGGTGCCGGGGCAGAACGTCGGTGTCGGTCTGAACCTGGCGTACCAGGAGATCAACGCGCAGGGCCTGGATTTCCTGGCGCCGCTTTCGCAGTCGCCGGGGCAGGTCTCCGACCAGGGCTCCGACTCCGCCTACGGCTACAGCCTGCAGCTGGGCTGGCAGGGCCGGCTCGGTGAGCGGCTGAGTGGCGGCCTGGCCTGGCGCTCGCCGACGCGCCTGGGAAAGTTCGACCGCTATCGCGGCCTGCTGCCCAATGGTGGCGAACTCGACCTGCCGGAGAGCTGGAGCGCCGGGCTGCACTACCGGCTGACGCCGGCTTTCGATGTCAGCGTGGATTTCAGCCGCGTGCTGTTCTCGCGCGAGGCGGCCACCGGTAACCCGGTGTCGCGGCTGGCGCAGGGCCGTGCGCTGGGCTCCGATGGTGGCCCCGGCTTCGGCTGGCGTGACCAGGACCTGTACAAGTTGGGCCTGGGCTGGCAGGCCACAACGGCGCTGCGCCTGCGCGCCGGCTACAGCCGGGCCTCGGAGATCATCCCGCCGTCCGAGACCTTCTTCGGGATGACCGCGCCGGTGGTCATGAAGGAGCACTACACCGCCGGCGCCACGCTGGCGACCGAGGGCGGCTGGGAATGGACCGGCTGCATCGCCTATGCGCCGCGGCGACAGGTCAATGGCCAGGCGTCCATCGCCCCGGCCTTCGGCGGCGGCGAGGCGAACATCCATGCCAGCCAGTTCATCGCCGGCGTCTCGATCGGCAAGCGCTTCTGAAGGAGAGGGACATGGCATTCAAGACCGAGACGGTCCACGCCCGGCTGGACGGGCACGTCGGCCGCGTGATGCTCGCGCGGCCGGACAAGGCCAACGCCTTCGACCTGGCGCTGTGGGAGGAACTGCCGCAGGCGCTGGCCTGGCTGTCCAGGCAAGAGGAACTGCGCGTGGTCATCCTCGGTGGGGAGGGGCGCCATTTCTGCGCCGGCATCGACCTGTCGGTGATCGAGCACCTGGGACGCCTGGCCTCGGACAGCGCCTGTGCCGCGCGTGGTCGCGAATCGCTGCTGGCGTTCATCGAGCGGGTACAGGCGGCATTCAATGCCGTGGAGAACCTGCGCGTGCCGGTGATCGCCGAAATCCAGGGGGCCTGCATCGGCGCCGGCCTGGACCTGGTGGCCGCCTGCGACCTGCGCCTGTGCACGCGCGAGGCGAAGTTCTGCATCAAGGAAGTGGACCTGGGCGTGGTGCCCGACGTCGGCACGCTGCAGCGGCTGCGCCAGGTGATCGGCTACTCGAAGCTGGCCGAGCTGAGCTACACCGGCGAAACCTTCGCCGGGCCGCAGGCCCTGGCCCTGGGGCTGGTCTCCCAGGTGCATGAATCCGCGCCGCTGCTGCGCGAGGCGGTGGAGCGGTTGGCCGCCGATCTCGCCGCCAAGTCGCCGGTGGCGCTGCGCGGCATCAAGCGCAACCTGCTGTGGTCGCGCGACCGCAGCGTGCACGATGGCCTGGCCTACGTCGCGGCCTGGAACGCCGCGATGATGCCGGGCGAAGACCTGCGCGAATCGCTGGCCGCCGCGCTGCAGAAGCGCAAGCCTTCCTATGGAAACTGAAACCATGACCCCGACCCGATCCCTGTTCCGTGCCGACGCCCTGGCGGGCCGCGTGGCCTTCGTCGCCGGCGGCACGCGTGGTATCAACCGCGCCATCGCGTGCCGCTACGCCGCGCACGGCGCCGCCGTGTTCGTGGTCAGCCGCGATCCGGAGAAGGTCGACGATACCGTCGCCGAACTGCGGAGCCTGGGCGTGCCCGCGGACGGTGCCGCGGCGGACGTGCGCGACTTCGCCGCGGTGGAGGCGGCGGTGCAGCGCTGCGTGGCTACGCTGGGAGCCATCGACATCGTCGTCTCCGGTGCGGCCGGGAATTTCGTGGCGCCCGCGCAGGCGCTGTCGTCCAATGGATTCAGGACGGTGGTGGACATCGACCTCAACGGCAGCTTCCACGTCTTCCGCGCGGCCTATCCGCAGCTGCGCAAGCCGGGCGCGTCGCTGCTGGCGATCAGTGCGACCCACGCGCTGCTGCCGGCGGCCGGCCAGGCTCACGTCTGCTCCGCCAAGGCCGGCATCCAGATGCTGACGCAGGTGCTGGCGGTGGAATGGGGCGCGGAGGGCGTGCGCGTCAACTCCCTCGCGCCGGGTCCGGTGGAAGGCACGGAGGGCATGGCGCGGCTGACGCCCGACGAAGCCTCCCGCGCCGCGCTGTTCGAGCGCATCCCCCTGGGGCGCTACGCCAGCCTGGACGAGGTGGCCGACCTGGCGCTGTTCCTGGCCAGCGACGCGGCGTCCTACATCACCGGCGCGACGCTGGTCTGCGACGGCGGGCAGTCGCTGATGGGGCATGCGCGGTATGGGGTGCCGGCCGCGCGTTGATTTGAGAGGCTAGGCGGTATTGTCTGCTAGTCCAAAGCGGACGATAGCAACTGACGGCTAACGATTTCAGCTTGCCCCACTTGCTGGTTGGGCGGGCTCCAGCCGCCGCCTAAGGCTTTGAAGATGGCGACGGCCGCGCGGGCCGACTCCAACCGCGCCACCACTTCGCTATCGCGGACCGAGAGTAGTTGCCCATCGGCTGCAAGCACTTCGATCAGGCTGACCGTGCCGCTCTGGAATGCCGCCAGCGAAGCATCGCGCGCGCGGGTGGAGGCAGCAGCACCTTTGGCCAGGATGTCTGCCTGCTGCTCGCGTCGCACGAGGGCGGCAAATGCATTTTCGACATCACCCGAGGCTTGCAGCACGGCGAGCTTGTAGGCGGCCAGTGCTTCAGCATGGCGGCCCCGGCTCGCGGCGATCTGCGCGTCGATGCGACCAAAATCGAACAGCCGCCAGCGAAACCCGAGTGCCGCTAAACCCTGGTTGGCGTCGCTGCTGAAAAGGCCCGAGTTGCCTGTGGTGGAGCTGCCCACCATGCCGCTGAGCGAAAACTTGGGGTAGTACTCGGAGATTGCGGCGCCAATGGCGGCGTTGCTCGCGGCGAGGCGGCGTTCGGCAACGATCAGGTCGGGACGTCGACGCAGAAGCTCCGCAGGACCGCCCGCATCCGCGATGAGTGGCGCATTCGGTATCGCGCTGATCGCTGAAAGGCGCTCTCGATGCGTCCCCACCGGATCGCCCAGCGCGATATCCAGGCCATTCAGGGCCGTCTCAAGCGCCGCCTCCAGCGTGGGCGCGTTGGCTTCCACCAGCGACAGTGCGCCCTCGGCTTGGCGCAGCTGCAATTCCGGCGCGACACCCGCATCGAACTGCAGCTGGATCAGCGACACCAGCCGACGCTGGGTGGCGATTTGCTCGCGTGCGATGGCAAGGCGGTTCTGCAAGCCGCGAATCACGAGGTAAGCATCCGCCGTTTGGGCGGCGACCGTGATGCGCGCGGCCTGAAAGCCCGCCTCCGATCCCTGCAACTCCGCAGCGGCGGCTTCGCGCGCGCGCCTGCGTCCGCCAAACAAATCAAGTTCCCAACTGGCTCCGACATTCACCTCGTTGTACGCACTGCTGCGGTCGTAGTCGGGCGACGTCGCGTCGAGGATGCGGCCCAGCGGCGAGCGCAAGGACTGGTAGTTGCGCACCGTCTGGCCCCCCAGTTCGCCCACGGGCAACAGCGCCGCGTTAGCCCCTGCGAGCAGCGCTCTCGATTGATCGACCCGTGACAGCGCCTGCGCCAAATCCAGATTGTCGGTCAGCGATTCCGACACGATGCTGGAGAGTAGGGGATCCTGGAATCCATCCCACCACGTCGCCAGTTCCGCGGCGGTCGTGACACGCCGTGCGTCGCGCTCCGGCCGCAGCCCGACATTGGAAGCGGCTTGAGCCTCGGGGGGCGCGTAATCAGGCCCGACGACGCAGCCCGCAATCGAAGCACTCAAAAGGCTGGTGACGACTAGGAGCGGGAAGGGTTTCATGGCTGGCACGACTCGGCGGCTGGTCGAAGTGACCATATTACGATATGGTCACTCGATGTCAAATCGGCGATTCGGGTAACATCCGTGCCATGACCGACACAGCAACAGACCCAGGCCTGCGCGGACCAGCGGAGCATTCGATCCGGGATCAGATCGTGCTCGCCGCCAACGAACATTTCCGGCGGTATGGCTACGAGAAGACCACCGTCGGCGATTTGGCTACCGCGATAGGCTTCTCGAAGGCTTATATCTACAAGTTCTTCAGCTCGAAGCAGGCGATTGGCGAGGCTATTTGCAGTGATTGCCTGAGCTCCATGATGGACAACGTGGAGGCCACGGCCGCGCAAGCCAAAACATCGACCGACAAGCTCCGCCGGATCCTACAGACAGTCGTGTCGGACAGCTCGCGCCTTTTCTTCGATGAGCGAAAGCTGCACGACATCGCCGCCGTCTCCTACATCGAAAGCTGGAACTCCAAGATCGCCTACACCGATCGCCTTGATCGACTTCTTGCGCAGGTGTTGACCGAAGGCCGACAGGCGGGAGAGTTCGAGCGGAAAACCCCCCTGGATGACACCGTGCGCGGCATCCGTGGCGCCATGGAAGCGTTTTTCGCTCCGGTAATGCTGCAATACAACCTGGAAGGTCTCGAAGAGAACTCCGGCGCCACCATCGCCCTCGTCCTACGCAGCCTCTCGCCATAGTTGACGGGTGACTGTTTGACAATATAGTCACAATCTCTGCACACTGAACCCCTAATCGTCGTAGGGGAACTCCGTGCAGACCGTTCGCTTCTTGTCGCTCGCCATCGCGTCGGTAGTTGCTGCCACGCCCCTGCTCACGGCTTGCCAACCGGAAGCGGCTGACCCGCGCCAACTCCCGCCGCTGGTGCTCACGGCCGAAGTCGCACCGCTATCCGCGCGGGGACGTGACTTCACAGGCGTGGTCAGCGCGCGAGTGCAGAGCAATCTCGGCTTTCGGGTGTCGGGCAAGGTGGTCGAGCGTCTGGTGGAGGTGGGCGACACGGTCAAGCGCGGGCAAGCCTTGATGCGTATCGATGTTGCGGATCTTCAGTTGGCGACCACGGCGCTGCGGTCTGCTGTGGCGGCGGCGCGCGTCAAAGCCGACCAAGCGGCCTCGGATGAAAGGCGTTACGCAGGCCTGGTCACGCAGGGGGCGATCTCGGCCCTGGCGTACGATCAATCGAAAACCACGGCACAAGCCGCCGCCGCGGAGCTCCAGGCAGCAGAAGCGCAGGCTGCCGTCACCGATAATGCGACAGGCTATGCGGTGCTACGGGCCGATGCGGATGGAGTGATCATCGAAACCAACGCAGAACCGGGCCAGGTCGTGACCAGCGGGCAGCCCGTCGTGAAGCTCGCCCACAACGGGCCGCGCGAGGCGACGGTGAATCTGCCCGAAACGCTGCGCCCCGCCGTGGGCTCCACGGCGCAGGCCAGGATCTATGGCAGCCAGCAAGCGGTGGGGGTGGCCAAGCTTCGTCAGCTCTCGGCCTCTGCGGATGTGGCGACCCGCACCTTCGAGGCGCGCTATGTGCTGGAAAGTGCTGCCGCCCAGGCGCCGCTGGGTTCCACCGTGACCATCTCGGTGCCAGACGCGCAGCAGCCTGACGCAGTGCAGGTGCCGCTGAGCGCCATCACCGACAACGGCCAGGGCGCTGGCGTCTGGGTCATCGAGCCCGCAGCGGATCATCGGGCCGTTGTGCGCTGGCGGCCGGTAGGGATTGCGGGCATTGGCGCCGAGACAGCAACGGTCGTCAGCGGCTTGGCGGCGGGGGACCGGTTCGTGGCGATGGGTGCGCATATGTTGCGCGGCGGACAGGCCGTTCGTCTCAGTAAGGATGCGCCCGTCGCGCCCGTCGCGCCTGTCGAAGGGAAGATCAAATGACCGGCTTCAACCTGTCAGCTTGGGCCATCCGCGAGCGGGCAGTCACCGTCTTCATGATTGCCGCTATCGTGATCGCGGGTGCGTTCGCGTTCTTCAAGCTTGGGCGCGCCGAAGACCCGAACTTCACGGTCAAGATCATGACGGTCATGGTTGCCTTGCCGGGTGCGACCGCGGAGGAGATGCAGAACCAGGTCCTGGACCCGCTCGAAAAGCGCATGCAGGAACTGAAGTGGTATGACCGCACCGAGAGCTTCACGAGACCCGGGCTCGGCTTCATGGTCGTCACGCTCAAAGACGCCACGCCGCCTCCCGCCGTCGAGGGCGAGTTCTACCAAGCCCGCAAGAAGCTGAGCGATGAGTCGCTGAAGTTGCCGCGCGGCGTGATGGGGCCGTTCATCAACGACGAATACGGCGACGTGACGTTCGCCCTTTATGCGATCAAATCCAAAGGACAGCCGCATCGCCTGCTCATTCGCGAAGCCGAACAGGTGCGGCAACGGCTTCTGCACGTAGATGGTGTAAAGAAAGTCCAGATCATCGGCGAGCGACCCGAGCGCATCTATGTCGAACTGTCCCATGAGCGGCTGGCCACTCTGGGCATTGCGCCAACGGCCGTTTTCGAAGCACTCAACAATCGAAATCTGCTCACGCCGGCCGGCTCCATCGACACCCAAGGCCCACAGGTTTTCGTTCGTCTGGACGGTGCCATTGATGATCTCGACGCGGTGCGCGACACACCCGTCGTTTCGGGCGGACGCACGCTGAAATTGTCCGACTTGGCGGAGGTGAAGCGCGGCTACGAAGACCCCGCGAGCTTCCTGGTGCGCAGCCAGGGTGAGCCAGCCATCATTCTTGGCGTAGTGATGAAGGAGCGCTTCAACGGCCTGACGCTCGGCAAGAACCTGAAAAAGGAAGTGGCGAAGATCAGCGGCGACATGCCGCTCGGCCTGGAACTGACGCAAGTCACCGATCAGTCCGTGAATATCACCGAGGCTTACGACGAGTTCATGGTCAAGTTCGTGGTGGCCTTGATGGTGGTGGTCGCCGTCAGCCTGATCAGCATGGGCTTCCGCGTTGGCCTGGTGGTAGCCGCTGCGGTTCCCCTCACCTTGGCAGCGGTGTTCGTCATCATGCTGGCGACCGGACGCGACTTCGACCGTATCACGCTCGGCGCCTTGATCCTGGCGCTCGGCCTGTTGGTCGACGATGCCATCATCATCATCGAAGCGATGGTGGTGAAGATGGAGGAAGGTGTGGATCGTATCGAAGCGGCAACCCACGCCTGGAGCCACACCGCCGCACCCATGCTCTCCGGCACACTCGTCACCGCCATTGGATTGATGCCGGTGGGGTTTGCGAAGTCAGGTGCCGGTGAGTACGCCGGCAATATCTTCTGGGTCGTCAGTTTTGCACTGCTCGCGTCCTGGGTGGTTGCAGTGTTCTTCACCCCGTATCTCGGCGTGAAGATGCTACCGGACATTGCACGCCAGGTGGGCGGCCACCAGGCGATCTACGGCACGCCGCGATATCAGCGCCTGCGCCGCTGGCTCGTGAGCGCGGTGCGGCACAAGCGCAAAGTGGCACTGGCGGTGGTCGCGCTGCTGGTACTATCCGTGATGGGCATCGGTGCGGCGAAGCAGCAGTTTTTCCCGAACTCTGATCGCGCCGAAGTGCTCATCGAGCTACAGCTGCCCCAAGGCACCAGCATCGGAACGACCGACGCTGCCGTCGCCAAAGTCGAGGCCTGGCTACAACAGCAGCCGGAAGCCACCATCGTGACCAGCTACATCGGTCAAGGTGCGCCTCGCTTTTATCTGCCGCTCTCCACCGAGCTGCCAGACCCCTCCTTCGCCAAGATCATCGTGCTGACCAAAAGTCCGGAAGATCGCGAAGCGCTGAAGCTGAAAGTGCGCCAGGCAGCCGCTGATGGTTTGGCTCCCGAGGCTCGTGTGCGCGCTGCACAAATCGTCTTCGGCCCGCCTTCGCTGTTCCCCGTTGCATTTCGGGTGATGGGACCGGAGGAGGACAAGATCCGCGAGATCTCCGAGCAGGTGCGCACGGTGATGGTGGGGATGCCCGAGTTGCGGCAGGTCAACACCGATTGGGGCGAACGGGTGCCAACGATCAGGTTCGTGCTCGATCAGGACCGCTTGCAGGCCATTGGATTGTCGTCTCGCGAGGCGGGAGAGCAGCTCCAGTTTCTGCTCGGCGGCGTGCCGATTACGCAAGTTCGGGAAGACATCCGCACGGTAAACCTGATTGCCCGCAGTGCGGGAATGGATCGGCTTGACCCGGCCAAGATCGACAGTTTCACCTTGATTGGGAGGAATGGGCAGCGCGTACCGCTGTTGCAAATCGGCCACACCGAGATCCGTATGGAGAACCCGATCATGCGTCGGCGTGACCGAACGCCCACCATAACGGTACGCGGCGACGTTGGAGCGGAGTTTCAGCCTCCGGAAACCTCGCTGCTCGTCATCGAGAAGATCAAGCCCATCATTGATGCGCTGCCGGCGGGCTACCGTATCGAAGCCTCTGGTCCGCTGGAGGAAGCAGTGAAATCCAATGTGGCCTTGGCACAGGTGTTCCCGATCATGATCATTCTGATGATGATCGTCGTGATCCTGCAGGTACGCTCGCTATCCGGCATGGGCATGGTGCTGCTCACGGCGCCGCTGGGGCTGGTGGGCGTGGTGCCGACGCTGTTCCTGTTCAATCAGCCGTTCGGCTTCAACACCATCATCGGGTTGATTGCCCTGGCCGGCATCATCATGCGCAACACCCTGATCTTGATCGGCCAGATCGACCTCAACAAGGAGCAGGGCATGACGCCGTTCGATGCGGTGATCGAGGCCACGGTGCAACGTTCGCGGCCGGTCATTCTCACGGCCCTGGCGGCAGTATTCGCCTTCATCCCGCTGACTTTTTCCGCATTCTGGGGTTCGCTCGCCTTCACGCTGATTGGCGGCACCATCGGGGGCACTGTGCTGACCTTGCTGTTCTTGCCGCCGCTTTATGCGATCTGGTTTGGTATCAAGCCGACTGACTCGGCCGACTCACATCGTATAGCCACCTGATGCATCCATTGCGCTTTCGTCATTCTCAAAAGCAATGGGCGGCTCAAGCTGCCTCTCAGCATTCTTGTGTGTGCACGTTCTGCGGCGGCTGGGTATTGGATTGAAACCTTTCGGATCTTTTATCGCTCGGCCGGGTTCAAGGGACAGGCCACCACTTCGTCTGGGAGCATCATGTTGAATTTTTACCGTCCCGATCAAACCGCTGCATCGACCGGTTGAATCAGCGTCACAAAGCAGCCTTTCGCGGACTATGGCACCTGATCGGGTGCGGATTGGATCGAGGGCTACTTTTTGGAGCGGTTTTTACGCCCTGAATCCTACCCCGTGATCTCGCGGCCGAAGATGTTGCGGGCGATCACCCAGCGCTGCACTTCGTTGGCGCCTTCGTAGATCTCGCCGATCTTGGCGTCGCGGTAGATCGATTCCAGCGGGAAGTGCTCGCCGGGGCCGCTGAGGGTCTGGACGAAGCCGTAGGCGCCGCAGGCCTGGATGGCGTCGCGGGCCACGTCCACCGCCAGTTCGGAGCCCGCGACCTTGGCCATGGCGGCCTCGGTCTCGGCGTTGCCAGTCCGGTCGTAGAGCATCGCGGCCTTGTGCACCAGGTTGCGGGCGGTCTCGATGCCCAGGGCATGGTCGGCGTAGCGGAACTGCCAGTGCTGGAATCCGGCGATGGGCTTGCCGAAGACCTTACGCTGGCTGATGTAGTGCGAGGAGAAGTCGAAGGCGGCCTGCGCCATGGCGATGCCGATGGCGCCGATACCCATGCGGCCCAGCATCAGTGCGCCCAGCGCGGCCCGCAGGCCGGCGCCTTCGCTGCCGATGACATGGTCGTCGCGTACGAAGACCCGGTCGAAGCCGACATCGGCGGTCAGCTGCACGTAGTTGCCCATCTTGCGGTCCGGGTCGCCGACCGAGACGCCCGGCGACAGCATGTCGGCGAACAGGAAGGTCTGGCGCTCGCCGCTGCGGCACAGCACGGCGATGTAGTCGGCCGCCACGGAGTTGGTGATCCAGCGCTTCTTGCCGCTGATCTGCCAGCCGCCGTCCACCTTGACCGCGACGGTCTGCATGTTCTGGGGCGACAGGTCGGTGCTGGCCTCGGGCTCGCTGGTGGCGAAGGCGCCGAGGAATTCGCCGCGGACCAGGCGCGGCAGGTAGGTCTTGCGCAGGAAGTCGCCGGCGCGGTTCAGGGTCTGGCCCACCAAGATGGCCTGGCCGTCGTAGAGGGCGGAGGCGAGGCTGGGCGAGTAGTAGCCCAGTTCCTCCAGAACGGTCACGGTGCCCAGCGTGGGGAACTCCAGGCCCAGGCCGCCGACGTCCTGGGCGAAGGGAATTCGGTAGAGGCCGGCGGCGCCCATGGCCTTGAACAGTTCATGCGGGAAGCTGTCGCGGCTTTCGGGCGTGGTGTTGATGCGCTGTGCGACGGGGCGGACGACGTCGTCGGCGAACTGCCGGACGTCCTTGCGCACGCGCAGGGTCTCCTCGGGCAGGAAGATGTCCTTGAAGAGCTTGTCGGCGTGACGCGGAATGTTCGGCATGGGATCGACCCGCTGGATGAACGATGGGCGAACGGACATGCCGGGTGCTGCAGCAGGCTGCGGGCTCCTCCGGTGATCCGGACGGCAGGTCGTGTGCCTGCCTTGCACAGCAGCCTAGCCAGCGGGCACAGGCGCGTGGCAATACCAAAGTCTGGGCGGTGGGCGGTTTGCCGCGGTGCCGGCCCGACTTTCGGCGGGGATGGGCTTGCGCCGCGTGCGTAAGCTGCGGTGCTGCAAGAACCCGATGGCACGAGGAGCCAGGACATGAAAACCAGAGTGACCGAGTTGCTGGGTACCCGATACCCGATCATCCAGGGCGGCATGATGTGGGTGGGCCGCGCCGAACTGGCGGCGGCCGTCTCCAATGCCGGCGGCCTGGGCGTGCTGACCGCACTGACGCAGCCGACGCCGGAGCACCTGGCCAGGGAGATCGAGCGCTGCCGCGGGCTGACCGACCAGCCCTTCGGCGTGAACCTGACGATCCTGCCCAGTGCCACGCCGCCGCCCTACGAGGCCTATCTCGACGTGGTGCTCGGCAGCGGCGTGAAGGTGCTGGAGACCGCCGGCAACAATCCCCGGGAGTTCATCGCCAAGGCCAAGGCGGCCGGCGTGAAGATCGTCCACAAGTGCACGGCGCTGCGGCACGCGCTGTCGGCCGAGCGCAATGGCGTGGATGCCATCTCCATCGACGGCTTCGAGTGCGCCGGGCATCCGGGCGAGGACGGCATCGGCGGCCTGATCCTGTTCGCGCTGGCGGCCCGCAAGGTGGGCATCCCGCTGATCGCCTCCGGCGGCATCGCCGACGGGCGCACCATGGCGGCCGCCTTCGCCCTGGGCGTGGAGGGCATCAACATGGGCACGCGCTTCTGTGCCACGCAGGAGGCGCCGATCCACCCGGCGATCAAGCAACTGCTGATCGACAAGAACGAGCGCGAGACCAACCTGATCTTCCGCACGCTGCACAACACCGGTCGCGTGCTGAAGACCTCGGTGTCCGACGAGGTGGTGGCGATCGAGAACCGGCCCGGTGGCTGCGAGTTCAAGGACGTGCAGCCGCTGGTGTCCGGCGCCAGGGGCCGCGAGGCGCTGGAGAGCGGCGATGCTTCGAAGGGCCTGATCTGGGCCGGGCAGTCGGTGGGGCTGATCGATGACATCCCGAGCTGCGCGGAGCTGATCGAGCGCATGGTGCGCGAGTGCCGCGAGCACCTGGCGCTGGCGGTGCAGCGGACCGGCTGATCCCTCAAGCGACGCGACCGGCAGGAGGGAGCGCTCCTGCCGGTCCGGCGCGGGAACCGCGGTGGCGCTGGCCACGCGGCACCCCTGGGGAAGCGGAATCTAGAACACCACCACCGGCTTGATCACCGAGCCGTCTTCCGAGGCGTGCGCGGCCTCGTTGATCTGCTCGAAGGGGAAGGTGCGGATCAGCTTGTCGAAGGGGAACTTGCCCTGGCGGTAAAGCTCCACCAGGCGCGGGATGAATTCCCGAGGCTGGCTGTCGCCCTCCAGGATCGCCTTGATGCCGATGCCGCGCGTGATCATGCTCATGATGTTCACCGGCAGCGAGGCGTCCATGGGCGAGACGCCGACCAGGCCGAGCTGGCCATTGGGCAGCAGTGCCTCGGCCGCGCCGGTGATGACGGCCGGGATTCCGGTGGTATCCAGCGCCGCGAGCACGCCACCGGGGCTGGCTTCACGGATGGCGGCCACCACGTCGGTCGTGGCGCGCGGGTCGATCACGGTGTCGGCGCCGAGCTCCAGCGCCAGCTGGCGCCGCGCGGCATTGGGTTCCACCACCACGACCGGGCCGGCGCCGACGGCCTTGGCGGCCATCAGGGCGCTGAGTCCCACGGCGCCGCCGCCGAAGATGGCCAGGCTGATGCCAGGGCCGACCTTCAGCGAGTTCAGGGCGGCGCCGGCACCGGTCTGGATGCCGCAACCCAGCGGACCCATGATCTCCAGCGGCAGGTCGGCGGCGATGGCCACGGCATTGGATTCCCGCACCACGGCGTAGCTGGCGAACGAGGACTGGCCGAAGAAGTTGGCGTGCACCGGGCTTCCATCCTGGCTCACCGGGGAGCTGCCGTCTTCCAGCGTGCCACCGAAATTGAGCGGCATGAAGCTGAAGCAGTAGGCGGGCGCCTCGTGGGCGCAGTTGTGGCAGCCGCCGCAGGAGTTGAAGGACAGCACCACGTGGTCGCCGACGCGCAGCGTCGTCACCTGGCTGCCCACGGCCTCGACGACGCCGGCGCCCTCGTGGCCGAGGACGATCGGCATCGGCACCGGGAAGGCGTCGCGGCAGACCAGGTCGGTATGGCAGACGCCGGTTCCGGCCAGGCGCACCCGCACCTCGTCCGGGCGTGGCGCCGCCACCTCCACGGACTCCAGCGAAAACGGGCCGCCCTGCTGGCGGACGATGGCGGCGCGCGCCGTGGTGGCGGACGCGCGGGTGGATTTCTGTGCCTGGCTCATGGACTCCTCCGGTCTCTTGGAATGCGGCCAGCGAATCCTCCCCGCCCCGGGTTGGGCAAGACCTATACCAAAGGTTGGGATCGGTCCAAGCGCTTGGGAACAGGCTTACTCCCCGAAACCAACCCGACCCGCTTGCGGTGATCGGCGAGGCAAGGAAAGGACCCGGCACCGGCGACCTTTCCGACCAGAAAAGTGGTGTGAAACGGAGAGAGAGCAGTGGCAGTCATCGGCTGGCATTCCAACCTGGACGCAGTGCGCCTGGCCCCTGGGCCGGGATTCGAGCCGTCCGCGCCCGCCGTGCCCGCAATGCCCTTTTCCCCGGCCGTCTCCCGGACGGCAGCGGGCGCCACTCCGACCCAGGCAACACGGAATACCCAACGATGAAAAAGCAGCCCCTGCGCTTCCGGCTGGCGAAGCTGATCATGGACAACCGCGGTCTGTTCGCGGTGCTGTTCCTGCTCGTCACGCTGGCCTTTGCGGCCGGCATCCCGCGGGTGGAGATCCGCACGATCTTCAAGGACCTGCTGCCGAAGAACGATCCGTTCGTGCAGGTCTATTACGACCACCCGAACTTCGGCAACCCGCTGTCCATGGCGATCATGATCAAGCGCAAGGACGGCGGCGACATCTACAACCCCCAGACCCTGCAGAAGGTCTGGCAGCTGACCCGCGACATCGACCTGGCGCCGGGCGTGGACCACGACCAGATCATCTCGGTGTCCACCGAGAAGCTGCGCTTTGCCGAGGCCACGCCCTACGGCATCGACATGCGCCCGCTGATGGACGACCACGTGCCGTCCACGCCGGAGGAGGTGCACGAGTTCCGCCGCCGCATCGAGCAGTCGCCCAACGCGCGCACCTTCTTCGTGTCGGGTGACGAGTCTGCCACCCTGATCAAGGCGACCTTCCTCGACTCCATCGACTACGGCGAAGCCTTCAAGTACGCCAACGACCTGATCGAGAAGGCGCGCGACGACCAGCACGAGGTCTACCTGGCCGGCGAGCCGGTGCTGACCGGCTGGGTCTACAAGCTGCAGAAGCAGACCTACTTCATCTTCGCGGTGACCATCGGCCTGCTGCTGGCGGCGCTGCTGTTCTACATGCGCAACCTGGCGGGCGTGATCACCCCGGTGATCTGCGCCGCGGTGGCGGCGGTCTGGGGCTTCGGCTTCATCGGCTGGCTGGCGCGCCCCATCGAGCCGCTGCTGATGATCGTGCCGCTGCTGCTGGTGGCCCGGACGCTGTCGCACTGCATCCAGTACACCGAGCGCTACTACGAGATCCTCACGTACGTGAAGGACAAGCGCAAGGCGGCCGAGATCACCATGGGCGTGATGATGGCGCCGTCGATCCTCGGCATCATGACCGACGTCTTCGGCATCATCCTGATCGCCATCGCGCCGATCGAGACGATGATCAACCACGCGCTGTTCTGCGGCGCCTGGGCGCTGTGGATCATCCCCACTGGCGTGTTCCTGATCTCGATCCTGCTGTCCTACCTGCCCGAACCGAAGAACATCGAGACCATTGCCGGCGGCGCGGCCAAGGAGCAGGGCATCCACCTGTTCCAGAAGACCGCCCTGGAGAAGCTGTCTCGCATCACCTACGGGCCGGCGGCCAAGTACACCACGATCGGCGCGGTGATCCTGGCGGTCTTCGCCATCTACGAGACGATGCAGATCAAGATCGGCAACCCGGTGGAGGGCAGCAACCTGCTGTGGTTCGACTCCGAGTACAACACGGCGGTGCGCGCGATCAACGGGCACTTCCCGGGCATGAACACGCTGGAGATCGTGCTGGAGGCCAAGCAGCGTGATCCCAACAACCGCGTGGCCCGTACGCCGGACGTGGCGGCGGTGTCGGCGCAGATCCAGGCCATCGTCGAGTCCGACCCGGTGATGCCGCCGCGCGCCACGCTGTCCTTCACCGACTACATGATGGAGGGCAACCGCCTGTTCTCGGGCGGCAATCCCAAGTGGCTGCCGCTGGATCCCACGGTATCGGCGGTGCGCGCGGCGGGTACCGCCGTGACCTTCGGCACCAACCCGGTGAACTTCGGGCACATCTCGGACTTCGAGTTCCAGAACTCGACGATCTCGCTCTGGTACAAGGACAGCAAGCAGGAGACGGTGGATGCCGCCCTGGCCAGTGCCCAGCGCGCGGTGGACGCCGTGGGCACGGATCACCCGGACTTCACCGTGCGCATGGCCTCGGGGTCGATCGCGCTGCAGCAGGCGATGAACAACGTGGTGCATGAGTACCACTGGTTCATCCTGGGCCTGCTCAACGTGATCCTGCTGGTCATCTCGGCCTACGCCTACCGCTCCTTCGTCGCCGGCATCATCCTGCTGATCCCGGTCAACATGTCCAACTTCCTGCTGATGGCGGCGATGCACCTGCTCGGCGTCGGCCTGGACATCAACGCGGTGATCGTCGCGGTCATGGGCGTCGGCGTGGGTATCGACTACGGCATCTACATGCTGTCGCGCATCTGCGAGGAGTTCTCCGCGCAAGGCAAGGACTGGGGCCGCGCCATCACCGTGGCGATGACCACCACCGGCAAGGCGATCATGTTCACCGCCAGCATCATGCTGCTGGGCATCGTGCCCTGGTACTTCATGTCGGACCTCAAGTTCATGGCCGACATGGGCGTCCTGCTGATCGCCATCATGCTGGTGAACATGGTGCTGTCGCTGGTGGTGCTGCCGCTGCTGTGCTGGCTGATCAAGCCGGCCTTCGCGTCCCGCGAGGACCTCGCCGTGGGCGAGAGCATCGACCTTTCGCAATTCGACCTGGGAAACGCCCCTGAGGGAAAGCTCGCCACGTCGAGCTAGCCCGGGGAAATCCTGCCTGCATTCCGTCCGGGGCGAACCCGGACGGCCATTGAAAACGCCCGGTATCGCCCCGCCGGAGATATGGGGTCCTGAGGACTGAGGAGATTCAGATGCATATCCGGAAATTCGACTTCGACTACGGCCGGCGCCAGCTGATGAAGAACGTGGCGCTGGGCGCCGGTGCCGGCGTGCTCATGCCGCTGACCAACGTCATGGCCGCCGAGGGTGACATCGGCAAGGCCTACCCGGACGAACTGCTGTCCATCGAGATGTACACGAAGGGCAAGATCAAGACCGGTGACTACGTGACGGCGGCGAACGTCGACGTGGTCAAGGACCTGCTCGACCCGATCATCTTCGAGCAGATCAAGACCATGGGCCGCAAGATCAAGATCAAGGCGACCCAGCGTGACTACCGCGCACTGTTCCCGGGCGAGTTCTACGACAAGACCCTGCGCAACATGAAGAGCGGCGGCAACGCCAAGTTCGACGCCAACCAGAACGTGGTCACCCAGGACGGCAAGCCCTGGCACGGCGGCCTGCCGTTCCCCGACCCCAAGACCGGCCTGGAGATCCAGGCCAACATGGCGATGAGCTGGGGCCGCGGCGACTACAACCAGTACGCCATCAAGGAAACCGACATCAACCCCGATGGCGGCGTGGCCTACAACTACGACCTGGTCTGGACCGAGTTGCAGGTGCAGTCCCGCATGGACGGCACGGTGTTCAAGAACATGAACGACCTGCTGCGTTTCCAGACGATCCTGTTCACGGCCTCGGCCGACGTCGCGGGCAGCTCCTTCCTCAGCACCTGGTACTACGACCAGCGCAAGTTCCCCGAGCTCTACGGCTACCTGCCGCAGTTCCGCCGCGTGCGCCAGTTCCCCACCAACCAGCGCTTCGAGCCGCTGATCCCGGGCGTGACCTGGTTCCTCACCGACCCTTGGGCAGCCGGCGACCCGATGCTGACCTGGGGCGAGTACAAGATCATCGAGCGCAAGCCGATGCTCGGCTCCTTCAACACCACCTGGAGCGGCGACCGTCCGAACTGGGAGAAGGGTGTGCACGGCGGTGCCAAGGGCATCACCTTCTACGACACCGAGTTCGAGCTGGCGCCGGAAGTGGCGATCCTCGAATCCAAGCCGGTGGGCTATCCGCGTGCGCCGGTGGGTCGCCGCCTGGCCTACGTCGACGTGCGCAACTGCATCTACTGCGGAAACATCCGCTACGACCGCCAGAACAAGCCCTGGGTGACCTTCGAGACCGGTTTCGGCCAGTACAAGAACGGTAACAAGGTGGTCTACGGCGCCGACGGCAAGACGCCGGCCTGGTCCTGGATCTACGTGATGAGCTTCGACATCCAGAACAAGCGCATGAGCCGCGCCGCCCATGCCGAGTCCTGCGCCGGCGGCTACAAGAGCGTGTTCAAGGCCGACAACGAGGAGATGTACAACAAGTTCTTCACGCAGCAGGCGATCCAGCGCCTCGGCCGCGTGTAAGCAGGCCACGGGGACGGACATGAGCAGAACCATTGCTGCTGCACTGCTCCTGGCAGTCGCCACCGGAGCCGCCGCGATCAGTGCGGCGGCTCCGGTGGAACTGCGCCGGGGCATTCCTCACGAGGCCCTCTTCGGTATCGACCTGCTGCGCGGCAAGGGCTTTGCCGTCGGCGCCGGCGGGCAGATCCTGGTGACCGCCGACGATGGCAAGAGCTGGGCTCCGGAAAAGGCGCCCAGCCCGATGAGCCTGCAGGACGTGGCCGCCAACGGCAGCCGCAGCATCGCGGTGGGCCAGATGGGCACGATCCTGGTGCGCGACGGCTCGCCGCAGTGGAAGGCGGTCAAGTCCGGCACCCAGGAGCGCCTGATGGCGGTGGACATCAACCTGCGCGGCGATGCCGTGGCGGTGGGGTCCTTCGGTACGGTGCTGCGCTCGGAGGACGGCGGCGCCAGCTGGCGCAGCGTGGCGCCGGACTGGACGGCGATGTTCTCGCAGGATTCGGCCGTGCTCGGCGACAGCTTCGCCCCGCATCTGTATGGCGTGAAGGTGAGGGACGACGGCACCGCGATCATCGCCGGCGAGCTGTCGCTGGTGCTGGTGTCGAAGTCCGCCAGCGAGCCCTGGATTTTGTCGCATCGCGGCGCCGTGTCCGAAGGGCGCGTTGATCCCTCGCTGTTCGGGCTCGATATCCGCGACGACGGCCTGGGCTTCGCGGTCGGCCAATCGGGACGCATCCTGAAGACCACCGACGGCGGCCTGAGCTGGTCCGTGGAGGCCTCCGGTTCCGAGGCGATCCTGCTCGACGTGCTGGTCGGCGAGGGACAGCAGGTGCTGGTCACCGGCATGCGCGAGATGCTGGCGAGCGCCGACGGCGGAAGTCACTGGAGCCATGTGCGCGGCGGCAACATCGCCACGGCCTGGTACAGCTCGGTGGCGCGGCGCGGCGGCGAGTTCGTGGTCGTCGGGCAGGCGGGGACGATCCTGTCGGTCGCCCGGTAAGAAATAAATCCGTTCACAACCCAACCATCCCAATAGCGGTTCGAAACGGGGGAGAGAGACATGAGCAACAACATCCGGGTGGCGCACTGCGCCGCCGCAGCGGTTCTCGCGCTCGCGCTGGGGCCGGCGCGCGCCGAGGGGGCCTTCGAGGACATCCTGGGCGAGATGAGCTTCAGCTTCGGCGGCTTCGTACGCGCCGAGTCGGCGATCCGCACCACGTCGATGGAGAACCCCAACAACCAGGGCGGCAACTCCACCAACGGGCGTGAGTTCCAGCGCACCGCCTACCTGCCGCCGGCGGCGATCCCGGCCTACGTGAACGGCGTGACCGGTGGCATCCTGCCGGCGCTGGGCATCAACCTGCCGCAGACCGGCACCTGGACCTCGGTGCCGGTGGGCATCCTCGGGTATCGCGACAGCCAGCCCTTCACCCGCGACTCGATGGTTTCGACCAACGACAACTGGACCAACTTCAGCATCCTGCGCGGCGAAGCCGAGTTCGCCATGCGCTACGGCTCCAACTGGACGCTGACCGGCCGCCTGCGCGGGGTCTACGATCCCGGCATGTACGACGAGTTCGACGCGCGCAGCCTGGCCAACCTGCAGGGCGGCATCAGCGGCGGCGATCCGCGGCTGTACCACGGCAAGCCGAACTACTTCGACTACATCGTCGAAGGCGGCGACAAGCCCAATCCGCTGGAATGGACCGGCCGCAACTACCAGATCTACTTCCCGGCGCTGGTGGCGGAGTACAACGACGGCCCGGTGGTGTTCCGCGTGGGCAACCAGCAGATCGCCTGGGGCCAGTCGATCTTCTTCCGCGTGTTCGACGTGCCCAACGGCATCGACCTGCGTCGCCACCTGATCCTGGATCGCGGCCTGGAGGAGTTCTCCGACAAGCGCGTGCCGATGCTGTCGGCGCGCATGACCTACCAGGTCAACGACTCGATCCTGGCCGACGCCTACGTCGGCAAGTTCCAGCCTTCGATCTTCGGCAACCCGAACACCGGCTACAACGTGATCCCGGCGCAGTTCACGGTGCACGACATGTACACCCAGGGCGGCTACGACGACGAGCTGAGCTACGGCCTGCGCCTGAAGGGCGACTACGGCACCTGGGGCTGGCAGGCCATGGCGGTGCGCCGCTGGAATCCGGAGGGCGTGTTCCGCTGGACCGAGTCGGGCGTGACCAAGCCGCTGCCGGGCGGCAACAACCCGCTCACCGGTGAGCTGGGCTCGCTGGTGAACTTCCTGTACGAGACCGGCAGCCCGGGCCGCGCGTAGTGCGGCGCGACGTCGGCCGAGGCGCTGGCGCGCTCGCCGCTGGAAGTGGCGCCGGGTGGCGTCTACACCGGCGAGGAGTGGTTCGACTACGCCGGCCAGGTGCGGCTCAACGGCATCACCGGCCTCAACGCGGCGATCGAGGAGTTCCCCTGCTCGCAGGCGCTGTTCGCCTCGTCCGTCAGCACCTACGATGAGGCCTACAACGAGCTGAACACCTTCTTCATCGGTGCCGGCGGCTCGCTGCGCGGCCACATCGCCCGCGAATACTTCCAGGAGGACGTGTTCGGCCTGGGTGTGAGCTACGTCACCGAAAGCGAGAGCTCGGAGTTCCTGAACCAGCTGATCTTCAACCTGGAAGTGCAGTACACGCCGGAGCGCACGTTCACCAACACCTCGCTGTCACGCAACTACATCAAGCAGGACGAGTTCATGGTCTCGCTGGTGGCGGACAAGTGGCACCGCTTCTTCAACGAGTTCCCGGGCACGTACATCGTGATGCAGGCATTGCACAAGAACCGCAGCGACCTGGTCGGGCGCCACCTGTCGGGCTACGGCGGTGACGAGAAGACGGTGGCGGACGGCGTCAAGGGCGGCGCCAACTACCTGGTGTTCGGCTTCCTGCAGCCCTGGCCGAACAAGCTCTACGAGCTGGAGTTCGCCGCGCTGTACGACGTCAACGGTGGCTTGTTCATGCAGCCGGGCCTGCGCTGGAATCCCGGCAAGGGCATCACCGTGGAAGGCTTCTACAACTACATCGACGGAAACCTCTACGGCAAGCCCAACGACAACCTGATCTCGACGCTGGACTTCGCCGAGGAATTCACCCTGCGCCTGTCCTACCAGTTCTGATCCCCCATCCCTCCTCCGCGGGGATCGCGATTGCCGGCGGCACGCAAGTGCCGCCGGATTTCTCTTTGAGAGCCCAGAGGTACGGAGTGGCGCATGATCCCGACGGATGCCGAGACTCAGGAGGATCAGGAAGGCTGGGGCGCTGACGCGTCGAACGGCCAGGACGACCCCGCGGACTGGGGCGTTTCGCCCTGGGCGCCGCTGACGCGCCGGCGTGGCCTGCTGCCGGCGCCCGGCTTCTTGCATGATCGCGGTGCAGCACGTCACGCTGTGCCGATGAGCAGTAGTGCCCACATCTTCGAGCCGCCGTTCTTCTCGTTCGCTCCCGTCAGGACGGGGGTGTTCCACACCCTGGCGCAGCACGAGCGGCCGCCGGCCAAGGTGGTGTCGATCACCGCGCCGACCGGCTACGGCAAGACCGTGCTGCTCACCGGCCTGTTCGAGCGCTACCGCAAGACCGGCACCCTGTGCCGCTGGCTGGCGCTGGACGACCGCGACGTCACGGTCGAGCGCGTGGTTACCCACCTGGAATCCACGCTGCTGACGCCGGCCAGCCAGGTCGATCCGCAGCAGGCCCTGCACCAGGGCGACGAGCCGGTCCACGAGCGCATCGCCAGCCTGCTGGAATCCCTGTCGCTGAGCACCACGCCGCTGGTGGTGTTCATCGACAACCTGAATTTCTGCACCGACGAGACCCTCAACCGCCTGCTGGATTCGCTGATCTTCCGCACGCCGTCCTGGGTGCAGCTGGTGCTGGCGAGCACCACGGCACTGCCCTTCGACCAGGCCCGCGCCAAGCTCGAAGGGCGCGTGCTCGGTTTCGGCTTCGGCGAGCTGAGCCTCAACCGCGAGGAGATCCTGGAGTTCCTCGGGCCGGAGCTGTCGGCGCGCCTGAGCCCGGCGGCGATCGACAGCATCGTGGCGCAGAGCGAGGGCTGGCCCGCGGCCGTGCGGCTGATGCAGATCGTGCTGTCCTCGGCGGATCAGCCCGAGCAGGCGCTGACGCGCTTCTCCGGCGCCGACGAGGATATCGCCGACCTGCTCAACCGCCAGGTGCTGGGCGCCTTCGACGAGCGCGCGCGCAAGTTCCTGCTGGAAATCTCGCTGCTGCGAACCTTCGGCGTGAACCTCTGCCGCTTCGCCACCGGCGACGAGCAGGCGCCGCAGCATATCGCCAGCCTGCTGCGGCGCAACCTGTTCGTGATCCCGCTGGACCGCAACCGCAGCTGGTATCGCCTGCATGCGCTGTTCCGGGAATTCCTGGTGGACGAGGCGCAGCGCCAGATCCCGGTGGAGCGGCGCCGCGAGATCCTGTCGAAGGCGGCCGAGTGGTGCGAGCACGGCGGCCACTGGCACGACGCCATCGAGTACGCGCTGGCGGCCGACTCCGCGCCGCTGGCCGCGGCGGTGCTGGAGCGCGTGGCCGCGATGTTCGTGCGTGACCGCGGAGACCTGCACCAGTACATCGAGTGGGTGGAGAAGCTGCATGCCACCGGGGCGCAGTGCGGCTGGGAGGCGGACTTCTGGTATGTCTGGGGCCTGGTCTTCCACCGGCGCTACGAATACGCGCGGCGCCAGACCGAGCGCCTGACGCAGCGTGTCGAGCGCGAGGCGGAGGCGGGGATCGCGGCGGGTGACGTCACCGAGTTCCGCCGGCGCATCGAGGTCATCGTCATCGCCATCGACGTCTACACCGACCGCCTGAAGGAGGCCTATCCCCATTGCATGGGCTGGCTGGGCGGCATCAAGGGCGATGATCCCTTCAACGTGGCGACCATGGCCGCGGCGGCCAGCATCCACCTGACCAGCGCGCACAAGCTGGTGGAATCGCGCAAGCTGATCCGCCTGGCGCAATCGTATATCGCCCAGGCCAACAGCGATTACGGCGTGGGCTGGGTCAGCCTGCTGTCGTCATCCATCGCGCTGCAGGAGGGCGACTTCGTCACGGCCCACCAGGACCTGCTGGCGGCCCTGACCCGGGTTCGTTCGGCGCTGGGGGAGACCCCGGGCATCGTCAGCACGATCTCCATGCTGGCGGCCAAGAGCGCCGTGGAGATGAACCTGGACAACGAGGCGCGCGAGCTCCTGGCGCTGGCCTTGAAGAAGGCGACGTCACATGGCCTGGTCGACACCGCTGCCACCGGCCTCGATGCGGCGGTGAAGCTCTGGGACGGCCGCTCGCAGGATCCGGTCGGCATTCCGATGCTGCGCGAGATTGCCTCTGCCTATCCGCCGCGCCTGGCCGCGATGCTGTCCTGTTTCCTGATCCGCCGGCTGATCCGGCTCGGGCGGATCGACGATGCGCTGCTGGAGGCCAACCAGATTGGCCTGGGTGGCGACGAAGAGGGTAGCCGCCCGCTCGTCGACAGCGTGCCGGAAAC
This sequence comes from Pseudomonadota bacterium, assembly GCA_052035235.1. Lineage (GTDB taxonomy): Bacteria > Pseudomonadota > Gammaproteobacteria > Nevskiales > Nevskiaceae > Solimonas_A. The sequence continues at coordinate 13,921 of JBPOHT010000041.1, read as the reverse complement.
CGCCAACTACCGTGACCTGCTGGCCGCCACCGAGATCGACCTGGCGATTGCGACGGGGCGCCTCAAGCAGGCCACGGCCATGGTCGCGGCCGAGACGCGCATCGCCAAGGCCGAGGACCGCGCCGGCCGCCTGGTGGAGCTGGCGCTGGATGAGGCGGCCATCAGCATCTGCACCCACAACCCGGGCCCGGCCGTCAGGCATGTCGCCAGGGCCATCGGCATCGCCGCCCGGCGGCGCTACCTGAGGCCCTTCCGCGACCGTGCCGAGCTGCTGGCCGGCATCGTCAACGAGACCAAGTCCAAGGACTGGGGTTTCGCCGCGGAGGAGGAGCGGCGCTTCTTCGCCGAGATCTGCCGTGGCCTGCCGCTGACCAACAGCGGCCTGCTGGACCAGCTCGAGGAACTCAACGTGTCCTCGGCGCTGACCGAGACCCCCACGGCCCGTGAGCTGGAACTGCTGTCGCTGATCGAGGCTGGCCTGACCAACCAGCAGCTGGCCGACCGCCTGTCGGTCTCGGTGGCGACCGTGAAGTGGCATCTCTACAACCTCTACACCAAGCTGGGTGTCTCCAGCCGCTCGGCAGCCATCGCCCGCGCTCGCGCGCTCAACGTGCTGGCACGCTGAGGGAGGCGGGGGCCGCGGCCCCCGCCCGGCTGGCGGCAGGGGCCTGCAGCCAAACTATCGGTTGGGAATCTTCCCGCTCCCCGGGGGCAGCATAGGCTCAGACCTATGAGCCGGCTCTGACCGGTTTGCCGAGGAGAATCCGATCATGTTCGATTACTTCAAGTACCTGCTGTCGCCGGTGGTGCTGGCCAGCCATGCCTACGGGATGTGGCTGGGCGACAACTACGCCTGGCTCGGCACCGGCTGCCTGCTGGCGCTGCTGTTCCTCGATGCGTTCCTCGAGAACGACTACAGCATGCGCGACCAGCGTCACGTATGGATCTACGACATCATCGTCTCGCTGACGGTGCTGGCCGGCTTCGCCAACGTCTTCCTGTATGCCTGGCTGGTCGGCAGCGGACACTTCGAGACCACCTCGGCCGCGGTCGGCGCCTTCGTCGGCATGGCGATGCTGGGCTTCGTGGTGCACGCCCCGCCGGTGCACGAGCTGTTCCACCGCGAGAACCTGCTGCTGCGCAGCCTCGGCCGCGTCGGCCAGTGCCTGATCTACGATCCCTGGCGCGAGATCACCCACGTGGTTACCCACCACATGCGGGTCGCCACGCCGGACGATCCGGACTACGCCCGCCGCGGCGACACGGTGTACGGCCACATCCTGCGTACCTTCCCGGCGCAGTGGAAGGAGGCCTACCACCTCGAGAAGATGATGTGGACCAAGCGTGGCCGTGCCTGGTACGACCTGCGCAACGCCTGGGTCGGCAAGGCTGCCTACCTGGGCGCCTTCACCGCCGTGCTGTTCGCGCTGGGTGGCCCCTTGGGCGCGCTGCTGGCGATCCTCAGCATCCTGGTCGGGCCGCGCATGATGCTGGAGGTGTTCAACTACTGTAATCACTACGGCCTGATCTCGGCGACGCCGGGGCGTTTCCAGAAGCACCACACCTGGAACCACCTGACGCCGATGGTGCGCATCCTGGCGCTGGAGATCACCAACCACGCCGGCCACCACGACGACAGCTACAAGCCGTTCTACCAGCTCGAGCCGGATCGCGAAGGGCCGCAGCAGCCGCAGTTCCTGCTGTGCGTGCTGCTGGCCTTCGTGCCGCCGCTGTTCTTCCTGATGATCAAGCCACTGCTGCGCGACTGGGATCGTCGCTATGCGACGCGGCAGGAGCTGGAGATCGCCCGCGCCGAGAACGCCCGCGCCGGCTGGCATGACCTGAACGAAGAAGAGCCGGCCCGCGTCATCGCGCAGCCGCTGGCCGCCTGATCGCCGCCCGGGAAGATTCCATGGAAACCGTCACCAAGGCGCCGCAGGGCGGCGCCGGGGGCCGTGTGCCCGCCGGATACTGCCGCATCACCGTCCAGGGCCAGGACGAGTGCTTCGACGTGCGCAAGGACGAGCTGCTGCTGCTCGGTGCGCTGGCACAGGGCATCGATTACCCGCACAACTGCCGCGTCGGCACCTGCGGCAAGTGCAAGACGCGCCTGGTCGGCGGGCGCATCAGCCCGATGATCGATTTCGCGCTGTCGCCGCTGAGCAACCAGGAACTGCAGGACGGCTACGTGCTGGCCTGCCAGGCCAAGGTGCGATCCGACCTGACCGTGGACGTCCGCCTGGGCCAGCAGGCGCTGCTGCCGGTGAAGAGTGTCTCCAGCCGCGTGGTGCGCTGGCGCAAGTTGCCGGGCGAGGTGCTGGACCTGCGCCTGCGCCTGGACGAGCCGCTGCCCTTCCATGCCGGGCAGTACGGCACCATCGCGGCGTCCGGTTCCTTCGTGCGGCGCTCCTATTCGTTCTACGACGCGCCGCCCGATGCGGCCGCGGCCGGGGCCGAGGAAGTGGGTTTCCTGGTCAAGCGCCTGCCCGGCGGGCGCTTCTCGGAGTGGCTGTTCGCCGCCGACCGCAGCGGCGCCCGGATCTGGCTCGAGGGGCCCTTCGGCATGATGGGCGTGGAGGACTACGACCGCGATGGCCTGTGCGTGGCCGGCGGCACCGGCCTGGCGCCGATCCTGTCGATCGTGGCCGATCGCCTCGCCCGCTCGGACAAGGCGAAGTTCACCATCGTTTTCGGCGTGCGCTCCGAGGCCGACATCTTCGCCAGCGAGCGCCTGCGCGAACTGCTGCTGCAGGCCGGCGACCGCGTGCGCCTGGTCACCATCCTGTCGCATGAACCGCAGGGTTCGTCCTGGGCGGGGCTGCGCGGCCTGATCACCGAGGCGCTTACCGAGCGGCTGGGCGTGGACTACGGCCGCACCGCGGCCTTCGTCTGCGGCAGCCTGCCGATGGTGGAGGCCGTCGAGCAGCGGCTGCTCGCCCTCGGTGTCGCGCCGGACAGCATCCACGCCGACAAATTCCTGCCGTCGGGTTTCTGAACCCCGGCCGGCACGCTGAAAAAACTCTCAGGCAGCGCCGACGGTATCGACCGCCGACGCTGCCCGCACCCGATACCAGGAGACACGACGATGTCCGCGGCATTCATCTACGACCATGTGCGCACTCCCCGCGGCCGCGGCAAGCCCGACGGCTCGCTGCACGAGGCCACGTCCATCCATCTCGGCTCGACCGTGCTCGCTGCGCTGCGGGACCGCAATGCGCTGGACACCACGCGGGTGGACGACGTGGTGTTCGGCGTGGTGATGCCGGTGGGCGAGCAGGGCCAGTGCCTGCCGCGCCTGGCGGCGCTCGGCGCGGGCTACGCGCAGGACGTGGCCGGCGTGCAGATCAACCGCTTCTGCGGCTCGGGCCTGGAGGCCTGCAACATGGCGGCGGCCAAGGCCATGGCCGGTGGCGACTTCATCATCGCCGGTGGCTGCGAGAGCATGTCGCGCATCCCCATGCTGTCCGACGGCGGTGCCTGGAGCGTGGATCCGGCGGTGGCCTACAACTCCAGCTACGTGCCACAGGGCGTCAGCGCCGACCTGCTCGCCACCAAGTGGGGCTACTCGCGCGAGCAGCTCGACGACTACGCCGTGGAGAGCCATCGCCGCGCCGCCGCGGCCTGGGGCGATGGCCGTTTCTCGCGCTCCATCGTGCCGGTGACCGACGTGCTCGGCGATACGCTGCTGGATCGCGATGAAACCGTCCGCCCCGGCTGCAGCCGTGCCGACCTGGCCGCGCTCAAACCCTCCTTTGCCGAGCTCGGCCGCAAGGCCGGCTTCGATGCGCTGGCCGTGAGCCGCTATCCCGAGGTGGAGAGCATCGTGCACGCGCACCATCCGGGGAATTCCTCCGGCATCGTCGATGGTGCCTGCGCCGTGCTGATCGGCAGCGAGGCGGCCGGACGTGCCGCGTGCCTGAGGCCGCGTGCCCGTGTCCGCGCCTTCGCCGAGATCGGCTCCGAGCCCACCATCATGCTCACCGGCCCGTCCTATGCGGCGGAGAAGGCGCTGCGTCGTGCCGGCATGAAGGCCGCCGACATCGACCTCTGGGAGATCAACGAGGCCTTCGCCGCCGTGCCGCTGCGCTTCATGCAGGCGCTGGACCTGGATCCGGCACGGGTCAACGTCAACGGCGGTGCCATCGCCATGGGCCATCCGCTCGGTGCCACCGGCGCCATGATCCTCGGCATCGCGCTGGACGAGCTGGAGCGTACGGGCAAGGCCACCGCGCTGGTCAGCCTCTGCATCGGCGCCGGCATGGGCGTCGCCACCATCATCGAGCGCCTCTGAAGCCGCTCGTCATTCCCCAGGGAACACGCAACATGCTGAACACCACGATCAACGACGGCATCGCCACCCTCAGTCTCGACATGCCGGACCGCAGCATGAACGTGCTGACGCCGGAACTGGCACAGGCCCTGGACGCGGAGATGAGCCGGCTGGTGGCCGATGCCGCCGTGACCGGCATCATCGTCACCAGCGGCAAGAAGGGCAGCTTCGTTGCCGGTGCCGACCTTGGCCAGATGGCGGACTTCGTCCGGCCCGGCGTGAGCAAGGCCCAGGCGCGCGCCATGATCGGCGCCTACGGCGACCTGCTGCGGCGCATCGAGACCTGCGGCAAGCCGGTGGTCGCGGCGGCCCCGGGCACCGCGCTCGGCGGTGGGCTGGAGCTGATGCTGGCCTGCCATTACCGCATCGCCGCCGACCTGCCTGCCGCGCAGTTCGGCCTGCCCGAGGTGAAGCTGGGCTTGCTGCCGGGTGCCGGCGGCACGCAGCGCCTGCCGCGCCTGATCGGCATCGCGGCCAGCCTGCCGCTGCTGACACAGGGCACCGCGCTGGCAGCGCGCGACGCACAGAAGAAGGGGCTGCTGCACGAGGTGGTGCCGGCCGACACGCTGCTGCAGGCCGCCGAGGCCGCGCTGCGCCAGGGCAAGGTCAGCCCCCGGGCCGCCTGGGACGAGAAGGGCTTCAAGCTGCCCGGCGGCGATGCCTACTCCGGCGCCAACCTGATGGCGCTGACCGCCGCCAATGCGTCCACCCACGCGGCTAGCCGCGGCAAGTGGCCGGCACCCTACGCGATCCTGCGCTGCGTCTACGAGGGTTCGCGCCTGCCGATGGACAAGGCGCTGCGCCTGGAACAGAAGCTGTTCGTGACGCTGGTGCAGGGCGACGTGGCGCAGAACATGATCCGCACGCTGTTCTTCGCGCGGCAGTCGGCCGACAAGCTGGTGCGCCGCCCGGCCGGCGTGGCGCCGAGCAAGGTCCGTCGTCTCGGTATCCTGGGCTCCGGCTTCATGGGTGCGGGCATCGCCCAGGCCTCGGCGTTGGTCGGCATCGACGTGGTGCTGGTGGACCGCGATCTGATCACCGCCGAGAAGGGTAGGGCCGGCATCGCCGCCTCGCTGGAGACCGAGGTGGCCAAGGGGCGCCTCAGCGACGCGGCACGCAACGATGCGCTGGGCCGCATCAGCGCCGCCGGCAGCCATGACGCCTTCCGTGATTGCGAACTGGTGATCGAAGCCGTGATCGAGGATTTCGGCATCAAGGCGGTGGTGACCAAGGCCGCCGAGGCCGCCATGCGGCCGGACGCGATCTACGCCACCAACACCTCCGCGCTGCCGATCAACGACCTGGCCAAGGCCAGCAGCCGTCCGCAGAACTTCATCGGCCTGCATTTCTTCTCGCCGGTGCCGAAGATGGCGCTGGTCGAGGTGATCGTCGGCAGCGAGACCACCGCCGAGACGCTGGCGCGTTCGCTGGACTACATCCGCCAGATCCGCAAGACGCCGATCATCGTCAACGACGGCTATGGCTTCTACACCACGCGCTGCGTGGACGCCTATGTGCGCGAGGGCATCCGCCTGCTGGTGGATGGCGTCGATCCGGCGGTGATCGAGAACGCCGGCGTGTCGCTGGGCATGCCGGTGGGGCCGCTGGCGCTGGGCGACGAGGTGGGCCTGGACGTGCTGCACCACATCGCCCACTTCTTCCGCAGTCGCGAGTCCGGTGCCTGGGCGGACGACCGCCACGCGGCCGTCAACGCGGTGCTGGATCGCCTGCTCGCCGGCAAGCGTCACGGGCGCAAGTCGGGCCTGGGCTTCTACGAATATCCCGAAGCGGCGCCCAAGCGCCTCGACGCTGCGCTGACGGCGACCTTCCCGCGCGCCCCGGCGCAGCCGTCCGCGGACGAGGTGCAGGAGCGCCTGCTGTACGCGCAGACGCTGGAGGCCGCGCGCTGCTGGGCCGAGAACGTCGCCACCGATGCCGGCGAGACCGATCTGGGCGCCGTGCTCGGCTGGTCCTTCCCGACCTACCTCGGTGGACCGATGGCGGTCATCGATCGTATCGGCAGCGCCGCCTTTGTCGAACGCTGCGAGAGCCTGGCGCGCGAGCTGGGCCCACGCTTCGAGGCGCCGGCCCGCCTGCGCGACCACGCCGCGCGCGGCGCCGTGTTCCACGCGGCTTGAGGCAGCGCCATGTCGCTCGCAGAACTGAAGCTCGATCCGGAACGCGGCATCGCCACGGTCACGGTCAACCGGCCGCAGGTGCTCAATGCCATCGACGTGCCGACGGCGCGTGCGATCCACGAGGCGGTGCGGCCGCTCCAGGATGATCCGTCAGTGCGCTGCATCGTGTTGCGCGGCAGCGGTCGCGCGTTCATCGCGGGCGGCGACCTGGCGCGCTTCGCCGAGGACTTCGACCGGGCGGCGGGCGTGGTGGATGAGCTGCTCGACGCGCTGCACCCGGTCATCGGTATCCTGCGCGGTCACGATGCGCCAGTGTTGGCCAGCGTCCACGGTGCGGTCGCCGGCGCGGGCCTGAGCCTGATGGCGGCCTGCGACCTGGCGGTGGCCGCGGAGGGCACGCGTTTCCTGCTGGCCTACGACCGCATCGGCGCCTCGCCGGATTGCGGCGGCAGCTGGTTCCTGCCGCGCCTGCTGGGAGAGCGCCGCGCGGCCGAGCTGATGATGCTGGGCGAGACCTGGGATGCCGAGACCGCGCTGCGCATGGGCCTGGTCAATCGCCTGGCTCCGGCTGCGAGCCTGGAGGCGCTGACGGAGAGCCTGGCGCAACGCCTGGCCGCCGGCCCCACGCGGGCCTACGGGGCCTACAAGCGCCTGGCCAGCCAGGCCTACAGCCGCCCGCTGCCGATGCAGCTCGACCTGGAGCGGGAGGCCTTCAAGACGGCGACCCGCAGCGCGGATTTCCGTACCGGCGTGCAGGCCTTCCTGGGCCGCGCCACGCCGCAGTTCTGCGGGAGGTAGGCCATGCTGACACCGGACCAGGAACTGGTGGCCGACACCGCGCGGCGCTTCTCGCGGGAGCTGCTACAGCCCGGCGCCGCGGCGCGCGAGGCGGCACGCGCCATCGAGCCCGAGGTGATCGACGGATTAGCGGGGATCGGCCTGCTGGGCATGACGGTCTCGCCCGACTACGACGGCGCCGGGGCGGACTACGTCAGCTATGCGCTGGCGCTGATGGCCATCGCCGAGGGCGATGGCGCGGTCTCCACGCTGATGAGCGTGCACAACGCGCCGTTCTGCGCGATCCTCGAGCGCTATGGATCCGAGGAGCAGAAGCAGCAGGTGCTGCGGCCGGCGGCGCGCGGCGAGTTCATCGGCGCCTTCGCGCTGACCGAGAGCCATGCCGGCTCGGACGCCAGCGCCATCCGCACGCGCGCGCAGCGCCAGGACGGCGGCTACCGCATCAACGGCAGCAAGCAGTTCATTACCAGCGGCCACATCGCGCGCCATGCCGTGGTCTTTGCCGTGACCGATCCGGCAAACCCCAAGCGTGGCATCAGTGCCTTCCTGGTGCCCACCGACACGGCTGGATACAGCGTGACCAAGACCGAGCACAAGCTCGGGCAGAAGGCCAGCGATACCTGCAGCCTGGCGCTGGACGATGTCTTCGTGCCGGAGTCTGCGTTGATTGGCGCGGAAGGCGAGGGCTACCGCATCGCGCTGTCCAGCCTGGAGGCCGGCCGCATCGGCATCGCCTCGCAGAGCGTCGGCATGGCGCAGGCCGCACTGGATCATGCGATCCGTTATGCCCGCGAGCGCCAGGCCTTCGGCAAGCCGCTGCTGGATCACCAGGCGGTGTCGTTCCGCCTGGCGGATGCCAAGACCCGGGTGGAGGCCGCGCGCCAGCTGGTGCTCTCCGCCGCGCGCATGAAGGATGCCGGCATCTCCTGCCTGGAGCAGGCCTGCATGGCCAAGCTGTTTGCCTCCGAGACGGCCGAGGCGGTGTGCTCCGTCGCCATCCAGACCTTTGGCGGCTACGGCTACGTGGAGGATTTCCCGGTGGAGCGGATCTACCGCGACGCCCGCGTCTGCCAGATCTACGAGGGCACCTCGGACATCCAGCGCATCATCATCGGGCGCAGCCTGTGAGCGCCGCCATCGATCCCGCCCCGAAGGTGGCCAGCGCGGACCGCCTGACCGGTCGCGAAAGCCAGATCATGGATGCCCTGATGCAGGGTGCCCGCCGTGGCGAGCTGGCCGAGAACCTCGGGGTCTCGCCCAACACGGTCAAGTTCCACCTGAAGAACATCTACTCGAAGCTCGGCGTTCGTTCACGCCGCAACGCCATCCATGCCTACCAGTGCTGCCGCGCCCAAATACGGCCGCTTTCGCGCACCTTGCATGAGCGATGAGCCGGCGCGTGATGCGATCGCTCACAAGCGGGAAAATTGCATTCGCCTTGGAGATTGAGGTCGCCCAGGAAAAGCGGCTGTCAAGGCGATGCCATGTTCTGCGGGCTTTGAATGATTAACTCCGAAGTCGCCGAGATCTTCCAGCCTGGGGCCAAGCCTGAGGCCCGCCTGATCTGCGGTGATACGACCGTCGGATGCCGGCCCGTCGGGGATAAGTTGCTCGCGACGATAGCCTTTTGAAGTTCACCCCCTGACGCCCCGCCATCACGGCGAAGTGTTCCCGCACTTGCATTTTCCGAATGGCGACGTATGATGAACATCATATGGGAAGGACGACTCTTAAGCCTAAGGAAGTAACCCACGAGCGCATCGTCGATGCCGCCGCTCGGGCAATTCGTCGCAGCGGATACGACGGCACCAGCGTTGCCGACATCATGAAGGAGGCCGGCCTGACGCATGGTGGCTTTTACGCCCACTTCGCTTCTCGGGAGGCAATGCTCGCAGAGGCGGCAGATCGTGCCGGGGCGGAAGCAGTTGCCGCGTCTGCGCGCGTTGCGGCCGCTGCGCCACCGGATCAGGCATTACATCGAATGATGGGCGCGTATCTCTCCAAGGAACATGTGCAATCCATAGAGAGAGGGTGTCCCGTTGCTGCATTGGGCTCGGAGATGCCGCGCCAGGCGCCGGAGGTGCGGAGCGCAGCTACTCGCCGCATCAAGGAGATGATCGATGCCGTGGCGCGCCAATCGCCCGACTGGGGCCAGCCGGGGGCGCACGAGCGCGCGCTTGTGATCGTATCCACCATGGTCGGGACGTTGCTGCTGGCGCGTGCCGTAGACGACCCCAGGCTTTCCGACGACCTGCTGAATGCAGCGCTGAAGCACTTCATGCCCGCTGGGAGTTGAGCGTCATTGGCGCCGCCCCGGGTTTTTGCCTGACCAAAAATATGATGATTATCATATTTTTGGTCAGAACGAGATGGTGTTCTGTCGCTTCAGTGGCGCCTGGACGCTCCTTTGCATTGTGACCAACCACAGGAAGGCATTTCCATGAATCCCAAGCAGTCCATTGCGCTCGTCACCGGAGCGTCCTCCGGTATCGGCAAGGCAACCGCGGAGCGGCTTGCTGCGGCGGGCTACAAGGTTTACGGCACCAGCCGACGCAGCACATCCGCGGGATCGGGGGCATTCAAGATGTTGCCTCTTGATGTGACGAGCGATGCATCGGTTGCATGCGCGGTCAACGAGTTGATGCGGCTGGAAGGGCGCATCGACCTGCTGGTGAACAATGCAGGCTTTGGCGTCGCCCCCGCCGCTGCGGAAGAGAGCTCGATCGGACAGGCCCAGGCGATCTTCGATACGAATGTCTTCGGGATCATCCGGATGACCCGTGCTGTCGTGCCCCACATGCGAAAGCAGGGCAGCGGCCGCATCGTCAATATCGGTTCGGTGCTGGGTTTCCTGCCCATGCCGTACGGCGCGCTTTATGCCGCCACCAAGCACGCCGTCGAAGGCTATTCGGAATCCCTGGATCACGAGCTGCGCACCCAGGGTATCCGGGTGTCGGTGATCGAGCCTGCGTACACGAAGACGGATTTCGACGCGAACTTCATGCAGCCCGACGCCAAGCTCGATGAGTACCAGGAGATTCGAGGCGCCCTGGGCAAGTTGATACAGGGCGTGATGACCAAGGCAGACGATCCCGGCGTCGTGGCCGACACCGTGCTCAAAGCTGAAACCGAGCCTCGTCCGAAATTGCGCTACACCGCCGGTGTCGTTGCGGGCCGTCTGCGTCTGCTCCGCAGGTTCGCGCCCGCGGCACTCGTGGACGCTGGAATCCGGCGGGATTTCGGGCTGGATGCGTTGAAGGCATCGCGTCCCGAAGCTCCGGCTGCAGCCCGTTGAGTCTTCTGTTTCCCGAAGTCGTCCCTGCGATCCTGACCTTGAGGTGCTCCATGAACAACGTCCACGCCAACCCGAAAAAGAGTGTCCCCAGCTTCTGGGGCCGGCTGGTGCTTGCAGCAGAGGCGATGAGCGAATCCTACGAAGAGCGCCTGGAAAAGCGCGTCAGCCGGCTCGAGGCCGAGGTGGATCGACTCTCCGCCAGCCAGAAGAAGGGCACGAAGGCCTGAGACCAGGCGATGTCCGCGATCGCGTTTCGCGGTAGCCACACCATCCCCGGAGTGATCACTCGCTCCCGAACCACACGAGTAACGACCATGGCCGATTCATCCGTCACCGAAACACTTCCCTTGACCCAGCCCCTGCGCTTGCCCAACGGCAGTGTCCTGCGCAACCGCCTCGCCAAGGCCGCGATGAGCGAGACCCTGGCCACCTACGCGAACCAGCCCACACCGAAACTCGTCGAACTGTACCGGCGCTGGGCCGCCTCCGGTATCGGCCTGCTCATCACCGGCAACGTGATGATCGATCGGCGCGCCCTGGGAGAGCCAGGCAACGTCGTCATCGAAGACGAGACGGACCTTCCGGTGCTGCGGCAGTGGGCGAGCGCGGTGACCGACCAGGGCGCGGCGATCTGGGTCCAGCTCAACCATCCCGGGAAGCAGGCCACCAAGGGGCTCAATGCCGGAACGATCGCGCCGTCGGCGGTGCCCTTCCGCGAGGACATGCAGGCACTGTTCGAGACCCCTCGGGAGGCGACCACCGCCGAGATCGAGAACATCATTCAGCGTTTCGGACATAGCGCGGCGATCTGCAAGAAGGCCGGCTTCAGCGGCGTGCAGATCCATGGCGCACATGGCTATCTGGTCAACCAGTTCCTCTCGCCGCACCACAACCGGCGCAGCGACGAGTGGGGCGGTAGCCCCGAGAGGCGCCGCCGCTTCGTGCTGGCCATCTACAACGAGATTCGCCGGCAGGTTGGTCCAGACTTCCCGGTCGGCATCAAGCTCAACTCGGCCGACTTCCAGCGCGGCGGTTTCAGCGAAGAGGAATCGTTGGCAACGATGCAGGCCCTCGTCGATGCCGGCATTGACCTGATCGAAATTTCCGGCGGCACCTACGAGGCCCCTGCCATGTCGGGCGCCGTCCAGCAGCCACAGAAAGCTTCCACCTCGGCGCGCGAGGCCTACTTCCTGGAATTCGCCGAAAAGGCTCGCGCCTCGCTGAAGGCGCCGCTGATGGTCACCGGTGGCTTCCGCAGTGCCGCCGGCATGAACGCGGCGCTGCGTTCAGGGGCGCTCGATGTGATCGGCATCGCGCGGCTGCTGGCCATTGATCCGGAAGCTCCCGCGGCCTTGCTGCGTGGGACGGACAGCCTTCATCGCGTGCGGCCGATCAAGACGGGCATCCCGATGATCGACCGCATGGGGATCATGGAGATCTTCTGGTACACGCTGCAGCTCGGCCGGATCGGCGGTGGCGGCAATCCGCGTCCCAAGGAAAGCGGATTGTGGTCGCTCCTGAAGGCGGTGATGAAGAGCGGCTGGGGCACGTTCCGTACGCGGCGCCTGCGAGCAAGCGCCTGATTGACCCTTCGTCAGCGGCGTAACCCATCTGGAGAGATGACATGAGCAAGCGCAGTGAATGCGGCCGGCCCCTGGTTACCGGAGAAACCGTCACGATCCCGTCCTTGCCCGATGCACAGGAGTGGAAAGCGTTCAACGCCTCTCGTCTCGTGCTTAAACCGCGGCTGTCGCTCCGGCATGCCGCCCCCCGTTACAAGATGGCCACGGCCTGACTTCGGAGAAAATGATGACCACGATGAAATGGAAGGATGTACCCACCCGGACCGTCAACGTTGGCGGAGTGCCTTTTGTCTATCGGGAACTGGGACCCGCCGCTGGCGTGCCGGTGGTCTTCCTGCACCACCTGATGGCGGTGCTCGACGACTGGGATCCCCGCGTCATCGACGGCATCGCCACGCAGCGGCGAGTGATCGCGTTCGATAACCGCGGCGTGGGTGCGTCCGGAGGAAAAGTGCCGCTCACGATCGACGAGATGGGCGCGGACGCCATTGCCTTCATTCGTGCGCTGGGGCTCAAGAAGGTCGATCTTCTGGGATTCTCTCTGGGCGGCGGCGTCGCCCAGATGGTCGCGCTGCAGGCGCCGGATCTGGTGCGGCGGCTGATCCTGGCAGGAACAGGTCCCAAAGGTGGCGGGGGTATCGACGAGATCACCAGGGTAGCGGTCATCGCCTACATCAAGTCGGCACTCACGCTGAGTGATGCCCGGAACTTCCTGTTCTTCCCGCGAAGCCCGGAGGGCAAGCGCGCCGCGAAGGATTACTTTGCTCGGCTGAAGGAACGCACCCAGAACCGCGACAAGGGAATTTCATTCCAGGCTCGGCGGGCGCAGTTGAAAGCGATCATGGCCGCAGGCACGAGTGCCCCCGACGACCTCTCGGCCATTACGCAACCCGTTTTCGTGGTGAACGGCGACAACGATCTCATGGTCGCCAGCAGCCTGTCGGCCGACATGGCGCGTCGCCTGCCGAATGCTCAGCTCAAGATCTACCCGGACTGCGGTCACGGTGGGGTGTTCCAGCATCATCGCGAATTCGTGCCCGCGGTTCTGAAATTCCTCGCGGACTGATCCAGCGCACGTGGGCACCGGGCTGATCAGTACTCAGCCCGTAGTGACGTCGAACCTGAAATATCGCCCGTACCTGCAACTGCGGAAGCCACGACATGAAAGCACTCGTCCTCAAGCGATACGGCAAGTACGAGCCCATCGCCTTTGCCGATCAGGAACGGCCGGCACCCAAGGCGGACGAGATCCTGTTGCAGGTTCACGCCGCCGGCGTGAGCCTGATCGACAACAGGATTTTGTGCTGCAGATAAAGTAAAAATTCTCTTGCACGCCCTGCAAGGTCTATATCGACATTTCGATGTCAAAGGTCTTTAGTTCCTCAAGGTGAGTAAGCGATCTTGATCAGATCGCGCTCCACTCCCTCGAAGAGGGCGCTAATGCGAAGCTTGTGGTTGGTGGCGGCCCAACTTGGGCGCTGACCAGTCCATAGCGCTCAATTGGAAACCCTAGATTCATTGTCCGAAGCAGTTGGCGGCCCTATGTTCTCTGCTTTGACAGAGGGTGCGGGCCTACGATTCGGAAAATCTAGCTGCCGCAGTGATGTCGGGAGTCAGAGTGGCCGGCGGAGGCGTTTTGATGGTGTGTCTATAGCAGCGAGATCCCTTCGAGCTTGGCGATCGTGAAGATGTCCTTGTCGCCACGGCCGGACAGGTTGATGACGATGTTCTGCTCCGCCGACAGCGTCGGCGCCAGCTTCTTGGCCTGGGCGATCGC
>JBPOHT010000059.1:0-38767 GCA_052035235.1 Pseudomonadota bacterium | reverse complement strand
CGGCTGGCCGCGCGGCTGGCCGCGGCCGTTGTTCAGCGGCCCGCGAATCGCGGTGCGCTACGGCCGGCCGATCGGGCCGCCCGCCGATCTGGAGTCGCGCGCGCGCGACGCCTGGGTGATGGCCCGGCTGGAGGCCTGGATGCACCGCCAGGAGGCCGACCTGAACCGCCGCCGGCCGTCCGCCCGCTCAGGCCGCGGGTGAGGCGAGCGCGCGTCCGAGGGTCCAGCCGGCCCACACCGCGGCCAGGCACAGCGCGAGCGAGGCCGCCACGTAGCCGCCGGCGGCCAGCCAGCGGTCCTTCTGGACGAGGTCGAGGGTCTGCAGGCTGAAGGCCGAGAAGGTGGTGAAGCCGCCCAGGAAGCCGGTCATGAACAGCGCGCGCCACTCCGCAGCGGCGTCGAAACGCTCCACCAGCAGGGCATAGGCCACGCCCGCCAGCAGCGAACCCCCGACGTTCACCGCCAGGGTGCCCCAGGGAAAGGCCACGGCACCCAGCGCCGTGGCCCAGCGCACCACCGCAAAGCGGCAGACGCAGCCCAGGCCACCGCCGAAGAAGACCGCGAGCCAGGCGTTCATGAGAGCGACGCGAGTAGCGTGGAGGGCCCCCGCGCATCGCGCGGGGATCTTAGCGTCACGAGTCGGCGCAGGCATGAGCACGCACCAAGGGTTATGCCGCCAACCTCGTTATGGCTCATGCCTCATACCTTTCTTGGCCGCCCGTAGCTGCTCCAGCTTCTCGGCGATCTTGATCTCGAAGCCACGTCGGGTCGGCTGGTAGAACTCGGTGCCGCGCAGCCGGTCCGGCAGGAACTGCTGGCCGGCTGCGTGGCCGCCCGCCTCGTCGTGGTCGTAGCGGTAGCCCTCGCCGTAGCCGAGGTTCTTCATCATCTTGGTCGGCGCATTGCGGATGTGCATGGGCACCTCCAGGGTGCCGGTCTGCTCCACCACCGCGCGGACCGTGTTGTAGGCGGTGTAAACCGCATTGCTCTTGGGCGCCACGGCGAGGTAGACCACCGCCTGGGCAATGGCCAGCTCACCTTCCGGGCTGCCGAGGCGCTCGTAGGTGTCCCAGGCCTCCAGGCACATGCCCTGGGCCCGCAGGTCGGCCAGCCCTACGTCCTCGACCGCCATGCGCGTCACACGGCGCATCAGGTAGCCCGGGTCGGCACCGCCGTCGAGCATGCGTGCCAGCCAGTACAGGGCACCGTCCGGATCGCTGCCGCGCACGGACTTGTGCAGGGCCGAGATCTGGTCGTAGAAGTTCTCGCCCTGCTTGTCGAAGCGGCGGAAACCGCGGCCGATCAGCCGCTCCAGCAGCGCGTCGTCGCGCGAGGCTTCGGCACGCGACAGCTCCACTGCCGTCTCCAGCAGGATCAGCGAGCGCCGCGCGTCACCGTCGGCCGCCTCGGCAATGCGCTGCAACCAGCTTTCCGGGATGGCACCCTCGCCCGCTCCCAGCCCGCGCTCCGCATCGCCCAGCGCTCGCCGCAGCAGATCCAGGATCGCGGCCTCGTCCAGCGCACGCAGCACGAACACGCGCAACCGCGACAGCAGTGCCGCGTTGAGCTCGAAGGAAGGGTTCTCCGTGGTGGCACCGACCAGCACGACCGTGCCGTCTTCCACGAACGGCAGCAGTGCATCCTGCTGTCCCTTGTTGAAGCGGTGGATTTCGTCGATGAACAGCAGCGTGCGCCGCGGCGTCAGGCCACGACGTTCAGCCTGTGCCGCCGCCATCGCCTCGCGGATGTCCTTGATCCCCGCCATCACCGCCGACAGGGTCAGGAACTGCGCATCGCTGTGCTGCGCCAGCAGCCGCGCCAGCGTGGTCTTGCCGACGCCCGGCGGGCCCCAGAACACCATGGAGGGGATGCTGCCCGCCTCCAGCAGCACACGCAGCGGCGCACCCGTCCCCAGCAGGTGATCCTGCCCGAAGACCTCGTCCAGCGTACGCGGGCGCATGCGCTCCGCCAGCGGCTGGGCCGGCTGCGCGCTACGTGCCGCCGCCGTGGGACGCGCTGCGCTCATCCGCCCCCGTCCACCACTTCCACGCCCTTGGGCGGGGTGAAATTGAACTGCGCTGCATCCAGCTTCGTGTTGGACTTGATGGACGTGAAGCGGATGTCCGTACGCCCACCCAACTGGTCATGGAAGCGCATGCGCTGCGGCACGCCATTGGCCAGCCACAGCTCGATCGACTTGAAGTCGCCCTCCGAAGACTTGGGCAACAGGCGCACGATGCTGGCGCCGTTCTCGGTGCCGCCATCCTGCAGCGTATAGGCATCCGACAGCAGCGCCTTCTGCGACAGCAGTGCCGCCGGCGTGCCATTCAGCGCCTGCTCCGCCGAGCGCACCGTGACCTGCGCCAGGTCCGGGTCGTAGAGCCAGATGCGCTTGCCGTCGCAGATCATCAGCTGGCTGTAGGGCTTCTCGTAGGTCCAGCGGAACTTGCCCGGCCGAGACAGCGCCAGCTTGCCGGAACTGCTGCCGGTGACCTTGCCGCCTTCATCCGACTGCACCTGGCTGAAGTCCGCCGTCAGCGTCTGCACGCCGTCGACGAACGTGCGCAGCGTGGCCTGGGGATCGGCCGCCTGCGCAGGCAGTGCGGCGGCCAGGCCCAGCAGGGCGGCAAAAAGGCGAAGCTTCATGGTGGTGATTCCGTTCAAAAATGACATCTCCAGTATGAAAGCAGGGCCTGAATCGGTTCTGAATCCAAAAGTCCGCTCAAATCTTGGTGAGCGCAGCGAATGCCTTTGACGTTGGGCCCCTTTCAGAAGCGCCCGCCTGGTGGTCGAGCGCAGGGTCGAGCCGGGCATGGATGCCCGGCCGAGGACACGCAGGCCATGGATGGCCTGTGTGTCCGACCCGTCGCGCTCGACCGCCAGGCGGGTTGCCCCGCTTCAGCGGGGCCGCGGATGTAGGGTGCGCTTTCTTTTGGTTACTTTTCTTTGCGCAAACAAAGAAAAGTAACTCGCCCTTAGGCGAAACCAACCATCAATTCCTACCAAGCCTGAGCGGCCCCAAGGCCGCCATCACCGAACAACCTCAAAGGGTTTCAGGGACAGCCCCCTCTCCCTAGCCCTCTCCCGCAAGGGGAGAGGGGACAGATTCGGGACACGATCCCCCTGGCGAATATTTTATCGCGAGGGGGCGGAAGCCCCTAACGGAACTCCGTTTTCTACGCGACCTCGGCTCGCCTCTCGACACACCGCTTCGCAGCACTCGGGGGGAACGGACCGCTATTCTCTGCCGCCCGGAGTGAGGATGTCGCGGTTACCACCCGGCCCACTCGGCCCCACGATCCCCGCCGACTCCATCTGCTCCACCATGCGCGCCGCACGGTTGTAGCCGATCTTCAGGCGGCGCTGCACCCAGCTCACGCTGGCCTTGCGCGTCTCCAGCACCAGCGCCACCGCCTGGTCGTACAGCGGATCGGCCTCGGCATCGTCGCCGCCACCACCGCCCTCGCCCGGCGCCGGCGGTTCGTCGGCACAGATATCCTCGATGTACTGCGGCGGCCCCACCTGCTTGAGATAGGCCACCACCTTATGCACCTCATGGTCGTCCACAAAGGCACCGTGCACGCGATCCAGGCGATTGGCGCCGATCGGACGGAACAGGCCGTCACCGTGACCCAGCAGGGTCTCGGCGCCCATCTCGTCCAGGATCGTGCGCGAATCGATGCGCGAGGCTACCTGGAAGGCCAGGCGCGAGGGAATGTTGGCCTTGATCAGACCGGTGATCACATCCACGCTGGGACGCTGCGTGGCCACGATCAGGTGGATGCCGGCAGCGCGCGCCTTCTGCGCCAGTCGGGCGATCAGCTCTTCCACCTTCTTGCCTACCACCATCATCATGTCGGCAAGCTCGTCGATGATGATGACGATGTGCGGCATCTCCTCCAGCACGCTGGGCGCGAACGGCGGCAACTCCTCGTCGAACAGCTCCGGCGCCCGCGCCAGCGGATCGCGGATCGGCTCGCCCGCATCGCGGGCGTCCTGGATCTTCTTGTTGAGGCCGGCCAGGTTGCGCACGCCCAGCGCCGACATCAGGCGATAGCGCCGCTCCATCTCGGCGACACACCAGCGCAGGGCGTTGGCGGCGTCCTTCATGTCGGTGACCACTGGTGTCAGCAGGTGCGGGATCGCCTCGTAGACCGACAGTTCCAGCATCTTCGGGTCGATGAAGAGGAAGCGCACCTGGTCCTTGGTCGCCTTGAACAGCATCGACAGGATCATGGCGTTGATCGCCACCGACTTGCCCGAGCCCGTCGTACCGGCCACCAGCAGATGCGGCATCTTGGCCAGGTCCACCGACACCGGATGGCCGGCGATGTCCTTGCCCAGGCAGATGGTCAGCGGCGAGGCGATGTTGCGATAGCTGGAAGAGTCCAGGATCTCGCGCAACACCACCATCTCGCGCTTCTGGTTGGGCAGCTCCAGGCCGATCACCGACTTGCCCTCGATGACCTCAATCACGCGCACGCTGGACACCGACAGCGAGCGCGCCAGGTCGCGCGACAGGTTGGTGATCTGCGAGCCCTTCACGCCCGGCGCCGGCTGCATCTCGAAACGGGTAATGACCGGGCCCGGCGTGGCATTGACCACCTGGACCTTGACGCCGAATGACGCCAAGTGACGCTCCACGTCACGCGACAGCCGCTCCAGCTCGTCCGGCGTGTACTGCCGGCCACTGGGCCTGGGCGGGTCCAGCATCGACAGCGGCGGCAGCGGGTTGCCCTCGAAGGCCGGCACGTCGGCCTTCTCCACCTTCTTCGGCTTGCTGGCCGCCACCGGCTTGGGCGCGCGCGGCGCCGGCGCCTCCAGGGGCTCCAGCGCATCCATCGGTTCCAGCTCGATCGGCTGGGGCGGCGGCGCCGGCAGCAGGTCGAACTGGTCCTCCTCGGTGCCCACCGTCGACAGCACGGGCGCCTTGCGCTTGCGCTTCTCGCGCGCTGGCGGCTCCTCCGGCAGCAGGAAGCTGTCCAGTGGCCGCTGCTCGGGCAGCCGGCTCTCTTCCTGGGGGAACCCGGCGTGGGCGTCCGCGGCCGGAGACGGCACGCGCCCGTCGCGCAGGCGCTGGGCGCTGCGCAGCGCCCAGGCACCGATCCGGTCCAGCAGCGACAGCCAGGAAAACGCCAGCGCGAACGGCGCGCTGGCCAGGAACAGGGTCAACAGCAGCAGGGTCGCGCCGAAAGCCTTGAGGGCACCTTCGAGCAATTGCGCCAGCGCCTGACCGCCGATACCGCCGGCGCCCTGTGGCGCCCAACTGGGCGCCGCGCCCACATGCAGGGCACAGAGGCCAGCCAGGCTGATCAGCATCAGGATCCAGGCGGCCACGCGGATGCCGCGCGGAATCGCCGCCTCGTCCTCGGTCTGGGCCTGGAAGATGCGGATACCCATCAGCATCACCGCCCAGGGCAGCAGGAAGGCAACGTAGCCGAACAGCGACAGCAGCACGTCCGCCAGCCAGGCGCCGACGCTGCCGGCGAGGTTGCGGATCGGCTCCAGGGTGCCGGAGGAGGACCAGCCTGGGTCGTTGGGGCTGTAGGACACCAGGGTGACCAGCAGGAACAGGGACAGCCCCAGGCAGGCCAGCATGGCCGCCTCGCGGGGCAGGCGCTCCAGCCAGCTGGGCCCGGCGGCTTCGTCGGTGGCTTGGGATTTGCTTCGGAACATCAGGACAATCGGTCGGTACGGGCCATCGGTGAATGATAGCGTGCCATCCGTCGGGCCGCCGGTGCCCTTGAAAACCGGAGTCAAACCTTCATATTGCAATGAGGTCCAACCTACAGGCGTAGCGGAAAGACAGGTGAAAGCACCATGACGACGACCAGGCATTTCGTGTTGACCCCGGAAGGCGGGATCAAGGAATTCTCGACCGACCAGGCAGCGCTGATCGCAGCCGGCACGCGCAGCGTGCCCGAGCTGGCGGACCTGCGCGTGCGTTATCTCCAGCTGACCCTGGACGACAGCGCCGACAGCGGCGAGCTCAAGGTCCAGACCTCCGGCGCCAGCATCGTGTTCGACGAGGACGGCCGCCTGCGCGAGGCTGGTCCGCCGTCGGACGCCGAGCAGATCTCCCGCTTCGAGCACGATACGGTCGTGCAATGGGCCCTGAAGAACATCCCGACGGTCGCACCGACCTTCCACTAAGCCCCTCCCCACCCCGCGATGCGGCTGAGACAGATTGGCCGCATCGCGGACGTCCCGGCGCCCGCCTGGGACGCCCTGTTCCCGTCGGGCTACCCCTTTACCCGGCATTCCTTCCTTTCCGCCCTGGAACGCCATCGCTGCGTCGGCGATGACAGCGGCTGGGAGCCCTGCCATCTGCTGGCAGAGGACGAGGACGGCAGCCTGGCCGGCGCCGTGCCGCTGTACTGGAAGCATCATTCCTACGGCGAATTCGTGTTCGATTTTGGCTGGGCCGAGGCCAGCCAGCGCATCGGGCGCCCCTACTATCCCAAGCTGCTCTGCGCCGTGCCCTACACGCCGGCCACCGGCCCGCGCCTGGGCGCCCGGGACGAGGGCGTCCGAACCGCGCTGGCCGGCCACCTGGCCGAACTCGGCCGCGGCCTGGGGGCGCCTTCGATGCATGCCCTGTTCGCCGCGGAGCCTGACCAGGCCCGCCTGCGCGAGGCCGGCATGCTGGAGCGGCAGGATATCCAGTTTCACTGGTTCAACCGGGATTACGGCGGCTTCGACGACTTCCTGGCCCGCCTGTCCAGCGACAAGCGCAAGAAGATCCGCCAGGAGCGGCGGCGAGTGGCGGAGGCCGGCATACGCTTTGAATGGCGCAGCGGCCATGAGCTGCGGCCATCCGAGTGGGCGGAGATTTTCGATCTCTACGCCAACACCTACGAGGAACGCGGCCAGGCGCCCTACCTGAGCCTGCCCTTCCTGGAGGATTGCGGCGGCAGCCCCGACACCCCTTTGCGTTTTGCATTGGCCTACGACGGCCCGCGACTGGTGGCGATGGCGATGACGCTGCAGGGCGGCGATACCCTGTACGGCCGCCACTGGGGCAGCGCGGGCCGCTACCACGCCCTGCACTTCGAGGCCTGCTACTACCAGGGCATCGAGTACAGCATCGCGCAGGGCCTGCGGCGCTACGACGCCGGCACCCAGGGCGAGCACAAGCTGGCCCGAGGCTTCGACCCTGTGATCACCCGCTCCGCCCATGTGCTCGCCGACGAGCGGCTGCACAAAGCGGTCGCAGCCCATCTGCAACGGGAGACAGCTTTTGTAGAATTGCGCCATGCCGAGTTGCTGCGGCACGTTCCCTACAAGGAGGCCCAAGCCAAAGATGGATAATCCCATCCGCCTGCACTGGCTGGACCCGCGCAACCCGCATCAGCACTTCCCGCCGGTGCACCTGGCGATGCGCGACCCCAACGGCCTCCTGGCGATCGGTGGCGACCTGTCGCCGGTGCGCCTGCTGCGCGCCTATGCCCAAGGCATTTTTCCCTGGTACAACCCCGACGAACCGATCCTGTGGTGGTGCCCCGATCCGCGCAGCGTGCTGCGGCCCGATGGGCTCAAGCTGTCGCGCTCCTTCCGCAAGGTGGTCGAGCGGGCCGACTACGCCGTGACCCTGGATCTGGCCTTCCCGGAGGTGGTGGAAGCCTGTGCCGGCGCGCGTGCCAAGTCACGCGGTACCTGGCTGGGCAGCGACATGAAGCGCGCCTACCTGGAACTGCACCGCGGCGGACACTGCCATTCCGTGGAGGTCTGGCGCAGCGGCGAACTCATCGGTGGCCTCTACGGCGTGGCGATGGGTCGCTCCTTCTTCGGCGAGTCGATGTTCTCGCATGCCGACAACGGCTCCAAGATCGCCCTGTACTGGCTGTGCCGGCAACTCCAGGCCTGGGAATTCGCCCTGATCGACTGCCAGGTCAGCTCGCCGCACCTGACCAGCCTGGGCGCCGTGGAGATGCCGCGCGAGGAGTTCCTGCGCCTGCAACGCCCCGCCGCCGAGCAGCCGGGGCGTATCGGCCGCTGGCGCTTCGACATCGGCGTGCCGGCCGATGCCCTGCACCTCAGTCGGGGGGCGGCGGCGTGAAGCGGCTTGAGGCATGCTCCGGGCGTCACGGCGCTGCTGGGGAGCCACACATGGCGGGACGAGTGTCTTGAGCGAACTGGAACGCATCCGCCTGTTCCTCAGCGTCGAGCACGTCTGCGGCTACCTGCCTGGGCGCTCGTCGCGCAATGCCTTCATCGATCCGGAATTCCCGCTGACGCCGGCGCGTTACGGCTGGCTGCTGGAGCAGGGTTTCCGCCGCAGCGGCGTGCACGTCTACCGGCCTTACTGCCAACACTGCATGTCCTGCATCCCGGCCCGCATCCCGACCGCCAGCTTCCAGCCCAACCGCACGCAGCGGCGCTGCCTGGCGCGCAACGACGACCTGAGCCTGAAGGTGGTCCACCGGCTCAACGAAGAACATTACGCGCTGTACCGCGACTACCTGCTGTCGCGGCACGCCGGCGGCGGCATGGACGCCCACAACCGCGAGGCCTTCCACACCTTCCTGGAATGCTCCTGGGGCGAGGTCCGCTACTGGGAGATCCGCGACGGGCGTCGCCTGCAGGCCCTGGCCGTGGTCGACGAAACCCCGCGGGGCATCTCGGCGGTCTACACCTTCTTCGACCCCGACGAAACCCGCCGCAGCCTGGGCACCTACGCGATCCTCAAGCAGGTGGAGGAAGCCCGTCGGCGCGACCTGCCCCACATCTACCTGGGCTACTGGGTGCCCGGCAGCCAGAAAATGGACTACAAGCGCCATTTCCGCCCCCTGGAAGTGCTGATGCACGGGGGCTGGAAACCCCTGCCCGAGGACGGTAATTGAGGTCTGGCGGAGCGGAAAATCGACCCAAAACGGCCCAAAAGTTGATGCCGGCCAGCGACTTCCCGATAATGCGCCTCCCAAAAGCTGGCGCTCATGTCCAAAGAAGATCACATTGAAATGGTTGGCACGGTGGTCGACACCCTGCCGAACACCACGTTTCGCGTAAAGCTGGAGAACGGTCACGTCGTGACCGCCCACATCTCCGGCCGCATGCGCAAGCACTACATCCGCATCCTGACGGGCGACAAGGTCACCGTGCAGTTGACGCCGTACGACCTGACCAAGGGTCGTATCACGTTCCGCGACAAATAAGGCCCGAGCAGCGTGAAGGACCCCAACGACGTTGGGGATCCTGGCGTCGCGAGTGGGCGGCCCATCAGGTCCCCTCGCCGGTCAAGAAAACAAAGTGAAGCCCGGGCTCGCATTGCGTGCCTTTCTGCTTGGGCGTCACCCATGAAAAAAGCCCGCTTTCGCGGGCTTTTCTGTTTGCGCCCTCAAGCAGCGCTCACACCGGCTCCAGCGCCGCAGGCCGCTCGCGCGCCTCCAGCTCGAATTCCAGCTGCCCGTCCTTGACTGAGACGTTCACGCTGCCGCCATTGGCGAGCTTGCCGAACAGCAATTCCTCCGCCAGTGGCCGCTTGAGGTTTTCCTGGATCACGCGGGCCATCGGCCGGGCGCCCATCCGCACGTCGTAGCCGCGCTCGGCGATCCACTCCTTGGCGTCCTCGTCCACGTCCAGGTGCACGCCCTTGGCCGACAGCTGCTCTTCCAGCTGCATCAGGAACTTGTCCACCACGCGCACGATCTGCGCCCGGCCCAGCGGGGCAAAGGCCACGATCGCGTCGAGGCGGTTGCGGAACTCCGGCGTGAACATCTTGCGGATCACCTCCAGCGCGTCGGTGACGTGGGTCTGTTCGATCAGGCCCATCGAGCGTCGCGCGGACTCCTCGGCACCGGCATTGGTGGTCATCACCAGGATGATGTTGCGGAAGTCCGCCTTGCGACCGTTGTTGTCGGTCAGCGAGCCATGGTCCATGACCTGCAGCAGCAGGTTGAACACGTCCGGATGGGCCTTCTCGATCTCGTCCAGCAGCACGACCGCATGCGGGTGCTTGATCACCGCCTCGGTCAGCAGGCCGCCCTGGTCGAAGCCGACATAGCCCGGCGGCGCGCCGATCAGACGCGACACGGTGTGCCGCTCCATGTACTCGGACATGTCGAAGCGGATCAGCTCCACACCCAGCAACTGCGCGAGCTGCTTGGTGACCTCGGTCTTGCCGACGCCCGTGGGGCCGGCCAGCAGGAAGTTGCCAATCGGCTTGTCCGGGTTGCCCAGGCCCGAGCGGGCCAGCTTGATCGAGGCCGAGAGCTGCTCGATGGCGGCGTCCTGGCCGAAGATCACCAGCTTGAGGTCGCGGTCCAGCGTCGCCAGCTTGTCGCGGTCGTTGGACGACACGCTCTTGGGCGGGATACGTGCGATCTTGGCCACGGTCTCCTCGATATCGCGGACCTGCACGGTCTTGCGGCGGCGGGAATCCGGCAGCAGGCGCAGGCGCGCCGCCGCCTCGTCGATGACGTCGATGGCCTTGTCCGGCAGGTGCCGGTCGGTGATGTGGCGCGCCGACAGCTCCACCGCGGAGCGGATGGCGCCGCGGGTGTACTGCACGCTGTGGTGCTCCTCGAAGCGGCTGCGCAGGCCCTCCAGGATCTTGACGCTGTCCTCCACCGTGGGCTCGGTCACATCGACCTTCTGGAAGCGGCGTGCCAGCGCACGGTCCTTCTCGAAGATGCCGCGGTATTCCTGGTAGGTGGTGGAACCGATGCAGCGCAGGTCACCCGAGGCCAGCAGCGGCTTGAGCAGGTTGGAGGCGTCCATGACGCCACCGCTGGCGGCGCCGGCGCCGATGATCATGTGGATCTCGTCGATGAAGACGATGGCGCCCGGGCGCTGCTGCAGTTCCTGCATCACCGCCTTGAAGCGCTTCTCGAAGTCACCGCGATACTTGGTGCCGGCAATCAGCGAGCCCATGTCGAGGCTGTAGATCACCGCGTTCTTCAGCAGGTCGGGCACCTTGCCCTCGACCACCAGCCAGGCCAGGCCCTCGGCGATGGCGGTCTTGCCGACGCCAGCCTCGCCGACCAGCAGTGGGTTGTTCTTGCGCCGGCGGCACAGGGTCTGCATGACGCGCTCGATCTCATGCTCGCGGCCGATCAGGGGGTCGATCTGGCCGCGCGCGGCGCGCTCGTTGAGATTGGTGGCGTACTGCTCCAGTGCCGACTTGCCGCTGGGCTTCTCGGGCGCGTCCTCGCGCTCCTCGGAATCCTGCTGCGACTTCTCCGGCATGTTGCCGTTCTTGCTGATGCCGTGGGAGATGAAGTTGACGACGTCCAGGCGCGTCACGCCCTGCTCGTTGAGCAGGAACACGGCCTGGGTGTCCTTCTCGGCGAAGATCGCCACCAGCACGTTGAGGGTGCTGACCTGCTTCTTGCCGGCCGCCTGGACGTGGTAGATGGCGCGCTGCAGGACGCGCTGGAACGACAGCGTTGGCTGCACCTCGTGCTTGTCGCTGTCCTTGACCGCCTGCACATGCGTCTTCAGGTAATCACGCAGGGACTGTTCGAGCCGGTCCATGTCGCCGCCGGCGGCGATCAACGCCTCGGAGACGTTGGCGTCCGACAGCAGCGCCAGCAGCAGGTGCTCGACCGTCAGCAGTTCGTGGCCTTCCATGCGGGCGGCGACGAATGCAGCGTCCAGTGCCTTCTGAAGTTCTTCGGATAACATTTCTTGCTCCGCCTCTGCCGCTCGCGCGGCCGTTATCAGGCCTTTTCCATCACCGTCAACAGGGGGTGCTGGTGCTCGCGCGCGAACGCGTTCACCTGCGCCGTCTTGGTCTCGGCGATCTCGGCGGGGAAGATCCCCGCCACACCGCGACCTTGCGTATGTACGTGCAGCATGACCTGTACCGCCGATTCCCGGGTGTGACGGAAGAACTGTTGCAAAACCTGGACCACAAACTCCATCGGCGTGTAGTCGTCGTTCATCATCACCACCTTGTACATTGGCGGTTGCTGCGTCTTGGGCTTGGCTTCCTGTACGGCCAGGCCCTGGTCGGAATGTCGATCAGGCTCGTTGCTCATGGTTCAAAGTGTAGCGCTGCGACACCCTATATGGGGCCGCTCGGTCGTCACAAAAGGGGTGCCGCCGGTCAGACCGCGACAGCGGCCGGGCGTTCCGGCCGGTGCTGGCGACGGCCGCTGGAGTTGCCGCGACGAACGGTGGCCGCCAACGCGCACGGCGGCATTGCGGTGCCAGGGTTTTGGCTGGCCCGGGAGCGGCCAGGCCAAAAAACACGGCACAAGTCCCGGATTTGCCTGGGGGCGCGCTACTTGCGGGTGAAGTTGTAGGCGCCATCCCAGTTCTTGCCCGGGGGGGTCTCCCGCATCTCCATGATGCGGGAGACGAACAGTTCGTAGAGCGGGTGCGGCCGGCCGGACTGCATCAGGTTGAAGAATTCCTGCTCGGCCTGGTCCCATTGCTGGGCGCGGTACAGCTTCATGGCTCCGCGGTGGCGCGCCAGGTCCTGGCGCAGCGCCGGGTCCAGTTCGTCCTTGGGTCCCATCGGCTCGTAGATCGCCACCGGCTCTCCGCGTCCCTTGACGCGCACCAGGTCGACCTCGCGGAAGGCCCAGTCCGAGGGCAGCAGGTTGCGGGTGTCCTCGCTGATCAGGATGCCGACGCCATATTCCTTGGTCAGGCCCTCCAGGCGCGAACCCAGGTTCACCGAGTCGCCCATCACCGTATAGGCCATGCGGAACTCGGAGCCCATGTTGCCAACGTTCATCTTGCCGCTGTTGATGCCGACCCCGATGTGGAGCTTGGGCCAGCCGCGCTTCTCGAATTCCGGGTCCAGTTCACGGATCGCACGCTGCATTTCCATGCCGGTCAGCACGCCGTTGAGGGCGTGGTCCTTGTCCGGCAGGGGCGCGCCCCAGAAGGCCATGATCAGGTCGCCGATGTACTTGTCGATGGTGCCGCGATGCTTCTGGACCACGCCGGTCTGCTTGGTCAGGAAGGCGTTGATCATGGCCGCCAGTTCCTTGGCGTCCAGCTTCTCGGAGATGCTGGTGAAGTCGCGCACATCGGAAAACAGCACCGTCATCTCGCGGCTCTCGCCTTCCATGGAGATGTCCTGCGGGTGGGCCGCCATCTCCTCGACCAGTTCCGGTGGCACGTATTGGCCGAACAGCTTGGAAATCTCGCGCTTGCCGCGCGACTCGATGAAGTAGCCGTAGAGCAGCTGTGCCAGGTACAGCATCAGGGTGAAGGCTACCGGCACGCCGAAGGGCATCACGAAGTTGCCCCAGCTCCACAGGCCGAAGGCCAGCGCCGTGATCAGGGCCAGCACCCCGGCGCCGAGCGCACCGGCGGCCAGCGGCGACAGGACGGCGAAGGCCCAGGCGATCAGGACGCCTATCGCCAGCAGCAGGATCGTCTCGATGCCGCTGTAATACGGCGCCTTCTGCTTGATCCCTCCGTTGATCAGGCCGGAAATGATGTTGGCGTGGACCTCCACACCCGAATAGGCCTTGGCCACCGGGGTCACACGAAGATCGCGCAAGCCGGGGGCGCTGGTACCCACCAGCACGATCTTGCCCTTGAGCACGGCAGCATCGGCCTTGCCGGCGATGACGTCGGCTGCGGACACGTAGGGGAAGCTGCCCTCCGGGCCACGGTAGGGCACCATCACGGCG
Source organism: Pseudomonadota bacterium (assembly GCA_052035235.1). Classification (GTDB taxonomy): domain Bacteria; phylum Pseudomonadota; class Gammaproteobacteria; order Nevskiales; family Nevskiaceae; genus Solimonas_A. Next base: position 25,172 of record JBPOHT010000059.1, on the reverse strand, counting down.
ATGCGCTCGTCCACCGGGGCCAGTAGCGGGCCGGCGCGCAGGCGCTCCAGGTGCAGGGAGGTCCGGACATCGGGCGGCTCGAACTCGAATTCGATGCCCGGCTGCCCCGACGCCAGGCGCGCGACGGCCAGGGCCAGGGACTCGTAGACCGCCCCGCCGTGGAGCTGCACCAGCGGCACCCGGCGGTAGACGCCGTCGTTGTCCAGGGTGGGGTTGTCGAAGAAACCGCAGGCCGCACCAGTGGCCTGCAGGACCCCCAGGTTGCCGGTGTAGCCCTCGGGGCGGATCCAGTCCAGGTCGTAAAGCTTGGCCGCCATGGAATCCATCGCCGGGGCGCACAGGGCCCCGACGGCATCCTGCTGCTGCGACTGCAGGTGCTGGCTGAAGTAATAACCCCAGACCACCGGCTTGCCGCGCACCGCCTCGGCCAATGCGCGATCGTTGTCCATGGAGGACCGCAGGGCGGCTGCGCGCTCGGCGAAGCCCGGCAGGTCGGCCAGTTCGCCCTGCTGCAGGCGGTCCAGCAACTGCAGGCCGGAGCTGCGGTCGGCCTCGGGGAAGGCGATATCGAAGCCCAGGGCGCGGATCTGGTAGCTCCCGAACAGGTTGTTCACCAGGGTCGCCAGCTTGTCGCGCGACCAGGGCCACTGCCCTTCCACCGCCAGGCTCTTCTCGTCGATGTCGACGATCACGACTGTCGGGTCCAGGGTGCCCGGCAGCGTGGCCTGCACGCGGTTGTCGTAGGTGAAGTGCTCGATCTGCTCCAGCAGGCGCAGGTTCACCCAGCCGGAGCTGTGCACCAGGAACAGCAGCAGCACGAAACCACTGATGGCAAAACGGGTGACCGTGCGCGACATTGTGAGACTCCCCCAAGTCTTTGAAGGCAAGTTACTGAATGTTGCCGATTGCGGCAATTCGGGACGTGTTCCGTATCACATACGCAGGTTATGATGCGATATGACCGTTGCACTCCCCCTTCACAAGCTGACCGCTGCCTATGAACGCCATGGGCGGCGCCTGCCTCCCGTGGCCAACCTGGTGCTGCTGGCGCTGATCGCGGCCACCCTCGCCCGCCTGGCCTGGACCCTGCTGCCGGTCCCGGAGGAAGGCCGCTGGCGCCCCGCCCCCGCCGCCGCCGCGCAGCCAGGTGCGCAGGCCAGCGCCGGTCCCTTCAACGTCGAGCGCCTGATCGGCGCCAGCCTGTTCGGCAGCTACCAGGCCGTCCCCGGCTCCACCGACCTCAACAATGCGCCGGACACCCGCCTGGACCTGACCCTGCTGGGCATCCTGGCCGACCGGGGCGAGCAGGTCTCCCGGGCGCTGATCTCCAGCGGATCCGGCGACGAGAAGCCCTACGCCGTAGGCGACGATATCGCACGCGGCGTCACCCTGGAGGCGATCTTCCCCGACCGGGTGATCCTGATGCGCAACGGCAAGGCCGAGACGCTGCGCCTCAACAAGGACCAGCCCAGCAGCGCGATGGCTTCGGCCGGGCCGACGGACAGTACTGCTGTCGACAGCGCCACGGCCGCCAACCTGGCCAGTGCCCGCGACCAGATCCTGCAGGACCCGACCCGGGCCTCGGAGTACATCCGGGTGCAACCCGCCAGCGTCAACGGCCAGTTGCGCGGCTACCGCGTCTACCCGGGCCGCGAGCGTGAGCTGTTCAACAACGCCGGCCTGCGCCCCGGCGACGTGGTCACCGCGGTCAATGGCATAGAATTGGACAACGCCCAGAAGGCCCTGCAGATGCTCAACGACCTGAGCCGGGCCAGCAATTTCGTCCTGACCGTCGATCGCGGCGGCCAGGCGCAAACCGTCAACGTTTCGCTCAACTAGCCCCCAATGACCCTGCTCAAACTAGCGACGCGCGCCGCCCTGCTGGGCCTTGCCCTGGCGGTGCTGCCGGTCCGCGCCGACGTGACCCTCAACCTGAAGGACGCGGAGATCAGCACGCTGATCGCCACGGTCAGCGAAGTCACCGGCAAGAACTTCATCGTGGACAGCCGGGTCAAGGGCAAGGTCACGGTGATCTCGTCCTCGCCGATGTCGTCCGACGGCCTGTACGAAACCTTCCTGGCGGTGCTGGCCGTCAACGGTTTCGCGGCGGTGCCCAACGGCGACACGATCAAGATCATCCCGGAGACCAACGCCCGCTGGGAGGGTTCGTCCTACGGCGGTGAGGCCGGCAACCTGGCCAAGGACGAGATCGTCACCAAGGTGTTCCCGGTGCAGAACGTGTCGGCCACTCAGCTGGTGCCGATCCTGCGTCCGATGATCCCGCAGTGGGGTCACCTGGGCGCCTACCAGCCCTCCAACATCCTGATCATCTCCGACCGCGCCGCCAACGTGCGCCGCCTGGAGCAGCTGATCCGCCAGATGGACCAGGTTGGCGACCGCGAGATCGAGAGCTTCCGCCTGGAGAACGCGTCCGCGTCCGAGGTAGTGCGCATCCTCACCTCGCTGACCCAGCAGGACAAGCAGGCCGACCCAAGCATGCGCCAGACCGCGATCATCGCCGACGAGCGCAGCAATTCGGTGCTGATCGGCGGCGACCGCTCCGAGCGACAGAAGTACCGCGAGATCATCCGCCAGCTCGACCAGCCGGTGACCGACGGCGGTGCCACCCAGGTGGTCTACCTGCGCTTCGCCACGGCGGAGAACCTGGCTCCGATCCTGGAAGGCTATGCCCAGCAGGTGTCGTCCAGCGACGGCAAGAGCAGCACCGGTGGCAGCGCTCCGGCCGCGGCATCATCGTCCAGCGCGTCCAGCGGTGGCGGCCGCGACGGCATCCGCGTGCTGTCCGACAAGGACACCAACGCCCTGATCATCACCGCGCCCCCCAAGGCGATGCGCCAGATCCGCGATGTCATCGCCCAGCTCGATATCCAGCGCTCGCAGGTACTGGTGGAAGCGATCATCGCCGAAGTCAGCGCCACCACCAGCAGCCAGCTCGGTGTGGATTGGGCCGTCTTCAACAGGGAACGCATCGCCGCGGCGGGCATCCTCAATCCGAGCACCTCGCAAGCCCTGAGCAACGCCGCCACCGCCCTGGGCAGCGGCAGCTCCAGCAGCAATTCCTCCACGGCGGCGCTGTCGCTGCTCGGCCTCGGAGCCACCGCCGCCGGTGGCATCGTCAACGACAATGGCACCAGCTTCGTACTGCTGCTCAAGGCGCTGAAGGGCGACGGCAACACCAACATCCTGTCCACCCCGACACTGCTGACCATGGACAACGAGGAAGCCAAGTTCTCGGTCGGCCAGGAAGTCCCCTTCCTCACCGGCAGCTTCAGCAACACCGGGTCCGGCTCCAGCAACGTCAATCCCTTCCAGACCATCGAGCGCAAGGACGTCGGCCTGACCCTGGGCGTGACGCCGCAGATCAACGAGGGCAATGTCGTGAAGCTGAAGATCGACCTGGAGTCGTCCAGCCTCACCGCCAGCGCCAACAGCACGCTGCAGCAGACCACCAACAAGCGCACTCTGACCAACACCGTGGTGGTCGATACCGGGCAGATCCTGGTGATCGGCGGTCTGACCGACGACAAGCTCAACGACTCCAAGAACCAGGTGCCGTTCCTGGGCGACATCCCGCTGCTGGGCAACCTGTTCAAGGCCCGCGCGATGAGCAAGGAAAAGAGCAACCTGATGGTGTTCATCCGGCCGACGATCCTGCGCAAGCAGGAAGACGCGGACTACTACACCCGCAAGAAGTACGACAGCCTGCGCCAGGCGCAGATCGAGGCCGCACGCATTACCCAGACCAGCCGGGGCCAGCAGCCGGTGCTGCTGCCCTTCGACAAGCTGATGGGCGACGTGCCGCCGGCGCCGCCGGTTGCCGAGCAGCAGGTGCCGCCGCCCGCGGTCGCTGGCCAGGCCCGTCCGCAGCCGCCGGCGCCGCCGTCCAACTGAGGTTTCGCCGCGCATGGAAACCGCATTGCGGCGCCCGCCGTTCGCCTTCGCCAAGCGCCACGGCCTGATCGTCACCGAGGACCAGGGTGAACACGTGCTGGTATCGGCGCGCCCCGGCGTGGGCGTGGACGCAATCCAGGAAACCCGCCGCTTCGTCGGCCGGCCGCTGCGCCTGCAGAACGTCAGCGCGCAGGAGTTCGATGCGCTGCTGCAGAAGACCTACGAAGGCCAGAGCGCCGCCAGCGCCAGCCTGATGGATGGCCTCGGTGAGGAGGAGGCGGATCTCGGCTCGCTGGAAAAGGCCCTGCGCGAGAACCAGGACCTGCTGGAATCCAGCGACGACGCGCCGGTGATCAAGTTCATCAACGGCCTGCTGGTGGAGGCGATCAAGGAGAACGCCTCGGACATCCATATCGAGAGCTTCGAGAGCCGCCTGCAGATCCGGTTCCGTGTCGACGGTGTGCTGCGCGAGATCATGTCACCGCCCAAGCAACTGGCGCCGCGGCTGGTGTCGCGCATCAAGGTCATGGCCAAGCTCGACATCGCCGAGAAGCGCCTGCCGCAGGACGGCCGCATCTCGCGTGCCTTCGGCGGCCGCAAGGTCGACCTGCGTGTCTCCACCATCCCCACCGGTGCGCAAAACGAGCGCGTGGTGATGCGTATCCTCGACAAGCAGGCCGAGCGACTGGACCTGGAGCAACTGGGCCTGGACGACGACCGGATCGCCGTGATGCGGCGCATCCTGTTCCGGCCCTACGGCATCATGCTGGTGACCGGCCCCACGGGCTCGGGCAAGACCACGACGCTGTACTCCGGCCTGTCGGTGCTCAACGACCGCAGCCGCAACATCATGACGGTCGAGGATCCGATCGAGTACTACATCGACGGCATCGGCCAGACCCAGGTCAACACCAAGGTCGACATGACTTTTGCCCGTGGCCTGCGCGCGATCCTGCGCCAGGATCCGGACGTGGTGATGGTGGGCGAAATCCGCGATCTGGAAACCGCGCAGATTGCGGTACAGGCCTCGCAGACCGGCCACCTCGTGTTGTCCACCCTGCATACCAACACCGCCGTGGGTGCCATCACGCGCCTGCGCGACATGGGCGTGGAGCCCTACCAACTCTCGTCCTCGCTGATCGGCCTGATGGCACAGCGCCTGGTCCGCTCCCTGTGCAAGTATTGCAAGGAGCCCTACGAGGCCAGCGCCATCGAGAAGGAGCAGCTGGGCGTTGAGCTGGCGCCGCCGCTGACGCTGTTCAAACCCGTGGGCTGTCCGGCCTGCCGCCATACCGGCTTCCTTGGCCGCAGCGGCATCCACGAGATCATCGAGATCGACCGTGAGCTGGAAACCATGATCCACGACGAGGCTTCCGAGCAGGCGATGGAGACCTACGCCCGCTCGCGCGGTCCCGGCATCCTCCAGTCCGGCCGCAACAAGGTGCTCAAGGGCCTCACCACCCTGCGCGAAGTCCTGCGCGTCACCATCGAAGACTAGTCGGCCATGTCTGCCTTCGAGTACAGCGCACTCGACGCCCGGGGCCGGCAGGTCAAGGGCCTGATCGAGGGCGATACCGCGCGGCAGGCCCGCCAGTTGCTGCGCGATCGCGGCCTGTCACCCCTGGACATCACCGAGGTGGCTGAACGCCGCTCCTCCGGCGGCATGTCGTTCCAGCGCGGTGGGGGCATCAGCCACACCGAGCTGTCGCTGTTCACGCGCCAGCTGGCGATCCTGGTCCGCTCCGGCCTGCCGCTGGACGAGGCGCTGACCGCGGTTTCGGAGCAGAGCGAAAGCAAGCGCGTTCAGCGCATCGCGCTGGGCGTACGTTCGGGTGTCGTCGAGGGCAATACCCTGGCGATGTCGCTCAACCAGTTCCCCAATGCCTTCCCGCCGCTGTTCCGCGCCACCATCGAAGCCGGCGAGCAGTCCGGCAAGCTCGACTACATCCTCGAGCGCCTGGCCGACTACGTGGAAAAGCGTCAGGCCATGCGCAGCAAGATGATGATCGCGGCGGTCTACCCGCTGGCGCTGGTGACGGTGGCCATCCTGGTCGTGATCGCCATGCTGACCTACGTGGTGCCGCAGGTGGTGTCGGTGTTCGACAGCATCGACACGGAACTGCCACCCCTGACCAAGGGCATGATCGCCACCTCGGCCTTCCTGCGCGATTACGGCTGGCTGCTGCTGGGCCTGATCGCAGTGGGAGTGTTCAGCTTCTCGCGCATGATGCGCACCGACGCCTTCAAGCGCCGCATACATCTTTCCCTGCTACGCATGCCCATCGTCGGTCGCCTGACGCGCAGCGCCAATACCGGACGCTTCACCCGCACACTCGGCATCCTGTTCGGCAGCGGCGTGCCGATCCTCGACGCCATGCGCATCGGCACCCAGGTGGTCGACAACCTGCCGATGAAGGAGGCCATCGAGGAGGCGGCGATCAAGGTCCGCGAGGGCGCCACGCTGTCGCGCTCGCTCAATGCCAGCAAGCTGTTTCCGCCGATCACCATCCACCTGATCGCCAGCGGCGAGACCTCCGGCAAGCTCGACGAGATGCTGGATCGCTCGGCCGAAAACCAGGAGCGCGAAGTAGAGACCCTGGTCGCCACGCTGATGGGCGTCTTCGAGCCGCTGATCATCGTCGTGATGGGCGGCATGGTGATGCTGATCGTGCTGGCGATCCTGATGCCGATCTTCGACCTGAACAATCTGGTCAAATAAAGCCCCGAGCAGCGTGGGTGAAGCGACGCGCTTTGGCGATGCCTAAATGGCATCGCCTGCGTCTCTGAACGCCCGGCCAGGGATGGCCGGGCCGGTGCCGGATCAGGGCATCCAGGCCTCGCCATGGATGGCGCCCCAGGGCATCAATACTCCACGTCCTGAGACCCGTCCACATTCATAACTCCCTGGCCTGTGCTCGAAACCCTCACCCTGCTGCTCACCGGCTTCGCCGCCAGTTTCTTCTCCGCCCTGGCGGGCGGCGGCGCGGGGCTGCTGCAATTCCCGGCCCTGGTGCTGCTGGGCCTGCCCTTCGCCGCGGCGGTAGCAACACACAAGGTCGCGGTGGTGGCGCTGGGCGTGGGCTCCACGGCGCGACACCTGCGCGAGGGCGCCATCGACTGGCGCTTCCTGGGGCTGTGCACGATGCTGGGCCTGCCGGGCGTGGTCTTCGGCACACGCCTGGCCTTCGAGATTCCGGACCACATCGGCAACGTGGTGTTCGGCTGCGTCAACATCGGCATGGGCCTGTACTCGATCTGGCGGCCGGCCCTGGGACTGCAGGCGGCGCCACGCAACCGTGATGGCGTCGGCCTGCGCTGGGGTTGCCTGTGGATCTTCGTGGTCGGCTGGCTGACCGGGCTGGTGCCCTCGGGGCCGGGGGTGTTCTCGACGCTGCTGTTCCTGCTCTGGTTCGGCTTCGACTACCGCCAGGCCGTGGCCAACACCATGATCATGGTGGGCCTGTTCTGGAATGCCGCCGGCGCGATGACGGCGACCGTCGCGGGACCGGTGATGTGGGCCTGGATTCCGGCACTGGTGATCGGCGGTCTTGCCGGTGGCTACCTGGGCTCGCACCTGGGGCTGCTGCAGGGCAACCGCTTCATCAAGCGTGCCTACGAGTTCCTGACGCTGCTGATGGGCGCCAGCCTGATCGCACAGGGACTATTCGGCTGACGCGCACAGCCGGGGCGCATCAGCCCCGGACGGCTCAGGCGGCTTCGGCGCCCGGCACCGCGTCGTCGGCGGGCTTGATCACGCTGCCCAGCAGGCTGCTGATGCACCCGGGGATGTCCTGCTCCACGGCCTTGATCGCCACGCCGATCGCGTGGGCAAAGGCCAGGGCGTCGGCGCTGCCGTGCGACTTGATGACGATGCCGGTCAGGCCGGCAAAGCTGGCGCCGTTGTAGTTGCGCGGATCCATGCGACGTCCCAGCGCCTTGAGCGCCGGCATCGCCGCCACCGCCGCCGCCTTGGTGAAGACGTTGCGGGTGAACTCTTCCTTCATGAACTGGTGGACCAGCTTGGCGACACCCTCGCCGGTCTTGAGCGCGACGTTGCCGACGAAGCCATCGCAGACCACCACGTCGACGTCGCGCAGGAAGATGCCGTCGCCCTCGACGAAGCCGATGTAGTTGAGGCTGGACTGCTGCAGCAGCGAGGCCGCCAGCTTGATGGTGTCGTTGCCCTTGATCTCTTCCTCGCCAATGTTCAGCAAGGCGACCTTGGGCCGCTGGATGCCATAGGCGGCGGTGACCAGGGCCGAGCCCATCACGGCGAACTGCACCAGCTGGTCGGCACTGCATTCGGCGTTGGCGCCCAGGTCCAGCATGTGGACGTGGCCGTTGACCGAGGGAATGGCGGAGATGATCGCCGGCCGGTCGATGCCCGGCAGGGTCTTCAGCACGAACTTGGCGGTGGCCATCAGCGCGCCGGTGTTGCCGGCGGAGACGGCGGCGCGGGCACGACCTTCCTTGACCAGGTTGATGGCCACACGCATCGAGGAGTCTTTCTTGCTGCGCAGCACCTTGGACGGTGACTCGTCCATTTCCACGACTTCACTGGCATGCTGCAGCATCAGGCGTGGATCGTTGCCCTGCTTGCGCTCGGCCAGGGCCGCACGCAAGCGCGCCTCGTCACCGACGAGGATCAGCTGCAACTGAGGGTGCTCCTGCAACGACGACAGAGCGGCGTCCACGGCTACCGGGTAGCCGTGATCGCCGCTCATGGCGTCGATGGCGAGGATGACGGGGGCAGCCATGCGGTTGCGCCCGGCTCCAGGCTTACTCTTCGGTGCTGTCGGCGGCCGGGCCGGCCGTGTCGATGACCTTCTTGCCGCGGTAGTAGCCGTCGGCCGTCACATGATGACGCTGGTGCGTCTCACCGGAAGTGGAGTCGACCGACAGGGCAGCCGGCTTGACCTTGTTCTTCCAATGGGCGTGGCGGTGGCCGCGCATCGCGCGGGACTTCTTGTCCTGGGAAACTGCCATTGTCTTGCTCCGTCGGGGCTCGAGGCCCTGTTACCACTTCAATCTGACTTCAACTGCTTCTTCAATGCCGCGAAAGGGTTTTCCCGACGAGGCTCTTCTTCCATCGGCGTTGCAGCCTCGGGCTGCGACGCAACCATATTTTCGCACGATTCGCAGCGCGGCAGCATCGGCAGGCACAACAACACCTCGTCCTCGATCGCCTCGCGCAGCTGCAGCTCGTCATCCTCGACCAGCAGCGGCTCGAATTCCTGCATCAGGGCCCGCTCGCTGGCTTCATCCGCCACCAGCCTCCAGTCCACTTCGGTCTCCAGCGGCCAGTCGTAGGACTTGCCGCAGCGCTTGCAGGCCAGCGCGAGCGAACCGCCCAGCACACCCTGCAACGCCACATGTCCCTGACGCGACTGCACCTGGAGAGAGACCTTGATCACCCCTCCAGCATCCGTCAGCAACTCGGCCAGGCGCGGCAACGACTTTGACGGCAGGTCGCCGTCATAGCGCTCCGCCTGCGCGGCGGCACTGGAAACACGGATTCTGGCGGGGATACCCAAGTCGACTGTCCCGAGCTACCCTTCAAAGGGCGCGCATCATAGTGATCCGCCCCTCAAAAGTCAAAGGCGCAGTGGCGCATATCTCAAGAAATTCAATGGCTAATCCCGCGACGAACCCTGCACTGATCCTCGCTTCGGGCTCCCGCTACCGGGCGGAGCTGCTGGACCGGCTGCAGATTGCCTTCCGCGCCCTGCCCTCGCAGGTGGACGAGACGCCGCAGCCCGGGGAAAACCCGCGTGAATTGACCCAGCGCCTGGCCGTGGCGAAGGCCCGCGCCCTGGCCCAGGCGCATCCCCAGGCCTGGATCCTGGGCTCCGACCAGTCCGCCTCTGCCCAGGGGCGCATCCTCGGCAAGCCCGGGACCCTGGAGCGGGCCCGGGAGCAGCTACGACTGCTCTCGGGCCAGACCGTGGAGTTCCTGACAGCGGTCGCGCTGGTCCAGGGCACGCGGCTGCTGCAGGCGCTGGACGTCACTACGGTGCGCTTCCGCCGCCTGGATGACGCCAGCATCGAGCGCTACCTGGCAGCCGAACCGGCCCTGGACTGCGCCGGCAGCTTCAAGTGCGAGGGCCTGGGCATCAGCCTGTTCGAGGAAATGCGTAGCAGCGACCCCACCGGCCTGGTCGGCCTGCCGCTGATCCGTACCGCCGCCCTGCTGCGGGAAGCCGGCTTCAGGATTCCATAGAACAGCAGGGCTCAGGGGAGCCATCCATGGCGGGACTGCTGCACTTCGCTTGAGCCCCCGCCCATGTTCGGGCCTTCGGCGGGGAGGATGTCCACTGGACATCCTCATTACTCCCCCTTCAGCCAACCCGGCAAACCCGCCACGTCCTCCAGCAGCACGGCGGCGCCGGACTGCCTCAGACGCGGAGCCTCGTGCACCCCGCAGAGCACGGCGGCGCCGGGCATGCCGATGGCGGCGGCCATGGCCATGTCGTACTCGGTGTCACCGATCATGAGGGCCTCGCCGGCGGCCAGGTTCTCCACTGCCAGCAGCTCCCGCAGCATCAGGGGATCGGGCTTGGAGGCGGTTTCATCCGCGGTGCGCGAACCCACCAGCAGGCGGCCCAGCTCGGCGTGGTGCCGCAGCGAACGATCCAGGCCACGGCGCGACTTGCCGGTGGCCACGGCCAGGCGATAACCCTGCCCTTGCAGCGCCTCGAGGGCCTCCAGGGCTCCAGGGAACAGCGGTGCCTCGCGCGTCTCGTTGACCCACTGGGCACGGTAGCGCTCCAGCAGGGCCTTGAGCGCATTCAGCTCCAGCTCCGGAAACAGACGCGTCAGGACATCATTCATGCCCAGGCCGATCAGTTCGCGGATGACCTGGTCCTCGCGCGGCGGCAGCCCGAGGTCGCGGATCGCCACCTGCATGGTGCCGACGATCGCCGCGGCGGAGTCGGAGAGGGTCCCGTCCCAGTCGAATATCAGCAGCTTGGGCGGGCTCGCCACGGGTCGGTCACCCATGGCACAGCCCGGCGTCCAGCGCCTCCCGCCCCACCCTCGATCGCCCCGTCGGCTGCCTCAACGCCCCGACCCTAGAGTAGTCAGGAAATCCCGGAGCTCATCGGTCATCGGCGCATTCAGGATCAGCTTGGGGAACTCCTCGTCCGCCACCAGCTTGAGGAAATGCGAGTGCAGGAACATGCGCTTGAGGCCCATGTCCCGGTACTTCTTGTTGACCTCGCGCTCGCCGTACTTGGTGTCGCCACAGACCGGGTGACCCAGTCCCAGCGAATGGACGCGAATCTGGTGGGTGCGGCCGGAGAAGATCTGCACCTCCATCAGCGTAACGTCGCGATAGCGCGCCTTGGGGGAGAAGCGCGACATGGAAGGCTTGCCCTCTTCCTCGTCGATCTCCACGCGCAGGTTGTTGCGTACCAGGGCAGCATCGACGTCGCGATCCTCCCCTTTCCACTTGCCGTCCAGCAGGGCGAAATAGCGCTTGTCGGCGGTGCTGTTCTTGAAGGCACGCTGCGCCCGCAACAAGGCCGGGCGGCTCTTGGCCAGCAGCAGCACCCCGCTGGTGTCTCGATCCAGGCGATGCGCCAATTCGATGAATTCGTACTTGTTCCAGGCGCGAACGGTCTCGATCACCCCGTAAAGCACGCCGGTTCCGCCGTGTGCGGCCAGGCCGGCTGGCTTATTGATCGCCAAATAGTGCTCATCTTCGTGGATCACCGACGAACGCAGCTTGTTCAGCACAGCATCCGGCGGGCGCACGGCTTCGCCCTTCTCGGCCATGCGCACTGGCGGGATGCGCACCTCCTCGCCCTGGACCAGTTTGCGCTCCGGTTTGGCGCGGCCGCCGTTCACCCGCACCTGGCCGGAGCGCAGGAGCCGGTAGACATGCGATTTCGGCACGCCAGGCAATTGTTTTAAAAGAAAATTATCGATGCGCTGGCCGTCTTCACCAGCGGTAACGGTAACCTTGCGCACTTCTTGGCGGGTTTGTGTCAAAATACGACATTCCGTTTGAATAAGCGGAAAATTCCGTTATCGCATCAGCGGTTACGGAATCGATTCGGGGATGTTGCAGCGCGCATATTAGCAGCGCCGCTTGCCCCAAGTTTGCGTCTGGGGCGCTTTTGCGCCGCAGGCATCTACAAACCAACGCTCCTGCAAAGGGCGGGCGACCTACAAAGACAACGCACTATGCCTGTCACTGAACTCTCCCCTGCCCCGCGGTCGAGCGTCATCAGACGAGACCAACATGAAACGCATTCTGATCAATGCCACGCAGCGCGAAGAGCTGCGCGTGGCGATCGTGGACGGGCAGAAACTCAATGACCTTGATATCGAGCACGCCTCCCGCGAGCAGAAAAAAGGCAACATCTACAAGGGGCGCATCACTCGCGTAGAACCCAGCCTCGAAGCCTGCTTCGTCGATTACGGCGGAGAGCGCCACGGCTTCCTGCCGGTGAAGGAGATCGTCCGCTCGTATTTCAAGGGCGACGGCAAGAACCTGCGCGACCAGCTCGACGAAGGCCAGGAAATCATTGTCCAGGTCGAGAAGGAAGAACGCGGCAACAAGGGCGCTGCCCTGACCACTTTCGTCTCGCTGGCCGGCCGCTACCTGGTGCTGATGCCCAACAACCCGAAGGCCGGCGGCATTTCGCGCCGCGCCGACGGTGACGAGCGCGAGGAAGCCAAGGAAGCCCTGAACCAGCTCAACCTGCCGGATGGCATGGGGCTGATCATCCGCTCCAACGGCGTCGGCCGCACGGTCGAGGAACTGCAGTGGGATCTCGACCATCGCGTCAGCACCTGGAACGCGATCATCGCCGAGGCCGCCAAGCGCCAGGGGCCCTTCCTGATCTACCAGGAAAACAACATCGTCATGCGCGCGCTGCGGGACTACCTGCGCGCCGACATCGGCGAGGTGATCGTCGACAACGTCGAGATCTACGAAGAAGCCCGTGAGCAGCTGCAGTACTCCACGCCGCAGGACCTGCCCAAGCTCAAGCAGTACAGCGACGAGACGCCACTGTTCCAGCGTTTCCAGGTGGAGAGCCAGATCGAACTGGCGCATGAGCGTAACGTGCGCCTGCCCTCCGGCGGCGCGATCGTGATCGATCCGACCGAGGCTCTGACTTCCATCGACGTCAACTCCGCCAAGGCAACCGGCGGCCGAGACATCGAGGAAACCGCGTTCAACACCAATCTGGAGGCAGCCGAGGAAATCGCCCGCCAGCTGCGCCTGCGCGATCTCGGCGGCCTGATCGTGGTCGACTTCATCGACATGGCCAGCTCCAAGAACCAGAAGGAAGTCGAGCGGCGCCTGGAGCGCGCGGTCGAAATGGATCGCGCCCGCATCCAGCTGGGCCGCATCTCGCGCTTCGGCCTGCTGGAGCTGTCACGCCAGCGCCTGCGCCCGACCCTGGCCGAGCACACCCAGGTGGCCTGCCCGCGCTGCAGCGGCCGCGGCCACATCCGCAGCGTCGAGTCGCTGGCCCTGTCGATCCTCCGTCTTATCGAGGAAGAGGCGATGAAGGAGCGCACCGGGCGCGTGATCGCGCAGGTGCCCGTGGATGTGGGCACCTTCCTGCTCAACGAGAAGCGCCTGAACGTGCGCGAGATTGAGGCGCGCTGCCGCGTGCACATCGCGATCGTGCCCAACTCGACGCTGCATACGCCGAACTTCGAGATCAAGCGCGTCCGCGCGGATCACCTGCAGCAGGACAACAACTCCGGCATCTCCTACGTGCTGGCGCAGAACTTCGACGCCGCCGCCCAGGAAGACTTGGCCAAGCCGCAGGCACCGCAGCGCGCGCTGCAGGAGCCGGCGGTGAAGCAGATCGTGCCGGCGACCCCTGCGCCGATCATCATCAAGCAGGAAGTGGTGGCGGCACCGGCGCCGGCGCCGATGGCGGCTGTGTCCACCGAATCGGTCTGGACCAAGTTGATGCGCTGGCTGGGCTTCGGCGCCAAGCCGGCAGTGGAAGCGGCAGCGGCCAAGGCGGCCCTGCCCGATCCGCGTCGCCGCGATGAGCGACGCGATGGCCGTGGCGGAAACAACCAGCGCCGTGACCAGGGTCGTGACCAGAACCGCGGCGGCCAGCAGAACCAGCAGCGCCGCGATGGCCAGCAGAACCAGCAGAAGAACCGCGACGGCCAACAGAACCAGCAGAACCAGCAGAAGAATCGCGACGGCCAGCAGAATCAGCAGAACCAGCAGAAGAACCGCGACGGCCAGCAGAACCAGCAGAAGAACCGCGACGGCCAGCAGAACCAGCAGAATCAGCAGAAGAACCGCGACGGCCAGCAGAACCAGCAGAACCAGCAGAAGAATCGCGACGGCCAGCAGAACCAGCAGCGCCGCGACGGCCGCCCCGAGCGCCCGCCGCAGCCGACGCAGGAACTGTTGCCGCTGACGGCGGAAGACGCCGCCGCCGAACTGGCCGCCGAGGCCGCCGAGGCCGCCGGTACCCTGCCGGAAGGCACCGAGGGCCAGGCGACTCCGGGCGGGCGCAGCCTGCGCGGTCGTCGCAACCGCCGCAACCGCGGCCGCGGCGGAGACCGTGGTGGCGAAGCCGGCCAGGACCAGAATGCACTGCCGGCCGCTGCTGCGGGCGTGATCGCGTTGACGGCGGAAGATGCGCTGGCGGGCAACATCCCGTCATCGGCCGCACCGGAAGCCGAGCTGCCCTACTCGGAAGAACAACCGGCTACTGCGTCCGTGGAAGACACGGCTGCCACGCCGACGGAAAGCGCCGCACTGCCGTTGGTGGACGTTGCTCCGCTGGCGGTGGAAGTTGCTCCGCCGATGGCGGAGTACACGGCTGCCGTCGCACCCGCCCCGGAAGCCGAAGCCGTCCTGCCGGAGAGCATCGCGCCGATCGCGGACGCCGTCGAGCCGCCGGCCGTGGAGCCCAGTCCGGTCCAGGTGGTGGAGCAGATCGTGGTGGAGCAAGCAGCGCCCATTGCCGCCGTTCAGGCCGACCTCCTGCCCCCGGTTGAAGCGGTGGAAGAAGAGGTTCACGTGATCGCCATGGACAGCCCGGAAGATATCGCGGAGGTCGAGCAAGCCCCGCAGAAGTTCCGTAGCAGCGCTCCGGCGTCGGACTACTTCAAGCTGTTCGAAGAACCGGCCGTCGAGAGTTCGGTCACAACGGCCGAAGCCGAGACCGCCGATAATCAGAAATCCGATAACACCCACTCCTGATTCCCCATGGATATCACCATTTTCGGCTCCGGCTATGTCGGACTCGTAACGGCGGCCTGCTTTGCGGACGCCGGTAATTCCGTTGTCTGCGTCGATATCGACGCCAAGCGCGTGGAAACGCTGTCGCGCGGCGAAGTCCCGTTCTACGAGCCGGGCCTGGATCAGATCGTCAAGACCAATTTCCAGGAAGGCCGTCTGCGTTTCACGACCGACGCCGAGGAAGGGGTCCGCCATGGCCTGTTCCAGTTCATCGCCGTCGGCACGCCGCCTGGCGAAGACGGCTCCGCAGATCTGAAGTACGTGCTGCAGGTGGCCGATACCATCGGCCGCCTGATGAGCGACTACCGTATCGTGGTCACCAAGTCGACCGTGCCGGTCGGCACGGCGGACAAGGTGCGCGACGCGGTGAAGGCTGCCCTGCAGAAGCGCGGCGATAACGTCGAATACGATATCGTCTCCAACCCCGAGTTCCTCAAGGAAGGCGCCGCGATCCCCGACTTCACCAAGCCGGATCGCATCATCATCGGCACCGACAACCCGCGCACGGCCGAGCTGATGCGCGCGCTCTACGCGCCCTTCAACCACAACCATGATCGCGTGGTGGTGATGGACGTGCGCTCCTCGGAGCTGACCAAGTACGCGGCCAACGCCATGCTGGCGACCAAGATCAGCTTCATGAACGAGCTGGCGAACGTTGCCGAGAAGGTCGGGGCCGACATCGAGAAGGTGCGCATCGGCATCGGCTCGGATCCGCGTATCGGCTACCACTTCATCTACCCGGGCTGCGGCTACGGCGGCTCCTGCTTCCCCAAGGACGTCAAGGCGCTGGTGCACACCGCTGCCGAGTCGGGGCATATGGCCGCCCTGCTGGCCGCGGTGGAGGACGTCAACGAGCGCCAGAAGCGCGTGCTGTTCGAGCGCATCCGCAGCCATTTCGGGGGCGATCTCAAGGGCCGCACGGTCGCGCTCTGGGGCCTGGCCTTCAAGCCCAACACCGACGACATGCGTGAAGCTTCCAGCCGCGTGCTGATGGAGTCGCTGTGGGAAGCCGGCGCCAATGTCCGCGCCTTTGACCCGGTGGCCATGCACGAGACGCGCAAGATCTACGGCGAGCGCGCGGACCTGGTGCTCTGCGACAGCGCGGAGACTGCCTGCGACGGCGCCGACGTACTGGCGATCGTCACCGAGTGGAAGCAGTTCCGCAGCCCCAACTTCGATCGCCTGGCCAAGCAGCTCAAGCAGCCGACGATCTTCGACGGCCGCAATCTCTACGATCCGCAGCTGCTGAAGCGCCTGGGCTTCACCTACTACAGCATCGGCCGCCAGCCGACGTCTCCCTGAGGTTGATGCTTCAACGAAGAAGGGCTCCGCAAGGAGCCCTTCTTCGTTGCGGCCGCACTCAGCGTGGCGGCTTGAGGAGTGCGATCACGGCCTGCAGGTCTTCCTCGGTATCCACGCCACGCGGCGGCGGATTGTGGGTGATACCCATGCGGATACGGAAGCCATGGGTCAGCGCACGCAGCTGTTCCAGCGCCTCGCAGTCCTCCAGCGGCGCCGGTGGCAGCTGGCTGAACTCGGCCAATGCAGCAACGCGGTAGGCGTACAGGCCGATATGGCGGTAGGCCAGGCCTTCCGGCATGCGGGGCTGCTCCCGCGTGGAGCCGTCCCTCTTCCAGGGAATGGGCGCACGAGAGAAGTACAGTGCGTAGCCGCGGCGATCCATGACCACCTTGACGACGTTGGGATTGAGCCATTCTTCCTGCGCGTGCACCGGATGGCACAGCGAGGCGATATGCGCCTCGCTGTCGTCGGCGAGCAGCTGTGCCGCCTGGCGCACCAGCTCCGCCGGCATCAGCGGCTCATCGCCCTGCAGGTTCACCACGACGGTGTCGGCCGCCCAACCGGCCGCACGGGCGATCTCGTTGATGCGGTCGGTGCCCGAGTTGTGGGTGGCAGCGGTCAAACGTGCATCAGCCCCGAAGGCGCGGCAGGCCTCGAGTACCTGCTCGGAATCGGTGGCGACGATGACCTCTTCCGCACCGCTCTTGCGGGCGGCTTCCCAGACATGCCGCAGCACCGGCTTGCCGTGGACGTCGCGCAGGACCTTGTTCGGCAGGCGGGTGGACCCCAGGCGCGCCGGGACGACGACCTTGAAGCCCTTCATGCGTCCAGCTCGTCCGAGGTCAGTTCGCGGGCCTCTTCCTCGAGCATGACCGGCATGCCGTCACGCACGGGGTAAGCCAGGCGCGCGCCACGGCTCCACAGCTCCTGCCGTTCCGGGTGCCATTCGAGCGGCCCCTGGCTGACGGGGCAGACGAGTATGTCGAGCAGACGCTTGTCCATGTTTCCTGGCGATGCTTGCGATGCAGGGGCGGCATTGTTGCACGCTTTGCCCCCTCTGATGCCAGTGCAGGCCCACCGGCAATGGCCCAGGCTGCCCTGCCCCTGCTGTCAGCGTGGCGGCGGGTCTGCGGGCAGCAGTTTGTGCAGTTCGGCGAGCAGCCGGACCTCGCCGTCTGCCATGAAGCGCAGATCGGCCGGTACCGCCCACCAGTGTGGCTGCGCGAAGGCACGGCACTTGACCGCATCCTTCTCCGTCATCAGCACCGGCAGGCCGTCGCCAAACTCGAGCTCGGCCGGCGCGTAGGCGTGATGATCATCGAAGGCGTGTTCGCATAGCTGCAGCCCGCGGACCCGCAGGCCGTCGAAGAAGCGCGGGGGATTGCCGATGCCGGCAACCGCATGCACGGCCGATGTGCCGAAGGCCGACAGCGGCCGCTGCTCGCCGCTGGCGAGGTTCATCGCGACCGCGGTCTCCAGGCGAAAGCCGATGGCCGTGGCACCGAAGGCTGCCGGATCGCCACCGTTGACCAGGATCAGCGCGGCCTCACGGGCGCGCGCCGGCGGCTCCCGCAGCGGGCCGGCCGGCAGCAGCCAGCCGTTGCCGTAGCCCCGCGCGCCGTCGACGATGCAAAGCTCCAGGTCGCGGGCCAGGCGGTAGTGCTGCAGTCCGTCGTCACAGACCAGCACATCGACCTCGGGGTGGCATTCGAGCAGCAGGCGGCCGCCGGCCAATCGGTCCGGAGCAACAGCCAGGGGCACGCCGCTGCGCTGCGCCATCAGCGCGGGTTCGTCACCACAGAGCGCAGGGTCGGTATGCGGCGATACCAGCATCGGGAAGGGCCCGCGGCCACTGTAGCCGCGACTGAGGATGCCCGGACGGTGGCCGGCGCGGCGCAGGGCCTCCACCAGCCACAGGACGCTCGGGGTCTTGCCGGTGCCACCGACGGCGACATTGCCGACCACGATCACCGGCACCGGCAGGCGCTGCGCCTGCCGCCGGCGTGAATCCGCCAGCCGAGCCGCCACGGCACCGTAGGCGCGGGAAAGGGGGCGCAGCCAGAGCGGCGGCGGCGCGGACCGGTACCAGACCCGCTCCAGCCAGGCCTTCATCCGCCGGCCGGTTCGCCGCTGTCGCCCGCTTCTTCGCGGAACTGCAGGCTGTGCAGCGCCGAATAGGTGCCCTGCAACGCCAGCAGCTCGGCATGGGTGCCCTGCTCTACCACCTGGCCATCGCGCATCACCACGATCAGGTCGGCGTTCTGTATGGTGGAGAGGCGGTGTGCGATCACCAGGGTGGTACGGCCCTTGACCAGTTCCTCGAGTGCACTCTGGATGTAGCGCTCGGACTCGGTGTCCAGCGCCGAGGTGGCTTCGTCCAGGATCAGGATCGGTGCGTTCTTGGCCAGGGCCCGCGCGATGGCAATGCGCTGGCGCTGGCCACCGGAGAGCTTGCTGCCGTTCTGGCCGACCGGCGTCTGCAGGCCCTGCGGCAGGCGGCTGATGAACTCCCAGGCATAGGCGGCCTTGGCCGCCTCGATGATGCGGGCCTCGTCCGGCACGGGATCGATGCCATAGGCGATGTTCTCCGCGACCGTGGTGTCGAACAGGCGTACCTGCTGGTCCACCAGGGCGATCTGCGCGCGCAGGCTGTCCAGGGGGTACTCGCGCACGTCGTGGCCGTCTACCTTCACGGCGCCGGATTCGGTGTCGTAGAAGCGCGGCAGCAACGCCAGCAGGGTGGACTTGCCGCTGCCCGAGGCGCCGACGAAGGCCACGGTCTGGCCCGGCTTCACCGTGACCGTCACTCCGCGCAGTGCCTGGGCCGACTGCGTGGCATAGCGGAAACGCACGTCCTGGAACTCCACCAGCCCCTGGGCGCGCGAAAGCGGCCGGCTGCCGCCGACGGGTTCCACGTCCTCGGACATCAGCTTGAACACGTCGGTGGCTGCCGCGATGCCGCGTTGCAGGCGCTCGTTGACGTTGGTGAGGCTTTTCAGCGGATTCATCAGCGACAGCATGGCGCCGAGGAAGGATACGAAGGTGCCCGGCGTGATCGCCTGCAGCATGTCGGGCCGCGTGGCGAAATAGATGATGAAGGCTACGGCCCAGGCCGAGATGAACTGGATCAGCGCATCGCTGCCGGATTTGGTGGCGACCAGCTTCATCGACAGCCAGCGCTGCTGCTCGTTGACACCCTCGAAGCGCTGCCGCTCCTGCTCCTGCCCGTTGTAGATCTTGATGACGCGCTGGCCGCCGATGGCTTCCTCGGAGGCCTGCGTGACGATGCCGATGTTCTGCTGGATGCGGCCCGACACCTTGCGGAAGCGCCGGCTGACATAGGAGATGATGCCGGCGATCAGCGGTGCCACGCCCAGGCAGAACAGCGTCAGCTCCCAGTTGAGCCAGAACATCCAGGCGATCAGGCCCACGACCGTCAGGCCATCCTTGATGATGGAGGTGAAGGCGGTGGTCACTGCCTCGGCGACCTGCTCTACGTGATAGGTCAGGCGCGCGATCAGCTGGCCGCTGCTCATGCGGTCATAGAACATCGCCGGCAGCCTGAGCAGGTGATCGAACAGCTCACCGCGCAGCTTCTTGATCACCTGCCGCCCGATCCACGACATGCCGAAGGAGCAGACGAACTCGGAGAGCCCGCGCATCAGGAACAGGCCGACGATGGCCCAGGGTACCCAGCTGATGACTTCCGGATCGCGGTTCACGAAGGTGCCGTCGAGCAGCGGCTTGATCAGGGACATGAAGCCCACCTGGGTGGCGGCAGCCACGATCATGCCCAACGAGGACAGCAGGAACACCGGCCAGTGCGGCCGGGTGTAGGCGAGCAGGCGACGGTAGACGGCCATCGGCCGGAAGTCGCCGGACACGGTCGGAGAAGGTTCGGTCATGGGCGGGAATGGTAACAAACGCCGGGCCCGGCGCCGCTCATGGCTTACACTGGCTATCCTTGATCCAGGAGCCCCTGATGGCGAAGACGCTGTTCGAGAAGATCATCGACCGGGAGATTCCCGCCACCATCGTCCACGAGGACGAGCACTGCGTGGCGATCCAGGACATCAACCCCGGCGCGCCGATGCACCTGCTGCTGATCCCGCGCAAGCCGATCCCCCGCCTCTGCGACGCCGGCCCCGAGGACCAGGCCCTGCTGGGTCACCTGATGCTGTCCGCCGGCAAGATCGCCGCGGCTCACGGCTACGGCGAGGCCTTCCGCCTGGTGGTGAACAACGGCGCAGAGGCCGGCCAGTCGGTGTTCCACCTGCACCTGCACCTGATCGGCGGTCGCCCGCTGAAGTGGCCCCCGGGCTGAAAAGCCCGCGGCAGCCGGTGGCCCGAGCGACAGGGAGCATCGTCCCTCGGGACGAAGGGTGCCGACCCCGGCTGCCCTAGAATGGCGCCATCCCGTTTTCCACCCTTTGGAGTTCCCCCCATGACCACTGAACACGTCCTGACCGAACTGCAGGACCGGGTCTGCACGATCCGCATGAACCGCCTCGACAAGAAGAACGCCCTGACCACGGCGATGTACGAGGGCATCACCGCGGCGCTGCTGAAGGCCGAGGCCGATCCGGAGGTGCGGGTCATCCTGCTGGCCGGCTCCAACGACTGCTTCACCAGCGGCAACGACCTGGCGGACTTCCTGCAGAACCCGCCCCAGGGCGACGACAGCGCCGTGGCGCGCTTCATGCGCACGCTGGCCACAGCCAAGAAGCCGGTGGTAGCCGCGGTCAACGGTGTTGCCGTGGGCGTGGGCACGACGCTGCTGCTGCATTGCGACCTGGTCTATGCCGGCGAGAAGACCCGCTTCCACCTGCCCTTCGTCAACATCGGCATCTGTCCGGAGTTCGCCTCCACCTACATCCTGCCGCGCCTGATGGGCCACCAGAAGGCGGCCGAGCTGTGCCTGCTGGCGGAGCCCTTCGACGCCGCCACGGCGCGGGAAGCCGGCCTGGTCAATGCGGTGCTGCCCAATGACCAGAGCGAGGCCAAGGCACGCGAGGCGGCCCTGAAGCTGGCGGCACAGCCGCCCAACGCCCTGCGCACCAGCAAGGCCCTGCTGAAGCGTTGGCGCGAGGACCTGGTGGTGGACGCGATCCGGATCGAGGCGGACAAGTTCATCCCGATGCTGGGCATGCCCGAGGCCCGCGAGGCCATGGGCGCCTTCATGCAGAAGCGCAAGCCGGACTTCTCCAAGTTCAGCTGAGGCTCGCTTCACCCCGGGGCCGCCCTTGACAGCGGGCGGCCCCGGGGTGGAATGTGACACACCCGTCACACAGCCCCGACCGGCCCCGTCAATGCAGACGTCCAGCGGCAAGCGAGAGCAGAACAAGCTGGCCAACCGCGCGTCGATCCTCGACAGCGCGCGCCGCCTGTTCGCCGAGCAGGGCTACGACGCGGTGACCATCCGCGACGTCATCCGCGCCACGCCGCTGGCCTCCGGTACCTTCTACAACTACTTCCCGGACAAGGAATCGCTGCTGCGTTCCCTGGTCGAGGAGCGCCTGTCGGGGCTGACCGACCGCCTGACCCAGGTACGGCGCACGGCCGACACCCTCGAGCAGTTCATGCAGGGGGCTTTCCTCACCACCTTCGAGGAAATCTGCGCGCACCCGGACTTCTACCGGATGATGTTCCGCAACGAGCCGGTGATCCGCGCCTTCTTCACCGACAACGTCTTCGGCCACACCATGCGCATGCTGAAGATCGACCTCGCCGACGCCGTGGCGCGCGGCCTGCTGGCGGACGTCAACGTGGACTACCTGACCGCGACGATCTTCGGCAGCGCCTACGAACTCAGCCGCACGCTGGTGGAGCGCAAGAATCCCGATCCCCGGGAAGCGGCGATGTTCGTCGCCCGCCTGCTGATCAATGGCCTGGCCAACCTGCAACCGGAACCGGCCGGCCGTGAACTGATCCGCCGCGGCTCGCTGCTGCTCAAGGGCGCGGCCCGCTGAGCCTGGCTCAGAGCACGGCGCCGAGGATCAGGGCCGCCATCCACAGCGTCGCCCCCACGCCGACCGCATAGGACACGGTGCGCCAGGGCTGCAGCCCGGCGAGATAGCACAGCGTGTGGGCCATCCGCGCCGCCACGAAGCAGCCGAAAAGCCACGGAGCCGCGGTGGCCGACAGGCCCAGCTGCACGTAGGCGATCCCCAGGGCCAGGAAGATGGGGATGTTCTCCAGGTCGTTGGCCCAGGCGCGCGCGGCGCGCTGCACTTGAGGCAGTTCCTCGGCGACCGGCGTCCGGCCGACGAAGGCGGCATCCTCCGGCGTCTTGAATTGCTGCCGGCTGATGCGATACCAGCCCTGGTAGAGCGAGATCGCGAACATCTTGGCGAACAGCAGCACGGTGCTGAGCGCGTACCAGTGGAGCGGCGTTTCCATGACGATCCTCAGGGCCTGGCGGCGCTGACGCGCCAGATGACGTTGCCGACGTCGTCGGCCACCAGCAGCGCGCCACCCTTGTCCAGCGCAACGCCCACCGGCCGCCCCAGGGCCTTGCCCTCGCCACTCAGGAACCCGGTCAGTACGTCCAGCGGCTGGCCATTCGGCTTGCCATCGGCGAAGGGTACGAAGATCACCTTGTAGCCGCTGTGCGGCTTGCGGTTCCAGGACCCGTGCTGGCCCACGAACATGCCCGAGGCATAGGCTGCCGGCAGCGAGGTTCCCTTCGAGTGCGCCAGGCCCAGCGAGGCGGTGTGCGGCCCCAGGGCGTAGTCGGGCGCGATGGCCTTGGCGACCAGGTTCGGCTGCTGCGGATTCACGCGCTCATCCACGTGCTGGCCCCAGTAGCTCCAGGGCCAGCCGTAGAAGCCGCCATTGCGCACCGAGGTCATGTAGTCCGGAACCAGGTCGCTACCGAGTTCGTCGCGCTCGTTGACCGCCGTCCACAGGGCGCCGGTGACCGGCTCCCAGGCCAGGCCCACCGGATTGCGCAGGCCATAGGCGTAGATGCGCTTGTCGCCGGTCTTGGCGTCGATCTCCCAGATCAGCGCCCGCCCCTCCTCCACGTCCATGCCGGCTTCGCCGATGTTGCTGTTGGCACCGACGCCGACATACAGCCGCGTGCCGTCGGGGCTGGCGATCAGGCTCTTGGTCCAGTGGCGGTTGATCTCGCCCGCCGGCAGGTCCGTCAGCGGCGCGCCTGGCGCGACGAGCGACGTGGCGCCCGGGGTGTAGGCATAGCGCAGCACCGCATCGGTGTTGGCGACGAAGAAGTCACCGCCGATGAGGGCCATGCCGAAGGGCGAGTTCAGGTCCTTGAGGAACACCGCGCGCTGGTCGGCAACGCCGTCGCCGTCGGTGTCGCGCAGCAGCGTGATGCGGTTGGCGCTGGGCACGCCGGCACCGGCCTTCTTCATCACCGCCTTCTCCACGCGGCCGACGATGCCGCGCGGCGGATTGGCCGGGGCATTGCTCTCCGCCACCAGTACGTCGCCGTTGGGCAGCACCTCGATCCAGCGCGGATGATCCAGGCCATCGGCGAAGGCCTGGACCTGCAGGCCCTCGGCCGGCTGCGGCTTGCCGCCGGCAGGCCAGCCCTGAGCCGGAGCGATGTTCACCACCGGCAGCAGCGTGCGGCCCGGCGCCGGCAGCTTGGGGTTGGGGCCAGTGCCGTCGGATACCGGCAGTTGGGCGCTGCCACCGCAGGCGGCGAGCAACAGGGCGAGCGAGGCGGTGACGGCGGAGCGTTGCAGGAGCATGACGGGTACCGTGTCTGGATTCGATGCGGCCATGTTACGCGAGGAAACGGATTTCGCCTCGCGCGGGGCGGATCGCACCGGATCGCACCGCAGGGGATACAGTGGCCGCTCCATCCCAGCAGAATGAGAACCGCGCATGAGCAGCCGCATCGCAGCCACCCTGATCCCCGGCGATGGCATCGGCCCCGAGATCGTCGAAGCCACGCTGGCCGCACTGGAAGCGCTGGGCGTGGATTTCGACTGGGACATCCAGCAGGCGGGGCTGGCGGCGGTCCGGAGCGTCGGCGACCCCCTGCCCGATGCCGTGCTGGACAGCATCCGCCGCACGCGCCTGGCACTGAAGGGTCCACTGGAGACGCCCTCCGGCAGTGGCTACCGCTCCAGCAACGTGCGCCTGCGCGAGGCTTTCAAGCTCTACGCCAATGTGCGTCCGGCGCGCACGCTGATCCCCGGCGGGCGCTACGACAACATCGACCTGATGGTCTACCGCGAAAACCTCGAGGGCCTGTACATGGGCTACGAGCACTACATCGCGATGGACGGCGATCCGGAGGCCGTGGCCATCGCCACCGGCGTCAACACGCGCCAGGGCTCGCACCGCCTGCTGGAATACGCGTTCGAGCACGCCATCGCACTGGGCCGCAAGAAGATCGCGGTGGTACACAAGGCCAACATCATGAAGGCGCTGACCGGCATCTTCCTGGACGAGGCGCGCAAGCTGTACCAGCAGAAGTACCAGGGCCGCATCGAGATGCAGGAGGTGATCATCGACGCCTGCGCGATGAAGCTGGTGCTCAATCCCTGGCAGTTCGACGCACTGGTCACCACCAACCTGTTCGGCGACATCCTGTCGGACCTCGTCGCCGGCCTGGTTGGCGGCCTGGGCATGGCGCCGGGCGCCAACATCGGCGCCGACGCGGCGATCTTCGAGGCCGTGCACGGCTCGGCGCCCGACATCGCCGGCCAGGGCAAGGCCAATCCGATCGCGCTGATGCTCGCCGCCG
>JBPOHT010000004.1:0-187745 GCA_052035235.1 Pseudomonadota bacterium | reverse complement strand
CGATGTGCACGCGGTGCCAGAACAGGTCGAACAGGCCGTTGACCTTGATGACCGTGGCGCCCAGGTCGCTGAGCAGCTGCGTGCCGAAGGGACCGGCGATGGCCAGGCCCAGGTCGAGCACGGTGATGCCTTCCAGCGGCGCCTTGAGCTTCTTGCCGGAGTTGGCGGCGGCGGAAGCAGCCTTGGCCTCGGAGATGATCTTCGCCGCTTCCGCCTTGACCTCGGCGGTGTTGGCGCCCGGCTTGACCGGCGCGGCGCCGGGCTTGCCCTGGGTCTTGCTCATGTTGAAGGCGTTGCCGACGGTGCGGATCGTGCCCAGCTCGGGATCACGGGTCTCGGTCACGCAGCCGTCCTCGAGGAAGGCGGGGTCGGCCAGCGATTCCTCGATGCTGCGCACCGGCTGCATCGTCATCTCGGCGGTGGCGGCGGCATCCACCCAATCCTTGACCGGGAACTTGGCGACGGCCTCGGCGAGGATCGGCTGGTAGTGCGACATCACCAGGATTTCCTCGGGGCCGGTGCCGAAGCGGTCCGGATCGTTCTGGACGGTGAGGTCGGGCGAGGCATTCAGGGTATCGCCGGTGGCGGCCTGCAGGATGAAGCGCGGGTTCGGCACCCAGTTGTGCAGCCACTTGCCGTCCTTGGCCTGGAAGTGGCCCTTGGGCGAGCGGTTGCCGAGGATCCAGGTGTCGAAGCCCGGGGCGTCGATCTTCTCGGCGCGCTGCCAGACACCGGCGGCGCCGGCGAGGGCACCCTGCAGCAGGGAGGTCTCCACCCACTGGCCCTTGCCGGTGATCTCGCGGGCGCGCAGCGCGGCGGCGATGCCCAGGGACGCGTTGAAGAAGGCGCCCAGGCTCGGCCAGTGCGAGGCCACGAACAGCGGGCCTTCACGCTCGGCGCCCTGCACCCAGTCCTGGGGGATCTCCAGATCCGGATAGGGGTCGGGCTGGCCGTTCATGTGGTTGAGCGCGCCTTCCGCCCAGCCGCGCTGCTCGTGCATGAGACCCGTGCGGGCCTGCACCAGCGCGTCGTACGCGGGGCGGTTGCTCAGGGCGTTGCCGCGGCCGTAGCCGGTGATGGAGCAGTACACCAGGCGCGGGTTCAGCGCGCTCAGGGTCTTGAAATCAATGCCTAGCTTGTCGGTGGTGCCCGGCGAGAAGGACTCCACCAGCACGTCGGCGGTCTGCGCCAGCGCCAGGAAGGCCTTCTTGTCGTCGGCGTTCTTGAGGTCGAGGATGGCGCTGCGCTTGCCGCGCTGCCAGACCTTGTAGCCAAGCTGGTTGCGGAAGGGATCGCCGCCGGGAGGTTCGATCTTGGTGACCTCGGCGCCGTTGTCCGCCAGCAGCATCGTGGCCATCGGGCCGGCGATACCCCAGGTCAGGTCCAGCACTTTCAGTTTCTCGAGAACTCCAGCCATGTCCGCTCCTCGTCTATCTTCGAAATTCGTTGCTTGAAACGCTTGAACAGCAAATGGGCGGGACGCCATGACCGGCGCCCCGCCCTCACATCACTCAGCCCAGACCGAAGGTCCTGAGCGCGTTGCCGGAGGTGATCTTGATGCGATCCGCCTCGGGAATGCCGGCTTCCTTGAACTGGCTGACGACCTGCGAGCGCGAGTTCGGCCAGCAGGTGGCCGGGTGCGGGAAGTCGGTGGACCAGTACAGGCAGTCCGGGCCGAAGTACTTGTAGCACTCGCTCAGGCCGCGCGGCTCGTACATGAAGGTGGCGCCGCACTGCTGGCGGAAGGTCTCCGACGGCGGGCGCTTCACGCCGGGGAAGGTGTAGTGCTGGTGCATGCGCGGATCGAGCAGCGACTCGAAGAACCACGGCAGCCAGCCCAGCCCCGGCTCCACGAACAGCACCTTGAGCTTGGGATACTTCTCCAGCGTGCCGGTGAGGATCCACATGCAGATGGTCTCCGCCAGCGGCGCCCAGGCCAGGCCGGTGAAGATGCCCTTCTGCGGCGTCGGGTCACGGCGGAAGACGTCCCAGAGGTTCTTGTGCAGGTCCAGATGATTGAGGATCGTCAGGCCCGATTCCTCGATCAGCGACCACAGCGGCGCATAGCGCTTGTCGTAGAAGTCCGGCAGGCCCAGGTCCGAGGGGAACGGCGTGAGCTGCACGCAGCGCGCCTTCTTGTCGCGCGCCAGGCGCTCGACTTCCTTGATCGCGAAGTCGATGTCGTACAGCGGCAGCTGGTAGGCCGTCATCAGGCGCACGGGATCGTGCGAGGCGAAGTCGGCCATGGCGTTGTTGTAGCCCTGGAAGACTTCCTTCCAGTTGTCGCCCATCAGGAAGGGGTTGGCGATCTTGGCGCCGGCCAGTTCCGGGAAGATGACCTCGGCGTAGACGCCGTCGCGGTCCATGGCCTGCAGCTTGGCGGCCGGCTCGAAGTGGCCCGGGTCCTTGGCGGCTTCCGGATCGACGAAGTCCTCCAGCTCCAGCTGCGGCTGGCCGCCGCGCAGCACCTTGGCGGCGTACTCCTCGGCCTTCTTGTTGGCGTCGTCCCAGACGGCGTGCAGTTCCTTGCGCAGGCGCGCCTTGACCCAGTCATCCGTGAAATGGACGTGCGAGTCGACCGACACCAGCTTTTCCGTTGCTAACTCACCCATTTGACGCTCCTCCAGCTCTCATCGGCCGGCGGGACGCCAGCCTGTACGGCCCCAGCTTAGGCAGGGGGTCCGGAATGGCCCATAGCAAAATCTGACAACCTTGAACGGCTCCGCAAAAACCTTGCGAATCAATGGTTACCGACCTGCCGGGTGTTTTGTTGAGTCCAACTTACCGCCGCCCCGGCGGGCATGCCTGACTCGTTTGAGGTAGTGCCGCCCGCCGGCAGCGGGTTCAGCCCGGCCGGCTGGCCGCGCGGTATTCGCTGGGGCTCATGCCGGACCAGGTCTTGAGCGCCCGGGACAGGCCGTTGGGCTCGGAGAAGCCGGCACGCAGGGAGACCTCGCCCACCGGCAGGCCCTCGCGCAACAGGCGCGCGGCCTCCTCGCGACGCACTTCTTCCTTGAGCATGCGGTAGCTGGTGAACTGGGTGTCGAGCCGGCGGCGCAGGGTCTGGCTGCTGACATGCCAGGACTCCGCCACTTCCTCGATCGAGGGCAGCGCGCCCTCGGCCTGTAGCTGGCGGCGCAGGCGCTCCTTCAGCAACGAGCGGAAGGCCCGCTGCACCTCGACGTGCTGGGCCAGGTCGATGCTCTGCGGCTCGATGAAGCGGCGCAGGTCGTCGCGGCTGCGCACGATGGGGCGGTCCAGATAGGCCACCGGCAGCATCAGCTGGGCGCTGGGCCGCGAGAAGCGGCTGAGGCCGGTGAAGGCCTCGGCGTATTCCTCCAGCGGGCCGGCGCAGGGGTGCGGGAACTCGACCGCGACCAGCGGGATCTCCTCGCCGATCAGCCAGCCGGCGAAGCGCGACCAGATCAGGAACCACCACTCCACCTGCACGCGGTGGCGGTCGAGCTCCGGGCGGGCGATGTTCATCGCCACCGAGGCGACGTCGGGATGCACGTGCAGGTCGAAGCCGATGTCGCCGGTGACGCCGGCGTAGTAGCGGAAGGCGCGGGCCAGACCCTCGCCCAGCGAGTTGGCGCCGACGGCGCTGTCGCACATGCGCACGAAGCTGCCGACCTCGCAGGGGTCCGCGGTGAGGCCGCAGAACTCGTCCATCATCATCAGCTTGACGTTGCGGGAGACGCGGCAGAACGTGGCGGAGTCGAAGCCGGCGACCTCGCGCAGCGCCTCGGGCGACAGCGCCACCGCCTGGCCGATCATTTCCGCGGGATAGCCATGGGCAGCCGCGCTGTCGATCATCGCACGGGCATAGCGGTTGAGAAGACCGGATGTCGCCACTGCAAGCTCCTCGGTAAGCGCCCCCCGGCGCCGCCTGGACCCTATGGACCACGGCCGGCCGGATGGGTTCCGGCAAGCTGCAAGCAGATGCTAGCGGGGCGGTTCACCCCCGAACCTGCCGCAAACGAGGGAGACCGGCCAAGCGGCTCCCGCAACGAAAAAGGCCGGTCCGGGAGCATCCCGGACCGGCCTTTTCCTTCAGCAGTAACGGCTTAGTTCGCCGCGCCGGCCGGGTTGCCGGTCGTCAGCGGACGGCCTTGGCCTTTATAGAACCAGGCACCCAGGGCCGGCAGCAGGCAGATGGCGCCGAGCATGTTCACCAGGAACATGAAGGCCAGCAGGATGCCCATGTCGGCCTGGAACTTGAGCGCGGAGAACGCCCAGGTGCCGACGCCGATGGCCATGGTGATGGCGGTGAACACGGCGGCGGTACCGCGCTGGCGCATGGCGTCGTAGAAGGCGCTGCGGAAGTCCACGCCCTCGTCCAGGGAGTGCTGGATGCGCTCGAACAGGTAGATGCCGTAGTCCACGCCCACGCCCACGCCCAGGGCCACCACCGGCAGCGTCGCCACCTTGAGGCCGATGCCCAGCACCGCCATCAGGGCGTTGCAGAAGATCGACACCATGGTCAGCGGCACGATGATGCAGATCACCGCGGCGAAGGAACGGAAGGTGATCAGGCAGAGCAGCGCCAGGGCGCCGAAGATGGCGGCCAGCATCGTCACCTCGGCCGAACCCACGGCCTCGTTGGTGGCGGCCATGACGCCGACGTTGCCCGAGGCCAGACGCAGGTTGACGCCCTTGGTCGGGTTGGCGGCGATGAACTTCTTGATCTCCTCGACGGCATGGGCGATGACCGTGCCGTCGTGGTTCTTCATGAAGATCAGCACCTGGATCGCACGGCAGCTCTCGTTGTTCAGGCCCAGGTTGGGGTCGAAGGCCTTGGAGCCGGTGGACAGGCCGGTCTGCGTGCGCGGCAGCGCGCGGTAGCGCGGGTTGCCCTCGTTGAACGCGGAGATCACCAGCTTGCCGATGCCGGCGACGCTGGTCACGGACTGCACGCCGTCGATGCCGCG
Organism: Pseudomonadota bacterium; assembly: GCA_052035235.1. Classification (GTDB taxonomy): domain Bacteria; phylum Pseudomonadota; class Gammaproteobacteria; order Nevskiales; family Nevskiaceae; genus Solimonas_A. Next base: position 182,814 of record JBPOHT010000004.1, on the reverse strand, counting down.
CACGTACAGCTCGAAGCGGTCGATCAGGTCGACGACGTCGTAGTGCAGGCAGGAATCGCCCTCGAAGTCCTTGGCCTCGGCAATCACCGTCAGCACGTCGGTGCCGATGTTGTAGCTGCTGTTGATGGCGCGATCGTCGTAGTTGTAGCGCGAGTCGTGGCGCAGCTCGGGAACGCCCTTGCCGGAGTCGCCGATCACCATCTTGCGCGAGGCCATGGTGGTGACCACCAGCAGCACGGCGCAGACGGCGAACACGATCAGCGCGGTGCGCGGCTCGGCGCAGCGCGCCAGCGCCTTCCACAGGCCACCCATCAGCGGCGAGGGGCCGCGCAGCGAGTGCTGGCGGCTGGACTCTTCCAGCTTCACGCGGGTCAGGATGATCGGCAGGATCATCTTGTTGGTGACGATCATCAGCAGCACGCCGAGGCAGGCGGTGATGCCCAGCTCGTGCACGATGGGGATGTCGATGAACATGATCACCGCGAAGCCCAGGGCGTTGGTCAGCAAGGCCACGGCACCGGGGATGAACAGCTTGCAGAAGGCGGCGCGCGAGGCCTCCACGGCGGTGGCACCGGCCACCACCTCCTGGCGCCAGGCGTTGGTCATCTGCACGGCATGCGACACGCCGATGGAGAAGATCAGGAAGGGCACCAGGATCGACATCGGGTCGATGCCGAAGCCGATCAGCGGCAGCGTGCCGATCAGCCACAGTACCGGCAGCAGCGCCACGATCAGCGCCACCACGGTGAGGCGCACCGAGCGCGTGTACCAGTACAGCAGCGCCATGGTGATCAGGAAGGCGACGCCGAAGAAGATGAATACGCCGAGCAGGCCGTAGATGACGTCTCCCAGCAGGCGCGCGAAGCCGATGATGTTGACCTCGACGTTCTGCTTCTCGAACTTCTGGCGGATCTCGGTGAGCTTCTGCTGCACTTCCCAGTAATCGACGCGCTGGCCTTCCTGGCCCTTGCTCGGGTCGTAGTCCTGCAGGTCGGCGCGGATCATGGCGCCCTTGAGGTCGTTGGCGACGATCAGGCCGATCTGGCCCGACAGCGCCACGTTCTTGCGCACCTGCGCCAGTTCCTCGGGCGTGCCCGAGTACTTGGCCGGCACCACCGGCTCGCCGTTGAAGCCCTGCTCGGTGATCTCGATGTAGTAGGTGCTGGGCGTGAACAGCGACGATACCTTGGTGCGGTTGACGCCGGGGATGTAGAACACCTCGTCCGTGGCGCCCTGCAGGGCATCCATGAACTCCTTGTTGTAGATGTCGCCCTCGCCCTTCCAGCGCAGGTTCACCAGCAGCGTGTTGGCGCCGGAGAAGTCGCGCATGTAGTCCATCATCGTGCGCATGTACTCATGCTTGATGGGGATCAGCTTGAGGAAGCCCGGGTCGAGCTTGACGCGCGTGGCGCTGCCGGCGAACAGCACGGTGACGATGGCGAAGATCACCGCGAGGATCTTGCGGCGGCCGATCAGGATGTCGGCGATGCCGCCGACGAATTTTTCCATCTTGCTGGCGTTGCTCACGGGGAGACTCCCTTCGGCTGCGCATTGAGTCCGCCCAGTTCGACCCCGCCTTCACCGGCGGTGACGATGTCACCGCTCTTCAGCGGCAGCACGGCGGTGAGGCTCTTCTGGTTGACGGGAGACATGCGGGTGAAACTGATGCCGCCGTCGCGCGACACGAACACGGCGTTGCTGGCGCCGGCCAGGATCACCTCGTTCTGCGCGGTGACCGCGCCCGAGAACAGCGATAGCGCCTCGGGAATCTTGCTCTTGGTCCAGGTCTGGCCGCTGTCGGTGCTGTAGTAGGCGTTGCCGCGCATGCCGTAGGCCAGCAGACCGCGGGAGGGCAGCGACAGGATGCCGAAGAAGGAGCCGGCATAAACGCCGCCGTGGTCCTTCCAGGTGGCGCCTTTGTCCTTGGACTGCAGCAGCAGGCCGCGCTCGCCCACCAGCCAGAGACTGCCGTCGGCGGCACGCGTCATGCCGTTGAGGTGGCGGTCGCCGATGCCTTCGTCGGCCTGGCCGACGTTGGCGAAGGGATCGGCCCAGGGATCTTCCTCGGCCGGTGCGGCGGCTTCCGCCGCTGCCGGAGCAGCCGCGGCGGCGGCCGGGGCGGCGCCTTCCTCGGCCAGGGTTTCCTTGGTCCAGGTCTTGCCGCCGTCGTTGGAGGTCAGGAACAGGCCGAAGGAACCGAAGGCGAAGAGCTTGCCGTCGTAAGGGCCGGCGAGGCCCAGCAGGGGGTCGCTCTCGGCGGCGAACTGCACTTCCTTCCAGGTCTGGCCCTGGTCCTCGCTGCGCAGGATCCAGCCGTCATGGCCGACGGCGAGCACGGCGCCGTCGATGGCCAGCACCTGGGTCAAGGTGGAGCCGCGCGGCTTGTCGACCGAGGCTTCGCGCCAGCCGGCCTTGCCGTCGTCGGAGATCAGGATGCGGCCCAGCTCGCCCACGGCGACCAGGCGGGTGCCGGCGCTAGCGACGCCGTTGATCTGGATGCGGTCCGCCTGCACCTGCGTCGGCGCGAACGGCGGCGGCGGGCGGTGCGAGAACGCGTAGGCCGCAGCACCGGCCACGGCCACGGCGAACAGCACCGAAGGCCAACCGCTGCGGTAGGAACTCCTGACCGGGCTGGACGGCTCCAGCGTCGACGTCATCCGATTCATGACGAACTTCTCCTCTTGTTTCCACCCGGTCTTTGCCGGGTGGTCTACATCAGCCCTGCGAGGACGGCGGCACCCTGTACCGGGTGCCTGCCGCTTTCGCGCTAGCCGCTCTTTCTTGGAGCCCTGTTGCCAGGTCTCAGGCGGCGATTTCGAACAGCGCAGCGGCACCCATGCCGCCACCGATGCACATCGTGGTGACCACGTACTTCACGCCGCGGCGGCGGCCTTCGATCAGGGCGTGGCCGACCATGCGGGCGCCGCTCATGCCGAAGGGGTGGCCGATGGCGATGGCGCCGCCGTTGACGTTGAGGCGGTCATGCGGGATGCCGAGCTTGTCGCGGCAGTAGATCACCTGGCAGGCGAAAGCCTCGTTGAGCTCCCACAGGCCGATGTCGGAAACCTTGAGGCCGTGCTTGGCCAGCAGCTTGGGAATGGCGAACACCGGGCCGATGCCCATTTCGTCCGGCTTGCAGCCGGCGACGGCAAAACCGCGGTAGATGCCCAGCGGCTGCAGGCCACGCTCCTGCGCCGCCTTGCGGCTCATCAGCAGGGCAGCGGCGGCGCCGTCGGACAGCTGCGAGGCGTTGCCGGCGGTGATGTGCTTGCCGAGCTGCACGAACTTGCCGTCCTTCCACACCGGCTTGAGGGCCGACAGGCTCTCGAAGCTGGTGTCCGGACGGTTGCCCTCGTCCTTGGCCAGCGTCACCGTTTCCTTGGTGGTCGGGTTGCCTTCCTTGTCGAACAGCTGCTTCTGCACCGTCAGCGGCACGATCTCGTCGTTGAACAGGCCCGCGGCCTGCGCGGCGGCGGTGCGCTTCTGGCTCTCCGCGGAATACTCGTCCTGGGCCTGGCGGCTGATGCCGTAGCGCTCGGCGACGAGCTCGGCGGTCTCGATCATCTGGATGTAGGCGGTGGGCTGCGCCGCCAGCACCGCCTCGGAGACGAAGCGGTAGGAATTCTTGTGCTTGTTCTGCACCAGCGAGATGGACTCCAGGCCGCCGGCGACGACGATGTCCTGCTCGCCCACCATGATGTTCTTGGCGGCAATGGCGATGGTCTGCAGGCCGGAGGAACACTGGCGGTCCAGTGTCATGCCGGAGACGGTGTCGGGCAGGCCGCCGGTGTAGGCGACCAGGCGGCCCAGGTTGTAGGCCTGGGTGCCCTGCTGCGCGGCGCAGCCGATCAGCACGTCATCGACCTGCGCCGGATCGACCTTGGCGCGTTCCACCACGGCCTTGACCACGGCACCGCCCAGCACCGGGGCCTCGGTGTCGTTGAAGGCGCCGCGGAAGGCCTTGCCGATGCCGGTGCGTGCGACCGAGACGATGACTGCTTCGTTCATTACCAGTTTCTCCGGGGTTGCGGACGGGTTTTGCCCGGCCACGCCTAAGGGGTCAGTGAACAACGGTACGCCCTGCCCGGGCGCCCAGCTTCACTCAAAAGTAGTAGCGCGAGATGGTGTCGGCGATGCAGGCGGGCTTGGCTTCGCCCTCGATCTCCACCGTCACGCGGATGGTGGCCTGCACGCCGCCGTCCTTCGTACGCTCGGCGGCGATCAGGTCGCCCTTGCCGCGGATACGCGAACCGACCTTCACCGGCGCCGGGAAGCGCACTTTGTCGCAGCCGTAGTTGACGCCCATCTTCATGCGCACATCCACGATCTCCGGCAGGAAGCGCGAGGCCAGCGACAGCGTCAGGTAACCGTGGGCGATGCAGCTGCCGAAAGGGCCGTCCTTCGCCTTGTCTGCGTCCACGTGTATCCACTGGTGATCGTCGGTGGCATCGGCGAAGAGGTTGATGCGCTCCTGGGTGATCTGCACCCAGCCGCTGGTGTCCAGCGGCTTGCCGATGGACTCGAGGATGGACTCTGCGGTTTCGAAAAGGGTAGCCATGGAGTCGTTTTTATCAGGACCGCTGCGAGGAGGCGGAGATGACCTCGCCCACAAGGTAGGAGGCGTATTCCGACGCCAGGAAGACCATCACGTTGGCGATCTCGAAGGCCTCGGCGCCGCGGCCGAAGGCTTCGCGGCTGGCGAGCTCGTTGAGCAGGGACTCCGGGGCGCTCTTGCGCAGGTGGTCATGGAACACGATGGACGGCGACACGGCGTTGATGCGGATGCCGTAGTCGGCGGCTTCCAGCGCCGAGCAGCGCGTCAGCGCCATCACGCCGGCCTTGGCGGCGGCGTAGTGGGCCTGCTCCTTCTGCGCACGCCAGCCCAGCACCGAGGCGTTGTTGACGATGGCGCCGCGGCCACGCGGCTGCATCTTCCTGAGCATGGCGCGGGTCATGCGGAAGGTGCCGGTGAGGGTCACGTCCAGCACCTTGTTCCACTCCTCGTCGGTCATGTCGACCACGCGCTTGCTGCCGCCGAGGCCGGCGTTGTTGATCAGCACGTCGACACCGCCGAGCTTGTCCTCGGCCGCATCCACCAGGGCCTGCACGTCGGCTTCCACCGCGACGTTGCCAACCTGGCCGAAGACCTGGGCCTGCGGGAACTCCTTGGCCAGGGCCTGGGCGGCCTCGTCGGTGCGGCGCGGGTGGATGTCGGACAGCATCAGGGCGCGGGCGCCCTCCTCCAGGCAGCGCTTGGCGGCGGCGTAGCCGATGCCACCACCGGCGGCAGCGGTGATCAGCACCGACTTGCCCTTGAGCAGGCCATGGGCCGGCACGTAGGGCGGCAGGGCGGAGGGGGTCGCGGTCATGAACGGTCCTGTAGGAATTTCCAGTACCCGGAGTCTGCCCGCCCCGGACAAGGCCTAGCCTCGTTCGGAAGGACGAGGATTCCCCATTCTGGTGCAATGGTTTGTCGCCCAACCATGGAGTGCTGGGCCCCGCTGTGGCCCACCCTGCGGATTTCTAAAGAACCGTCATGCCGGCGGAAGCCGGCATCCAGTCCCGGACAGGAGTGACCCACCGCCCGACTGGATACCGGCTTTCGCCGGTATGACGGGCTGCCTGGACCACGCTATGCCGGCCGCGGCTCGCGCGGCATCTGCAGGCCGCGCTCGGCGATCAGGTTCAGCTGGATCTCGTTGGTGCCGGCGTAGATGGTGTCGGCGCGCGAGAAGAAGAACAGCTGCTGCAGCGGGCGAATGGCCGGATCGTCCGAGATCGTGTCGGCATCGGGCCCCAGCACGTCCACGGCGAGCTTGCCGAGGTCGCGGTGCCAGTTGGACCAGTAGTACTTGTAGATCAGCGCCTCGCGGCCCAGCTGGGTCTGCTCGCCGGCCAGCATGCGCAGGGCGTTGTAGCGCATCACCCGCAGGCCGCTCCAGGCCTGGGCCAGGCGCTGGCGGACCTGGGCGTCGTCGATGCGGCCGGCGGCCTGCGCCGCCTGCACCACCAGCTCCACCTCGTGGGCGAAGTGCATCTGCTGGCCCAGCGTGGAGACGCCGCGCTCGGCCTCCAGCAGGCCCATGGCGACCTTCCAGCCTTCGCCCGGGGCGCCCACGATATGCTCGGCCTGCGCCACGGCGCCGTCGAAGAACACCTCGTTGAACTCCGAGCCGCCGCCCAGCTGCCTGATGGGGCGGATCTCGATACCCGGCTGCTGCAGCGGCATCAGCAGGAAGGCCAGGCCCTTGTTGCCCTTGCTGCCGGGCTCGCAGCGCGCCAGCACGAAGATCCACTCGGATTCGTGAGCCAGCGAGGTCCAGATCTTCTGGCCCTGCACGCGCCAGGAACCGTCGGCCTCCTGCCAGCAGCGCGTCTGCACGTTGGCCAGGTCGGAGCCGGCGTTGGGCTCGGAATAACCCTGGGCCCAGTATTCGGTGCCGTCGACGATGCGCGGCAGGAAGCGCGCCTTCTGTTGCTCGCTGCCATAGCGGATCAGCGCCGGTCCCATCAGTCCCTCGCCGATGTGCCCAATGCGGCCGGGGCCGCCGGCACGCGCGTATTCCTCGTGGAAGATCACCTGCTGCTGGATACTCAGGCCACGGCCGCCGGCTTCCTTCGGCCAGCCCACGCAGGTCCAGCCGCCGGCGGCGAGCTCGCGCTCCCAGTCCTTGCGCAGCTCCGGGAAGGCTTCCTCGTCGCCAGGCCCGCCGCGGTGCTTGAGCGGCGCGAAGCGGCCGCTGAGGTGCTGCTGCATCCAGGCGGCGACTTCGGCCCGGAAGGCTTCGTCGGGATTGCTCGCGGCAGCGGGACTTTCATCCTGGGCCGCCGCGTTGATCACGCCCTCGGCGATCCGCGCACGCAGCGCGTCGCTGCTGCCCAGCCAGTGGCTGCTGGCCTGCGCACGCTTGAAGTAGAGCTGCGGGTCGTACTCCCAGGTAAAGCCGACGCCGCCATGCAACTGGATGGCCTCCTGGGCGCACCAGAAGAAGCTGTCGGCGCCCAGCGCGCGCGCCATGGCCGTCTCCATCTCCAGGCGCGGCGTGTCGGCGCCGGAGGCGGCCACCGCGGCGGCACCGGCCACGGCGGAGCGCAACTCTTCTACGCGCACCATCATCAGCGCACAGCGGTGCTTCACCGCCTGGAACGAGGCGATGACGCGGCCGAACTGCTTGCGCGTGGCGGTGTAGGCCACGGTGAGGTCCAGGCAGGTCTGCGCGCCACCGAGCTGCTCGGCAGCGAGGTATAGGCGCACCAGCGCCGCCGCACGGCGCAGGCCGTCGCCGAAGCGCTGGGGATCGTCGATGCGGTCGGCGGCAACGCCTTCCAGGTCCAGCCGCGCAAAGCGGCGCGTCTGGTCCCAGCCGTTGAGCTGCTGGATCGCCAGTCCCTCGTCGTCGTTGCGCACGGCGAACAGGCCATGGCCGCCCCCGGGCAGCTTCGCCGGCAGGAACAGCCAGGTCACGTTGGCGCCGTCGGGCACGCGCGCGACGTGGCCGTTGAGCTTCCAGCCATCACCGTCGGGCACCGCCTCCAGCTCGGCGGCGGCATCGCGCCAGTCGAGGCTGCTGGGCAGCGGCGCGGTGGCGCTGAGGCTGCCTTCGGCAATGGCACCGAGGAAGCGCTCGCGCGCCGCGGTGATGGCGGTTTCGTTGAGCAGGTTGGCGGCCAGGCACACCGTGGAGAAGAACGGCGCGCACAACAGGCGGCGGCCCATCTGTTCGAGGACCAGCGTCAGCTCCACCGGTCCCAGGCCCAGGCCACCGCAGTCCTCGGGGATCGCCAGCGCGCACCAGCCCAGTTCGGCGCCGATACGCTGCCACACGTCCTCGTCGTAGCCGGCGGCGCTTTCCATCGCGGCGCGTACGGCGGCGGAGGTGCTGACGTCGGCGAGGAAGGTCTCGGCGGCGTCGCGGATCAGGATCTGGTCTTCGGTCAGCGCCAGGTTCACGAGTGGGGCATCCGGCTTCGGGTTATGGAGGCAGATTATCGAGGGCGCGAGGGCCCTGCCTCTTCATCCATTGGGGTTAACGCCCCCGGAAACGAAAAATCCCGCTCGGAGCGGGATTTTTCGGTACTGCGGATGCTTATGCTGCCTCGGCCAGGCGCTGCGCGGCCTGCGCGGTCCAGAAGTGCCTCAGACGCCGCGCCGTGACGCCAGGCACCTCCACCATCGGCAGGTGACCCACGCCGCTGAGGATCTTGACCACGGCATGCGGGATCACGGCCTTGAAGGCGGCCGCGGAGGACGCGTCGAGGATGCGGTCCTGCTCGCCCCAGAGCACCAGCGTGGGCACCTGGATGCCCTCCAGCTGCACCTGCGGGGTCTCGATCATGTGAGCGAAAAGGTGCAGGTTGAGCATGCGGCGGCTGGTGAACTGGCCATACATCATCGGCGCCAGGGCCAGGGCCAGGCTGCTGCGGTTGCGCTCCATGGTGCTTTCCAGCAGCGCGATCACTTCCGACAGGCGGCCGGCAAGCAGGCCGTTGCGGCCCTCCGCCAGGCCCTGCTCGAAGGGGCTGGAACGCTCGCCATGCATGCCGGCGGCGTTCATCAGCGTCAGCGAGGCCACCAGGGAGGCGTGACGCGCCGCCATCAAGCCGGCGATGGCGCCGCCCATGGAGCTGCCGACCACATGCGCGGGGGCGCCGATGGTACGGCGCGCCCATTCGGCGACGCGCTCGGCCTGGCGATCCAGGGTGTAGGACAGGCCGTGGATGAACTGGCTCTCGCCCCAGGCCGGCAGGTCGAGCACGTAGAGGCGGTAGCGCTGCATCAGGAACGGCAGCATCAGCAGCCAGTTTTCCTTGCTGGAGGTGAAGCCGTGCAGCAGCAGCACCGGCTCGCCATCGGCCTTGCCGCCTTCCATCCAGACCAGGCGGTGACCGTCGACCACGGCGCTGCGTTTGCGCATGCCGGTAGCCAGGCGCTGGACCTCGCGCAGCAGCGGCCAGGCCAGCCCGGAGGGCTGCCACTGGCGCAGGGCGGCCTCGTCGGCGCGCTCGGCCTTGTCCAGGTAGGCGGCGCGGACCAGCTCCAGCGCAGCCTGCTGCTCGGTCAGGCCCTTGGGGCCTGCCTTGGAAGTCCCGATTACCGACCAGTTCGGAGACATCGCCGAGCGCAGGCTGGCCAGCACAGCGGCGGAAGGAAAACGGATCATCGAGCCTCCAGTAGTAGGGCAAAACAGCCGGCGCAGGCCTGGGTCCTTGCGGGCTGCACGGACCTTATGAGTAGGTGACGTGGGCGTCATTGACTCGTCTGACATCGGGCAATGTCACAGTAACCCAGGTTTCCACCCATAATGGTGCAGTGCAACAGCAAAGCCTTGAATCGGTGGAGAAAGGGCTTCCCGCGATGATCGTCGTGCCCGGCCAAGCCAGCATCACGCCCCCGACAGGAGGGGCCATAGGCCCGACTGGATACCGGCTTTCGCCGGCATGACGAGTTCCCCGGCAACCTCCAAAACGAAAATGCCCCGGCTCGTGGGAGCCGGGGCATCGTGTCCGCAATCGGTCCAGCAGCGGACCGTTACGGTGAATCTCAGCTGCCGTAGACCTTCTGCGCGGCCGGCGACTCGGCGATGAGGCCGTCGATCACGTCAGTCAGTTCAGCCGGGTTCCAGCGCGCCTTCTTGTCGCGGACGATGCCGGTCTTCCAGCCGTTGGCGATGGAGACCTTGCCGCCCTCCACCTCGAAGACCTTGCCGGTCACATGGGCCGACAGCGGGCTGCACAGCCAGACCACCAGTGGGGCGACGTTCTCCGGGGCGTAGTGATCGAAGCTGCCGTCTTCCGGCTTCTTCATCAGGGCGCCGAAGGGGCCTTCCGTCATGCCGGTACGCGCGGCCGGGGCCAGGGCATTGGCGGTGATGCCGTAGCGGCCCAGTTCCGCCGCCTGCACCAGCGTCAGCGAGGCGATGCCGCCCTTGGCGGCGGCGTAGTTGCTCTGGCCGATGGAGCCGTTGAGGCCGGCGCCGGAGCTGGTGTTGATGATGCGGCCGTCGGCCTTGGTGCCGGTGGCCTTCACCTGGTCGCGCCAGCGCTGCACCAGCTTGCTGGCGATGCAGAAGTGGCCCTTGAGGTGCACCTTCACCACCAGGTCCCAGTCGTCTTCGCTGAGCGAGGCGAACATGCGGTCGCGCACGATGCCGGCGTTGTTGACCACGCCATGCACGTCGCCGAAGGTGTCGACGGCGGTCTTGACGATGTTCTCGGCGCCGGCCATCGAGGTGATGTCGTCGACGCTGGCCACGGCCTTGCCGCCGGCCGCCTGGATCTCGGCGACCACCGCCTCGGCGGCCTCGCGCTTGATGTCGTTGACCACGACGTTGGCGCCCTCGGCGGCCAGTGCCAGCGCGTAGCCGCGGCCCAGGCCGGCTCCGGAGCCGGTGACGATGATCGTGCGGTTGTTGCAGATGCCCATCTGGATTCTCTCGTGAATTCTGGTCTTCCCTCGCCCGCTTGTGACCGCAGGAAATCCCTGTGGGACGGGAGAGGGATTGAGGGAGAGGGTGCTGTAAACGTTGGAAGGGCAACCACCCTTCTCATCTACAGAAACCCTCTCCCCTGCCCCTCTCCCGCAAGCGGGCGAGGGGTTCTGTTGCTACTACTTACCCGAGACGCTCGATGATCGTGACGTTGGCCACGCCGCCGCCTTCGCACATGGTCTGCAGGCCGTAGCGGCCCTTGGTGCGTTCCAGCTCGCAGAGCAAGGTCGACATCAGCTTGACGCCGGTGGCGCCCAGCGGGTGTGACAGGGCGATGGCGCCGCCGTTGACGTTGGTCTTGGCGTGCGGGTAGCCGGTGTCCTTGAGCCAGGACAGCACCACCGGGGCGAAGGCCTCGTTGATCTCGACCAGGTCGATCTGGTCCAGCGACATGCCGGCCTTCTTCATCGCCACGCGGGTGGCGGGAATCGGCGCGGTCAGCATGTAGATCGGGTCGTCGGCGTAGACGCTCATGTGGTGGATGCGGGCACGCGGCGTGAGGTTGTACTTCTTCAGCGCGCGCTCGGAGACCACCAGCAGCGCCGAGGCGCCGTCGCCGGTCTGGCTCGACACGCCGGCGGTGATGGTGCCGCCCTCGGCCAGCGGCTGCAGCGTGGCCATCTGCTCCAGCGTGGTGTCACGCACGGTCTCGTCCGTCTTCAAGCCCCAGGACTCGATGATCTCGCGATCGAAGCGGCCTTCCTTCTGGGCCTGGCGCGCACGGCGGTGCGATTCCAGCGCGAACTTCTCCATGTCCAGGCGGGAGATGTCCCACTTGTTGGCGATCAGCTGCGCGCCGTGGAACTGCGAGACCGGGTCGGTGCCGAAGCGCGTGGTCCAGCCCTTGGAGCCGGAGAACGGATCCTTGAAGCCCAGCGGCTGCGCCGCGATCATCGCCGACGAGATGGGGATCTGCGTCATGGTCTGCACGCCACCGGCGACGACCACGTCCTGCGTGCCGCTCATCACCGCCTGCGCGGCGAAGTGGACAGCCTGCTGCGAGGAGCCGCACTGGCGGTCGATGGTCACGCCCGGCACGTGCAGCGGCAGGCCGGCGGCCAGCCAGGAGGTGCGGGCGATGTTGCCCGCCAGGGGGCCGATGGCATCGAGGCAGCCGAAGATGACGTCGTCGTAGTCCTCGGCGGGAACCTTGTTGCGCTCGACCAGGGTCTTGAGCACGTGGGCGCCGAGATCGGCACCGTGGATGGCGGACAGGCCGCCCTTGCGCTTGCCGGTGGGCGTGCGCAGGACGTCGACGATATAGGCTTCAGCCATGACAGATTCCTTGTTCCAGTTGAAAAATTTCGTTACTGCCGCGCGAGGGGTGGCGACAGGCCGGCGGCAGTGTGCCGGGTTTGCTTCCCGGCCCGCGCCACCCGATGCCCCCTACGCGAAGGTTTCGCCCGGACCCAGGCGGGCCCCGTCGGCAAGGATGAAATCAGCGATGCGCTTCTTGTGGAAGGCGCGATCGCCCCAGGCCGCGTCCAGTGCCCAGGCGCGCTTCATGAACATCTGCAGGTCGGTTTCCCAGGTGTAGCCCATGGCACCGTGCACCTGCATGCTCTTGCGCGCGCCCAGCCAGGCGGCTTCGCCGGCGGCCAGCTTGGCATGCGACACGTACACGCCGCGACGGGCCTGCTCGCGCTCGGTGGCGTAGGCGGCGCGGTACAGCACGGGCTTGGCGAACTCGGCCTTCACGGCGACGTCGGCCAGGTGGTGCTTCACCGCCTGGAACGAGCCGATCGGCTTGCCGAACTGCTTGCGCGTGGCGCTGTAGTCGATCCCCAGGTCCAGCATGCGCTGGGTCAGGCCCACCAGCTGCGCAGCACCGGCCAGGGCGGCACGGTCCAGCACGCCGTCCCACAGCTGCTTGCCGAGGCGCGCCGGGCAGATGCGCGTGGCGTCGCTGGGCGTCCAGCTGACCTTGTAGAGGCGGCGCGACATGTCGATGCTGGGGTTGAACGACAGCTTGACCTGGTCCTTGGTCAGCGCGTGCACCTCGTCGTCATGCCACATCAGGATCAGGTCGGCGTTCTGCGCGTCCGCGACCATCGGGTTGACCGGGTGGCCCACGGCGATGCGCGCACTGCCGTCGGCGATCTTCGGCAGCCAGGTCTTCTTCAGCGTGGCGTCCGCCGCCGGCAGGCGGTTGAGCAGGTAGGTGGCGAGATAGGCCGTGTCGATCAGCGAATCCGGGATGGCGTAGTAGCCCAGCTCTTGGTGGATCAGCACCCATTCCAGGTCGCCGGCGCCGATGCCGCCGAATTCCTCGGGTACCGACAGCGCCGTGAGGCCCTGCTCGGCCAGTTTGCCGCGCAGCTCGCGCGAGCGGCCGGTCTCGGTCTCCCAGATTTCGCGCAGCCACTCGGGAGCGGCTTCCACCATCAGGAACTTGCGGATGGAGTCGGAGAAGGCGATGTGTTCGTCTTTGAACGCAAAGTCCATGGCGTTCTCCTTAGCGCGGCAGGCCGAGCATGCGCTCGGCGATGATGTTGCGCTGGATCTCGTTGGACCCCGCGTAGATCGGGCCGGCCTGCGCGAACAGGAAGCCCTCCAGCCAGTGGCCGATGTTGCCGCCGTCCGGCGAGCCTTCCATCAGCTCCGCACGCGGCCCGAGCAGGCGCATGGCGGTCTCGTGCATGGACAGGTCCAGCTCCGACCAAAAGATCTTGTTGGTGCTGGCCTCGGGGCCGATGTGCTCGCCCTTGCGCAGGCGGCCGGCGGTGGCGTAGGTCGCCAGCGTGTAGGCCTCGGCGTCCATCCAGCTCTTGACCACCGCATCGCGCAGCGAGCAGTCGTCCACGTTCTTCTCTTCGGCCTTGTACAGGTCCACCAGCGCCTTGGCGGTCTGCTGGAAGCGGCCCGGCGAGCGCAGCATCAGGCCACGCTCGAAGCCGGCCGTGGCCATGGCCACGTTCCAGCCCTGGCCTTCCTCGCCCATGCGGTTCTCCACCGGCACGCGGACGTTGTCGAAGAATATCTCGGCGAAGCCCGGCAGGCCGTTGAGCTGCTTGATCGGGCGAATGGTGATGCCCGGCAGGTTCAGCGGCAGCAGCACGAAGGTCAGGCCGTGGTGGCGCACCGAGTCCGGATCGCTGCGGAACAGGCCGAACAGCCAGTCCGCCCAGACCGCGCGGGTGGACCAGGTCTTCTGGCCGTTGATGACGTAGTGATCGCCGTCGCGGATCGCCTTGCAGCGGATCGCGGCCATGTCGGAGCCGGCACCCGGCTCGGACCAGCCCTGGGCCCAGATGTCGTCACCGGCCGCCATGCGCGGCAGGAAGCGCTTCTTCTGCTCCTCGGTGCCGTACTCCATCAGCGTCGGCGCCAGCAGGAAGATGCCATTCTGGTTGACGCGCAGCGGAGCGCCGGCACGCCAGTATTCCTCTTCGAAGATCAGCCATTCGATCAGGTCAACGCCGCGGCCGCCGAGGTGCTCCGGCCAGGTCACGGCGCTCCAGTGGCCACCGTTGAGCTTGTGCTCCCACTCACGGTGCTGGCGAAAGCCTTCCTCGGTGTCGAAGCTTTGCAGCGGCTGCTTCGGCACGTTGGCGGCCAGCCATTCCCGGATCTCCGCCCGGAATTTGTTCTGTCGCTCGGTGTATTCGAGTCGCATGGTTTCAGCCCTATGTTTATTTTATTTAGTTCAGCTCTTCGGCTAGAACTTGGCGTCACGCTTCTCGACGAAGGCGCGCCTTGTTTCTGCCGAGTCTTTCTCGCTGTACGCCTGGAGCGTGAAGCCCTGCTCCCAGCGGTACTTGTCTTCCAGGTTGCCGTCCTCGATACCGTTGAGGGACTCCTTGGCCAGGCGGATCATCGCCGTGCTCTTGGCGGCGATCTTGCGCGCGATGGTCAGCGCGGCCTCGCGCAGTTCCGCCCGCGGCACCACGGTCTCGATGGCGCCCAGGCGGTGGGCCTCGGCGGCTGTGATGGGCTCGCCGGTGAAGTACATCATGCGCACCTTCTGCACCGGGAACAGGCGCTGCAGGTGGGCGCCGCCGCCCATCGCGCCGCGATCCACTTCCGGAACGCCAAAGGTCGCGTCCTCGCTGGCCACGACGATGTCCGCCGCACCGGCCAGGCCGATGCCGCCGCCCAGCACGAAGCCGTGCACAGCCACGATCACCGGCAGCGGGTTGCGGTGCACCGCCTTGAAACTGCGGTAGTTACCGGCGTTGACCGAGACGATCTTCGCCGGGTGCTTGTCCAGTTCCTTGATGTCCACGCCGGCGCAGAAGCCGCGGCCCTCGGAGCGCAGCACGATCACGCGCGCCTCCGGGTTGCTGCCGAGCTTCTCGATCTCGTCGGCCAGTGCATGCCAGCCGGCGTCGTTGAGGGCGTTGACCGGCGGGCGGTCGATCACCAGCTCGGCGATGCCGTCCGTGATCGTGGTCTTGAATCCGTGGCTCATGCGGTTTTATCCAGGGGAATACGGTTGGAAAGGCTGGCGAGGCGGGCCTCGGCCTCCGTGGCGATGCCTTCGATCACGTCCTTGACGCTGGGCAGTGAGCCGATCACGGCGGCGACCTGGCCGGAGGGCAGTACGCCCTCGTCCGGGCGGCCCTCGACCATGGCGCGCTGGATCAGCACCGGGGCGTTGGCCGCCATCATGGTCTGGATCGCGGAGTCGCCTTCGCGCAGGGCGGCGAAGAAGGTCTTGGCCATGTGGCCGATCGACATGCCGGTGTGCACACGCCATTTCCAGGCGCTGCTCAGGGCGACGAACAGGCGGTGCAGCAGGCCACCGCTTTCCAGCTTCAGCAGGAAGGGGTTGTCGATCATGCGCTGCGGCATGCCGTCGACGGCGGTGGACGCGCGGATCTGCGCCGGCTCCTTCACCGCCACGTACTTCTGCAGCGTGGCCTGTGGTACCGGCGACTCGGCCGTCATCAGGAAGCGCGTGCCCATGGCAATGCCGGCGGCGCCGAAGGCCAGCGCGCCAGCCAGGCCGCGGCCGCTGTGGAAGCCGCCTGCCGCGACCACCGGCACCTTCACGGCGTCCAGTACCTGCGGCAGCAGTAGCGTGGTGGGCACCGATCCGGTGTGGCCGCCGCCCTCCGCGCCCTGCACGGTGATGATGTCGGCACCCAGCTCCACCGCCTTCTGCGCGTGCTTCAGCGCGCCGACGGTGGGCATGCACAGGATGCCGGCTTCCTTGAAACGCTTGATGGTCTTGGCGTCGGGGCCGCGGCCGTAGGACACCGCGCGCACGCGGTCCTTGTGCTTCAGGCAGAGCTCGATCACTTCCAGCGCATTGGGCTGGAACATGTGGAAGTTCACGCCGAACAGCGCCGGCGTAGCAGCACGCACGTCGGCGATGGCCTGCTCCAGCTGCGCGGTGGACATGGTGGCGGCGGCCAGGAAGCCGAAGCCGCCAGCGTTGCTGGTCGCGGCCACCAGCTTGGCGTCCGCCACCCAGCCCATCGCGGTCTGCACGATGGGGTAGCGGCAGCCCAGCAGGCGCGTCAGTTCGGTTTGCAGGGATTGGCTCATCGGACTACTCGTTCTTCTTGTTCGCCGCGGCCATGGCCTTGGCGTCCAGGCCGGCGAGGTTGTTGCCTGTCAGCAGCTGGTTGTGGACATGCGCGAGGTGGTGCCAGCCGAAGGCGGCATCCATTGCCGAGCGCTTGCCGCGCAGTTCCTCGACGTGGTTGATCGCCTGCTTGGCCAGGGCCATCGCCAGGCGCGGCTGCGCGGCGAGCTTCTGGGCGATGGCCTCGACCGAGGCCTGAAGCTCCTCGCGCGGCACCACGCGGTTGACCATGCCCATGAGGTGGGCGCGGTCGGCCTTCATCTTCTCGCCCAGGAACAGGAATTCCTTGGCGATGCGCGGATGCAGCTCGAAGGCATGGGCGAAGTACTCCACGCCCGGGATACCCATCTTCAGCACCGGGTCCTGGAAGTAGGCGTCCTCGCTGGCCACGATCAGGTCGCAGGTCCAGGCCAGCATCAGGCCGCCGGCGATGCAGGCGCCCTGCACCATCGCGATGGTCGGCTTGGGCACGTCGCGCCAGCGGCGGCACATGCCCAGATAGACCTCCTGCTCGCGCGCATACTGGAACTCGCCACCGGGCTTGCCGACATGGTCGTACCAGAGATGCTGGCGCTCGAAGCTCTCGTGCGCGTCGCGCTCCGGCGTGCCGATGTCATGGCCGGCGGAGAAGTTCTTGCCGGTGCCCGCCAGCACGATCACCTTGACCGCGTCGTCGTCGACCGCGCGCCGGAAGGCGGAGTCGAGCGCGTAGGTCATCTTGGAGTTCTGCGCGTTGTGGTAGCGCGGCCGGTTCATCGTCAGCCAGGCGATGCCGTCGCGGACCTCATAGAGCACGACCTCGTCGCGCTCGGTGTTGGCGGGCTGGTTCATGGGCTCAGGCCTTTACGATCACCGAGGAACCGTGGCCGAACAGGCCCTGGTTCGCCGTGATGCCAACCTTGGCGTTCGCCACCTGGCGCTCGCCGGCCTGGCCGCGCAGCTGCCAGGTCAGTTCGCAGACCTGCGCCAGCGCCTGGGCCGGAACCGCCTCGCCGAAGCAGGCCAGGCCACCGGAGGGGTTCACCGGCAGGCGTCCGCCCACCTTCGTCGCGCCCTCACGCAGCAGCCTGGCCGCGTCGCCGCGGGCGCAGAGCTGCAGGTCCTCGATCCAGTCCAGCTCCAGCGCGGTGGAGAGATCGTAGACCTCGGCGACGCTGACATCCTCGGGGCCGATGCCGGCTTCCTCGTAGGCCTTCCTCGGCAGCGCGGCGCGGAAGCTCTGCGCCGGCACGGCCACGGCCGAATCGGTCGCGATGTCCGGCATCTCGACCAGGGCGGAGGCGAAGCTCGGCGTCACGGTGGAGATGGCGGCGATGCGCGGTGCCTTGGCCTTGCCGATTCTCCTGGCGTACTCGACGCTGGAGACGATGATCGCGGCGGCGCCGTCGGAGGTGGCGCAGATGTCCATCAGGCGCAGCGGGTCGGCGACCATCGGCGAGGCGGCCACGTCCGCGGCGCTGAAGGCCTTGCGGTAGCGCGCGTTGACGTTGGCCAGGCCGTGCTGGGCGTTCTTGATCTTGACCTGCGCGAAGTCCTCCAGCGTGTCGCCGTACATCTCGATGCGGCGGCGGGCGTAGAGCGCGAAATAGGTCGGGTTGGTGATGCCGATGCGGAAGCGCACCCAATCCGGATCGTCCGGACGGTCGCCCGGCTGCGGCTTGAGGAAGCCCTTGGGCGTGGTGTCGGCGCCGATCACCAGCGCCACCTCGCACTCGCCCGAGAGGATCTTGGAGCGTGCGGCGGCCAGGGCCTGGGAGCCGGAGGCACAGGCGGCGTAGGAGGTGTTGACCTGCGCGCCCTGCCAGCCAAGGGCCTGGGCGAAGGTGGCGCCCGCCACCTGGCCGGGATAGCCGTTGCGGATGGTCGCGGCACCGGAGACGAACTGGATGTCGCGCCAGTTCACGCCGGAGTCGGCCAGCGCGTCACGCGCGGCCTTGACGCCGTACTCGACGAAATTCTTACCCCACTTGCCCCAGGGGTGCATGCCGACGCCGAGGACGGCGATGTCGCGATTGGTGCTCATGCCATTTCCTCCCCTCGCCCGCTGGCGGGAGAGGGGCTGGGGGAGAGGGTTTCTGTAGCTACTGCAAGGGTTACAGCGCCCTCTCCCGGCCCTATGGGCCACCCTCTCCCGCAAGCGGGCGAGGGGATAACAAAGCAGAAGGTCTTCATGCCGCCACCTTCCACTTCCAGGTCAGCTTGCCGTCGGCCAGCGGCTCCAGCACCAGTTCCATCATCAGGCCGGCGCGCAGGGATTCCACACCGGTGCCCGTTACGACCTGGCCGAGCACGATCATCTTTTCCTTCTCCAGCTCCACCGCGGCGATGGCGAAGGGCACGAAGGCGTCCTTGTCGACCTGCACGTAGGGCTCGGGCGGCTGGTAGGAGGCGTTGGTGAAGGACCACAGCTTGCCCGTGCGCGACAGCGGCACTTCCTCGAAGCTCTCGCTGTTGCAATCCGGGTTGCGGCAGTAGCCCTTCAGCTTGGGGAAGTAGTAGGTGCCACAGGCCGTGCAGCGCGTGCCCAGCAGGTGGGGACGCTGCTGGTCGAGCGTGAACCAACCTTCCAGGACTGGCACTTGGGCGGTCTGCTGGTTCAGCACTGCGCTCACGCGGCGGCCTTCACGGCGGGCGGGTTGTTCTTGAGCTGCATCGCGCGCAGGTTGTGCGGGTCCATGCGGCGGATCACGGCGAGCTGCTCGGCGGTGGGCAGCGGCGTTTCGCCCATGTCCGGCGCCTGCAGCAGCGGGAAGCCGGTGGCGGCCTGCACCTGCTCGAACGTGACGCCCGGGTGCAGCGACTTCACGCGGACCGCGTGGTCCGGGCCGCCGAAGTCCAGTACGCAGAGGTCGGTGACCACCAGGCGGATGTCGACGAAGTCCTGCTTCATGCCCGGCGCCCAGCGCTCGGGCTTGTAGCCGACGCCGGAAACCATGTCGACCTCGCCGGCCACGAACACGCGCGGTCCGTGGTTGGGCACGATCATGGAGTTGATGTGGTTGATGCTGTTGCCCGGCAGGCCGCGCACGCCGAGGATCGCCGACTTGGGCTTCTCGTAGGGGCCGACGGAGGACAGGTTGGTCTGGCCCCAGCGGTCGATCTGCGTCGGGCCGATCATGGCGTGGCGCTTGCCGCCCCAGACGCATTCGAACACGCGCTCGAAGGACATGTAGCCTTCGTACTTAGGCTTGTACTCACCGCGGGCACCCAGGGGCACCGGCTCGGACACGAGGAAGGCTTCGCTGTCGGTCATCAGCAACTCGGGCGAGTGCGTCAGCTTGGCCAGCGACGCGCCGATGCGCGGGATCACGCCGATGCCGGAAGCCAGGATTTCGCCATTGTCGCGCCAAGCCTCGGAGGCGGCGACGATCATCAGCTCGGCCAGGGACACCACTTCGTTTTCGGTCATTTGCGTCATGATCAGAACACCGGCTGCTTGAGCTTGGCGGCGCGCTCGGTGCCGCCGATCTTCGCCAGGTATTCGCTCTCACCCGGGGTGACGAATTCCGCCACGTACTTCTCCCAGCCGCCTTCCTCGGTGGCCGAGGCGTTGTAGCGCTTGAGGTGGTCCATGTCCCAGCCGTAGTCGGGGCCGAGGTAGGTGGGGTGCGCGCCCAGCGGCGCATGCACCACGCCCTTGACCAGGTAGCGCTCGAAGGGGTTCTGCTTGGCGGTCTCGGCGTCCAGCTCGAAGCGCTCGATCACCGTTTCGGCGCTGACGTAGCAGGCGTCGGCGGCGCGGGCGTAGAGGTGATCGAAGAAGGTGTCGGCACCGCGGATCAGGGTGTTGCCCAGGCGGTCGGCCTGGTTGACGTGGAGCAGCGCGGCATCGAGCTTCAGCGCCGGCATGGCGACGTAGACCTCGCCGTCGGCATAGGGCGACTGGATGGTCTTCAGCGAGGGGTTGCGGGCCAGCACGTCGGTGGCCAGGCCACAGCGCGTGGGCAGGAAGGACATGCGCATGCCGGCGGCGCGCAGGCCCCACTCGAACATGCCCTCGTCCAGCTCCATCACCTCGATGGCGGCGGATTCACGCGACTTGCGGAACCAGGGCTCCAGCGGGATCGCGTCCATGGTGACGAAGGCGTAGACCAGCTTCTTCACCTTGCCGGCGGCGCAGAGCATGCCGACATCCGGGCCGCCGTAGGACACCACAGTGAGGTCCTTCAGCGGCGAGCGCAGGATCTCGCGCACCAGCGCCATCGGCTTGCGCCGCGGGCCCCAGCCGCCGATGCCGATGGTCATGCCGTCGCGCAGCTGCGCAACAGCCTGGGCGGCGGTCATTTGCTTGTTGAGTGCCATTAGCGGAAGCCCACCGAGAAGTCGTGGCCCCAGATGGAGACCTGCTGGGTCCGGGTCGTCTCCCATTTTCCGGGTTCGACGCTGATGCCGCCCCACCCGTACTCGAGTGCAAAGTTGCCGGGAGTCATCACGTAGAACGAGGTCATGCGGTCGTTCTCGTGCTCGCCCAGGGTGGCCATCATCTTGACGGCCTGCTTCTGCACGCGGTCATAGGCCTTGCCCACGTCGGTAATGGTGTCGACCTCGACCATGGCGTGCACGCAGCCGGAGGGGCTGGGCATCTCGGCCAGCGCCAGGCTGTGGTGGCGGCCGCTGGCGGCGTGCAGGAAGTAGATGCGGATCACCGGCGCGTCCGGGCCCGGCTGGAAGTTGAAGATGTCGGTGATGCCGAAGCCGAACACGTCCTGCCAGAACTTCAGGCTGGCATCGAAGGTGCCCGCGGCGGGCAGCACGGTGTGGCCCATGCCCTGGTGGCCGGTCTTGAAGCCCTGCACGCCGATCGGCGAGTTGAAGGGAGCCTTGGGGCCGGTGTAGCCGTGGGAGATTTCGTGGCGGTTGCCGGCGGGATCGGAGAACGAGGACAGGGCCTTGACCTGGCGCGCAGCGACCAGCCCGGCATCCGCCGTCTCCACCTCGACGCCGGCCTGGGCCAGGGCCGCCAGCGCATCCCGGTAGGCGGCTTCGTCGCGCACCTCCCAGCCGGAGGCCAGGTAGCGATCTTCCGCACCCGGCACGACCGCGATGCGGTACGACCGTTCGTCCATTTTCAGGAACAATCCGCCGTCGGCGGTGGCCGAGGTGGACATGCCGAGCACCTGCTCGCCGTAGGTCTTCCACTTGGCGGTGTCCGTGCTTTGCGCAACGATGTAAGCCAGTGATTCGATTCTGATCATTGGAGCCGATTGCCGGAATATGGGTAGTGGCGCCATATTGGTCCGGAGGGCGTTTTTGATCTTCATCCGTTGGGATGAGACTGTACGCAGTGAGATCGGCGGGGGCCGATAGCACCCTGGAAAACCTTTTTTATGGTATTCCTTGCGCTATATTCAGGGGGCCCAAGGAGGGGGCACATGGAGCCTGCAATCAAGCCATGGGCAGGGCAGGATGCCCCGGCAGAGGGCGACCGCTTCGCCCGCATGGTACGCCTGGGCCTGACGCTGGCCGCGGAAGCCGATCCGGACGCCCAGTTGCGTCACCTGTACGGCGAGGCACGTGAAATCCTGCAGGCCGATCACGTGGAACTGCTGCTGCCCGACGACCGCGGACAGTTTCCCACTGCCGGCGAGTTGCTCCGCGACCGCCCGGCCCTGACCCTGCGCATCAGCTCGCCTTCGGTCCCCCTGGAGCCGGCACAGTTGCCGCAGCGACTGCCCCCGATGGGTGCCCTGCTGGCCATGCCCATGCAGAACGAGGGCCGCCCGGCCGGCTGGCTGCTGCTGGGCCGATCGCCAGGAAAGGACCCCTTCAGCGCTTCCGACGAGCAGATCGGGATGATGCTGGCGACGGGGCTGACTATATTCAGGGAGAACATCCGGCTATACCGCCAGGCCCAGCGCCAGGCCCGGGAGCTGCGTCGCGAGATCGCCCAGCGCGAACACAGCGAGAACGCTCTGCGGCGACTGACCCGTATCCACCGCATGCGCAGCCGCATCGCCGCCGAGATCGTGCGCTGCCGCAACCAGCAGCAGCTGTTCAAAGAGGTCTGCCGCACCGCCGTGGACCAGGGCGGTTTCCGCTTGGCCTGGATCGGCGTGCAGCAAGGCGAGGTGGTTGAGCCGGTGGCCTGCCACGGAGAGGACCATGGTTATACCGATCTGGTGCGCGAGAACCAGCGCGCCGGTCGCCGGAGCGGCCCAGCCACCATGGCCCTTCGCGAGCGCCGCGAGATCGTCTGCAACGACATCGCGCGCGACCCCTTGA
Organism: Pseudomonadota bacterium; assembly: GCA_052035235.1. GTDB lineage: Bacteria > Pseudomonadota > Gammaproteobacteria > Nevskiales > Nevskiaceae > Solimonas_A. The sequence goes on along the minus strand of JBPOHT010000004.1, from coordinate 160,572 downwards.
TGAACCCCTGGCGCGACGCGGCGCTGGAGCGTGGCTTCCGCTCGGTGGCGATACTGCCGGTCTTCGCCCGGTCGCGCCTGGCCGGCTGCCTGGCGCTGTATGCCGCCGAGCCCGACTTCTTCAGCCAGGAAGAACAGCAGTTGCTCTCCGAACTGGCGGGAGACATCTCCCATGCCCTGGAATTCATCGCCAATGAGGAGCGGCTGGATTTCCTGTCCTACTACGATCCGCTGACCGGCCTGGCCAATCGCCGCCTGTTCCATGAGCGCCTCGGCCAGCACCTGCTGGCGGCGCGCCAGGCTACCGGCCGCCTGGCCGTGATCCTGGTGGACCTGGTGCAATTCAAGGCGGTGAACGACGCCGTCGGCATGGCCGCCGGCGACGAGGTGCTCAAGAGCGTGGCGGAGCGCCTGACGCGGCTCGCCGGCAGCCCGGCCTACCTCGCCCGTACCGGCGGGGACCGCTTCGCCGCCGTGATCCCGGACCTGAAGGATGCCGGCAGCCTGTCGCCGATGCTGCGCGATCGCGTCTGGACGAGGCTGAGCCGCCCGATCGATGTGGCAGGGCGCGCCCTGAGCCTGTCGGGCAAGGTCGGCCTGGCCCTGTACCCCGAGGACGGGGACGATGGCGAAACCCTCTTCCGCAACGCCGAGGCCGCGCTCAAGCGTGCCAAGCAGACCGGCGAGCGCTACCTGTTCTACACCGCGCAGATGGGCTCGGCGATGAAGCAGCGCCTGGAACTGGAGACACGGCTGCGCCATGCACTGCAGGAGGACCAGTTCGTGCTGTATTACCAGCCCAAGGTGGACCTGGCGGATGGTGCGGTCTGCGGAGCGGAGGCGCTGATCCGCTGGGAGAGTCCCGAGCTGGGCCTGGTGCCGCCCGGGCAGTTCATCCCGCTGCTGGAGGAGAACGGCATGATCGTGGAGGTCGGCCGCTGGGCGCTGGAGCAGGCGGTGGCGGACCGGTCCAGTTGGCTGCGCGCGGGCATCGCCGTGCCACGTATCGCGGTCAACGTCTCGGCGGTGCAGTTGCGGGACTCCGCTTTCATCGATCACGTCGGGCACGTGCTGCAGCGCTACCCCGGCAGCGCCAGCGGACTGGAACTGGAGCTGACCGAGTCCAGCATGCTGGCCAACCCCGACGCCACCCTGCCGCTGTTGCAGCGCCTGCGCGACATGGGCGTAAACCTGGCGCTGGACGACTTTGGCACCGGCTATTCCTCGTTGTCCTACCTGTCTAAGCTGCCGCTGTCCACGGTGAAGATCGACCGCTCCTTCGTGCTGCGCATGAGCGACAGCGCCCATACCATCAGCATCGTCTCCTCGGTGATCTCGCTGGCGCACTCGATGGGCCTGCGGGTGGTGGCCGAGGGGGTGGATTCCACCGAGCAGCTCAAGTTCCTGCGCCTGCTGCACTGCGATGAAATCCAGGGGCACCTGTTCAGTCCGGCACTGCCACCGGAGGACTTCGTGGCGCTGCTGCGCAAGGGCCGTACACTTCCGCCAGAGTAGGACGTGACATCGCGGGCGCGGGTGCTTTGGGCCACTCTCGTCTACATGGACGAAGATTCCAGAGCCCAGCGGGAAATAATGCTGGCCTGACCTTTTCCAGGCCGGTTTCCCCCATGACCCAGTCCCCCCCTTCCACTTCCGCAGCCGCCGACGGCACCCTGCCGGTCGACGCGCCGCTGGTCGTCGATTCCGCCGAAGCCGTGGCTTGGGACGAGACCGTGGACCTGCTGGTGGTGGGCTTCGGCGCGGCCGGCGCCTCGGCCGCGATCCACGCCCGCGAGGCCGGCGCCAACGTGGGCATCGTCGAGCGCTTCGAGGGTGGCGGCGCCACCATCAAGAGCGGCGGCATCGTCTACCTGGGCGGTGGCACGCGCCAGCAGAAGGCGGCCGGCTATGAGGACACGGTGGAGGCCATGTACCGCTACCTGCAGCTGGAGGCCGGCGACGCGGTCAGCAACCCGACCCTGCACCAGTTCTGCGAGGACAGCCTGGGCCTGCACGCCTGGCTGGAGTCCCTGGGGGCGAAGTTCGACTCCACCGCCCCGCCGCCCAAGACCTCCTATCCGAAGGACGGCATCTACCTGTACTACTCCGGCAACGAGGGCGTGCCCGCCTTCGCGGCCCAGGCCCTGCCCGCGCCGCGCGGCCACCGCATGCACGGCTCGGGCGTGGCCACCGGCAAGCACCTGTTCGCCATGCTGCGCCGCCGCGTGGAGGAGCTGAAGATTCCGGTGATGACGCAGACCTCGGTGCGCCGCCTGATCCAGGACCGTAGCGGCACCGTGATCGGCGCCGAGGTGTCGCGCCTGAATCCGGAGTCCTCCGCCGGCCAGCGCCACCTCAAGCTCATGCGCAAGGCCGAGAAGGTGCACGACTTTGCCCCGGCCTGGGCCGACCGCCTGCGCGCCCAGGCCCTGGCGATCGAACTGGCCGACGCGCAGCCGCTGCACATCCGCGCCACCGGCGGCGTGCTGCTGTCCACCGGCGGTTTCATCTTCAACCGCGACATGGTGCAGCAGCATGCGCCGAAGTACGCGAAGAACATGCGCCTGGGCGCCACCGGCTGCGACGGCTCCGGCATCCGCCTGGGCCAGACGGCCGGCGGCAGCGCCACGCGCCTGGAGAAGGGCTCGGCCTGGCGCTTCATCAACCCGCCCACCGCCCTGCCCCGCGGCATCGTGGTGGGCGCCAACGGCGAGCGCTTCTGCAACGAGCAGGTCTACGGCGCCCGCCTCGGCGTGGAGATGTGCGAGCAGGGCGATGGCCGTGCCTGGCTGATCCTGGACGCCAAGCTGCGCCGCGAGGCGATGAAGGAAGCCGCCTTCGGCAAGCTGTGGATGTTCCAGTCCGGCCCGGCACTGATCCTGATGCTGAGCTCGCCCAAGGCCCGCACCCTGTCCGAACTCGCCGGCAAGATCGGCGTGCCGTCCGCCGCGCTGGAACGCACGGTGCAGGCCAACAACGCCAGTGCCGGCGGCGCCCAGGCCGATGCCTTCGGCAAGTCCACCGACATGCGCGCGACGCTGGACCAGGGCCCCTACTACGCGCTGGACATCTCGGCCAGCAACAAGATCTTCCCCTGCCCCGCGATCACGCTGGGCGGGCTGCGCGTGGAGGAAGGCAGCAACCGCGTGCTGGACACGGCGGGCCAGCCGATCGCGGGCCTCTACGCCGCCGGCCGCACGGCGGTGGGCGTGGCCTCCAATTTCTACGTCAGCGGACTGTCGATCGCCGACTGCCTGTGGTCCGGCCGCCGCGCCGCGCTGCACGCCATCCAGAAGACCAACAACACGACGGCGCAAGCCGCCTGAAACTCATTACCGGAGAGAGAAGAACATGGGACGCGTACAGGACAAGGTTGCGATCATCACCGGCGGTGCCAGCGGCGTGGGCGCCGAAGACGCGCGACTGCTGGCCCGCGAAGGCGCCAAGGTGGTCATCACCGATCTCAACCAGGAACTGGGCGAGAAGGTCGTCGCCGAGATCAACGGCAAGCACCCGGCCAGCGCCCTGTTCATCAAGCACGACATCGCCAACGAGGCCGACTGGATCTCGGTGATCGAGCAGACGGAAGCCAGGTTCGGCGGCCTCGACGTGCTGGTCAACAACGCCGCGATCCTGGCCTACGGCACCATCGAGGACACCTCGCTGGAACTGTGGCAGAAGATCCAGCGCATCAACTCCGACGGCTACTTCCTGGGCTGCAAGCACGGTCTGCTGGCGATGAAGAAGCGCGGCGGCGGCTCGATCGTCAACATGTCCTCGATGGCCGGCATCGGCGGCATGTCGTCGTTCGCGGCCTACAGCGCCAGCAAGGGCGCCGTGGCAGCGCTAACCCGCTCCGTGGCGGCCCACTGCCGCATGAACCTGTACAAGATTCGCTGCAATTCGATCCACCCGGACGGCATCGTCACGCCGATGGTCGCCAACCTGCCGCGCGACCCCAACCAGCAGGCCAAGGTGCGCGAGAAGGATCCCAAGCAGCTGCAGGCGCGCTTCTGCATGCCGGCCGACATCGCCAACCTGGTGCTGTTCCTGGCCTCGGACGAGTCGCGTTTCATCCAGGGCGCGGAGATGCGGATCGACAACGGTTACCTCATGTGGGCCGATTGAATCGGCACCTGTACGTCCCTGTACAAGACCGTGCCATCCTTGGCACGGGAATTCAAAAAAAGGTTCCATGAGCAAGATTCAGTATCATCAGTTGAAGGTCGCCCAGGTCATCGAAGAGACGGCCGACGCCCGCTCGCTGGTGTTCGACATCCCGGCGGAGCTGAAGGACCTCTTCAAGTACAAGCCGGGTCAGTTCCTGACCCTGCGCGTGCCCTGTGGCGCCAAGCCGCTGCCGCGCTGCTACTCGCTGTCGAGCACGCCCTTCGAGGACCAGCCGCTGCAGGTGACGGTGAAGCGCGTGGCCGGCGGCCGTGCGTCCAACTGGCTATGCGGTTGCCTGCGCGCCGGCGACACGCTGGAGGTGGCGGTGCCAGCCGGCATCTTCACGCCGAAGTCCTATGACGGCGATTTCCTGATGTTCGGCGGCGGCTCCGGCGTGACGCCGGTGCTGTCGATCATCCGCAGCGTGCTCAGCAACGGCAAGGGCCGTGTCCGGCTGTTCTATGCAAACCGCGACGAGCGCTCGGTGATCTTCGCCGCGGAGCTGGCCAAGCTGTCGCGCGAGCACCCCAAGCGCCTGCAGGTGATCCACTGGCTGGATTCGGTGCAGGGCATTCCGTCGCAGGTGCAGATCGAGGCCATGGCGCAGGGCTGGGAAAATGCCCAGTGCTTCATCTGCGGTCCCGGCATCTTCATGGATACCACCGCCGCGGCGCTGCAGCAACTGGGCTTCCCCACCTCGCGCGTGCACATCGAGCGCTTCGTCTCGCTGCCCGAGGAGTCCGACGAGCTGCCGGTGCCGGTGCCGGTCGAAGGCAGCGAGGCCGCCCGCCTCGAGGTTGAGCTGGACGGCGTGCAGCACGTGGTCGAAGTGCAGCCGGGCCAGTTGCTGATTGACGCCATGGAGCAGGCCGGCATGGAGCCTCCGTACTCCTGCCGCGCCGGCGCCTGCGCTGCCTGCATGTGTCATCTCGACGACGGCGAAGTGGAGATGCTCAGCAACCAGGTTCTGGAGCAGAGCGACATCGCCCAGGGCTGGATCCTGTCCTGCCAGGCGGTGGCCAAGTCGCCGGTCGTGAAGCTGCGCTACCCGACATGAGCGACACCATCATCCAGGCCTTTGCCGACAGCGTGCAAAAGCACGCGCACCGCACCGCGGTGGTCGGCGAGGACGGCAGCGAGCTGAGCTACGCCGAGCTGGACCAGCTGCGCGTCTATGCCGCCCGCGCCCTGCTGGCCATGGGCGTGGAGCGCGGCGACCGCGTGGCGATCTGGGCACCGAACTCGGTGGAATGGATCGTGGCGGGCCTGGCCATCCAGACGGTGGGCGCGGCGCTGGTGCCGCTGAACACGCGTATGAAGGGCGCCGAGGCGGCCTACATCCTGGAGAAGAGTGGCGCCAACACGCTGTTTTGCGCCGGCCGCTTCCTGGGCCTGCACTACCCGACGATGCTGGCCGAGCACTGGCCGAAGTCGCTGAAGCACGTGGTGGTGATCGGCGATACCGAAACCGGCGATACCGGCTGGCGCGCCTTCATGGCCAAGGCCGACCAGTCGCACACCGAGGATGTGCACCGGCGCGCCGCGACGGTGCAGGCCACGGATACGCTCGACATCATGTTCACCTCCGGTACCACCGGACGGCCCAAGGGCGTGGTCACCACGCACGCGCAGAACCTCGACGTGATCCGCGCCTGGTCCTCGGTGATGGGCCTGGTGCCGGAGGACAAGTACCTCATCGCCAACCCCTTCTTCCACACCTTCGGCTACAAGGTGGGCTGGCTCGGTGGCCTGCTGCACGGCCTGACCGTGCTGCCGCATGCGGTATTCGACGCCGCCGCGATCCTGCAGCGCGTCGCCCGCGACCGCATCTCGGTGCTACCCGGCCCGCCGACGCTGTTCATCAGCCTGCTCAACGACCCGGCCCGCGCCACGGCGGACCTGTCGTCGCTGCGCGCCACCATCACCGGCGCCGCCGCCATCGCGCCCTCGCTGATCGAGCGCATCCGGGCGGAACTGGGTTTCAGGACGGTGCTGACCGCCTACGGCCTCACCGAGACTTGCGGCGTGGTCTCCATGTGCGAGGCCGGCGATGACGCCGAGACCATCGCCCTGACCAGCGGCAAGGCGATCCCGCGCGTGGAACTGCGCTGCGTGGACGCCGACAACAAGCCGGTGGCGCCCGGCGAATCCGGCGAGATCGTGGTGCGCGGCTACAACGTCATGCAGGGCTACCTGGACGACGCCAAGGCCACCGGCGAGACCATCGACTCGGACGGCTGGCTGCATACCGGCGACATCGGCGTACTGGACGAGCGCGGTTACCTGAAGATCACCGACCGCCTGAAGGACATGTACATCGCCGGTGGCTTCAACTGCTACCCGGCGGAGATCGAGCGCATCATCGCCGCGCATCCCTCGGTGGCCCAGGTGGCCATCATCGGCGTGCCGGACGAGCGTCTCGGCGAAGTCGGCAAGGCCTGCGTCGTGCTGCGCCCCGGCGCCACGCTGGGCGACAAGGAGCTGATCGCCTGGTGCCGCGACAACATGGCCAACTACAAGGTGCCGCGCTACGCCGAGATGATGGCCTCGCTGCCGACCAATCCGTCCGGCAAGGTGCTGAAATACCAGTTGCGGGACCTGGCGAAGCCGGCGGGTTAGATCTTTGTTCCTCTCTCCCGCGAGCGGGAGAGAGGCCAGGAGAGAGGGTTTCTGCAGAACAAGCATGGGCTGACCGGCCCCGGCGTCTACAGAACCCCTCTCCCGCCTTTCAGGCACCCTCTCCCGCAAGCGGGAGAGGGGACCGAAGAAAAGATTTTCTTGAGGAGCAACAAATGGACAAGAAGCTGAACGGTGTCGTCGCCATCGTCACCGGCGCCTCGCGCGGCGCCGGCAAGGGCATCGCCATTGCGCTGGGTGCGCAGGGCGCCACGGTCTATGTCACCGGCCGCTCGCAGAACGAGGGCGACGCCGCCCTGCCCGGCACGATCCACGCCACCGCCGCGGCCGTGACCGCAGCCGGCGGCAAGGGTATCGCCGTGACCGTGGACCACTCGGACGACGAGCAGGTGCGCCAGCTGTTCGGCCGCGTCAAGAATGACCAGGGCAAACTCGACATCCTGGTCAACAACGCCACCTTCATCCACGATCAGCTGATCGAGGGCGGCGGCTTCTGGGAGAAGTCGCTGGACCTGGTCAACATCCTCGACGTGGGCCTGCGCTCGTCCTACGTGGCCAGCTGGCATGCGGCCAAGCTGATGTCGGGGCAGAAGAATGGCCTGATCGTGTTCACCTCCTCCTTCGGCGGCAACTGCTACATGCACGGCGCCGCCTATGGCGCGCAGAAGGCCGGCGTGGACCGCTTTGCCCACGACATGGCGCTGGACCTGAAGGGCTACAACGTCTCGGCCAATTCGATCTGGATGGGCATGCTGCGCACCGACCGCACCAAGCGCGTGATGGACGAGGACGCCGCCAAGTACCAGGGCTTCTGGGATATCGCCGAGACGCCGGAGTTCACCGGCCACATCATCGGCGCGCTGTTCCGCGATCCGCAGCGCATGGAGAAATCCGGCCAGGTGTTGATCGGCGCCGAGCTGGCGCTGGAGTACGGCCTGACCGACGAAGGCCGCCAGCCGCCTTCGCACCGCCCGATGCTGGGCGCGCCGGCGCCGGTGAATCCGGCGGTTGTTCAGTAGCAAAGGCTTGGAGCCCGTTCGCACTGAGCCTGTCGAAGTGCGAACGGGCGATTCACTGCGGTTGGGGCCGCCCGTACTTCGACAGGCTCAGCACGAACGGCTGCGGGTTACGGCTAATCGCCCAGCGGCGACTCCGGCTGCCCCTGGCAGGACAGCCCGCAATATTCCTCCAGCACCGCGCGCAGTTCCGGCAGCTGGCGCCCCGCCTTGTACTCGGCGCGTACCACGGCCACGGCCACCGAGGTCAGCAGCTTCGCGCGCGCTTGCAGGCGATTGGCGCCGGCTGCCTCCAGGTCCTTCTGCGTGACCATGGCGGTGCCGATCTCCATGCGCTGCAGCATGTCGTAGGCGGTGGGGTCGTACTGCAGCTGGTGGGCGATCTCCTGCAGCGCGGGGTGCTCCAGGTTGTAGTCCAGATACAGCATGAAGGCCTGCAGCAACTGCTCCAGGCCCGATGGCATCGCCGTGGTGGCACGGATCACCGACAGGCGCGCGTCGGCGAACAGCTCCGCCATCAGCTCGCGCTGGAAGCCCAGGGCATCGCCGAAGCCAGCCACGAACTCCTCCTCCGTGCAGGCACCGGCGGCCACCATGCGAGCCGCGTCGAGATGGCTGGCGCGGCCGTCCTTGTCGGCCAGGGTCTTCGCCGCGTCGAGGATTCTCTGTTTCACGGTCAGGTCTTCAGCCATTTTTCAGCATGATCTCCGGCCCCAGCCTGCCGCGCAGCCAGAGCAGGCGTTCCCCGCGCTCGGAGAAGTCCGCGGGAACATATTCGTTGGATGCCTTGCCGCCGGCAGCGATCAGGCCGATGGCCTGGTAGGCCGCGGCCACCAGCTCGCTGCAGAACAGCTCGGCCAGGTTCTCCGCCTGCTCGCCGAAAGGCCCGTCGTAGGCGGCACCCATCAGCTCCAGGACGTTGCTCTCGTAGGCGCGCCCGCGCAGGCGCTGGCGCAGGCCGGCGAGCTGCTCCAGGGCGCTGTCCTCCAGCGCCAGGTCCAGGCGGCGGCAGGCGATGTCGCCGTCGTGCTCCCGCAGTCGGGCTTCCAGCGACACCAGCTGCACGCCGGGCCGGCGCAGGCCGGTTTCCAGGCAGGCCAGGGTGGCATCGGTGGTGGCTTCCCAGAGGCAGGGGTAGTCGTACTGCGGCAGGCGCAGCACCAGGCCGACGTGCGACCAGCGGCTCAGCGTGACCCACTTGATGCTTTCGGCCGTGCCGGACTTGCCGGCGAACAGCACGATGTCACCCGTCTTCAGTCGATGCGGCACCGCAGCCCCCGCGTTCCGTCGTTCGTTTGGAGGAGGCCACCACCGGGCGCGACGGCCACCATGGGATTCTCCCGGGGAGAGTCTATGACAGGACGGCCTGACCAAGCTGTGACCGCTGCCTCCACCTTGCCGCCCGATTGCGTGGCGCTGGTGACCGGCGCCAGCCGCGGCATCGGCCGCGCCATCGCGCGGCGCCTGGCTGCGCAGGGCGCGGCCGTGGTGGTGCACGCCTCGCCGCGCTCCCAGGCCGGCCTGGACGAGACCGTGGCCCTGGTCCAGGCCGCCGGGGGCCGTGCGGCCGCGGTGGCGGCCGACCTAGCCGACGCCGGGGCCCGCGCCAGCCTGCTGGCGGAGGCCGCCAAGCCCTTCGGGCCGGTGACGGTGCTGGTGAACAACGCCGCCGCCAACCCGGCCTATGCCCCGCCCAGCCGCATCGACCTGGCCGCGCGGCAGGCCGGCTTCGAGATCAACTTCCACGCGCCGGTGGACCTCTGCCAGCAGGCCCTACCGGCCATGAAGGCCGCTGGCTGGGGCCGCATCGTCAATCTCAGCAGCGAGATGGCGCAGCAGCCGCCGATCCCCTACCCCGGCCCCGTCAAGCTGGTGCACGGCCTGGCACTGTACGGCGCCGCCAAAGCCGCGCTGGAGCGCTACACCCTGGGGCTGGCCGCCGAACTGCATGGCAGCGGCATCACCGCCAACGCGCTGCTGCCGGTGAAGATCGCGCTCAGCGAGAGTGCCGAGGCGGTGGCGCGCCAGGTGGGCGCCACCAACCCGCACTGGGTGGAACCGCTGGAGATGATGGCGGAGGCGGCCTGGCTGCTGATCGCCGGGCGCTACAACGGGCTGGTCGTAAAAAGCCGCGATCTGCTGATGCTGTCGCAGGCACCTCTGCATGCCTTGGATGGCAGCACTGTCATCGGCGATGCATTCACCCTGGTTCCCTCACCCCCGGCCCCTCTCCCGGAGGGAGAGGGGAGCGGCTTGCCTCTCCCTCCGGGAGAGGCCGGACGCGCAGCGGCCGGGTGAGGGACAGCGCTGACAACAAACAACTCACCCAAAATCGAAAACCGAGGAGAAGACTAATGTCCCGACTGCAAGGCAAGGTGGCGATCGTAACGGGCGGCGCCCGCGGCATGGGCGGCGCGACCTCGCGCCTGTTCGCGCAGGAAGGCGCCCAGGTGGTGATCGCCGACCTGCTGGAGGACGAGGGCCGCAAGCTGGCTCAGGAACTGGGCCCAAACGCCTTGTTCGTGCGCCACGACGTCAGCGACGAGGCCAGCTGGCAGAACCTGATCGAGCAGACGGTGAAGGCCTACGGCGAGCCCAGCGTGCTGGTCAACAATGCCGGCGTGCTGCTGTTCCGCACGATCCAGGAGACCAGCAAGGCCGACTTCGAGCGCGTCATCGACATCAACCTGGTCGGCAGCTTCCTGGGCGTAAAGCATGTCGGCGCGCGCATGATCGCGCAGGGCCGTGGCGCCATCGTCAACATCTCCTCCACCGACGGCATGAAGGGCGCCAACGGCCTGGGCGCCTACTGCTCCAGCAAGTGGGGCATCCGCGGCCTGACCCGCGCCGCGGCGATGGAATACGGCCACAAGGGCGTGCGCGTGAACTCGGTGCACCCGGGCGGCATCGACACCGCCATGGGCAACCCGTATGCCGAGGCCAAGGAAGAGGTCAACAAGCGCTACACCTTCGTGCCGCTGCAGCGCGTCGGCGAGCCGGTGGAAGTAGCACGCGCCTCACTGTTCCTGGCCAGCGACGATTCGTCGTATCTCTGCGGCGCCGAGATCGCGGTGGATGGCGGCATGCTGACGGGGACGTACTACGTCGGGTTCCCTGGGGCGCCAGGCGTCTGACCCGGGTCCGTGGGAGCGGCGGTTGGCCGCGAGGCAGGGCCACGGTCGGCCATGCGCTTCGCGGCCAACGGCCGCTCCTACGGGGGATTGCCGGGTGCATTTGTAGGAGCCAGCTTGCTCCTACAGGCCGGCCCAGAGCAGGGTTGCCGCCAAGCCGCGATGCGGTCTCCAGGCCTCTGCCTGCAGCAGCAGCGCCGCGGGATTCTCGGCGCCGGCCGCCCGCACCAGACCGAGGTCCGTATGCGGGAAGGCATCCGCTTGCCGCCCAAGCCGGATCGCCAGATACCCGCGTGTCCACGGTCCGAAGCCGGACAGCGCGGCCAGGCCGGCGTCCACCTGCTCCCAAGGCCCGTCGAGCCGCAGGCCATCCTGCACGGCCCGCGCCAGCACACGCAGCGTTTCCACGCGCCGACCCGGCATGCCCATCTGCGCCAGGTCGGCGGCCAGCAGCGCCTGTGGCGTGAGCTCGCCGCAGCGCTCGATCAGCCGGCGCATCAGGGTGTTGGCGGCCGCGACGCTGACCTGCTGGCCGATGATGGTGCGCAGGCACAGTTCGAAAGGATCCCAGCAGCTCAGGGGCCGCAGGCCGGGCATGCGCTTCACCAGTGGCTTGAGCACCGGATCGCGGGCCAGCCGCCGCAGGGCGGGCGCGGGGTCTTCCTCCACGGCGAACAACCTTGTCGCGCGTTCCAGCAGCCCGGACGGGGCCAGGCGCCGCGTGGCGGAGATGCGCAGCACCGTGCCCTCCCGTTCCGGCGCGATCTGCAGCCAGTGCTCACCGATGCGGCGCCGGTAGGCACCGTCGGCGATGTCTTCCATCAGCGGGATCAGCCGCGGGCGCAGGTAGTCCATCAGCACCGGCCAGGGCAGCTCCTGGCGCAGCGGCAGCTCGGCGAGCGTGATCAATCTCCCGCCTTCGCCGCGCGCTCGCGGTCGATCAGCGTGCGCTTGCGCTCCAGGCCCCACTTGTAGCCGCCCAGGCTGCCGTCGCCGCGGATCACGCGATGGCAGGGCACCAGCAGCGCCACGCGGTTGGCGGCGCAGGCCGAGGCCACGGCGCGCACCGCGCGCGGCGAGCCGATGGCCTCGGCCACCTCGGTGTAGCTGCGCAGTTCACCGTTGGGAATCTGCTGAAGATAGGCCCAGACCTTCATCTGGAACGCGGTGCCGCGCAGGTCCAGCGGCAGTTGCCGCGCCGGCGGCTGCCCTTCGATATGCGCCGCCAGCGCGCGCATCCAGTCCTGGAACGGTGCGCGCTGCGCATCGCCCATCGGCTCCAGCACGGCTTCGGGATACTCGCTGCGCAACTGCTGCAGCAGCGCTTCTTCACTCTCGCCGAACTGCACGAAGCAGAGGCCACGGTCGCTGGCGCCCATCATCAGCAGGCCCAGCGGCGTGCGCGACACGGCCCAGGAGATCGCCACGCCGGCACCGCCGGCGCGGTACTGCTTGGGCGTCATGCCCAGGCGCGTGGCGGCGCGCTCGTAGACGCGGCTGGCGGAGCCGAAGCCGGCATCGTGGATCGCGCGCGTCACGCTGCTGCCGTCGCGCAGGCCCTGGCGCAGCGCGCGCAGGCGGCAGGCATCCACGTACTGCTTGGGGCTGACGCCGGTCACGGCCTTGAACTGGCGCTGCAGGTGGAAGGGGCTCAGGTGTACGCGCTGTGCCAGGGCCTCCAGCGGCAGCGTGTCCTGCGCATGGGCCTCGATATAGCGGCACAGCTGTTCGATGCGGGCGACCGTGCGGCGGTCGGCACGGTTCTCCAGCGGCCGGCAGCGCTTGCAGGCACGCAGTCCGTCGGCCTCGGCCGCGGCGGGCGTGGCGTAGAAGCGCACGTTCTTGCGCAGCGGCCGGCGCGAGGGGCAGGACGGCCGGCAGTACACGCCGGTGGTCAACACGCCGTAGTAGAAATCGCCGTCGCGGGAGGCATCGCGCTCCTGTACGGCCTGCCAGCTGAGTTCTTCGTCCATGTCCGTGTCCTGAGCCTGTTCGGTGGGTACGACGCCAGTGTCGGCGCAAGCACCCGTCCGTCCTATCCGCTTCTTGCGGAGTCGGTCCGCCACAGCAGGGGGACCATGCGGTGGCGCCCGGCCAGGCCCTTCAGCTCCGCCTCGCGCGGCTCGCCGAAGCGGAAGTCCGGATCGCCGGCACAGCGCTCGTGCAGCGCCGCCGAGCTCAGCACCTCGCCGCCCGCCGCCTGGGCGGCGATACGCGCCGCCAGGATCACGGTGATGCCGAAGAAGCGGTCACCTTCCTGGATCGGCGTGCCGGTGTGCAGGCCAATGCGCACGCGGATCGCCTCACCCTGCGCCTTGGCGTTGTGTCGTGCAAAGGCGCGCTGGATAGCACTGGCGCAGCGCAGCGCCGCCGCGGGATCGGCAAAGGCCAGCAGGAAGCCGTCGCCCTGCAGCTCCACCTCCTTGCCGTTCTCGCGTTGCAGCTCCTTGCGCACGATCTGGTTGTGCAGCTTGATGACCTCGTGCGCGGCCTGGTCGCCGAGGCGCTCGGTCATCGCGCTGAAGCCTTCCATGTCGCTGAAGACAATGGTGACGGTGCCGTCGGCGGAGATCGCGCCGGAGAAGTCCGGGCGCCTACCCTGCACCGCTGCGATCACCGCGTCCATGGATGACTTCACTGCCCGGATGGCGTGGCCTTCGGCCTCGTCCTTCAGCGTCAGGGCCAGCTCGGTGAGCTTGTTGAGCCCCGCCATGCCGACGCTGCCGACCAGCTCGCCCAGCGCCCGCGGCAGGCGCGTGTCCAGGGCCGGGCCCGGCGCGGGTTCCGGCACCACGCGGTCCAGCAGCGGACGGGACAGCAGCAGCAGCGCGACGCCACCGGCCGCCTGCAGCAGGCACACCAGGGCCGGCGGAAGCCAGGCGGCCGGCGCCAGGGGCGCCAGCACGGCGCGCAGGGCCAGGCCCAGCCCGGAGGCCAGCGCATCCGACAGCAGCAGCAGGGCCACCGCCAGGAACAGCAGCTGGCCCAGGCGACGCTCCCTCTCGGCGTCAACGCGGCGCGGCGCCGGCTCGGGCAGGAAGCGCGGCGCCAGCAGCCAGGCCAGCAGGGCCGCCAGCAGCCACAGCGCGGCACCGGGCAACACTGCCTGTGCCGGCTCGACCGGCAGGCGCGCCAGTTGCTGCAGGCCACGCAGGCCGCACCAGGCGGCAAACAGGCGACTCAGCGGCAGGAGCAGTTCACGGGGAATCATGGGGACATTCTAGGGCAGGCTCCTGGCCCGCCGCCGGTCACAATCCCCGGGTATGCTGCGGCTCCCCAGGAGAGGACCCGAAATGACGACGCATTACGAAACGATCCGCCAGTACGACAAGATGCTGGACAACCTCGGCAAGTGGCTGGACAAGGCCGAGGAGCACGCCAAGGCGAAGAAGTTTGACGCGGACCTGCTGGCCGGCGCCCGCCTGGCCCCGGACGCCTTCTCGCTGGCGCAGCAGGTGCAGGCCACCTGCGACCAGGCCAAGTTCGCCGCCGCCTACCTCAGCGGCAAGAAGGCGCCGCCGCATCCGGACACGGAAAAGACCCTGGCCGAGCTGCGCACGCGCATCCAGTCCTGCAAGGCCTTCCTCGCCACGGTGGAAGAGAAGGATTTTGCCGGCTCGGAGGATCGCAAGATCGCTCCGCCCTGGCTGCCGAAGGGCTGGTTCCGGGGCGACGATTACCTGAACGGCCTGTCGATCCCCAACTTCTACTTCCACGCCACCATGGCCTACGCGATCCTGCGCCACAACGGCGTAGAGGTCGGCAAGATGGACTTCATCGGCGGGCTGACCATCCAGGAGGGCTGAGCCCTCCTGGATGTGGTGGCAGGGCTCCTCAGGAGCCCTGCTGCCCTGCCAGCAGTTCGCGGATCTTCGGCTCGGGCTTCCAGTAGTTGGGGCCTTTCAGGAACTTGCCGTTGGCGTCGTAGATCGGCTTGCCGTCGGCGCCCAGCTTGCTCTCGTTGCTGTCCATGATGACGCCGAGCACGGCCTCCAGCGGGATGCCGTACTTCAGCGCTTCCGAGCGGCAGTAGACGATCACGTCGCCCAGCAGGTCGGCGATGGCCACCGCCAGGTCCAGCTTGTCGTCGCCGCGCTCCGCGGCCGCGACGATCTCGTCGATCTCATCGACCTCGTCGCTGAGCGTGGCCTTGAACTTGCGCAGCCGGTCGGCGACGTCGCTGGGAATGACCGGGGCGTCGTGCGCGGCCAGCTTGTACATGGCGTTCATCGCGCGGATGCGCTCGGCGAAAGTCGGGTCCACTCGGGATTCTCCAGCTGGGGATGGATTGCAGGCCGCCATTCTGCCAGTGCCGGGGCCCGCCACGCAGGCTGCCGACGGGGAAGCTATGCTGAAGCGGCATGCAAGAAATCCTTTTCCAGAACCGCAGGGCCGTGTTCCTCTGGGGCTTTGCCGCCGTCTGGCTGGGCTTCCTGGCGGCCATGACCTGGGTCACGGTACGCGACGGCCCGCCCGACGGCTATTCCGTGCATGCCGCGCTGGTGGTCGGCGCCTTCTTCTGGCTGTTCGGCCTGGGACTGCTGTCCTTCATCGCCGACAAACCCTGCTACCGGCTCAGCATCCGGACCGACGGACAGGTGGAACTGCGCTGGCGTTACCCATTCCACTCCCGGCGCAAGACCCTGTCGCTGGATCGGCTGATGCCGGCCGAGGTGGTCGAGATCCGCGACAGCGAAGGCGATCCCTACTTCCTCGCACGCGTACGCAGCCACGAGGGCGATGTGCTCCACATCGCGGAATCCGCGGCACGGCAGGATTGCGAGCAGGCCTGCAGCCGTTTCAACATCATCCGGTGCGAGCACACGCCGGACTGACTGGCGTGGCTCATTGGCGGGAACGCATCAGGTTACCGGCGGGACCGCGGCCTTGCAGGATGGATCCTGAGGCACGGCCGACGCGCGTGCCGGCACCGACATCAAGCTGCCGCGCAGCGTTCGTATCAACAGACGCCCGCAGCGCTCTTTCAGTACTAATGCACGCTCCATCATCTCCTGTCTGCCCTCCCGATAGCGCACCGTCTTCTGCGTGCCCGCAGCGACACGTGAGTCGGCGAGCAGCTCCGCGGCCAGGATATCGAGTGATTCGGCCAGCAGGGCGGCGCTCTCTTCCTTGAGACTCGCGCCTTCTTGGTTCAGCCATGCCGATTTGGGATCTTCCACGTCACGGGGGCGCGAGACGATGCGAATCGTGTTGACGTAAGTGGGCTCTTCCGTCGTGCCCGGCGACCTCACGCTGAAGCGATGGTCGAGGATGATGGCCTGCTGGTCCTGCGTCATCGAGAACACCGGATCGCTCTCGATGCTCCAGCTGCCGTTGACTGAATTTTTGCTCGAGGAGAGCAGGCGCGTTCCCGGCACTGCCATCAATTTTATTCCCCGCTGCATCAGCTCTTCGTTCGTGTAGCCCTTCAACACTACCTGGTAGGGCTCCAAGACCCGATCTGCCGCCAGCTGCAGCTCGGTCTTCTGCTTGTTGCGCATGGACTTGGCGACCACCCCATGCGTGACCACCGCAGCCAGCATGGAGATCGGATCGGGCGCCGGGTACAGCATGCCCTGCGCACCGACGCCCGCCTGGTCGAGATTCACGACGCCCTGGTACACCACCTGCTCCGACTCCGGCAACTGCAGCACCCAGGTGGGCCCGACGGCTATGGCGACGGCGGGCGGCATATCGGTGGACGCACTCTCTTCGGCTGCAAGCGTTGCCGAGAAGAATGCCGAGGTGAGCAGCAGTAATGCTGATGCCGATCGAATCAGGTTCATGTTGTCGACTCCGCCCGGCGCCTGGGCGAATCAGTTGGCAAAGGGCTGCAGGAAGGTATCGCGGGCGATCTCGAGCGTCTGGAAGTAGGCATTGCTAAGCCCGGGGAACTGCGGCGGCTCGTCCCAGTTCTGGTTGGTGCTCTTGACGATGTTCACGGGCAGATACCACTCATAGGTCTTGGTCTGCAGATTCACGAGATACCCCGTGCCGCGCAGCATGGCCTTGGGATCAGCGGTCGGGATGTAGGCCGAATAGGTGCGCTCGAAGCCGAGCGCCGCAATGTCGATCACCAGGATCTTGCCGAGCTGGTACTGCTGCTGGAGTGCCGAGAAATCGCGGTCGGGGCCGTTGGGGTTCTTTTCCGCCTTCGGCAGATCGGACAGCTTGATGGGCGTCTCGATCACTACGGCATCCATACCCTTGGCGCGCAGCGCTGCGGCGACTTCATCCTTCAGCTTGGGCAGATCTTCATAGGGCAGCGTCTTGGAATGATCGATCAGCGAGCTGTTTGCCACCATGGCGGCACCCAGGCAGAGCAGGCACCCCGCCCCAGGCAGCTGCGTATCCACCTTCGGCAACGCCGTCATCACGACACCCACTCGCCCGCCTTGAGCACCTAGCGTTCCGGGCGTCAGCTGAACAGGTGACTGCGGAACCGTCGCGCAGGCGGACAGAAGAAGAGCGGCAGCCGCTATGCCGAGACGATTGAGAATGCGCATGGAAATCCCCCAAGTAGTGCCGAGCAAATCGCGCAGCAAGCGGGCGCATACTGCCCAGACATGCCAGGTCTTGCAACGCGAACCGACTGTCAGGTTCTCTCAAATAGTCGCCGCATAGCATTTCGGGAGTTTCGTGAAAGCTGATTCTGTCGTCAGGTTCTGAAAACGCGCATTCCGTTCAGGCCATCCTTGGCCAGTTCGCCAAACGACGCTGACTCCTTGCGCCCTTGACCCGTGACAGCGCGCGCAGCAATTCGATACGCGTATCGCGCGGATCGACCACGCGGTCGATGTAGCCTCGCGCCGCGGCGTCCCAGGGTGCGTTGGCGCGGCCGATCTCTTCCATGAAGGCGCTGCGCGCCGCATGCGGGTCCGGCATCTCCAGCAGCTTGCGGCCGTAGACCACGTTGACCGCGACGGCCGGTGCCATGAACGAGACATCCGCAGTGGGCCAGGCCAGCAGGCAGTCGCTGCCCATGTTGCCGCCGGACATGTTGCAGTGGGCCATGCCGTAGGACTTGCGCAGGATCAGGCTGATGCGCGGCACGCTGCACTGCTGCAGCGCGGCGATCCAGTTCATGATGCGCAACGGCATGCCGCCTTCCTCGGCGCGGCGACCGACGAAGAAGCCCGGCGTGTCGTGCAGGAACAGCAGCGGGATGTGGAAGGAGTCGCAGAGGCAGAGGAAGGACACGGCCTTCTGGCAGGCGCCGGGCCCCATGGCGCCCGCGGTGAACTTGGGATTGCTGGCGAGGATGCCGACCACCTGGCCGCCGATGCGTGCCAGTGCGGTGATCAGGCTGGGGTCGAACAGCGGCTTCAGCTCCAGCACGCTGCCGGGATCGCAGACGGCTTCCAGCACGCGGCGCATGTCGTAGACCTGGCGCGGGTCGGCCGGCACCAGGTCCATCAGTCCATCCAGGCGCGATTCCACGTCCGGCGCCGGTGCGGCGGGCGGCGGCAGGCCGGCATGGTTCGGGAAGTAGGACAGCGCACGGCGGACCAGCGCCAGGCATTCCTCCTCGTCCTGCGCGAACAGGTCCACCTGCCCGGTGGTGCGCGCATGCAGCTCCCAGCCGCCGAGTTGCTCGGTGGTCGCCTTCTCGCCGGTGGCGATCTCCAGGATCGACGGGCCGCCGACGCACATCGCCGTGCCCTTCACCTGCAGCACGATGTCGGACACCGAGGCGGTCCAGGCACTGCCGCCGAAGCACTCGCCGAGGATGGCGGTGATCAGCGGCATGCGGCGGTCGCGCGGCGCGCCCTGCGTGGGGTAGACCATGCTCATCATGCCAGCCGAGCCCATGATGTCGGGCACGCGTGCGCCGCCGGCGTCGCCCAGCACCACGCAGGGCAGGCCGCGCTCGGCGGCCAGCTGCATGCCGCGGTAGGCCTTGCCGACACCCACGCGCCCGCCGGCACCGGCCAGCACGGTGACGTCGTCGGCGCTGACGTGGACCTCGCGCCCGTCGATGCGCCCCCAGCCGCAGACCTTGCCGTCGGCCGGCGTCTTGTCCGCCGCCTCGGGCAGGTCGCTGGTGGCCAGCAGGCCCTGCTCGTCGAAGCTGCCGGGGTCGAGCAGGCGTTCGACGCGCTCTCGTGCGTTGCCGCGGCCCTTGGCGCGCTGGCGGGCAAGCTTGTCCTCCCCGCCCATACCCAGGGCGCGGGACTGGCGCTCGGCCAGCTCATGCAGTCGGTACGGATCGCTGGATTCGGTCATCGGCTTCCCCTGGGCAGGTGTCCAGCCTACCCGGACGGACGCCCGTCGGGGAACCGGGCAGGGCCGGCGGGGTCTGTGGGAGGCAGCGGCCCGGGCCGCCCAGGAGAACGCCATGGAACAGGCGAAACATTCAGCAGCAGGACGCTGCGCGGCCGTGATCGTCGGCACCTTGCTGCTGTCCGCCTGCGCCCTGCCGGGGCCGAAGGAGATCGAGGCCCGCGCGCTGCAGGCCGGCCCCGCCGCCGGCGCCTCCGAACGCCCCGCCATCCACCCCGCACAGCTGCGCGCGGCGGTGGGCGATGGCGACTACGCTTTCATCGAGGAGCTCAGCCGAATCGAAGCCGCGGTGGCGCGGCGCCCGCTGATCGGCGGCAACCGCGTGCGCCTGCTCAAGGACGGCCCGGAGACGCACCGCGCACAGCTGGAGGCCATCGCCCGTGCGCGGCATAACATCCATCTCGACATCTACCTACTCACCGACGACGAGCTGGGCCAGCGCTACGCGGAGCTGCTGACGCGCAAGGCGCGCGCGGGCGTGAAGGTGCGCCTGATCGTAGACGGGCTCGGCGGCATGGGCGCGGGCGAAGACTACCGGCGGCGCCTGCAGGAAGCCGGGGTCGAGATCCGCGAGTTCCACAGCGTGAGCCCGTTGAAGGACCCGCGGGTCTGGCGCATGACGCGCCGCAACCATCGCAAGATCCTGGTGGTGGACGGGCGCAGCGCCTTCACCGGCGGCATCAACATCACCGACGACTACTCCGGCTCCTCCTCGGCCAGTGGCTCGCGCCTCAGTGGCAGCTCGGGCGGCAGTTCAGGCAGCGGCTCGGCCAGTGGCTCGGCGCGCGGCTGGCGCGACACGCAGGTGGGTATCGAAGGGCCGGCGGTGGCGGAGTTCCAGCGCCTGTTCCTGTACTGGTGGGGCGAACTGGGTGGCCAGCAGCAGGACACGCCCAAGTCCCTGTTCCCTGGCATCGAGCGGCGCGGCGACCAGTATGTGCGTGTGGTGGTGGACCAGGGCGAGGACCTGCTCGACAACCTGCTGGCACCCGCTGACGCGGCCTGGAAATCCCTGAGCGGGAAACAGCAGGACGAGGCCCGCATCTACGCCAGCTACCTCACCGCCATCGGCAAGGCGCGCCACCGGGTCTGGATCACGCAGGCCTACTTCGCACCCAACGAGGCCTTCGTTGCGGCGCTGGAGGATGCCGCGCGGCGCGGCGTGGACGTGCGCCTGCTGATGCCGGGCGAGAGCGACGTGACGCTGCTGATGCATGCCGCGCGCTCGCACTACCAGCGCCTGCTGGACGCCGGCATCCGGCTCTACGAGTACCAGGACACGGTGCTGCACGCCAAGACTGCCGTGATCGACGGGGTCTGGTCCACGGTGGGCTCCGCCAACCTCGACTACCGCAGCTTCATCCTCAACGACGAGGCCAACGCCATCATCATCGGCCGCGACTTCGGCCGGCAGATGGAGGGCATGTTCGAGCAGGACCTGAAAGCGGCGAAGCGCATCGATCCCCAGGCCTGGAATGAACGCCCCTGGACGCAGCGCATGAAGGAGCGCGGCGCAGCAGTGATCAAATGGGCGCTGTAGCGCCGCCCTGCGAGGCCAGCAGCGCGGCGAAGTCCGCCGCGGGCATCGGCCGGCCGGTGAAGAAGCCCTGCACGTAGTCGCAGTGCAGGCGGCGCAGCGTGATCAGTTCGGACTCGGTCTCCACGCCCTCGGCGACCACCTTGAGGCGCAACGAGTGCGCCATGGCGACCATGGCACGCACCACGCGCTGGTCGCGCGCGTCGCGATCGACGCCGGCGACGAACTCGCGATCAATCTTCAGCGTATGCATCGGCAGGTGCCGCAGGTAGCGGAAGGACGAGTAGCCGGTGCCAAAATCGTCCAGCGCAACGCCCAGGCCCAGCTCGCCGGCGGCGCGCAGGTTGTCGGTGGCGCGGGTGAAGTCGGAGATCAGGCCGTGCTCGGTAACTTCCACGCGCAGCAGGCGGCCGGAGACGCCATGCCGCTGCAGCGCCTCGTCGATCTGCCGGGCGAAGCCCTCCTGCTTGAGCTCGGCACCGGAGATGTTGATGGCCACCGGCACCGGCTCCAGCCCCTGGGCCTGCCAGCGTGCGATCTGAGTCACCGCCTGGCCCAGCACGTGCCGGCCCAGGTCCAGGATCAGGTCGCTGCGTTCGGCCAGCGGGATGAAGCGCGCCGGGCTGACATCGCCCAGCTCCGGGTGGCGCCAGCGCAGCAAGGCCTCGGCCGAATGCAGGCGCAGGCCGTGGATGTCGAAGATGGGCTGGAACACCAGGCTCAGCTGGTCCTGCAGCAGCGCTTCCCGCAGGCGACGCTGCAGGGCGATCAGTTCCGGGTCGGCCGCCAGGGTGGCCAGTTCTGCCGACAGGTTCAACGAAAACAGGGCGCTATCGTCGACCATGCTCGACATGGATTCCCTCCCCCGGTATCCGCCCAGCCGCAGCGGCAAGCGGGCAGGCTACACCGCCATGGGGCTGCTTTTCCCCACCCTGGGGGTCCAAGGCGCTAAAGCCCGTATCCCTGGCCAGTAAGTCCCTCGCAGGCCTCCCAAAGGCGGCGGCGAACCGCCGGATCCCGCGCCGGGGCCGAGGGCTGGACCCGCCTGGGCAGCCCGCGGAACTCGCCGAAGCCGTCCGGCCCGTAGAACTCGCCGCCGTTCACGTCCGCCGCGGCAGCGGCCTTGAGGATCGGCAGCGCGCCCTGCCCCGGCGCCTGCCCGAGCCAGCCCATGGCGATGCGGAAGGCCACCGCGGCGAGATGGTCGGTGAAGCGCTGCGCCTTCTGGCCCTGTCGGCTGTCGCCGATGCCGGTGCGCGAGATGCCGGGATGGGCCGCGACGGACTGCAGCGTCCAGCCGGCCGCATCGGCGCGCGCCTGCAGTTCCATGGCCAGCACCAGGCAGGCCAGCTTGGCCTGGTTGTAGGCGCGCTCCGGCTCGTAGCGACGCTGCAGTTGCAGGTCGTCGAAGTACAGCTTGCCCTGGCGGTGCACCAGGCTGCTGACCCAGACCACGCGCGGCGCGGCGCTGCGGCGCAGACTGTCCAGCAGTTGAGCGCCGAGCGCGAAGTGGCCCAGCACGTTGATGCCGAACTTCAGCTCGAAGCCGTCCACGGTGGTGCGTCGCGCCAGTGGCGGCAGGATGCCGGCGTTGTTGACCAGGATGTCCAGGGCGCGGCCGTCCGCGGACAGCGTGGCGGCGAAGCCGCGCACCGCGGCCAAGTCCGCCAGGTCCAGCTCGCGGAACTCCAGCTTCGCCTGCGGCACCGCCTCGCGGATACGTGCCAGCGCGGCCAGGCCGCCCTCGACGTTGCGGTCGGCCAGGATCACCTCGGCGCCGCGGGCCGCCAGGCCCAGCGCCGTTTCGTAACCCAAGCCGGCAGCGGCGCCGGTAACCAGCGCGCGGCGGCCGGACAGGTCGGGCAACTCCCGCCGCACCCACTCCAGGGTATTCATGCGGCGCCGGGGATGCGGTTGAGCTCGGGATTGGCCTGCTGCGTCAGCACGCAGCGCGTGCCGCCGGGCGTGTACATCTGCGACACGCATTCGTTGCAGGCATTGCAGCCGGACACGGTGACCTCGCCGCTGGCGAACTTGTTGACCAGGCCCGGATCGTGGATCAGCGCGCGGCCCATCACCACGCAGTCGAAACCATCCTGCATCGCCTGCTCCACGCCGGCGATGGACTTGGCTCCGCCGAGATAGGCCAGCGGCATGCGCACCGCCGCGCGCACCTGGCGCGAGTGTTCGAGAAAATACATCTCGTGGAACGTGAGCTTCGGTTCCCACAGCCGCATCATGCGCGTGGCGACCTTGATGATGGGGCTCTGCACCGACTCCACCGCCGCGGCCGGCATGTTGCTGCCGAAGATCGCCCAGGGCGCCTCCACGTTCATGCCGCCGCTGAGCACCAGCAGGTGGGCGCCCGAGCGTTCCAGTACCTTGGCCACCTCGACGGCCTCGGCCGCGCCGGCGCCGCCCTTGTAGCCCTCGGTGACGCAGATCTTGCAGGTCACGGCCAGGTCCTTGCCGACCGCGTCGAGCACGCGCTGCAGGATTTCCGCGGGGTAGCGCGTGCGCTGGGCGGCGTTGCCGCCGTACTCGTCGCGCCGGCGGTTGTAGCGCGGCGAGATGAACTGGCTCAGCAGGTAGCCGTGCCCCATGTGGATTTCCACCGCGTCGAAGCCGGCCTGCTGCGCCAGGCGCGCGCCGGCCACGAACTCCGCGGCGATGCGGTCCATGTCGCCGCGCGTCATCGCGGTCTTGAAGAAGCGGCCGCTGAGCACGCCGGCCGCGTTGAAGCCGCCGGAGGCGCTGAAGGGCGAACCGCTGGCCAGCTTCGGCAGGAAGGTGAAGGCGCCGCCGTGCGTGATCTGCGCGCAGGCGGCGCCGCCCTCACGGTGTACTGCCTCAGTCAGCGCCCGCAGGTGCGGCAGGCTCGGCGCGTCCAGCGACACCTGGTCCTCGAAGGTACGGCCATCCGGGCTCACCGAGCAGTAGGCCACGGTGGTCATCGCCGCACCGCCGGCCGCCATGCGCCGGTGGTGATCCACCAGCGCCTTCGACGGCACGCCACCCTTGGCCATGCCCTCGTTGGTGGCGGACTTGATGAAGCGGTTGCGCAGCTTCAGCGGGCCGATCTGGATCGGGGTGAAGGCGGCGGAGGGGTTGGTCATGGACTGGCGTTCCGTTCTGGGATTCCCAGACCTTAGACCCCTGACCGGCCCCTGGCCTCGTCCGATTGAAGTGTCACAAGGCCAGGATCTCCGGCAGCGCCCGCTCGATGCGCTGCCGCAAGCCGTCCGACACCTCCGTCATCGGCAATCGCAACCCGTCCCGGATCAGGCCCATCATGGCCAGCGCGGCCTTGATGGCACCGGGATTGGGCTCGGAGAACAGCAGCCGTATCCAGGGCAGCAGCGCATGATGCAGGCGGCGCGCGGCGGCCAGCTCGCCGGCGCGCACCTGCGTCAGCATGCGCCGGTACAGGTCCGGCCGGATGTGCGCCGCCGCCGAGATCGCGCCCTGCCCGCCCAGGCAGGCACAGTGGAAGATCAGCGCGTCCTCGCCGCTGAGCACCTGCAGGGGCGTTTCATGGATCAGCGCGGACAACTGGTCCAGGTCGTTGCCGGCACTCTGCTTGATGCCGGCGATCCTCGGGTGCCGGGCCAGCGCCTTGAGCGTGGCGGTGTCCATGCCGATGCCGCTGCGGTAGGGCACGTTGTAGAGCAGCACCGGCCGCTCGGTAGCGTCCGCCAGTGCCTCGAAGTGCCGGCGTATGCCCTCCTGCGAGGGCCGGGTGTAGTAGGGCGCGCTGATCAGCCAGCCGGCCAGGCGCTCGCTCTCCAGCTCGCGCAGGCGCGCGATCATCGCCGCGGTGTCGTTGCCGGAAACGCCGAAGACCACCGGGCAGCGGGACCCCGTCACCTCCAGCACGGCGGCCAGCAGCCGCGCCTGCTCTTCGTCGCTCAAGGTGGCGGGCTCGCCGGTGGTGCCGCAGACGATGAAGCCGTCCACGCCGGCCTGCAGCAGGTTCTCGGCCAGCCGTTGCGTGGCGGCCAGATCGGGTTGGTTGTTGCTCAAGGGGGTAACCAGCGGTACCCAGATTCCCTGGAAGGCAGTCATGTGTTGCTCCTGTGTGATGGATGGTTGGGCGTCGGAAACGCTGACCATCGGCACGGAGCCGGCGGAATGACTGCGGGGAAACAGGAATCAGGTACGGCGAGGCAGGCGATCCGTCGGCAGCGACCGACGGGACAGCATCCCGTCAGGCGAGAGGCTGTTTTTTGGATTTGCCGAAGGATGCCAGGCGCGCGCAGGCCACCGCGCCGCGGGGCGGCAGGGTGCAGGTGACGATATGGGCTTGCGGACTCATGGCGGCGCGCAGGGTAAGCGATTGATCGGCTGCACGCAAAATCTCCTGTAGGAGCCAGCTTGCTAGCGACAGGTCGCTAGCAAGCTGGCTCCTACATCGGATCAGGAGCTATTTCTTCTTTTCCAGGAACGCGTTGACCCGCTTGGCAAAGTCCTCGGTCTTGGCGCAGCGCAGGAAGGCCGCGCGCTCGGCGTCCAGGCGGGCCGACAGTTCCGGCTCGGCAGCGTCGCCCAGCAGTTGCTTGAACTCGCGCAGCACCTGAGGGGGCTGCTTGGCCAGCAGCGCGGCGTAGGCGGCGGTGTCCTGCTCCAGCGCGGCCGGGTCGGCGAGCTTCGCCACCAGGCCCCAGGCTTCGGCCGTCACGGCATCGAGCAGGCCGCGCGCCAGGATAACGTCCATGGCGCGGTTGGCGCCGATGCGGCGCGCCAGCGTGTAGCTGAGACCGCCGTCGGAAGACGTGCCCAGGGCCGGGTAGCCGACCACGAAGCGGGCATTGCTGGCCGCCACGATCAGGTCGCAGGCCACGGCCAGGGACATGCCGCCACCCGCGGCGGAGCCGGCAACGCTGGCGATGACCGGCTGCGGCAGCGCACGCAGGTTGCGCACGGTGCGGTGCAGGCCGTCGATGATCGGGCCCAGCAGGCGATCCGGGTCGGGCAGTGCGTCGCGGATCGCGGCGATGTCCCCGCCAGCGCAGAACTGGCCGTTGTCACCGCGCAGGACCACCACGCGGATCTCGCTGTCGTCCTTCAGCGCGGCGGCGGCATCGGCCAGCGCGTTGCCGGAGGCCAGCGACAGCACCGGCATGCGGCCGATGGCCCGCAGCGTGACGGTGGCGACGCCGTTGGCGCGTTCGACGGAGACGTATTCGTTGCTGCTCACGTGTTGCTTTCCTTATGCGATGAGGGCCTGGCCGCCGTCGACGCCGATGGATTGGCCGTTGATGTAGCGGGAGTCGTCGGAGCATAGCGCGACCACGAAGCGGCCGATGTCCTGCTCGCAATCGCCGACGCGGGCCTGCGGCACCGTGGAGATGAAGGCGGCGGACTCCTCCGGGCGCTCGCGCGTCCACCATTCCATGGCCGGCGAGTTGGCCAGCGGCAGGATGGCGTTGGTGCGGATGCCGTCGCGGGCCCACTCGCAGGCAGCGGCGCGGGTGAGCTGGCGGATCGCTTCCTTCACCGCGGCATAGGCGCCGTAGCCGGCCATGTCCCAGCGCTTGGCGGCGGAGGAGCCGAAGTTGACGATGTTGCCGTCACCCTTCAGGTGCGGATGGCACAGCTTCATCAGGCGGAAGCTGGCCAGCGGGCCGGATTCCCAGCCAGCGGCGAAGGCCTCGTCGCTGACGTCGTTGAGCGCGCCCAGCGGCACTTCCTGGGCATTGTTGACCAGGATGTTGAGCTTGCCGAAGTGCTTGACCACGGCCTCCACGCAGGCCGCCAGCGAGGCCGCGTCGCGCACGTTGCACTCCACCGCCAGCGCCTTGCCGCCGCGCTTCTCGATCTCCTGGACGGTGGCATCGAGCTTGGCCTTGGTACGGCCGGTGACGGCCACCGCCACGCCCTCGGAAGCCAGTGCGAACGCGATGCCCTGCCCCACACCCTGCCCTGCGCCCGTGACCAGCGCGACCTTGCCCTGCAGCTTTGCCATGTCTCTCTCCGGAATGCCTGTTATGTGGCAGGCACTATCGGCCAGCCGGAGAGGCCCCGGCCTGATCCGGCTGGAGTAGAGGAGGGCTGGAAAATCTCAGCCAGCGCAGGATGAACCGCGCATCGGTACCTTCCAGCGCGGATCGTCCACGCGGAACACGCGTGGCTTCATGTAGTCCTCGGGGTCGCGCAGGTAGTCCAGCTCCGGCGGGTTTTCCAGGGTGGCCAGGGCATTGCGCCACTGCGTCTCGTAGGCCGCCGCGCCGCCGCCCAGCACCGGCGCCCAGGCGTCGTGGTGGCTGGGCAGGAACAGCTGCGGATGGGCGCTGGCGACGTAGAGCGTGGAGTCGCGCAGGCCGCTGGTGACCATGCCGAAGCCGACAATGGCGCCTACCTGCACGTCCACGCAGCCGGGGAAGCCATCCAGCGCCGCCTGCACCGCCGGCCCCTGGGGCTCCTCGTCGCCGATGGGGCCGGTGGAGTCATGCCACAGCAGGCTGAAGTCGCCCACGCGCAGGTGATAGGCCCAGGTGCCGCCCTCGGGCTGGCCCAGCAGGCCGTCGTCGGTCAGCGACTGCACGAAGCCGGCGATCTCGCGCGGGTCGGTATTCAGGTGCTCCAGGAAGCTCAGCACCTGCGGCACGAAGATCAGCGGCAGGCCGCCAGTGAGCAGGTCGGAGGGATCGACCGCGGAGTGGATGTGCTGCAGCCCCTGCAGCGGTGCCAGGTCGCGCCACAGGCGCAGCTGCTGCAGTGCCCCGGGCCCCGGCGACTCGCGGTTGCCCAGCACCACGCAGGGGAAGGCGGCCATGGCGCCGAGCTGCGCCGCACGCTCGCGCGCGGTGTTGCAGACCGTCTGCCCGGCCACCAGGGCGGCGCCGGTATGGCCGGCCACGTAGCCGGCGTCGGCAGCATGGTCGAAGTGGCCGTGGCCGATCAGGATGGCCTCCGGCTGGATCGCCACCAGTTCCTCGCGGCCGATGGGCACGTAGTCCTCCTGCAGGCCCACCGACTCCCAGGCGTCGAACAGGAACAGGTGGCCGCCGGCCGAGGCGATGAAGCTGGAGACGCCGTACCACCACAGCTTCACCGTCGCCGGGTCGGTGGCGTCGGGGCCCAGGATGCGGTCGCGCGCGGCCTGCACCTCGGCGCTGACCGCCGGGGCCGGCGGCAACGGCTGCCATTCGGCCGCGGGCACGTCGCCGACGTTGCCTGCCCCCGCGGACTCGCCGAGTCCATCGGAGCGGGAACAAGCTGCCAGGATGGCAAACAGCGGCAACAGCAGCAGGACGCGTAGCGTCATGGTTGGAATCCCCATTGGTGAAGACGCGAAGCCTAGCAAGACTTCGCTGGACCGCCTTGGACGGAACGCGTGGAGGCTACGGCTTGTTGAGGTTACGGCTTGTTGAAGTCGATGAACGTGCCGTCCACCAGCCGGTCGCGCATTTCCGGGTTGGCGGCGGCCACGTCGCCGCTGCTCTGCATCTCGGCGATGTAGGCCTCCATGGCCCGCTGCGTGGACTTGTGGCCCAGCGACGACACGAAGGCAGCCTGTTCCATCTTCAGGCCCATCTCCAGCGGCAGGTTGCCGCCCTCCAGCACTGCCCGCTTGCAGGCGGCGACCACCGGCTTGGAGCGACGCGCCAGGCGCTCGGCCGTGGCCAGCGCCTCGTCGAGCAGTTGCGCGCGCGGCAGCACGCGATGTACCAGGCCGATGCGTTCCGCCTCGTCGGCCGGCACCGGGCGTCCTTCCAGAACCAGCTCCAGCGCGCGGCCGCGGCCGATCAGGCGCGACAGGCGCTGCGTGCCGCCCCCGCCGGGCGGGATGCCCAGCAGGATCTCGGGCTGGCCGATCAGGCCGTCGTCGCTGATCAGGCGCAGGTCGCAGGCCAGCGACAGCTCGCAGCCGCCACCCAGCGCCACGCCGTTGATCGCGGCGATGAACACCGCGCCACTGCGGCCGATGCCGTTCAGGGTGTCGTGGAAGCCACGCAGCTGCGACAGGCCGGCGGCCGGCGTGCGCTCCAGCAGGCTGCCACTGCCGGGAATCCGTTCCAGCGCGCCGATGGCGCCGATGCTGGCCTTGGCCAGGGATTCCGGCAGGGCCGGCGCGCTGCGCGCCAGTGCCAGCAGTTCACGCACGTCGTAGTGCGCGATGAAGCGCTCCGGGTGGGCGCCGGTCAGCACCACGGCGCCGATGCTGTCGTCGTCGCTGGCATGGCCCACCAGCTGGTCCAGTTCCGCGACCATGCCGGCGCCCATCAGCGCATGCGGGGGATTGTCCAGCATGGCCAGCAACACACGGCCGCGCTGTTCGATGTGGATCTGCCGGGACATGGCGTACTCCCTGGGGGCCAGGGCTACAGACTAGCAGCAGCCGCAGGTCCTAGGGACCGCCCTGTTGACGCTACCGGTATGACGAGCGCTTCAGTTCCATGCCGCCCGTGGCGGGGCAGTTGATGAGCATGGCGCCGTCGCCACCCCAGACCTTGGTGCTGCGCAGCTGCGGCGTATCCACCAGCCGCACCGAGGGCGAGACCGACGACGCCGAATGGGACAGCTTGTCGGAGCGCGCCAGGCACTCCTCCCGGCTCATCTTGTGGGTCTCCTGCTTCGTCACGGGCCCCTCGGCCGGATAGTTGCCCAGCGGGATCATCAGCTTGAGCTCGCCCGGAGAATA
Source organism: Pseudomonadota bacterium (assembly GCA_052035235.1). Taxonomy (GTDB): domain Bacteria; phylum Pseudomonadota; class Gammaproteobacteria; order Nevskiales; family Nevskiaceae; genus Solimonas_A. The sequence continues at coordinate 131,155 of JBPOHT010000004.1, read as the reverse complement.
GGTCTTGGCAGCTTGCGCCGGCAGCGTTGCCAGCACCAGCAGGGACAGGAGGAGACGGGGCAGTTTCATGTGGTATCCGGCAGGTGCGGGCGACGGGAACGGCCGCTAGGTTAAGCCCCCGCCCGCGGCGCGTGAAGCGGGCAACAAAAAAGCCCGGTCTCCTCTCGGAGACCGGGCTCGGGTTCATACGAGGCTTCAGGCCGCGGCCGCGATCTTCGGCTGCTCTGCCTTGGCCGACTCCGCGATATCACGCGCGGCGATATAGCCGAAGGTCATCGCCGGGCCCAGCGTGGAGCCGGCACCGGGGTAGGTGCTGCCCATCACGGCCGCGGAGGTGTTGCCGATGGCGTAGAGGCCGTCGATGACACTGCCGTCCTCGCGCAGCACGCGCGCCTTCGGGTCCACGTCCAGGCCGCCCTTGGTTCCGATCTCGCCGGGGTACATCGGCACGGCGTAGAACGGCGCCTTAACGATGGGACCCAGGCAGGTGTTGGGCTTCACGCTCGGGTCGCTGTAGTAGCGGTCGATGGGGATGCTGCCCTTGCCGAATTCCGGGTCCACGCCGGTCTGGGCGTAGCCGTTCATCTTGGCCACGGTCTCGGCCAGGCCGGCCTTGTCCACGCCGATCTTGCCGGCGAGCGCGTCGATGCTGTCGGCGCGGTAGTAGACCTTGTCCAGCCAGTCGGCGGGCAGCCGCGCGTCCGGCTCGATCTGGCCCGGCAGGAAGATGCCCATCGGGTACTTGTAGCGGAAGGTGGCGTCGAACACGAGCCAGGCCGGCACGCAGCCGTTGCCCTTGGCATGGTCGGCGTACATCGCGTCACGGAAATCCGGATAGGCCGCTGCCTCGTTGGCGAAGCGCTTGCCCTTGGCATTGACGGCGACGCAGCCCGGCATGCCGCGCTCGATGAACAGCGTGATCTGCTGGTCGGCACCCGGCTTGCGCACGGTGGGCGAACCCCAGACCTTGTCCATCAGCTTGGTGGCGGCGCCCAGCGACTGGCCGGCACGGATGCCGTCGCCCTGGTTGATCGGCGGCGCCGCGGTCCACTCCACCTTGGTCGGCTGCGCCAGGTACTTCTCGCGCATCGCCTGGTTGGACTCGAAGCCGCCGCAGGCCAGGACCACGCCACGACGCGCACCATAGCGCTGCTTGCGCCCACGGTGCACGACGTTGACACCGACCACGCGGCCGTCATCCTCGATCAGCGAATCCATGCCGCACTCCAGCACCAGCGGCACGTTCTTCTGCAGCATGGCGTAGCGCAGCGTCGACACCATGCCCTGGCCGAGCACCTGGCGGCGGTCACGATGCGTGCGGCGGCGCCAGCCGATGTCGAGCCAGTACTTGAGCAGCATCTTCAGCGTCAGCAAGATCCAGCCCGGGCCGCGCGAGAACAGCTTGTGCGCCTCCACCTGGTTCATGGCGATGCGGCCCATCAGCAGCGTGCCCTTGAAGGACTCTCGCTGGCGGTCGAACTCGGGGCCGAGCAGCGAGGCGTCGAAGTCCACCGGCTCCATCGAGCGCCAGCCGTCCTTGCCGCCGGGGCGGTTGGAGTAATAGTCCGGGTACTTCGGCACGTTGCGGTACTTCACGCCGAAGGTCTTGGCCATGTAACGCACCATTTCCGGCGCATTCTTGAGGTAGGCCTCGATGCGCTCCTGCGGGACCTCGCTGCCGACGATGGTCTTGAGGTAGGTCAGCGCCTCCTCGTAAGAGTCGCTGCCGCCGGTGCGGGCGATATCGTCGTTGTTGGGGATCCAGATGCCACCGCCGGACACAGCGGAGGTGCCGCCGTACTTGTCGGACTTCTCGATCACCACAGCCGACAGGCCGAGCGACTGCGCGCACAGCGCCGCGGTCATGCCGCCGCCGCCGGAGCCGACGACGACGACGTCGAATTGCTGGTCGAAGCTGGTGTTGCTCATGTCGCGTTCCTTTGCTTGGGACTCCCCTCCCCCGTATACGGGGGAGGGGCGGGGGGAGAGGGCGCTGTGAAACCTGGAGAGAGTTACAGCGCCCTCTCCCCTACCCCCTCTCCCGCCAGCGGGAGAGGGGAACAAGTGGGCTTACAGGAAGAAGTCCGTGTTCTCGCGGCCCAGCAGCACGCCGCCGTAGTTGCGGCCGAAGATGTCCGGGTTGTTGGCGTAGTGCGCGCGTGCGGCGTGGATGTCCAGGAAGAAGCGCACCAGCGGGAAGTCGCTGAAGATGCCGCGGCCGCCGCAGGCCGAGAACAGCTGGTAGGCATGCTTGGCCGAGCGCTCGACCACCTGCGCCGCCTGGTAGCGGTAGTGCAGGCGCTCGTTGAGATCCAGCGGCTGGCCGTTGCGGATCTTGGTCAGCAGCGTGTCGAAGTTGCGGCGCAGCACCAGCTTCATCTCGTCCACCGCCAGCATGGCGTCGGCAACGGCGAGCTGGGCGGGGCCCTGCTCGGCGGTCTTGGAACCCATGTTGCCGGTCCAGGCCTTGCCCCAGTCCACGAAGCTGTTGACCGCGCCCTGCAGGCCGCCGATCGCGGCGCTGGACACGGCGCGCACGAAAATCTGGCCGAACGGCAGGTCATACAGCGTGGAGGTGAAGGTCTCGCCGCCGGGGTTGGTGCCCATGAAGCCGTCGCTGGCCTTGTGGGTGCGGTACTCCGGCACGAAGCAGCCCTTGACCACGATGTCCTTGGAGCCGGTGCCCTTCAGGCCCATGGTGTGCCAGGTGTCGATCACCTCGAAGTCCGAACGCGGCAGCAGGAAGGTGCGGTACTCCGGCGCGCCCTTGCCGTCTTCCGGGAAGATCAGGCCGCCGAGGAACACCCACTGGCAATGGTCGATGCCGCTGGAGAAGCCCCAGCGACCGCTGAACTGGAAGCCGCCCTCGACGCGCTTGACCTGGCCCTTGGGCATGTAGGTGGACGCGATCAGCACGGAAGTGTCGCCGCCGCCCCAGACATCGGCCGCCGCACGCGGGTCGAACAGCGCGATCTGCCAGTTGTGCACGCCGATCACGCCGTAGATCCAGGCGGTGGACATGCAGCCTTCGGCCAGGGTGGTGCAGACGTCGTAGAACACCTGCGGGTCCATCTCGTAGCCGCCGTACATCTTCGGCTTGAGCACGTCGAACAGGCCGGCGGCCTGCATGTCGGCCACGGTCTCCTTGGGCACGCAGCGGTCGGCCTCGGCCTTGGCGGCGCGCTCGGCCAGCACCGGCACCAGGTCACGGGCACGCTGGACCAGGATCTCGGGGGTGACGGTCTGGGGCTTGGCTTGCATCGGTAAGTCTCCTTGACGAGCCCCGCGCGGCGGGGGGCCTTTTCGTAGTGGCGCCAAGACTCACACAGGGCCGGTGCCCCAGCATCATCCAAAATGACTAGAGCCGGGCCAGCCCCTTCAGACGCCGTAAAAACAGCAGCTTAGCGGCGGCTGGCGGCCGGCATCAGGAAGCGGCACAGGGCCGGGCCGAGCAGTACCGCACCGAACATGTTGGCGGTGAACATGAAGGCCAGCAGCAGGCCCATGTCGCGCTGGAACTGCAGGGCCGAGAACAGCCAGGAGATCACGCCGCCGGCCAGGCACAGGCCGGTGAACAGTACCGCCTTGCCGGTCTGGCGCAGCGTGGCCACGTAGGCCTCGCGCAGGTTCAGGCCTTCGTCCAGAACCTTGTGGCGCAGCAGGTCGTAGACGTAGATGCCGTAGTCCACGCCGATGCCTACGGCCAGCGTGATCACCGGCAGCGTCGCCACCTTCAGGCCGATGCCGAACACCGCCATCAGGGCGTTGGCGAAGATCGACACCAGGAACAGGGGCACGCCGATCACCAGCAAGCCGGTGAACGAGCGGTACGAGAGAAGCACCAACACTCCGATCACCACGTAGACCCACAGCACGGTCTTGAGCTCGCTGGCCTCCACCACCTCGTTGGTGGCGGCCATCACGCCGACGTTGCCGGAGGCCAGCGCGAAGTGCATCGGGCAAGGCGAAGGACCCGGCTCCGCGCGCGACTCGGCGCTGCGCTGGCCAGCCTCGCAGGCCGCCGGATCGAGCTGCGGATGATCGGCGAAGAAGTCGCGGGCGTTGTCGCGGTTGAACTGCTCCACGGCATCGGTGATGCGGTGGATCGTGGTGGCCTTGTGGTCGGAGGTGAAGACGTAGACCGGGATGGCGCTGCAATCCGTATTGAGCAGGCCGGTGGAGGTCTCGACCGGCTTGGTGGAGAGCACCAGCGAGTCGTGGTTGCGCGGCAGTACGCGGAACTTGACGTGGCCCTCCCAGAAGCCGGAATAGATCGCGCGGGCGACATCGGGCAGCGCACGCGTGGAGGCCACGCCCTCGACGTTGCGCATGTGCCAGGCGAAGCGGTCCACCTGCTCCAGCGGATCGTGCTCGATGCAGTCCCAGGAGTCCGCCTCGGCCACCACCGTGAGGATGTCGGTGGCGATGCTGAAATTCTCGGCGATGGCCCGCGAGTCGCGGTTGTAGACCGAATCCGGCCGCAGCTCCGGCACGCCGGCCTGGGCGTCGCCGATGATGCGCTGGCCCTGCAGATGCCAGCTGGCGCCCAGCACCACGGCGGCCAGCAACAGCAAGCCCGCCGCCACCGGCGCAGTGGTGACCACGGCCATGCGTTGCCACAAGGCCTCGCCGCTGCGCGCCAGCTGCGCACGCCGCGCGCGGAAGGCTTCCAGGTCCTTGACCCGCAGGCGCGACAGCCAGATCGGCATCATCACCTTGTTGGTGATGATCACCGCGAACATGCCCAGGCAGGCATTGGCGGCCATCTCGCGGATCACGCCGATCGGCACCAGGGCGATGGTGAGAAAGCCCGCGACATTGGTGATCAGCGCGATGCTGCCGGGGATGAACAGGCGGCGGAAGGTGGAGCGCGAGGCCTCGAAGGGTGCCTCGCCCTGCACCACCTGGTCGGCCCAGGTGTTGACGTACTGCACGCCGTGCGAGGTGGAGATGGCCAGCACCAGGAAGGGCACCATGATCGCGAACGGATCCAGGCCGTAGCCGAAGCTGTGCAGCAGGCCCATCTCCCAGGTCACCGCCACCACCGAGCAGGCCAGCGGCAGCCAGGCCAGGCGCAGGTCGCGCAGGTACAGCAGCAGCGCCAGGAACGTACCGAGCACGGTCAGCGCGAAGAAGAACACCACGCTGCGGGTGGCGTCGGTGACATCGCCGATCACCTTGGCGAAGCCGACGATGTGCACCGAGATGCGCGGGTTGTACTGCGGGTTGGCCACGCTCTCGGCCTGCAGCAAACGCCCAGGCACCTGCAACACCACCGGCTGGCCGTGCTCGTCCTGCCCGGCGGTGTCGATGCTGCGGAACCACAGCTGCCAGCCCGGATCGGCGTAGCGCACGGCCACCACCTGCCCGGCCTTGAACGGGCCATGGTCGGCCTTCAGCTTGAGCTCGTATTTGGTGGGGCTGGTGAAGCGGCCGCGCACGTCGCTTTCCAGGCCGTGGGCCACGCGCTGGTAGTCGGTACGCGTGTTGGTGCTGGGATTGCGCTCCAGCACCTCGGCGTAGACCATCGCGCCGCGCTGGTCCTGGCTGACCAGGCGCCCGATGACGCCCGCCTTGCCCACCGCCTCGCGAACGCCCGCCAGCATCTCGGGGGTCGGCGTGTAGTTGGCCGGGATCACGTCCTCGGCACGGAAGCCGCCGTCCACCACCTCCAGGTAGCGCACGTTGCGCGTGAAGATCGAGGACAGGCGTGCGCGATCAATGCCGGGGATGAACTCCACCTCCTCGGTCGCGGCCTTGAGGCTGGCCATGAACTCGGGGTTGTAGATATCGCCCTGGTCCTGCACCAGCGCCACCAGCACCGCGTTGGCGCCGCCGCCCAGTTCCTCCTGGTAGCGCTGCAGCACCTGCATGTAGGGGTGGTCCAGCGGAACTGTCTTGTCGAAGCTGGCGTCCGGCTTGAGCTGCAGCGCCTGCCACAGCATCGCCAGGGTCATCAGCGCCAGCAGGCCCACGCTGATGCGGCGCCCGCGGGAGCCGTACAGCGCCGGCTCGACGAAGCGGATGATGGACTGCGCGCTCAAGGCCATGGCGGGTTTTCCCTTGTTTTCCCTACGCTAACCATCGGGCCGGGGGCTCGCCCCGTTCGTTTGCAGTATCCACAAACGAAAAAAGGGGCGGCTCACGCCGCCCCCACTTTCGAAGCCCCCTTCAGGCGTCGCTCAGGTCAGCGCGCCGTGGCACTGCTTGTACTTCTTGCCGCTGCCGCAGGGGCAAGGATCGTTGCGGCCGACCTTGGGCATGTCGCGCACCATCGGGGCCTGGCGCAGCGGCGCAGGCTCGGCGGCCTCCAGGCGGCGCGGCGCGACGGCGCCCTGCGCAGGCTCGGCGGCTTCCTCGGCGGCACCGATCACGTCCGGAGCGGCGGCGTGCTGGAACTGCAGATCGCGCTCGGCCTGCTGGCGGCGCTGCTCCTCGATCGCCCGCACTTCCTCTTCCGACTGGATGCGCACGCGCGCCAGCATGGAGATCACGTCGTGCTTGAAGCGCGCCAGCATGTCGTTGAACATGCCGAAGGCCTCGCGCTTGTACTCCTGCTTGGGGTCCTTCTGGGCGTAGGAGCGCAGGTTGATACCCTGGCGCAGGTAGTCCACCGCGGCCAGGTGCTCGCGCCAGAGGTTGTCCAGCACCTGCAGCATGATGGCCTTCTCGAAATGCTCCAGCACGGCCTCGCCGATCTGTTCCTTCTTCTCGGCATAGGCCTCGCGCACCTTGTCCAGCAGGCGCTCGCGCAGCTTCTTCTCGTTGAGATCCTGCTCCTCGTCCAGCCACTGGCGGATCGGCAGGTCCAGGTGGAAATCGCGCTTGAAGGCATCCTGCAGGCCGTCAATGCTCCACTGGTCCTCGATGGTCTGCGGCGGGATGTGGGCGTCGATCACGGCACTGACCACGTCCGGGCGGATGTCCGCCACCATGGCGCTGACGCGCTCGGCACCCATCAGCTCGTCGCGCAGGTCGTAGACCGCCTTGCGTTGGTCGTTGGCGACGTTGTCGTATTCCAGCAGGTGCTTGCGGATATCGAAGTTGTGCGCCTCGACCTTGCGCTGCGCGGTCTCGATGGCGCGCGACACCCAACGGTGCTCGATCGCCTCGCCTTCCTGCATGCCCAGCCCCTGCAGCATGGCGCGCATGCGCGGCGGCGTGAAGATGCGCATCAGGGTGTCGTCCAGCGACAGGTAGAAGCGCGAGGCACCGGGGTCGCCCTGGCGACCGGAACGACCACGCAGCTGGTTGTCGATACGGCGGGATTCGTGGCGCTCGGAGCCGAGCACGCAAAGGCCACCGGACTGCAGCACCTGGTCGTGACGCAGCTTCCACGCGGCGCGCGCGGCCTCGCGGCCGGCACTGTCGTCTTCCGCCAGCAACGCCAGCTCGGACTCCAGGTTGCCGCCGAGCACGATGTCGGTACCACGACCGGCCATGTTGGTGGCGATGGTCACGGCGCCGGGGCGGCCGGCCTGGGCCACGATGTCGGCCTCACGCTCATGCTGCTTGGCGTTGAGCACCTCGTGGACGATGTTTTCCTTCTTCAGCAGGGCCGACAGCAGCTCGGAGGTCTCGATGCTGGCGGTGCCGACCAGCACCGGCTGCTGGCGCTGGTGTGCTTCCTTGATCTCGGAGATCACCGCGGCGAACTTGTCCTTGGTGTTCATGAACACCAGGTCGCCGTGGTCCTTGCGCAGCATCGGGCGGTTGGTCGGGATGACCAGCACCTCGAGGTTGTAGATGCTCTGGAACTCGAAGGCCTCGGTATCGGCCGTGCCGGTCATGCCGGACAGCTTCTTGTACAGACGGAAGTAGTTCTGGAAGGTGATGGACGCCAGCGTCTGGTTTTCCTGCTGGATCTTGACCCCTTCCTTGGCCTCGATCGCCTGGTGCAGGCCGTCGCTCCAGCGGCGGCCCGCCATCTTGCGCCCGGTGAACTCGTCGATGATGACGATCTGGCCACGCTCCACGATGTACTCGACGTCGCGCTTGTACAGCTGGTGCGCACGCAGCAGCGCGTTGAGGTGATGCATCAGGATGATGTTGGCGGCGTCGTAGAGGCTGTCCTCCTCGCCGAGCAGTTTGGCCGCGCGCAGCAGTTCCTCGACCTTCTCGTGGCCCGCCTCGCTCAGGTGGACCTGCTTGGCCTTCTCGTCCAGCACGAAGTCGCCAGTGGCCTCTTCCTCGTCGGAGTTCTTCTCGCCGCGAACCAGGCGCGGGACGATGGCGTTGATCTTGCGGTACAGCTCCGGGTCATCGTCGGTGGGCCCGGAAATGATCAGCGGCGTGCGGGCCTCGTCGATCAGGATCGAGTCGACCTCGTCGACGATGGCGAAGTTCTGGCCACGCTGCACCTTGTCGGCCAGCGAGAAAGCCATGTTGTCGCGCAGGTAGTCGAAACCCAGCTCGTTGTTGGTGGCATAGGTGATGTCGCAGGCATAGGCCTCGCGCTTCTCCTGCGTGGTCTGGCCCGAGGTGATCACGCCCACGGTCAGGCCCAGGAAACGGTAGATGCGCCCCATCCACTCGGAGTCGCGGCGCGCCAGGTAGTCGTTGACGGTCACCACGTGCACGCCCTTGCCAGGCAGCGCATTGAGGTAGGCCGCCAGCGTCGCGACCAGGGTCTTGCCTTCACCGGTGCGCATTTCGGCGATCTTGCCGTCGTTGAGCACCGCGCCGCCGATCAGCTGCACGTCGAAGTGGCGCATGCCCATGGCGCGCTTGCCGGCCTCTCGCACCACCGCGAAGGCCTCCGGCTGCACCGACGCCAGCTTCTCGCCCTTGGCCAGGCGCTCACGGAAGACGACCGTCTGGTTGGCCAGTTCGGCATCGCTCATGGCGGCGAACTTCGATTCCAGCGCTCCGACCTGGCGAACGAGGCCGTCGAGCTTCTTCAGCATGCGCTGGTTCTGGCTCCCGAAGATGCGAGCCAGCAGGTTGTTAGCAGCCATATGTTTTTCTTGAGGAAAAGCCGGAGTCGCGGGGCGCTGCGGCAGGATCGGGCGGGGTTCGGAAAATAGACGAATATTATGCCTGACTGGGGCCGACCGGGGCCTTTTCAAGCCCCCGGCCCTCCCCGCCGGGCCAACAAAAAAGGCGCAGACCCTGGGGTCTGCGCCTTGGTTATACGGTCTGCGCGCTGACGCTAACGCGCAGCCTGGATGTACTCCTGGGGGTTGACCACGGCACCGTTGAACAGCACCTCGAAGTGGACGTGCGGGGCGGTGGAGCGGCCGGTGGAGCCGACCAGGGCGATGCGCTGGCCCTTCAGGACGCGGTCGCCGACATTGACCGTGATGCGGCTGTTGTGGCCGTAGCGGGTGACGTAGCCGTTGCCGTGATTGATCTCGACCAGGTTGCCGTAGCCGGCATGGACGCCAGCCTGGCTGACGATGCCGGCGGCGGCGGACATCACGTCGGAGCCGGCGCGGGCGGCGAAGTCGATGCCCGAATGCATGGTGGTGCGGCCGGTGAACGGGTCGGAGCGCCAGCCGAACAGCGAGGAAATCCAGCCATTCTCCACCGGCCAGCCCGAGGGGCGGGTCTGCTTCTGCATGCGGCTGGCCAGCAGCAGGTCTTCCAGCACGCGCAGCTGGCGCTCGCGGTCGGTGAGCTGCTGCTCGAAGTCGTCCAGGGAGATCAGCACGCTCGACAGGCCGCTGCCTTCGATCTCGGACTCCTCGGGGCCACCAATCGGCGGCGGTTGGGAGAAGTCGAACTCGCCCTGCTCCAATCCGGCGACCTCGGTCAGGCGCTGGCCTGCGGCGTCCAGGCGCAGCACATGGGCCTGCAGCAACGCGATACGGCGCGCCAGGGCATTGGCATCTTCCTCGGCGGCGGAGCGGGCCTTGCGCAGCTCGATGCGCTGGGCCTCGACCTCATTGGCCCAATCGGCCACCAGGCGCTCGGGCAGGACTCCACCCTCACCACGGCTGGCATAGCCGATGAAGAACACGGCAGCGGAGAACAGGCTGAAGACCAGTGCCAGGGGAGCCCAGAGCAAGACATTGCGACGGTCGAGCTTCAGGCGCGTCGTGCGCCCGCGGTTGACGACTATAATGTCCATGAATCCGTATGAACCCCCAAAAAATTAGCGGCAAACCCATCGGCGACTGGCTGCGGCAACAACCTTCCGAGCTGCGCAGCCTCTTGGACCGCGCGCGCCTGCTTGCCGACATCAACAGCGCTCTCCCTTCCTGGTCCGCGGAACCCTGGGTCGCCCTGATAAGGGTCGCCAATATCCGCGGTGAGACGCTGGTCATCCATGCGCGGTCCGCCGCTGCACTGGTGCCGCTGCGTTACCGCAGCACCGCACTGCTGGCGTGGCTGAACCAGCGATTCCGTCTCGAACTCTCGAAAACAGAAGCAAAAGTCAAGCCTGAACCGTCACGTTGATGCCCCCTGAGTGTACGTGCCGTGTGACGGAAGCCGCAAGTCTACAGGCCGACATAAGGTAGTTCCCCTGGGGAATAGCGTGGGGAATGAGGCAGAATTACTAGAACGGGCCATTTCTGGCCCGATTTTTTTGTTTATTTATGCTTAACTCAACATCAAATGTTGAGAAAATATCACGCCATCAGGCGGCCGAGGCCAGACTGCCGCGGGCAAAGGCGATCGGCGGCGGGGTCTGCTCGTTGTCGTAGGTGACGATGTCCCAGGCCGCCTGGTCGGCCAGCACGGCCCGCACCAGCTTGTTGTTGAGGGCGTGGCCGGACTTGTAGGCGGTGTAGGCGCCCAGCACGGGGTAGCCCAGCAGGTAGAGGTCGCCCACCGCGTCGAGGATCTTGTGGCGCACGAACTCGTCATCGTAGCGCAGGCCGTCGTGGTTCACCACGCGGTACTCGTCCAGTGCCACGACGTTGTCCAGGCTGGCGCCCAGGCCAAGATTGTTGGAACGCAGCTGGTCCAGCTCGCGCATGAACCCGAAGGTGCGGGCGCGGCTGACTTCCTTGATATAGGAGGCGGTGGAGAAGTCGATCACCGAGGACTGGCTGCTGGTCTTGAACACCGGGTGCTTGAACTCGATGCCGAAGCTCAGGCGGTAGCCCTCGTAGGGTTCGAAACGGGCGAACTTGTCGCCGTCCTGCACCTGCACCGGCTGGCGGATGCGCAGAAATTTCTTGGCCTTGTCCTGCTCGTGGATACCGGCGCTCTGGATCAGGAACACGAAGGGGCCGGCGCTGCCGTCCATGATCGGCACTTCCGGCGAGGACAGCTCGACGATGCAGTTGTCGATGCCCAGGCCCGCCAGGGCCGACATCAGGTGCTCGATCGTCATGATCTTGGCACCGGTATCGTGCACCAGGGTGCTGCACATGACCGCTTCGCGCAGCAGCTCGGCGTGGGCCGGGACTTCCACGGTGGGGTTCAGGTCGGTCCGCCGGAACACGATCCCGGTATCGGGGCCGGCCGGCAGCAAGGACATGTAGACCTTGCGGCCCGAGTGCAGGCCGATGCCGCTGGCGCGGACCGACTGGCGAAGAGTGCGTTGACGAACCATGTGTCGCAGGAATCCTGTCGTCTGGCCTTTGTGGGGCTTACTGACCGTCCACTTTATCATGGGGTCCTGGCCGCTTCCTGAACCAGGGGTAGATAAAAAGCTCAGGGCGCCCTCCCCTGGACGGGGGCGGCCGGAGGACGCGGGGCGCCCCACCGGCACGGCGCGCAAGCAAAAAGGGCGGCCCTTTCGGGCCGCCCTTGCGGTGCATCGTCATCGCCGTATGCCGGCTGCGGTCCCGGGGCTCAGTCGGCCTGGTTGCGCAGGAAGGCGGGGATGCTGAGGATGTCGTCGTCCAGCAGCGGGAAGGACGAACCGCCGCCCACCGCCACCTTCTGCTGCTGGCGCGGGTAGCCCAGCTCGGGCTGCATGCGGCCCTGCGGCATCTGCGAGGCCTGCTGGACCGGCTGCTCCACCGGCTTGATGAACTGCGCCACCTTGGGGTTCAGCACCGGCATCGGCTGCTGCGCCACGGGCGCCGCCATCGATACCGCCTTGCCGCCGGCCAGGCCGGTGGCCACCACGGTGACACGCAGTTCGCCATTGAGGTTGGGGTTGACCGACATGCCGCACTTGGCGTCGGCCTCGTCCGAGGCGATCTCGTAGACGCGGGAGTTGACGTACTCCCACTCCTCCATCGTCAGGGTCTCATCGCAGGTGACGTTGACCAGCAGGCCGCGGGCACCGTGCAGCTCGATATCGTCCAGCAGCGGGCTGGACAGGGCCATTTCCACGGCCTTCTGCGCACGGCCTTCGCCGGAGGCGTAGCCGATGCCCATCATCGACATGCCACGGTTGGACATGACGGTCTTCACGTCGGCGAAGTCGACGTTCATGTGGCCCGGGCGGGTGATCAGCTCGGAGATGCCCTGCACGGCGTTCTGCAGCACGTCGTTGGCCGACTTGAAGCAGTTCAGCACGGTGATCTTGGTGCCCAGCACCAGGCCCAGCTTCTCGTTGGGGATCAGGATCAGCGAGTCGGTGAACTGACGCAGCTCGTCGATGCCCTTGACCGCCGTGGCCATGCGCTTCTTGCCTTCGTGCACGAAGGGCTTGGTCACCACGGCAACGGTCAGGATGCCGAGTTCTTTGGCCACCTGTGCGATCACGGGAGCCGCACCGGTGCCGGTGCCGCCGCCCATGCCGGCGGTGATGAACAACAGGTCCGTACCCTCGATCAGGTCACGGATACGGTCGCGGTCTTCCTCGGCGGCCTGGCGGCCGACGGAGGGGTCCGAGCCGGCGCCCAGGCCACGGGTGATGCCCGCGCCCAGCTGCAGCTGGCTGGTGGGAACGCAACGCTCGAGGTGATCGCGGTCGGTATTGGCGACGATGAACTCGACGCCGTCAATGCCGCCCTGGGCCATCTGGTTGACGGTGTTGCAACCACCGCCGCCGACGCCCACCACACGGATGACCGCACGCTTCTTCTGGCCATCCATCAATTCGAAAATTTCCCGCGTCTGTGCGCCCATGTTCGTGCTCCTGCGTCCTGCGACGCTGCTGACCGTTGCCTAATCCAAAAAACGCCGCGCCGATCAAGGCTGCCGACACCGCAAGGACTGTGTTGAATATTCTTTTTTTACTAAAAATGAAAATAATTCAACACAGTGCCAATGTCAACAACAATCTTGCGCGATATGCTTCAAAATCACTCCCGGTCCAGGACCGGTTTTACCGCTTTTCCGCTCTAGAAATTGCCCTTGAGCCACTCGCTGATGCGCTGCAGCGCGAAGCTCGCGCCACCGCCGCCGCCAGCACGCGTCGCATCGCTGCGCGGCTGTGCATGACGCCCATACAGCAGCAGGCCGGCGGCCGTCGCATAGGCCGGGCTGCCCACCACCTCGTCGATGCCGGTAACCTGCTGCGGCACGCCGATGCGCACCGGCAGTTCGAACACTTCCTCGGCCAGCTCGGCCACGCCCGGCATCTGCACCGCCGCGCCGCTCAGCACCACGCCGGCGGGTATCGATTCGTACCAGCCGCTGCGCTGCAATTCCTTGCGCACGAAGCGGAACAGCTCCTCGTAGCGCGGGCGAACCACCTCGGCCAGGGTCAGGCGCGACAGGCGCCGCGAGCCCTCGCCGACGCCACGGATCTCGATCTCCTCGTGCGCCGCCGCCAGCTGCGGCAGCGCGCAGCCGAACTGCACCTTGATCTCCTCGGCCTGCTGCGCCGGGATGCGGAAGGCCATGGCGACGTCGTTGGTGACGTGGTTGCCGGCCACCGGCAGCACGGCGGTGTGGCGGATCGCGCCACCCTTGAACACCGCGATGTCGCTGGTGCCGCCGCCGATATCGAGCGACACCACGCCAGCCTCGCGCTCGTCCGGCAGCAGCACGGCCTCGGCGGCCGCCAGGTGCTGCAGGATCAGGCGGTCCACGCGCAGGCCGCAGGCCTCGACGCACTTGGACAGGTTCTGGATCGAGCTGGAACTGCCGTGGATGACATGCACGTTGGCTTCCAGGCGCACGCCGTACTGGCCCACCGGGTCCTGGATGCCGCGCTGCCCGTCGATCACGAATTCCTGCGGAATCACGTGCAGGATGCGGCGGTCGGCTGGCATCGGGATCGCCTTGGCGGTCTCGATCGCGGCATCGACGTCGCGGTCGGTCACCTCGCGCTGGCGGATCGCCGCCAGGCCCAGCGAGTTGCCCGACTGGATGTGCTGGCCCGACAGGCCGACGTAGACCGACTGCGCCCGGCAGTTGGCCATGTGCTCGGCGTTCTCCACCGCGCGGCGGATGGCCTGCACGGTAGCGTCGATGTTGACCACCTCGCCGCGGTTGAGGCCACGCGAAGCATGCTCGCCATGCCCGACGATATCGACGCCGCCCTCGGGCATCACCTGCCCGATCACGGCGACACACTTGGTCGTGCCGATGTCCAGGCCGACCAGCAGATTGCGCACTTCGCGCTTAGCCATTCTTTTCGCTCCCGCCCGTAGCGGGCTGCGGCTGCGGCTGAGACCGCCAGCCCACCGCGAACCCGTTGGTGTAGCGCAGGTCGATATGCTCGACCTGCGGCAATTCTTCAGCCAGCTTGTGCAGTACCGCGCCCAGCAGCATGTCGAGCTTGTCGTCCGGCGTGCCGCGGCCCAGGCGCAGCTCGATGCCGTCACGCGTGCGGGCCATCCATTCGCCACGCGCATCCTGGCTCAGGGCCGCCAGCACGAAGGGGCTGCTGCGCAGCCGCTCTTCCAGCCGCTGGTAGGTTTCCATCACCTCGCGCTCATGTCCCTCGATGCCGCCCAACAGCGGCAGCTTCGCCGGGATCTCCTCGAGCTTGGGGGCGAACACCTCCGACTCGGTGTCAAGCAACTGACCGTCATTCCAGCGCGCGAAGGGCTCGCGCTCCCAGACCCGCACGCGCAGCGTGCCCGGCCAGATGCGCTCCACGCGCGAGCGCGCCACCCAGGGCAGCGTCGCCAGTCGGTCGCGGGCATCCGCCAGCGGCAGCGCCAGGAAACCCTGGTCCAGCTGCGGCCGCAGAACGGCCTCGATGTCGGCCGCGGCCACGCGGTCGAATGATCCTTCGATCTGCAGCTCCGCCACCTGCGGGCTGCTGGTGGCGCGCAGCATCATCCAGCCACAGCTGCCGACCGCGAGCAGCCCCAGCAGCCCCAGCAGGAAGGGCCTGAAGCTCTTGAAGTTGATCTCCGGCAGGCGCAAGTCGCCCATGGTCATGACGGTCATGCCTTGCGCCCCAGGGTGGTTTCCAGCAGACGCCAGCACAGCTCGTCGAAATCGATACCCCGAGCGCGCGCCGCCATCGGCGCCAGGCTGTGGGAGGTCATGCCCGGCAGCATGTTGATCTCCAGCAGCCAGGGGTTGCCCTGGGCGTCCATCATGAAGTCCACGCGGCCCCAGTCGCGGCCGTCGACCAGCTCGAAAGCGAGCCGGCAGATTTCCTGGCAGCGCTGCTCGTGCTCGGCGTCGAGGCCGGCCGGGCAGTGGTATTTGGTGTTATCCGAGATGTACTTGGCGTGATAGTCGTAGAACTCGCCATCGGGCTCGATCCGGATCACCGGCAGCGCTTCGCCGCCCAACACGAAGCAGGTGTACTCACCGCCGGCGATGAACTGCTCGGCGATCACCACGCGGCCTGGGCCGCGCGCATCGTCGAAGGCCTTCTCGATCTGGTCGGCCGACTTGACCTTGCTGACGCCGACGCTGGAACCGTCCGCCGCCGGCTTGATGATGAAGGGATAGCCGAAGCGCTCGGCCGCCATGCGGGCTTCGCCGACGTCCTGCAGCAGCGCGAAGTCCGGCGTCGGCAGGCCTTCAGCCTTCCAGATGCGCTTGGTGCGCAGCTTGTCCATGGCCAGCGCGGACGCCAGCACGCCGCTGCCCGGATAGGGAATGCCGAGCAGGTCCAGCACCGCCTGCACCGTGCCGTCCTCGCCACCGGTGCCGTGCATGATGTTGAAGACCCGGTCATAGCCCTTGTCGCCCAGGCCCAGCAGGATGCCGGGCTCGGCGACATCCACGCCGGTCACGTCGATGCCGCGGCGCTGCATGGCCTCGACCACGTTCTTGCCGCTCCACAGCGAGACCTCGCGCTCGGCGGACCAGCCGCCAAGAAGGACTGCGACGCGGCCAAAGGCCTTGGGATCGGTGACGCGGGTCATGCTGCTTCTCCAACAACCTTTACTTCGGGAATCAGTTCGATTCCCGTCTTCTCTTGAACGATGACGCGCAGCTGCGCGATCAGCGCCTCGACGTCGGCCGCACGCGCGCCCTCGTCGGTGATGATGAAATTGGCGTGCAGCTCCGAAACCTGCGCACCGCCGATGCGGTGCCCCTTGAGGCCACAGCTTTCGATCAGCCGCGCCGCGTGGTCGCCCGGCGGATTGCGGAAGGTGCTGCCTGCACTGGGCTTGCCCACCGGCTGCGTCGCCTTGCGCTTGGCCAGCCACTGCTTCATGTCCTGCGCCGCGGTGCCGGTGGTGTCCGGCGTGAAGCTGAGGCGCGCCGCGAGGAAACCCACCATGCCCTGCGGCCACTCGACGTGGCGGTAGCCGTAGCGGAACTCGCTGCGCGGCAGCCAGGCACTGCGGCCATCGCGGAATAGGACCTCGACCTCGCTCACGTGGTTCCAGGTCTCGCCGCCGTGCGCACCCGCATTCATCGCCAGGGCGCCGCCCACCGTGCCGGGGATGCCGGCAAAGAAGCCGGCACCGGCCAGGCCTTCGCCGGTGGCGTACTTGGCCATGCGCGCGCAGTGCACGCCGGCCTCGGCGAAGATGCCGGCGTCGCCGTGGCGCTCCAGCGTCTCGAGGGCGCCGTGCAGCGCAATCACCGTGCCGCGCACGCCGCCATCCCGCACCAGCAAGTTGCTGCCCAGGCCGATCCACAGGATCGGCTCGCTCGCCGGCAGGCCGCGCACGAACGCGACCAGGTCATCACGACCGGCCGGCTCGTAATAGCGGTCCGCCGGACCACCCACGCGCCAGGAGGTATGGCGCGACAGCGGTTCGTCGAGCAGCAGCTGTCCCGTCATGCAGGACTCCGGTAGCGCGCCAGCAGCGCCGGCGCCGAGCCGATGTCGCCGGCACCCAGGGTCAGGATCAGGTCACCCTCGCGCACGATGGATTCCAGCGCGTCCGGCAGGTCCTGCACGCCGCGGATCAGCACCGGCTCCACCTTGCCGCGGGCGCGGATGCCGCGCGCCAGGGCGCGGCCGTCGGCACCTTCGATCGGCGCTTCGCCGGCGGCGTAGATGTCGGTGAGCAGCAGCGCGTCGGCACTGCTGAGGATGTCGCAGAAGTCGTCGAACAGGTCGCGCGTGCGCGTGAAGCGGTGCGGCTGGAAGGCCACCACCATGCGCCGTTCCGGATGCGCGGCGCGCATCGCCTGGAAGGTGGCGGCAATCTCGCGCGGGTGGTGACCGTAGTCGTCCACCAGCAGGGCCTTGCCCTGCGGGAACTGCAGCTCGCCGTGCGGCTCGCAGCGGCGGCCCACACCCTGGAAGCCGCTGAGCGCCTTGCGGATCGCCGCCATGCTGACGCCCAGCTCGCGGCCGATGGCCACGGCGACCAGGGCGTTCTGCACGTTGTGGCGGCCCGGCAGGTTGAGGTGGAACTCCTCGCGGCTGCCATCACGGAAGTGCACCGTGAAGTGCGCACCGGCGCCTTCAGGACGCACGTCGCTGGCGCGCACGTCGGCATCGTCGGAGAAGCCATAGGTCAGCAGCGGCCGGCCGATGTCGTTGATGGTCTCGCGGATCACCGGGTCGTCGATGCACATCACCGCCAGGCCGTAGAACGGCAGGCGATGCAGGAACTCGACGAAGGTGGCGCGCAGGCGGCGGAAGTCGCCGCCATAGGTTTCCAGGTGATCGGCGTCGATGTTGGTGACGGCAGAGATCATCGGCGACAGGTGCAGGAACGACGCGTCGCTCTCGTCGGCCTCGGCCACCAGGTACTTGCCCTCGCCCAGCCGCGCATTGGCGCCGGCCGACTTGAGCTTGCCGCCGATGACGTAGGTCGGGTCCAGCCCACCCTCGGCCAGTACGCTGGCGACCAGGCTGGTGGTGGTGGTCTTGCCGTGCGTGCCGGCGATGGCGACGCCGTAACGGAAGCGCATCAGCTCGGCCAGCATCTCCGCGCGACGCACGACCGGGATATGCTGCTCGTGCGCGTACTCCAGCTCCGGGTTGCCGGCCTTGACCGCCGTGGACACGACGATGGCATCGGCCCCGATCGCGTTCTCGCGCTGGTGGCCGAAGAAGATCTTCGCGCCGGCCGCCGCCAGGCGCTGGGTCGAAGCGCTTTCCTTCAGATCGGTACCGCTGACCTCGTAGCCGAGGTTGAGCAGCACCTCGGCGATGCCGGCCATGCCGGAGCCGCCGATGCCGAGCATGTGGATGCGGCGCACGCGGCGCATCGGGGTGTCCATCATCGTGCTGGTGGTCTTGTTCATGCCTTGGCACTCCCTTGTGCGAGACATTCGGCGACGATGCGCGCGGTGGCGTCGGTCCAGGCGGCGCGGCGCGCGGCCTCGCCCATGCGCGCCAGCGCGGCGCGGTCGGACAGCATCGTGCCCAGCAGCGCGGCCAGCAGTTCCGGATTCAGGTCACGCTCCTGCACCAGTTGCGCGGCACCGGCCGCGACCAGGTATTCGCCATTGCGGGTCTGGTGGTCATCCACCGCCGCCGGGAACGGCACCAGCAGGGCGGCACAGCCGGCAGCGGCCAGCTCGGCCACCGTGGAAGCGCCCGAGCGGCAGATCACCAGGTCAGCCCAGCCGTAGGCCGCGGGCATGTCGTCGATGAAGGCTTCGACCGACGCGGAGACCCCGGCATCGGCATAGCTTTTTTGCGCGCGCTCCAGCGTACGGCCGGCCTGGTGGCGGACCTGCGGGCGCACCGCCTCCGGCATCAGGGACAGCGCCTTGGGCACCAGCGTGTTGAGCGACAGCGCACCCTGGCTGCCCCCGATCACCAGCACCCGCATGACGCCGTCGCGGGCGAGGCGCTGCGCCGGTGCAGGCAGTTCCGCAAAACCGGCGCGCACCGGGTTGCCCACGGTCAGCGCATGGCGGAAGGTATTCGGGAAGGCCTCGAGCACGCGCGTGGCGATGCGCGCCAGCAGGCGGTTGGTCATGCCCGCCGCGGCGTTCTGTTCGTGGATCAGCAGGGGCCGGCGCGTCAGCCAGGCCGCGACGCCACCGGGGCCGGCGGCGAAGCCGCCCATGCCCAGCACCAGCTGCGGCCGCTGGCGGCGCAGTGCCGCCAGCGCGTCGCGCAGCGCACGCAGCAGCACCAACGGCGCCGAGAGCAGCTTGCCGACGCCCTTGCCGCGCAGGCCACTGACGCGGATGAATTCCATGGCAATCCCGTGCTTGGGCACCGCACGCGACTCGAAGCTGTCGGGTGCACCCATCCACACCACTTCATGGCCCTGCTGACGCAGGGCATCGGCGATGGCGAGCGCGGGATAGACGTGGCCGCCGGTTCCGCCGGCCATGATCATGACCTTGATGCCCTTGCTCATGAGCCGTTCTCCGCCAGCCATGGCACTTCCGGGCTCTTGCGGCGCGGACGCGACGCGGCAGTCTCGCGCGACTCGCGCTGCGAGGCCTTCGGCTCCTTGGGCACCGGCGCCGGCTCGGCATCGCCGGCCAGTGCCGCACGGTTCTCGTAGTCCACGCGCAGGATCAGGCCCAGCATCGCGCAAACGATGATCAGCGAGGAGCCGCCGTAGCTCAGCAGCGGCAGCGTCAGGCCCTTGGTCGGCAGGATGCCCATGTTCACGGCCATGTTGATCAGCGCCTGCAGGCCCAGCCAGCTCGACAGGCCATAGCACAGGAAGCCCGGGAACAGGCGGCCGCCGGCCTCGGCCTCGCGGCCGATGACGAAGCCGCGCCAGACCATGACGCCGAACAGCAGCACCAGCGCCAGCACGCCCATCAGGCCGAACTCCTCGGCCAGGATCGCGAAGATGAAGTCGGTGTGCATTTCCGGCAGGTACAGCAGCTTCTGCACGCTGTTGCCCAGGCCGACGCCGGCCCACTCGCCACGGCCCACCGCGATCAGCGACTGCGCCAGCTGCCAGCCACCGTTCTCCACGTCCGCCCAGGGGTTGGTGAAGTTCAGCAAGCGGCGCAGGCGGTAGGGCTCGGCCACCGCCAGCAGCGCCACCGCACCGCTGGCCAGCAGGCCGGCGATGCCAAAGTAAACGACGCGGGCGCCACCCAGGAACAGCATCAGGAAGGCCACCGCCATCAGGATCACGGTGGCGCCGAAATCCGGCTCCATGAGCAGCAGCAGGCAAGGCACCATCAGCAGCGCGATGGGCTTGGCCAGGCCGCGGAAGCCATGCTGCAGCTCGGCCTGGCGGCGCGTGATGTAGCCCGCCAGGAACAGGATCAGCGCCAGGCGCGCCGGCTCCGAGGCCTGCAGGCGGAACAGCTCCAGGTCGATCCAGCGACGCGCGCTGTTGACCTTCACGCCGATGCCGGGGATCAGCACCACGATCAGCAGGAAGATCGCAAAACCCACCAGCAGGAAGCCGCTGCGCTCCCACTGCCGCGTGGGTACGCAGTACATGATGAAGCCGGCAGCGAAGCCCATCGCGATGAACAGCAGCTGACGGTAGAAGAAGTAGAACGGCTCGCCGGTCAGCTTCTCGGCCTGTGCCACCGAGGCGGAAGCCACCATCACCACACCCCAGGTCAAAAGGATCGCGGCGGCCAGGCTCAGCCAGATGTCCATGCCGTAGCGGGCGCGTGGCATCGTCAGTTTCAACGAGAAGTTCATGAGGGGTCTCCCTCCGGCGCGGCGATCGGTTGGCCGGAGGGAAATCCCATAGCCTCCACTGCGGCGCGGAAGCGGTTGCCGCGATCGACGTAGCTCTTGAACTGGTCGAAGCTGGCACAGGCCGGCGACAGCAGTACGCGATCGCCGCGCTGCGCCAGGCCGCGGGCGCGGGCCAGCGCCGCCAGCATGTCCGGCTCGCGGTAGATCGGCAGCGCGCCGTAGACGTCGGCCTCGATGCGGCCGGCATCCTCGCCGAACAGGATCGCAGCACGGCCCTTGGTTGCCAGCGCTTCTCGCAGCTCGGTGAAGTTCTGGCCCTTGCTCTGCCCGCCCGCCAGCCACACGATGCCATCGGGCAAACCGTTGAGTGCCGCCAGCGTGGAGCCGACGTTGGTGCCCTTGGAATCGTTGAAGTACTGCACGCCGTCGATCTCGGCGACGAACTGGCAGCGGTGCGCCAGGCCACCGAAGGTACGCAGCGCCTGCAGTGAGGCCTCGCGCGGGATGCCGGCGGCATCCGCCAGCGCCAGCGCCGCCAGCGCGTTGGCGGCATTGTGCAAACCGTAGATCTTCAGTTCCGACAGTTTCAGCAGGCGTTCGTCACCCTGCGACAGCCAGGTGTCGCCATCACGCAGGATCAGGCCGTAATGCCCGGCCAGCGGCGGATTGGCGCCGAAGCTGATGGCCGTCTCCGGCGACAGCCCCATCACCGCCGTGTCCTCGCGATTGGTCACAGCCGTGTCACAACGCTCGAAGATGCGGGCCTTGATGGCACCGTAATGCGCCATGGTGCCGTGACGGTCGAGATGGTCCTGCGACAGGTTCAGGATGGTGGCGGCGACGCAGCGCAGGCTGTGCGTGGTCTCGAGCTGGAAACTGGACAGCTCCAGCACGTAAAGCTGCGCGTCATCGCGCAGCAGGTCCAGCGCCGGAGTACCCAGGTTGCCGCCAATGCCGGCACGCAGGCCTGCGGCCAGGGCCATCTCGCCGACCAGGGTGGTCACGGTGCTCTTGCCGTTGGAGCCGGTGATGCCGATGACCGGGGCATTGGCGGCACGGGCGAACAGCTCGACGTCGCCGGCCAGCGGCACGCCAGCCGCGGCCAGTTCACGCACGAAGGGCTCGTCCAGCGCGACGCCCGGAGACAGCACCGCCTCGGCGTACTGCGACAGCGGGGCCGGCGCGGCAAAGGCGCCGCAGTGGAACGCGACATCCGGAAACTGCTGCAGCAGCTCGGCCAGCCCAGCGGGTGCGGCACGACTGTCGGTGGCGGTCACGCGCGCGCCTTCGCGCACGAGGTAGCGCAGCGCCGAGGCACCACTCGCCCCGAGGCCTACCACCAGCATGTGCTTTCCGGCGTAGCGGCTCATGTTCCTATCGGATCTTCAGCGTGGACAGGCCGATCAGCACCAGGATCAAAGTGATGATCCAGAAGCGCACGATGATCTTGGGCTCGGGCCAGCCCTTGAGTTCATAGTGGTGATGCAGCGGCGCCATGCGGAAGATGCGCTTGCCGCCGCTGTACTTGAAGTAGAGCACCTGCAGTGCCACCGATACGGTCTCGGCAACGAACACGCCGCCCATGATCGCCAGCACCAGTTCCTGGCGGACCATCACCGCCACCACACCCAGCGCCGCGCCCAGCGCCAGCGCGCCGACGTCACCCATGAACACCTGCGCCGGGTAGGCGTTGAACCACAGGAAGCCCAGGCCCGCACCGGCGATGGCCGTGCAGAAGATCGCGACCTCGCCGACACCGGCGATGTAGGGGATGCCCAGGTACTCGGCGAACTTGACGTTGCCGCTGGCGTAGGCGAACACCGCCAGCGCCGAGGCCACCAGCACGGTCGGCAGGATCGCCAGGCCGTCGAGGCCGTCGGTGAGGTTGACGGCGTTGCTGCTGCCGACGATCACCAGATAGGCCCAGGGAATGAAGAAGATGCCCAGGCTGATCGTCACATCCTTCATGAACGGGAAGAACAGCGTGGTCTCCACCGGCGTCTTGTGGGTGAAGAACAGCAGGGTGGCCACGCCAAAGCCGGCCAGCGACAGCCAGAAGTACTTCTTGCGCGCCGGCAGGCCCTTGGGGTCCTTGTTCTTGATCTTGATGAAGTCGTCGGCAAAGCCCACGGCACCGAAGGCCAGCGTCACCAGCAGCGCGCACCAGACGAAGCGGTTGGTCAGGTTGGCCCAGAGCAAGGTGGAGACGCTGATCGCCAGCAGGATCAGCACGCCGCCCATGGTCGGAGTGCCGGTCTTCTTCAGGTGCGACTGCGGACCGTCGCTACGAACCGGCTGGCCGAACTTGAAGCGATAAAGCCGCTCGATCATCCAGGGCCCGAAGGCGAAGGAGAACACCAGCGCCGTGAGGATGCCGAGCACCGCGCGGATCGTCAGGTAGTTGAACAGGTTGAAGCCGCTGATGTGCGGCTGCAGGTATTGGGCAAGGTGATAGAGCATTAGTGGTTCCCCGCAGTCTGAGCCTCACCGGTGAGGGCAGCGACCACGCGCTCCATGCGCGAGGACCGCGAGCCTTTCACCAGTACCACCGTCTGCGCATCGAGTTGTTGATTGGCGGCTGCAGCAAGTTCTTCGATACTGTCGTAGGCCTCGGCGCCAGTACCGAAGGCTTCGGCGGCGTGCCGCGCCATCGGGCCCAGCGTCAGCAGCCGGTCGATCCCCAGCGCACGCGCCGTGCGGCCGGCCTCGGCATGCATCTGCGCCGAATCCGGCCCCAGTTCCACCATCGCGCCGAGCACCGCCCAGCGGCAGCCGGCCATGCCGGCCAGCAGTTCCAGGCCGGCCTTGAGCGAGCTGGGGTTGGCGTTGTAGCTGTCGTCGAGCAGGCGTGCACCCTGCGGCGTGGTCTTCCAGGACAGGCGGCCGGAAGGCGCGTCCACGGACGCCAGGCCCTGGGCGATCTGCTGCACGTCCAGGCCCATGGCCACACCGCAAGCAGCGGCAGCCATGGCATTGGCCACCATGTGACGGCCCGGCAGCGGCAGGCGCACGCTCTGCTTGCCGTTGGGCGCGCGTAGCTCGAAGTGCATGACCGCCGGCGCCGCGGGCGGCTCGGCCTGCACGTGCAGGGCACGCACGTCAGCCCCTTCCGAAAATCCGAAAGTCAGCACCGAGGCATGCCGCGCCAGGTCGCGCCACAGCGGCGCATAGTGATCGTCGGCATTGATCACGGCGACACCGCCGGACAGTGCCGCGAACAGCTCGCCCTTGGCGCGGGCCACGCCCTCGCGCGAGCCGAAACCTTCCAGGTGGGCGTCACCGGCCTGGGTCACCACGCCAACGTCCGGCTTGGCCAGGCTGGCCAGCAGGGCGATCTCGCCCGCATGGTTGGCACCCATCTCGATCACCGCGGTGCGGTGCTCCGGGCGCAGGCTCAGCAGCGTCAGCGGCACGCCGATGTGGTTGTTGAGGTTGCCGCGCGTCGCCAGCACCGGCCCGCGCGCCGCGAACACCGAGGCCAGCAGCTGCTTGGTGGTGGTCTTGCCGTTGCTGCCGGTCACCGCCACCACCGGGATGTCGAAGCGGCGGCGCCATTCGGCGGCATACTCCTGCAGCGCCTTGAGGGTATCGCCCACCACCACCTGAGGCAGCGAGGATTCCACCCGGCGCGACACCAGAGCGCCGGCGGCACCGGCGGCAACAGCCGCTTCCAGGAAGTTGTGCCCGTCGAAGTTCTCGCCCTGCAGCGCGACATAGAGATCGCCCGGCTGCAGCGTGCGGGTATCGGTGCCCACACGGGAAAAGCCGGCGTCGGCGCCGGCGAGTTCGCCGTTGAGCAGGCGCGCCAGCGTGGAGAGGCGGTCCATCATGCCGCGGCCCCGAGCAGTTGCGCGACGTAGGCGCGGTCGCTGTAGTGGCGGCGCTCCGCGCCGTAGATCTGGTAGTCCTCGTGGCCCTTGCCGGCCACCAGCACGGTGTCGCCCGGGCCGGCGCCACGCACCGCGGCAGCGATCGCGTCCGTGCGGCTATGGATGACGCGCACGGCCGCCGTCCCGGCCATGCCGGCGCGGATCTCGGCGACGATGGTCGCGGGGTTCTCGCTGCGCGGATTGTCGTCGGTGACGATCACCTGGTCGGCCCCCTCGGCCGCGGCCTGGCCCATCAATGGACGCTTGCCGCGATCGCGGTCACCGCCACAGCCGAACACGCACCACAGGGCCTGCTCGGTGTGTGCGCGCGCGGCGCTCAGCGCGGCGGCCAGGGCGCCCGGGGTGTGGGCATAGTCCACCACCACCAGGGCCGGGGAGCCCGCCCCACGGAAGGCCTCCATGCGGCCCGGCACGGTGTGCGCCTCGCCCAGCGCCGCGACGGCCTGCTGCAGCGTGAAGCCGCCATGCAGCACCGCGGCCAGGGCGGCCAGCAGGTTGTAGGCGTTGAAGCGGCCGAGCAGGCGGCTATCCAGCGTCGCCTGACCCCAGCTGCTGTCGATCTGCAATTCGATACCGCGCTCGTGCAGGCGCAGCCCGCGACCGATGACGTAGGCGCCCTGTGCCGGAACCTCGCCGTCCAGGCCGTAGCGCGTCACGCCCGGGTGGCCGGCGAGCTCGTCGGCCCAGGCCGCACCGCGCGCGTCATCCCGGTTCAGCACCAGGGCACGCAGCCCCTCGCGCTCGAACAGGCGACGCTTGGCCGCGGCGTAGTGCTCCACTGTGCCGTGGTAGTCCAGGTGATCGCGCGTGATGTTGGTCAGCACGGCCACGTCGAACTCGACGCCGGCGACGCGGGCCTGGTCCAGCGCGTGCGAGGACACTTCCATGGCGCAGGCCTCGGCGCCCAGCTCGTGCTGGTGCGCCAGCAGGCGCTGCAGGCTGACCGGGTCCGGCGTGGTGTGATCGCCGCTGGCCAGCTGGCCGGCGCGGCCGGTGCCCAGGGTGCCGACATACACGCAAGCACGGCCGAGGCGATCCAGCGCCTGCGCCACCAGGTGCGCGGTGGAGGTCTTGCCATCGGTACCGGTGATGCCGACCGTATAGAGATGACGCGAGCCATGTCCGTAGAAGCGCGCCGCGATCTCGCCGACCTGCGTCGAGAGACCCGGCACTGCGACCACCGGCACATCGGCCTGCGGCGCGGACCAGCCCTCGGCCGGCTCCCAGGCGATCGCCGCCGCGCCCTGCTCCAATGCCTGCTCGGCATAGGACAGGCCATGCTGGCCGTGGCCGCGGCAGGCCAAGAACAGATCGCCGTGACTGACGCGGCGGCTGTCCATCTGCACGCCGGCGATCTCGACGTCGGGCGCATCGGCCAGGCCTGCGAGCAGGCTGCGCAGGGAGCGCGCGTGGCGGCTCATCGGGCCTGCTCCTGCGAGGGCGGCGGCAGCGTGCCGTGCTGGGCCACCTGCACGGTGGGCGCGGCCTGCTGCACCATGGTGCGCGGCGGCGGGGGCGGCATGTCATCGGGCGGAATCTGCAGCTGGCGCGCCGCGCCCTGCATCACGCGCGAGAACACCGGGCCCGCCACGAGGCCGCCGTAGTAGGCGCCGGCGCCGGGCTCGTCGATCATCACCAGGCCCACCAGGCGCGGATGCTCGGCCGGCACCATGCCGATGAACACCGACTGGTGCTTGTCGCCGTGATAGCCACCGGTCTCGGACACCTTGCGCACGGTGCCGGTCTTGGCCGAAACCCGGTAGCCTGGGATCGCGGCGCGGATACCGGTGCCGTCCGGCGAGACCACGCCTTCCAGCATCTTGCGCACGTTGCGCGCGGTCTGCGCGGACACGGCGCGCTGCGGCGGCGTGGCCTGCTCGTTCTGCACCAGGCGCAGGTGCGGCATCAGGCCGTCGTTGGCCAGCGCGGCATAGGCGCGCACCAGGTGCAGCGCGTTGACCGACAGGCCGTAGCCGTAGGACGCCGTGGCGGTGGCGATCTGGCCCCACTCGCTGTAATGACGCAGCAGCGGATTGACCTCGCCGGGGAAGCCCGAATACACCGGCTCGCCCAGGCCGAAGCGCTGGTAGCCGTTCCACACCGCCTCGGGACCGATGGTCAGGCCCACCTTGGCGGCGCCGACGTTGCTGGACTTGGCCAGCATCTTGGCCAGGTCCACCACGCCCTGCGGGTGCACGTCGCGCACGGTCAGCGCCCCGACCTTGTAGGTGCCGGGATTGGTGTCGATCATGCTGGTGGGCTGGAACACGCCCAGCTCCAGCGCCTGCGCCACCAGCAGCGGCTTCACCGTGGAGCCAGGCTCGAAGCTGTCGACGATGGCGCGGTTGCGCGTGCCGCTGGAGCGGCGCTCCGGCGGATTGTTGGGGTTGAAGCCCGGCTGCGAGGCCACCGCCAGGATTTCACCGGTGGTGCTGTCGGCCACCACGATCAGGCCGCCCTTGGCCTTGTTCTCTGCCACCGCTGCTTTCAGCTCGCGGTAGGCCAGGTACTGGATGCGCAGGTCGATGGTGAGCTGCACGTCCTTGCCGGAAGCCGCCGCCACCGACTCCAGCGTGTCGTCGACGACACGACCCTGGCGGTCGCGGATCACGCGACGCGAGCCGGCCTTGCCGCTGAGCAGCGTCTCCTGCGACTTCTCGATGCCCTCCAGGCCATCGCCATCACGGCCGCAGAAGCCCACGAGCTGACCTGCCACCTCGCCTGCCGGGTAGTAGCGCGCATAGGCCGGCTCGGAGAACACGCCAGGCGCCTTCAGCGACAGCGCGCGCTGCGCATCGGCCGGTGGCAGCGGGTCGCTGATGTAGACGAACTTGCGGTCCTTGCGCTGCTCCAGGAACTTCTCGAAGCCACGCGGATTCTTGTTCAGCAGCTTGGCCAGCGCCGTGACGTGCTGCGGCGAATCCAGCAGGGCCGAAGGCACGGCCCACAGCGATTCGACCGGCGCCGACAGCGCCAGCGGCTCGCCGCGACGATCTGTCACGGCGCCGCGATGCGCCGGGATCAGCATCGTGCGGATGTGGCGCTTGTTGCCTTCCTGGCGCAGGAAGTCGCGCTCCAGCACCTGCAACTGGAAGGCGCGGCCCACCACGGTCGCGGCGCCCAGGCTGAGCACGCCCAGCACCAGCCAGCGGCGCCACTGCGCCACCGGCTCGGCTACGGGATTGGGCCGCGCGCCGCTCATGGGCGATCTCCGACGATGACGTAGTCACGCGGCTCGGTCATGCCGAGCTGCTCGCGGGCCAGGCGGTCGACGCGCGCGTTGTGCGACAGCGTGGCCTCCTCCAGCTGCAGCTGCGCCCACTCCATGTCCAGGCGGGTCTGCTCGCTGCGCAGCTTCTCGATCTCGTTCACCAGCGCGCGGTTCTCGTGCTTGGTGCGGATCACCGCCAGCGCCGAGGTGACCACGGCGACGGACAACATCATCGGTAACAGCATGGCACCGCGCTTCATGAGGCCTTCTCCACCACGCGCAGCACGGCGCTGCGGGCGCGCGGGTTGGCGC
The DNA here is from genome assembly GCA_052035235.1 of Pseudomonadota bacterium. Lineage (GTDB taxonomy): Bacteria > Pseudomonadota > Gammaproteobacteria > Nevskiales > Nevskiaceae > Solimonas_A. The sequence goes on along the minus strand of JBPOHT010000004.1, from coordinate 102,978 downwards.
CACTCTCCGCATCGGTCGGAAAATAGCGGCCGACCTTGTGCAGCAGCGGACCGGTGCGGGCTGACACCTCCGGCATCCGCGGGTCATGGAAATGACCCCTCGGCGACGGTTCGCGGTTGCCGCTGTCGTTGCCCGCCTCGCGCATGAAGCGCTTGACGATGCGGTCCTCCAGCGAATGGAAGCTGATCACCGCCAGCCGGCCACCGGGCGCCAGCAGCTCGCCGGCCTGCGCCAGTGCCTCCGGCAGCACGTCCAGCTCACGGTTGAGGAAGATGCGGATCGCCTGGAAGCTGCGCGTGGCCGGGTGGATATGACGGCTGCGCGGGCCCGGCACCGTGGCGATCAACGCGGCGAGCTGCGCCGTGGTGGTCAGCGGCGCCTCCGCCCGCGTCTCCACGATGCGGCGCGCGATACGGCGGCTGTTGCGCTCCTCGCCATACTGGTAGAGCACATCGGCAATGTCGGACTCACCGGCGCGCGCCAGCCACTGCGCGGCAGACTCGCCGGCCAGCGGGTTCATGCGCATGTCCAGCGGGCCATCCTTGGAGAAGCTGAAGCCGCGGCTGGCGTCGTCCAGCTGCGGCGAGGACACGCCCAAGTCCAGCAGGATGCCGTCGATGCGGCCCGCGATGCCGGCGGCCTCGGCCACCGCACGCATCTGCGCGAAATTGGCGTGGTGGATGCGGAAATTGGCCACGGCGCCGAAGCGCTCATTGGCATGCGCCACCGCTTCCGGATCCTGGTCCAGGCCGTGCAGCTCGCCGCTGCCGCCGAGTGCCTCCAGGATCGCCGCGGAGTGACCGCCGCGGCCGAAGGTGCCGTCCAGGTAGATGCCACCCGCGCGGACAGCGAGGCCGGTGAGAGCCTCATCGAGCATCACCGGCCTATGCAAGGTCATAGCGGCGTCAGTCCCCGGAGCGCGTGCGGCAGGGGCGGCATCGAACGACATGCGCGCCCCTCACCGGTTGAGAACCTGGAACGCCTCGGCCAGCGCGCCCAGCTTGCTGTCGGGACCCTCACTGCTCCAGCGCGCATTCCACAGGTCTTCCGCCCACAGCTCGAAGTGGTCGATGTTGCCGACCAGCACGCCGGTGCCGTTGAGCTTGGCCTGGCTACGCAGGAACTGGGAAAGCTGCAGGCGACCCTGCTTGTCGATCTCGCACTCCATGGCCAAGCCAATGAAGCGCTGGCGCAGCAGCGCCGCGGGGCCGCGGGGCGGCAGTTCCATGATGGACTTCACGATGTCCTGGAACTGCGGCGCCGGGTAGATCTCCAGGCAGGACTCGGGCCCCATGGTGACGACCAGCTGCGCATCGCAGGTGTCGGCCAGCGACTGGCGATAGCGTGCAGGGATCGCCAGGCGACCCTTGTCGTCAATCGTCAATTGGTGCGATCCGGCAAACACGTCGTTCAGGCGGTGGGTTTCCCCACTTTCCCCCACTTAGAGCCACTTATTACCCACTATAAACCACCCCCTGGCCCCCAGCAACAAATATCGGAGACAAAAACCTTGGCAAAACAAAAACTTAAGGCCACCTGAACGGACGTTCTAACCATTATAAAAAACAATCAGTTACGGCTTAGACTTAAAGTAATCACGGAATTGATGAACGATAAGCGCATGATCCTCATAGCTTGTTATTTATTAAATAACTTTTTTATTTATTTAAATAAATAATCACAATTCGACACAACCCAGCCCCAGCACCCCAGGCGGGCGCGTGCATTGAAAGGGACGGCGGAGGGTTTCAGCGATGCCAACAACGAGCGGCAAGGACTCCAGCATGGCCGGGCCCTTGCGGCCCGGCCGGATGAAAAGTGGGAGTCGGCCTGTAAGCCGGGTTCTGTCCTGAGCCCTTGCGGGCCGAGGCAACCATTCCTCTACGCGACGCGTCACCGCGGCGCTTTAGCAGCCTACCCGGATGGCGCGCGGGCCGCGCGTTGCAGCCTTGCGGCTACGTCCATCCCTATTTGGCCTTGCTTCCGGTGGGGTTTACCGTGCCGTTGCCGTTGCCGGCCCCGCGGTGCGCTCTTACCGCACCGTTTCACCCTTACCTGATCCCTTGCGGGCCATCGGCGGTCTGTTCTCTGTGGCACTTTCCGTCGGCTCGCGCCGCCCAGGCGTTACCTGGCACCTTGCCCTATGAAGCCCGGACTTTCCTCCCCCGCTTGCGCGGCGGCGATTGCCTGGCCGGCTCCCGCGCGCATTATCCGCCCCGGGGAGCGGATTTGCACATGACTGCAGCGCCAAGGGCCGCCACAATGGGCATCTTGCCTCCCAGGAACCCCGTCATGCCCCGCTATGAAGTCCGCCTGGCCGCCACCGTGCGCGCGCCGGTCTCCGAGGTCTTCGAGTTCTTTGCCGACCACGAACGCTTCACCACCCTGTTCGGCAGCCGCGGCCTGCGCATCCGCGAGGGGGAGCTGGAGCCCAACGGCATCGGCTCGGTGCGCCGCATCGGTAGCGGGTCCAGCAGCTTCGACGAAACCATCGTTGCCTTTGAACCCAACCGCCGCATCGACTACCAGGTCACCCGCGGCAGCCCCATCAGGAATCACCTGGGCCAGATCCAGTTCAGCACGGACCACGGCGCCACGAAGATCGATTACCTGATCCGTTTCGATCCGAAGACTCCCTGCACCGGCAAGCTGCTGGTCCTGGCGCTGCAGCTGATGTGGCGGCGCAACGCGCCAAAGCAGCTCAAGGGACTGGAGCGCGCTTGAGGACCACGCCCCGGCGGGTGCTCTCGCACACCTGCTCCAACACCGAGATCGTCTGCGCGCTGGGCTGCGCGGACCTCATCGTGGGCATCGACACCGACTCCGACCACCCGCCGGAGGTCGTCACCCACATCCCCAAGCTGGGCCGCGACCTGGACCTGGACGTGGAGGCGGCCATCGCCCTGCAGCCGGATCTGGTGCTGACCTCGCTGACTGTGCCCGGCCACGAGCGCATCGTGGAAGCCCTGCAGGCTGCCGGACTGCGCTGCATCGTGATCGACCCACTGAGCCTGGACGATGTCTTCGGCAGCATCCGCGTGATCGCCGAGGCACTGGACGTGCCAGAGCGCGGCGCGGCACTGGTGGCGCAGATGCAGGCCGCGATGCCGCAGGTGGCGCCCGCCATGGATGCGCCGCGCGTGCTGGTGGAGTGGTGGCCCAAGCCGGTGATCGGCGCCGCACGCCAGTCCTGGGTGCATGACCTGATCGAGCGCGCTGGCGGCCGCAACCTGCTGGCGGACCATGAGCTCAAGAGCGCCACGCTGGAAGTAACCGAAGCGCAGCGGCTGGCGCCAGAGATCGTCGTGATGTCCTGGTGCGGCGTGAAGGAAGAGAAGTACCGTGCCGAGGTGGTCCTGCGGCGCGAAGGCTGGGAGAACATCCCCGCCGTGCGGGGCGAGCGCGTCCACCCCATTACCGAAGCCTTCCTGGGGCGGCCCGGACCGCGGCTGGTGGAAGGTTATCGCGCCCTGCGCAAACTGATCGGCTGAAACCATGCGTGCATTCCTGCTGTCTTCACTGGCCCTGCTGCTCTGCGCCTGCGGCAGTTCCACCACACCCGCCGGCTCCTCGGGCGGCGGTGGCGACCTGCCTCCCGCCGAGCGCTCGCCCTCGATCCTGGAGACGCGCTTCCCCGGCATCCGCACCGCGCCCAACCTGCTCTGCCCCGAGGACTACCTCGGTACCACCGGCCTGCTGATCCCCACGGTGCTGGACCCCGAGCGCTTCAGCCCCATGGAGGGCGGCCCTGAAGCCCCGCCGCAGGTCGCCGCCCTGCTGCCGCGCGACGTGCACTTCCGCGGCCGCCAGGAATCCTTCGACGGGCGCTATTACTACGCGGTGCGCGAGGGCCGCATCTGGATCAAGGCCAACCGCGACACCACCGGCACCGACGAAGCCTGGCGCCAGTTGCGCATCCCGCGCTGCCTCGACGGCCAGGTCTCGGAGATCTCCGCCGACGGCAGCGTGCTGATTGCGCTCAATGCGCAACGCCAGATCTACACGGTGGACTATGCCAACGGCGCTATCGGCAGCGGCGGCTGGACACGCCGCTGGGGCCCCTTCTTCTGGACCGACCTGGGTGGCCACATTTTCGATGATGTGCGCGACTGGGCGACGACGCACTTCACCGGCACCGACGAATACTTCGTGGACGGCGGCGGCTACCGGCAAGCACCCGCCGGCATCCTCAACGTCTTCCTGCTGCGCGGCGATGGCCTGCGCATCACCTACATCGATCCCTGGCTGCCGATGGACGAGAGTCGCGAGGTCTGCGGTCCCGAGCGCGGCACCGCCGTGATCGCAGGCCTCAGCGGCAGCGGCTCCACCGCGATGATCGTCACCGCCACCGGCGAAATCTACACGCGCCTCTACGAGTTCGACGTCTCCGGCGGCAATGCGGTGCTGCTCGACTATTCCTGGCAGGACCAGAGTGGCATCGAGTCGCCGAAGATCCAGTTGCCCGCCCCGGACTGGATCCGCCAACCGCAAATCCCCGGCCGCATCACCGACCGCATCAGCCTGCGCAAGCTCCCGCCCGGCTCCGAGCACCGCCTGATGCGCGTGGAAGGCCAGGACGGCAGCGGCCGCAACGGCTACTGGGAGCGCGACATCGCCGGTGGCGACTGGCGCTTCGTCTTCACCGGCGAAGCCCTGCAAGGCCGCAGCCTGCCCCTGCCCGGCCCGCACCACGGCCTGCCCGAGGACTTCAGCTACACCGGCCGCATCGCCGGCCACGACGCGCAACTGCTGGACTTCAATCCCTACTGCTCCCCGGCCACGCTGCGCGTCGACCTCGACGGCCAGCCGCTGGACCTGGAACTGCACAGCACCGACGGCCTGCGGCAGGAACGCCGCGCACGCGGGCTCGACATCTACCCGCGCTACTACCGCGCCGCGGTGAAGGTGCCGGCCGCGCTCTGGCAGCAGCGCGCCAACCAGCCCGCCGCCGTACAGGAATTCCTGTCGCAGCACTTCGGCGAACGCGCCGTGCTGGAGACGGAGCTCTACGCCACCAAGGGCCGCATCGATATCGCGCAGGCCTGCTGGACACTGAAGCGCGATGGTGGCGGACTGCTGGAAGACCTCACCCAGCCACCGGTGCCGGATGCAGGCACGCTGCTGGCGATCCTGCTGGCGCAGCAGGAAGATGGACGGTTGCCGCGGGTGTGCTTGCCGGGGATGTAGCTCGTCTTTCTTCAAGAGCCCGGCGGCCACGGGCCCTTGGCCTGTTGCCTTAAGCGCCCCTCACCCTAGCCCCCTCCCCGCATGCGGGGAGAGGGGACAGGAAGGCTCAACGAATCAGGATCAGCGTCCCCAGCCCCAAGAACAGGAAGAAGCCCATCACGTCGGTGAAGGTCGTCACCACCACGCTGCCCGCCAGCGCGGGATCCAGCTTGAGCCGGCGCAGGATCAGCGGCACGAAGACGCCCGCGGTGGCCGCGCAGCCCAGGTTCAATACCAATGCCAGGCCGATCACCAGTGACAGTGCCAGGCTCTTGAACCAGAACAGCACCACTGCCGCGATCACCAGGCCCCAGAGCAGGCCATTGATCAGGGCCACGGCGATTTCCTTCTTGAACAGTGCGCCGGTGTTGCCTTCACCCACCTGACCCAGCGCCAGGCCGCGCACCATCAGCGCCACGATCTGATTGGCGGTGATGCCGCCCATGCTGGCGACGATCGGCATCAGCACCGCCAACGCCACCACCTGCTGGATCGTGGCCTCGAACATGCCGACCACGCGGGCGGCGATGCAGGCGGTGAACAGGTTCACGCCCAGCCACAGCGCTCGGCGACGCGCCGCCTTGCGCACGGGGGCGAAGAGATCCTCGTCCTCGTCCAGGCCGGCCATGGCCATCAGGTTGTGGTCGGCTTCGGCGCGAATGACGTCGACCACATCGTCCACCGTGATGCGGCCGAGCAGGATGCCCTTCTCGTTGACCACCGGTGCGGACACGAGGTCCGCGTTCTCGAAGCGCTGCGCCACCTCGCGGTCGGACAAGGTGTCCAGGAAGGGCTCGCGCTGGTGTTCCATCACCGCCTGCACCAGCGAATCCGGATCGCGCGTCAGGATCTTGTCCAGCGGCAGGGTGCCCAGGTAGGCACCGTAGCGGTCCACCACGAACAGCGCGTCGGTATGCGGCGGCAGCTCGCCGCGCAGGCGCAGGTAGCGCTGTACCACGTCCAGTGACACGTCTGGACGCACGGTGACGGTGTCGGTGTTCATCAGGCCGCCGGCGGTATCCGGCTCGTAGGCCAGCACCGATTCCAGGCGCGCGCGGTCGTCCGCGTCCAAGGCCTTGAGGACCTGTTGGGTCACGGTCTCCGGCAGATGCTCGACGAAGTCGGCGAGGTCGTCGATGTCGAGTTCCTCGGCCGCCGCCACCAGTTCGGCCGCGTCCATGTCGCGCATCAGGCCCTCGCGGACCTCGTCGGCGAGGTGCAGCAGCACCTCGCCGTCATCCTCGCGATCCACCATCTCCCAGACGACGTTGCGCTCCTGCGTCGGCAGGGACTCCAGCAGGCTCGCGATCTCGGCGGGGTTGAGTGCTTGCAGCGAACGCTTCACCGGCAGCAGGCGGCCGCCTTCGAGCGCTTCACGCAGGCGCGTCAGGTGAGCCTGGCTGCGGGTCTGTTCGGCCATGGGCTAGCCTCCCGTACCGTGATCGAGCGCCGCGATCAGGTCGCGCATCTCGTGCAGGTCGGTAGAGGCCAGCAGGCGCTGCGCCGTGCGGCGCAACGCGCCGATGTCCGAGTCCATGATGATGCGCTTCACCTCCAGCACCGAGGCCGGATGCATGGAGAAGTCGGTCAGGCCCAGGCCCAGCAGCAGGCGGGTGTAGCGCACGTCGCCGGCCATTTCGCCGCACATGGCCACCGGAATGCCGGCCTTGGCGCCGGACTCGATGGTATGGCGGATCAGCTGCAGCACCGCCGGATGCAGCGGGTCGTAGAGGTAGTTCACCTCGTCGTCCACGCGGTCGATCGCCAGGGTGTACTGGATCAGGTCGTTGGTGCCGATCGAGAAGAAGCGCGCGTGGCGCGCCAGCATCGGCGCGGCGATAGCTGCGGCCGGCACCTCGATCATGGCGCCCACCGGCACCTCGGGCGCCATCTTCGCACCCTCGCGCTCCAGTTCGGCACGCGCCAGGTCGATCAGGCCGATGGCCTGCCGGTACTCCTGCAGGCTGGAGATCATCGGCAGCATGATCTGCACGCGGCCCAGCGCAGAGGCACGCAGCAGCGCGCGCACCTGCACGCGGAACAGTTCCGGTTCCTTCAGGCACAGGCGGATCGCGCGCAGGCCCAGGGCCGGGTTGTTCGGCGTGGGGCCGAGCTGGCGGCCCGAGTCCACCTGCTTGTCGGCGCCCAGGTCCAGCGTACGGATCGTGATCGGGCCGTCCACCGACGCCACGATGCGCGCGTAGGCCTCGTACTGCTCGTCCTCGGACGGCAGCGTCTTGCGGTTCATGTACAGGAACTCGGTGCGGTAGAGGCCAACGCCCTCCGCCCCGTTGGCGGCCGCCTCGCGGGCGTCCTCCGGCAACTCGATATTGGCCAGCAGGCGGATCTTGACGCCGTCACGCGAGATCGCGGCCTTGCCGCGCAGCTTGACCAGGTTGCGGCGGTACTCCGCCTGCTCGGCCTGGCGGTTGCGGTAGAAGCCCAGCGCCTGCTCGTCCGGGTCGGCCAGCACGTGGCCCGGCTCGCCGTCCACCACGATGAGTTCGCCGTCGCGCAGCAGGCGGCGCGCATCGCGCAGGCCCACCACGGCGGGGATGCCGAGGCTGCGTGCCAGGATCGCGGTATGCGACAGCGGGCCACCGTACTCGGTGACGAAGGCCGCCACGTTCTGCTGCGACAGCAGGATGATGTCGGCGGGGGTGATGTCGTCGGCGACGATGATCACCGGCTCGGCCCCGACCTCGGCCTTGGGCAGCACCTTCTCGGACTTCAGCAGTGCCCGCAGCACGCGTGCCACGACGTGCTCCACGTCGTCCTTGCGTGTCTTCAGGTACGGATCATCCATCTGCTCGAACACCGCCACCAGCGCGTCGCGGGCCTTGCGCAGCGCGGCCTCGGCATTGATGCGATGGCCGCGGATATGGGTGACCGTGGCCTCCGTGATGGAGCGGTCATCCATCATCAGCAGATGGGTGTCGATGAACGCAGCAATGTCGCCCGGCGTGCCCGGCGGGATCTGATTGCGCACGTCGCGCAACTGCTCACGGGCGCGGGCGTGAGCCTCGCCGAAGCGCCTGACCTCGGCCTCGACCTCGTCCGGCTCCAGCTTGTACTCGGGCGCATCGAGATCGCCGGCGTGCACCTTCTGCACGCGCGCGATCGCGATGCCACGCGAGACACCGATGCCGGTGAGCCAGAGCGACATGCCCTACCCTACGCCTCTTCGCCGAAGCGGTCGGCGACCAGGGCCGCCAGCTCGTCCAGGGCCTGCGACGCGTCCTCGCCCTCGGCGATCAGCGTGACCTGCGAGCCCTTGGCGGCGGCCAGCATCATCACGCCCATGATCGACTTGCCGCTGACTTCACGGCCGTCCTTGCGCACGCGCACGTCGGACTCGAACTTGGATGCCAGCGTCACCAGCTTGGCGGCGGCGCGGGCATGCAGTCCGAGCTTGTTGACGATATCAACGGTCTTTTCCACCTCAGGCCCCTTCGGTATGGTCTTTGCGGGGACAGGCGATGATGCCGCGCTGTCCGCCGTCCACTGCGCACTGGGCCATCTCGGCCAGCGCCAGCTTGGGATAGTTGAAGATGCGCACCAGCATCGGCAGGTTCACACCCGACACCACGCAGGCCTTGCGTTCCGTAGCCAGCTTGTTGGCGATGTTGCTGGGCGTGGAACCGAAGGCATCGGTCAGCATCAACACGCCTTCGCCATCGTCCAGCCGGTCGGCCATCTTCTGGCCCTGCAGGATCAGACCCTCGTGGTTCTGTACCAGGTGCACTTCCAGCACATCATGGCGCAACGGCAGCTCGCCCAGCATGTGGCGCATGGTCTCGAGCAGGTTCTGCCCCAGCTTGCCGTGGGTCACCAGCAGCACCCCTACGCTCACGGCGCCGCCTTGCTGGAACGTCGCTCGGTGGCTTCCCAGGCCTCGCGATGGCGGACCGTCACGCTGTCGTAGCGTTCACGCAGATTGACGCCCAGCTTCTCCACCAGGTAGACGCTGCGGTGCTGTCCGCCGGTGCAGCCGATGGCGACGGTGACGTAGCTGCGATCCTGGCGCTTGTATTCCGGCAGCCAATGGTCAAGAAACTGGCGGATGTCGTCCTGCATGCGGTTGACCTGCGGGAAGCGCTCCAGCCAGGCTGCCACGGCCGCGTCGCGGCCGGTCATCTTGCGCAGCGTCGGCTCCCAGTGCGGGTTGGGCAGGCAGCGCACGTCGAAGACGTAGTCCGCCGCATCCGGCAGGCCGTTCTTGTAGCCGAAGGACATCACCAGCAGCGACAGCTTGCCGGCGCCACCGCCCGGCACCTGCGCCAGGATCTCCTCGCGCAGCTCGTGCAGGTTCTTGCCGGTGGTCTCGATGGTGGCGTCGGCCACGTTGGCGACCGGCGCCAGCAGGCGGCGCTCTAGCGCGATGGCCTCCGGCAGCGAGACCTGCTCGCTGGCCAGCGGGTGGCGGCGGCGGGTTTCGGAATAGCGCTTCAGCAGGGTCTGGTCGTCGGCGCGCAGGAACAGCACGCGGGTTTCCACGCCCTGCTCGCGCAGGTATTCCAGGTACCGCGGGAACTTCTCGATTTCCTTGGGGCTCTCGCGGGCGTCGATGCCGATGGCCAGGCGGTCGAAGCGCTGGTCCAGCTGGCGGATGGCACGGCGCGCCATCGGCCCCACCAGGGCCAGCGGCAGGTTGTCGATACAGTAGTAGCCCAGGTCCTCGTACTGCTTGAGGGCCACGGTCTTGCCGGCTCCGGAGAGCCCGCTGACGATCACCAGCTTCATGCCGGCATCTCCATCGGACGGGTCTGGGCGGGCTTCATTCGGGTGGCTTTGCCTTGGTTCCGGGACGGCTCTTGCGGGGGCCCCGCCGTCCGGCGCGGCGGATCGCGTCGAGCTGGCGTTGGCTGAAATCCTCGTCGGCGCGGTAGCCCTGGCGACGCAGCTTGAGGTCGCGGCAGGCGGCTTCGACGAGCACCGCCAGATTATGCCCGAGGCGGATGGGAATTGAGATTTCAGCCACCGCGATTCCGAGGATTTCGCGCTTGCCGCGGTGCCCCGACAGGCGCTCCATGCCACTGAGCGGCGCCACCGGCGCATCCAGCTCGATCACCAGGTCCAGCACGGCCGACTTGCGCAGTGCCCGCGGACCGAACAGGCGGCGGATGTTGAGCACGCCGAGGCTGCGCGCCTCCAGGAAGCCTTCCAGCAGTGGCGGGCAGTGCCCCTTCAGGGAATCGCCATGGCGCTCGAACTCCACCGCGTCGTCTGCGACCAGGCGGTGGCCGCGGGCCAGCAGCTCCAGCGCCAGTTCGCTCTTGCCCAGGCCGGAGCGGCCGGTGATCAGCACGCCTTCGCCGAATACTTCCAGGAAGACGCCATGCAGGGTGACGGCATCGCGAGGTTCGCGGGGATGCTTCCGGGTGGCGGCCAAGACCGCCTGCCCTTACGCCGGCTTGAAGTTGGCCAGCAGCGCGTGCAGGGCCTGGTCGTCGGCCGCTTCACGGGCGGCGCGGCAGAAGTTCTCGTCGGAGAACATCTCGGCGATGGCGGCCAGGTGCTTCAGGTGCGCTTCGGTGGCGTTCTGCGGCACCAGCAGGCCAAACACCAGGTCCACGCCGTTGCCGTCATGGGCTTCATAGTCCAGCGGGTGCTGGAGGCGCATGAAGGCGCCCACGCTCTCGCTGACGCCGGACATGCGGCCATGCGGGATGGCGACGCCGTGCCCAAGGCCCGTGCTGCCGAGCTTCTCGCGCGCCGACAGGCTGTTGAGGATATCGCCGCTGCCCACGTCCGGAGCGCCCTTGGCGAGGAGCTTGCTGAGCTCTTCCAGGGCCTTCTTCTTGCTGGTGAACGTATGTCCGCTGCTGATACGGTCAGCAGAGAGGATATCGGCGAGTTTCATGATCTGATTATGCATGCAAACAAAAGGGCCGTCCCTACCCGCGAAGGATAGGGACGGCCCTCACTTTACCGCATCGGCCTCTCAGGCGGGCTGATGCGTCCGGACGAAGGACTGGCTAGGGATGGACTACTGCAGGTCCATGCGCTTGATGGCGTCCTTGTGGTGGTGGTTGCGGAGCTTTTCCTTGTGCTTGCGGGTCTGCTGGTCGAGCTTGTCCATCAGCAGGTCGATGGCGGCGTACATGTCGCCATTGATGGCTTCGGCGTGCAGATTGGCGCCGCTGGCGTGGACCGTGGCTTCCGCCTTCTGCTGGAGCTTGTCTACCGTGAGGATCACATCCGCGCTGATCAGGTGATCGAAGTGGCGCTCCACCCGCTTGAGCTTCGCCAGCACATACTCGCGCAGCGGCGGGGTGACATCGACGTGGTGACCAGAAATGTTCAGGTTCATCTAAAACGCTCCTCTGGTTGACCGTCCTGCCATCAGGACGGAGGTTTACGCTCATGCGAGGGCGGAATGCCGAGACCCTCGCGATACTTCGCTACGGTTCTGCGTGCAACTTGTATGCCTTCCTTCAGAAGCATTTCCGACAGCGTGGAGTCGGACAGCGGGCGTGCCGGATCCTCGGCGGTGATCAGTCGCTTGATCATGGCCTGGATCGCGGTTGCGGAGCAGACACCACCCTGGGTGGTCTGCACATGGCTGGAAAAGAAGAACTTGAGCTCGTATAGCCCACGTGGCGTGAGCATGTACTTGTTCGCGGTTGCGCGTGAAACCGTCGATTCATGGATTCCGAGCTGTTCGGCGATGTCCCTCAGGACGAGGGGCCGCATCGCTTCCTCCCCATATTCCAGAAAAGCGCGCTGTTCTTCAACTATGCATTGTGCAACGCGCAAAAGTGTCTCGTTGCGCGCTTCCAAGCTATTGATGAAATAGCGGGCTTCCTGCAAATGCGACTTCAGGGTCAGCTGGTCGCGGGAACTGTCCGCGCGGCGAATCATGGATTGGTAGAAGCCATTGATGCGCAGGCGGGGGGCATGCTCGGGGTTGAGCGACACCCGCCAGCGCCCTTCCTTCTTGGTCACGAACACGTCCGGCGCCACGTAATCCGACTCGTGCGCCTGGAACGGGCGCCCCGGGTGCGGCTGCAGCGACTGGATCAGCGCCAGGGCCAGCTCCACCTGGGGCTGCGGCAGGCCGCTGCCCTTGGCGATCAGCGCCATGTCCTTGCGGGCCAGCAGGCCGATATGGTGGTCCACCAGGGTCAGGGCGGCCTGGATACCCGGCTCGCGCGCCGGGAACTGCAGCAACTGCAGGCGCAGGCACTCCGCCAGGTCGCGGGCCGCCACGCCGTTGGGGTCGAATTCCTGCACGGTCTTGAGGACCGTGTCGACCTGGTCGTAGCTGACGTCCAGGGCCTCCTGCAGACGCTGGGCGATGTCCTCCCAGTTCTCCAGGTAACCGTCGTCGTTGATGGCGTCGATCAGGTGCGCCGCGATCTCGGTTTCGGTGGGAGTGAAGGGCGCCAGCCCTGCCTGCCAGTTCAGGTGGTCACGCAGGCTGGTCTGGCCGTGCAGGTTGGCTTGCAGGTAATCCTGCAGATCGTCGTCATCACCGTTCTTGCTGGTGGCGCTGCCGGTGCCGGCGCTGTCGTAGACATCGCCCCAGTCGGCATCCACGGGCATTTCCTGCGGGATCTCGACGTCGCTGCTGACCTCAACCGCGGCCACTTCCACCGTGGAGGAGGCTGCGGCCGCGTCCTGGGCCTCGGCCGACTCCGAGCCGGGTTCCAGCTCCGTGGGCCCTTCGCCGTCGAGCTCGAGCATGACGTTGGACTCCAGCACTTGCTGGATTTCCTGCTGGAGGTCGAGGCTGGAAAGCTGCAGCAGCTTGATCGCCTGCTGCAGCGCTGGCGTCATGGTCAGGGACTGCCCCAGCCTTAGGCCCAGGGAGGTCTTCATGCGGAGAAAGCTGCGGCGTGAATCATGTGTCGCATTCTACGCCTGAAACGGTACGAAAGTTGCTTCACTTTTAATGCATTCCATCCTTGGAATGAAGGGCTTCGAAGGAGCCCCGACGGGCGGCTATTTGCCGCTGCCGCGGCCCGCAGGCGGTAAACCGCCCGGCCCCGGGCGATTCCGGGGCCGCCCTGAAGCTTACAGCTTGAACTGCTCACCCAGGTACACGCGGCGCACGGTCTCGTTCGCCAGCAGCGTGGCCGGGGCACCCTCGGCGATCACGGCACCTTCGGCCAGGATGTACGCCCGCTCGCACAACGACAGCGTCTCGCGCACGTTGTGGTCGGTGATCAGCACGCCGATACCGCGCTGCTTGAGGTGATGCACGATGTTCTGGATATCCCCTACCGCGATCGGGTCCACGCCGGCAAAAGGCTCGTCCAGCAGGATGAAGCGCGGGTTGGCGGCCAGCGCGCGGGCGATCTCGACACGGCGGCGCTCGCCGCCGGACAGCGACTGACCCTCGCCGTCGCGGATGTGGGCGATGTGCAGCTCGCCGAGCAGGCGTTCCAGCTCCTGCTGGCGGCTGGCCTTGTCCAGGTCGTCGCGGGTTTCCAGGATCGCCAGGATGTTCTCCGCCACGGTCAGCTTGCGGAACACGCTGGCCTCCTGCGGCAGGTAACCGATGCCGCGGCGCGCGCGGGTATGCATCGGCGAGCGGGTGAGGTCCTCCCCATCCAGCTCGATGCGACCGCCGTCGGCCGCGACCAGGCCCACGATCATGTAGAACGAGGTGGTCTTGCCGGCGCCATTGGGGCCCAGCAGTCCGACGATCTCGCCGGCCCGCACGTTGACCGACACGTCGCGCACCACCGTGCGCTTCTTGTAGCGCTTGACCAGGTTGTGCGCACTCAGCACGGACGCGGCACTCACGGCTGGGCTCCTTGGTCCATCGCCGGCGGCGGTGGCGCTTTGGGGGCGGCACGGCTGCCGCCGGTGCTGGCCTTGGGTGGGGGCTGGATCACGATCTTCACCTGGCCGCCCTCGCCACCTGCGGCCCGGATGCGCCGCGCCGCGGCGTCGTAGCCGATGTTGTCGCCGTCGATCTGGTCCTTGCCACGGGTCAGGTGCGCGTTGCCGAGGATGTCGACCATGCTGGTACGGCTGTCGTAGTTGAGCGTGCGCGCCTCGGCGCTGACCGGTGGGCCGGACTCGCCGTTCTTTTCCTTCAGGCCCGGGTGTGCCAGGTGCGCCGGCTTGCCGGTGACGCTGGCCGTGAACTGCCCGCCTTCCAGCTGGCGCAGCTCCAGGCGATCGCCGCGGAGCGTGAGCGTATCGGAGCTCATCAGCACGTTGCCGGTATAGACCATGGCGCCGTTCTGCTCCCACTCCGCGCGGTCGGCCGTCACCGTAACCGGGCCATTGGGGCGCAGCGCATCCACGTTGTTCTCACGCTTCTGCTGCGCAGCGGCCAGGCCCGTGGCCAGACCCAACACCAGCAGCAAGGCCGCCTCAGCCGCGCGGTTGCGGGACATACTCCACCTCGACTTCGTTGAGCAGCTTCACCTGGGTACCGCTCCAGTCAGCCCGCATACCGCGGGCGCGAGCAGCGCGGTTGGTGCCGGTGAGGCGTACGCGATCTTCCGTGGCGATCTCCTTGTGCTCCAGGTCCACCCACAGGGAGTCGGTGTCCACGCGCACGGTCTCGCCGCTCTTCATCTTGCCGGTCATCTCCACCGGCTTGTCCAGGCGGATACGCTGTTCGCCCGCCGGCATGCTGCCGCTGGGCGACTGCAGGTTCCAGGGTCCGCTCTCGCCCAGGCGCCGCACCTGCAGCGTCTCGAACTGCGCGGACCGGTCATCGTAATACCGCGCCGTGGCCGCCGTAGCATGGATCAGCGGCTTGCCCTGCGCGTCCAGTCGCGTCCACTCCACGCCTTCCAGCTGGTAGCGCGGCGGGCTGCTGCCGTCGGCCGCCACCTGCGGCCCCTCCGGCTGGAAGCCGCGCAGCAGGGTCAGCGCGGCCAGGCCCGCCAGGACTGCCGCCACGACCAGGAACAGGGAGCCGCGCTTCATCAGGCCAGACCCTGCGCTTCCAGCACGAGGTCGATCGCCTCGCGCACCGCGCCATGGCCGCCGATGTAGCGGCTGGTCCAGTGGGCCGCGGCCAATGCCTTGGGATGGGCGTCCGCCACCGTGCAGGCCAGGCCCACGCGCTTGAGCAGCGGCACGTCGGGCACATCGTCGCCCACGTGGGCGCACTGCTCGTCGCTCAGGCCCATCTCCGCGCACATGCGCAGGTAGGCCGGCTCCTTGTCCTCGGTGTCCAGGGCAATGTGCTTCACCCCCAGCCACTCCAGGCGACGGCGCATGGACTCGGACGGACGGCCACTGATCACGGCGACCTGCAGGCCGAGTTTCAACGCCAGCTTGATGCCGTAGCCGTCGCGCACGTAATTGGTCTTGGTTTCCTCACTGTTGGGGCCGATGTAGAGCTTGCCGTCAGTGAGGACGCCGTCGATATCGAGGAACACGCAGCGGATTTTGGACGCCCGCTGCTGAATTTCGGCTGAAGACAGTGCGGCACTCATCACACCACCCCCGCGCGCAGCAGGTCCTGCATGTGCACGATGCCTTCCAGCTTGCCGGCGTCGTCCAGCACCAGCAGCACGGTGATCTTGTGCTTCTCCATCATCTGCACCGCCTCGGCCGCAAGCTGGCCGGCACGCACGGACTTGCCGCCGGCCGTCATCACCTCGCGGATCTTCGCCGTGCGCACGTCGAGGCCCTTGTCCAGCGTGCGGCGCAGGTCGCCGTCGGTGTAGACACCCAGGACCTTGTCGTCCGCGCCCACCACCGCCGTCACGCCCAGGCCCTTGCGGGTCATCTCCAGCAGCGCCTCGGTCAGCAGCGCGTCCGGGCCCACCTTGGGCAGTTCCGCGCCGCCGTGCATCACATCGGCGATCTTCAGCAGCAGGCGGCGCCCCAGCGACCCGCCGGGGTGCGACATGGCGAAGTCCTCCGGCGTGAAGCCGCGGGCCTCCAGCAGCGCCACCGCTAGGGCATCGCCCATGGCCAGCGTCGCCGTGGTGCTGGAGGTCGGCGCCAGGTTCAGCGGGCAGGCCTCCTGCGCCACCGAGACGTCCAGGTGCACGTCCGACGCCTGCGCCAGGGTGGACTTGGGCTTGCCGGTCATGGAGATCAGCGGCACGCCCAGGCGCTTGATCAGCGGCAGGATCGTGACGATCTCCCCGGTCTCGCCGGAATAGCTGATCGCCAGCACCACGTCCTGGCGGGTGATCATGCCCAGGTCACCGTGGCTGGCCTCGCCCGGGTGCACGTAAAAGGCCGGCGTACCGGTGCTGGCCAGGGTGGCGGCCAGCTTGCCGCCGATATGACCGGACTTGCCCATGCCGCTCACCACGATACGGCCCTTGCAGCCCAGCATCAGGCGGCAGGCAGAGGCAAACGCGTCATCGATGCGCGGCAGCAGGTCGGTGAGGGCGTCGCGCTCGATTTCCAGCGCGCGCCGGCCCATCGCTTTGAGTTTTTCGGCGTCCATAGGGGTGTAAGTATAAGCTGACAGGCATGACGGGACCCGCCCTGAAATCTTTCGATCCCGCCGGCTACCGGTCCGTGGTGTTCTTCACCGGCGCCGGCCTGTCGGCCGAGTCCGGCGTACCCACTTACCGAGGACATGGGGGCATCTGGGCCCAATACAACTACGAGGACTACGCCTGCCAGCGCGCCTTCGACCGCGACCCGGTGCGGGTGCTGGACTTTCACGAGGTCCGCAGGACACATGTCCTGCAATGCCCGCCCCATGCCGGCCACCAGCACCTGGCGGCGCTGCAGGCCGCCTACCCCCAAATCCGGGTAATCACCCAGAACATCGATGGCCTGCTGCAGCGGGCCGGCATCCGCGTGGACGCCGAACTGCACGGCTCCCTGTGGCGCCAGCGCTGCCCCCGCCACGGCCTGCGGGACGACCTGGACGCCGGCCCCTATCGCCATCGCCAGTGCCCGGACTGCGGCGCCTGGCTGCGGCCGGACATCACCTGGTTCGAGGACAGGGTGAACGAGGCGGTATTCGACACCGCCCGCCGCTTAGTGGCGGGCTGCGACCTGTTCGTGTCCGTGGGTACCTCGGGGGTGGTCTGGCCGGCCGCGGGCTTCGCCCAGCAGGCGCGGGACAGCGGCGCCCTGATGGTGGAGATCAATCCCGAGGACAACGAGTCCAGCCCGCTGTACCGGCACCAGCTGCGCGGACCGGCCGGCACGATGATCCCGGCCTGCTTTCCGCTGCCGGCCTGAAGTCGGGTCTCCTCTCGCCCGCTTGCGGCGTAGCCCGGTTTGGCGAAGCCAAGCCGGGACGGACCTTGCCACGGTGCCCCCGGCTTGCCGACGGCAAACCGGGCTACCAGGAAATCAGGTTCCGCCCCTACCTCAGGCCGCTGCGCCGCATCGCCGCCGGCGTGAAGAAGCCGTCCTCGCCCTTCCAGCGGTAGTTGGTCGGCTTCTCCAGGTTGTCGAGGCCGCCGACGACGTAGCGGCCGTTGACGAAGTCGTAGCCCGCTTCCACCGCCGCCACCACCGCGGGCAGGTCGTAGGCCGTCATCAGGTGGCCCTCCTGCACGCGCCAGAGCTGGTCGCGCTGGTCGTAGCAATCGACGTAGCCGATGTACCAGCTGTCCTCGTCGAGATAGAACGTCCGCCGCTTGTAGAGATGCGAGGTGCCCTGGCGCACCGTGGCCTCCACCACCCAGACCCGGTGCAGCTCGTAGCGGGCCAGATCCTGGTTGAGATGCGCCGGGCGGATCACGTCCTTGGGCGGCAGGCCGCGCGCCTCCAGCGTATAGCTGTTGTAGGGGATGTAGATCTCGCGCTTGCCCATCAGCTTCCAGTCGTAACGGTCGATGGCGCCGTTGTAGATGTCGATCTGGTCGTGGGTGCCGAGCGAGTCGGTGGCCAGCGTGGGGTTGTCGTAGCCCAGTTCCGGCGCCCGGCGCACGCGGCGCTGGCCGGGGTTGTAGGACCAGGCCATGTTCGGCTCGCGCAACTGGTCGATGGTCTGGTGCACCAGCACGATGTTGCCGGCCAGGCGCGGCGGCGACAGCACGTAGGTGAGGTAGTAGAGGAAGATGTTGTCCTTCAGGTCCGCCGGCTCGATGCCGATCTGGTTGTACTGAAGCTTGACGTAGCGCAGCACCCGGGTGATCTCGAAATCGCCGCTGCGGGTGACCACGGCGGCGTTGTAGTAACCCTCCAGCGCCGGCGCCACGTACTTGGTCTTGTGGTTCCAGATCGCCTCGGCGCCAGTCTTCGGGATCGGGAAGGCAGGCCCGGTGATCGCATCGCGCAGCGAGTCGGTCCCCTCTAGCGTGGCGCGCAATGCATTCTTCTTCACCGCGTCGTAGACGCCCTGGGGATAGGCCGCGCTGCGCCGTGTGGGGTAGACCTTCATCGTGTAGGTCTTGTAGCGGCGGAAGGTGTCGAGTTGGCCGGCGGTCAGGCGATTCTTGTACTGCGTGTAGTTGGCGGCGTTGATCGTGAACAGCGGCTTGTCGGCCGCATAGGGATCGACGTAACCCTTCTGCGGATCGATGGGCTTCTGCGCCAGGCCGCCGGTCCATTCCGGAATGCTGCCGTCGGCATTGCCGGCGCGCTGCGCGCCCATCGGGGTCAGGTCCTTGCCGAGACGGTCCGCCTCCTGCGGCGAAACCTTGGCCTTCAGGGGAGACGACAGCAGCGCGAGCGACAGGGCAGCGAGGATGATGCCTTTCATGCAATAGCCCCCTAGAACGCGTACTTGACGCTGAACGCCGCGGAGTCACGGTCGTGGATGAGGTTGGTGTTCCGGTAATCGCTGCCGACGCCGAAGAAGCTGATGTAGCTCAGGTCGAAGGCCCAGCGGCCGAGATAGTCGAAGCGCAGCGACAGCTGCGCCTGCATGCTGTCCTCGATGAAGGAGCGCGCGGGGCCGGCGGGCGTGCCGTTGACGTCGTGGAAGAACGTCAGCGTCGGCGTGAAGTTCCAGCTGCTGCCGAGGAAGTTGGCGTAGTTCAGGAAGGTCAGCAGGCGATAGCCCCAGCCGAAATCGCCGGAGTAGTAATCATTGCTGACGCCCTCGGTGCCGCCTTTCTGGAAGGTGCCGGGTCCTTCGAAGCGCAGCGTGTTCTTGTCGGGCTTGTCCAGGATCTTGGTGGCGCCCACCTCTAGCAACAAGGTCCATTGCTCGGCGAAGAAGGGGTTGTCCGGGCCCCAGAGATACGTGCCGGTGAGCTGCCACTGCAGCATGTCCATGCGGCGCCAGCCCTGGAAGTAACTGCCCGGCGCCACGTCCTGGCCGAGCTGGTTGTCGGGGAAGAACAGCGAGAAGGCGCTGCCGCCGACCGGGCCGGCCAGTTGCGCCACCGGCGCCAGGCCGTGATAGACCAGTTCGTAGTCGTCGATCTGGAAGGGCTGGCCATGGCGCCAGCTGAACTCGCCCTGCAGCGCCACCCCCAGCGGCGTGTCGGTGTTGAAGCTGATGCCGTAGACCTGGATGTCCTCGGGGTACTCCAGCCGGTAGCCGCCCACACCCGGGATGCCGCGCAGCTTCTCGATCTGCGCCGGTGTCAGCGACTGCGGCGCCAGCAGGCCGCGCACCAGCAGCACGCCGGTGAGGCCGGTCGGGTCCTGCAGGCCGGTCTCACCGATGACGTTGTACTGCGCCCACTGCGCCTCGCTGAGGGCATAGCCGCTGGTCAGCGGCAGGCTGGAGTGGATGTTCATGAAGAACAGCCCGAACTCCATGCTGTTCCACTCCGGCACGATGGTGGTCAGCGCAAAGCCGAACTGTCCACTGGTGCGCGCGTCGAGATCCTTGCGGCGGAAGATCTTGTAGCCGTCCGGCAGGTCGTTCTGGTTGAAGTGCACGCTCTCCAGCGCCAGGAACTCGCCGCCGATCGACAGGCCGTCCACCTGGCCGAACAGGCTGCCCTGCGGATCCGCCACCACCTTCTCGTTGCCCAGCTGGTAGAAGGCCTCCAGGCTGATCTCGTCGGTGATGCCCAGCTGCGCGTAGGCCAGCGGCACCGGCACGAACACGTTCTTCAGCTCCGAGCCGGGATAGCGCAGCTTGGTCAGGTCGTAGGTGTTGATCGAGTTGATGCCGAACTGGATGAACGTGCTCTCGCCCCAGCTGATCACTTGGTTGCCCAGGCGCACGGTCAGGGGCATGTCGGCCACCTGGAAGTTGGCATAGCCATACCAGTCCAGCAGCCGCAGGTCGGCCGCGTAGGCCTCCACCACATTGTCGGCACGGCGGCGGCCGCCCAGTGCCGCCTCGTCGAACTCCGCGTTCACCGGGTCGTAGTAGCCGTAGACGCGCACGAAGGCGCCCGCGTCGCCCCAGTTCAGGTTCAGGTCCTGATTGAACTGGATCGGGGCATAGGTGATGTCGCCCCGGTCGTAGTTGAGGTTGCCGTCGTCGATGTTGGACGACAGGCCCGTGCCGCCGTTGCCGCGGCTGACCAGCCCCGGATCGCGGTCCTGCACGCGCACCGCCACGCCCGCGGTCAGCAGCGTGTCGATCTGCAGCGTGGCGTCGCCGAACGTCGCCTCGTAGGCCTGTGCCGGAGCCGCGGCAAGCGCGGAGCACAGGACTAGGGCGGCGCGCTGGATGGCTGGCATGTCTCCCCCGGAAGCCGCGCCTGCGTGGGCGCGGATGTCTTGATGTCCATTCTCTCACGCCGCCACAGCGCCACGCCGAAGGCGAGCTGTGCCAGCGCCAGTGCATAGTGCATGGCGTCGATGTCCGGCCAGCGGCCCTGCGGCGCCCAGGTACCGGCGGTGAGACTGGCAGCGATCCCCAGCGCGATGGCACTGGCCAGCGGCGCATCGCCCCGGTCGCGCCATAGCATCAGTGCCCAACCCAGCAGCGTCGCCAAGCCCACCACCAGCCGTGCCGACGGCTGCATCCAGGCTGCGGCACTGAGCAGCAGCAGCGCGCCGATCGCCGGCGCCGCGGCGCGCCATCCGGCACCGGCATACCCCAGCAGCACCAGCGGCAGGCCCAGCGTCCCGGCCAGGAAGGCCAGGCCCTGGTGCAGCGGCAGCAACTGCGGCGCCGGGCCGTAGCGCAGGCTGCCCACCGCCGCAGCCAGCGCCAGCAACGCGAACCCGGCCATCGCCAGGCCGCGCGGTCGCGCCAGCCACAGCGCCGCCAGCGCAGCAGCGCAGAGCACGGCGTCGGAGACCACGGTGGCGGTCTGCATGCTCAAGAAGCCCTCGCCCTGATGGAATCCGGCGGCGCGGCGGGCTTGTCGAAGTCCGGCGGCAGGAACGGCCGGCGCAGCGCCTCGCGCAGCGTCGGCGCGGCGCGCATCTCGCGCCATAGCGCCTGCCAGTCGTGGAAGGCGATGCGCAGCGGGTGATGGCTACCGACGTTGTTCGTCAGGCCATAACGCACCTTCTCCCCTTCCGGCTCGAAGCTGCCGAACAGGCGATCCCAGATGATGAAGATGCCGCCGTAGTTGCGGTCGATGTACTGCGGATTGGCGCCGTGGTGCACGCGATGATGCGAGGGCGTGTTGAGGACCCACTCCAGCGGCCCCAGCCGGCCGATGGTCTCGGTGTGGATCCAGAACTGGTAGATCAGGCTGATGGCGCCGGCCGTGATGACCTGCGCCGGGGTGAAGCCGGCCAGCGCCAGCGGCATGAAGAAGCCGTAGGAGTACAGCGGCGTGGTCCAGGACTGGCGCAGCGCCGTGGTCAGGTTGAAGGCCTGGCTGGAGTGATGGTTGACGTGCGCCGCCCAGCCGGCGCGCACGCGATGGCTGAAGCGGTGGTACCAGTAGAAGCAGAAGTCGTGCGCGAGGATCAGCACCGGCCAGGCCCAGGGCCGGCTCATGTCGATCTCCCAGATCCGGTGCTCGTACAGCAGCACGTACACCGCCACCCAGCCCAGCTTGCAGGCCAGGCTGATGAAGACGTTGCCCACGCCCATGGCAAGACTGGCAAAGGCGTCCGGCCCGTCGTAGGCTTGCCCGCGACGGATCAGCCACGCCGCCTCGATCGCGACCAGCGCGAGGAAGGCGGGGATGGCATAGAGCACCAGGTTTTCCATGACGCCATGGTGCCGCCAAACAGGGGAGATGTATTGACCGCAAGCACCCGCGCATTGTCCGCAGACGACAGCCCGCCGGCCGAGCCGCAATGGGTGTTCGTCGCCTACGCCCGCGGCCTGATCGACCACCTGCGCCAGCGCCAGCTCGACGTAGCGCCACTGCTGGCACTGGCCGGCCTGGACGAAGCCGCGCTGGACCAGCCGGCGCGCACGCTTCCCGCCACGACCTATGCACGACTATGGGCGGAGGCCGAGCGCCTCAGCGGCGATGCCCAGCTGGGCTTGCACGTGGGCGAAGTGGTGCGCCCCGGCAAGTACGGCGTGCTGGGCTACGTGATGATGAGCTGCGAAACCCTGGGCGAGTCGCTGCTGCGCCAGCTGCGCTACCAGGACCTGGTGGGCAAGTCCGGCCGCTCCGAGCTGGTCCAGACCGGCGATCGCTGCGAGCTGCGCTGGCACTCGGCCATGGCGCGTGCCTCGCGGCACGTGGGCGAGGAGCACGTCGCGAGCTGGGTGGCCTTCGCGCGCTGGATCCTCGGCACGCCGGGACGCGATCCGGTGGAGGTACAGTTCGAGCACCCCGCCCCGGCGGATGTATCGGAGCACCAGCGCCTGTTCCGCTGCCCGCTGCGCTTCGGCCAGGCCTATACCGCCGTCGCCTTCGAACCCGGCCTGCTGAAACTGCCGCTGCGCGACAAGAACCCCGAGATGCGCGCCCTGATGGACCGCCACGCCGAGATGCTGCTGGCGCAACAGGTGCAGGGCGAAGCGGAACTGACCCAGGAAATCCGCGAGACCATCGCCAGGCAACTCGCCGACGGCGTACCCGAAATCGAGGTGGTCGCCGCACAACTCAAGGTGCAAGCGCGCACGCTGCAACGGCGCCTGTCCCAGGCCGGCACCAGCTACAAGGACCTGGTCGATGACGTGCGGCGGCGCCAGGCGCTGAAGTACATCGCCGATCCGCGACTGAACCTGCCGGAGATCGCCTTCCTGCTGGGCTTCTCGGAGCAAAGCTCCTTCCAGCGCGCGTTCAAGCGCTGGACCGGCTTGCCGCCGGGGCAGTATCGGGAAAACGGCGGTGCTTAGGCTGTTCTCCGTTCGCCATACACTTTCTAGGGCTGGCTGAAGTACTCCTTTTTGCACACGAGCACCGATACTGGAATTCGCATTGGGTCGTCGTTGCTCCCTGGAGAAAAGATTGCGATTCCGAGCATGTTCGAGATCACCTCATCTGCATCTATCGTAAGATTGGCATCAAGCTCCGATAGAAGGTAACGCGAACTCTCCAGCGGCTCTTCCAGTATTGAGTGTCCGCCTAGAAGCACCACTGCCGGCGCAAAGAATTCGACTGCTTCGACGGTGTCGTCCGTCATGTAGTAAACGAAAAATCCCTCAGGCCGAAATTCGTCACAGGGAACACTCGTCGGCACCCGACTGAAAGACGCGGTGGGGTTCCCATAGAGACGATGCACTTCATGCCTCGCCATACCGAAATTGATCGCGCCGACACCCGTCAATGGGGAAATGTGCAGAGGTTCTTTCAAGGCCATGGGTTCTGTAAAAAACGTAGAGCATGCGGCGGGATGCGCTGCGCTTTCCCGCCCTACGATTCGTAACATCCGTAGGGTGGACCACCAGAAGTCACGTAGGTTGGGGTAAGCGTAGCGCACCCCAACATTCCGGACTCTGAAGATTGCTCCGTTGGGGTTCGCAGCTCACCTGGCATCGAAGGGTGAGCTCGCGTAGGGCGGGAAAGCGCAGCGTGCCCACCAGCATGAGCTACTGCAACGCCAAGCCGCTCGAAAGATCCAAGCGCCCACCCGCATTCCTGAACTCTTCCAAAGAACACTCGCCCGCGACGCGACTCTCGCCCGCCTCACAACACGCACAGGAATACATCATCACCGGCGGCCGATAGCTCTTCCTGAAATCGGCCAGGCTCATGCCCTGCCCCGTTGTCAGCGCCGACTCGATCCGCAGCAGGCGGATCACCCGCAGGTCGTCCCGCCCCTGTTCCAAGGCCAGCCGACGCTCCGCCAGCGTGGCCCCCGCCCGGTCGAAGTCCTTCCACTCGTCCGCCGTCGCCTCACCAATGAAGACCTCATCCGCCTTGCCGCTACTGGCGGAGAACAGGCCGCCGGTTTCGGTCTCGCGCTCATCGGAGAACTGGAAGTGCGGGAATGCAGCGCCACAAGCCTGGCACCGCAGGCGCAGGATCGAGCCGGCCACCCTCTGCCGCTCGTCCCTCATGCGCTCTTCACCTTGGCATAGGCGTCCAGCGCCCGCTGCCGCGACTCCGCCAAATCCACGATCGCCGGCAGGTGCGCGCCCGGCACGTGCAGCCGATCCACCGGCAGCGCCGCCAGTTCCGGTACCCAGCGGCGCAGGTACTCGCCCTGCGGATCGAACTTCTGCGACTGCAGCACCGGGTTGAACACGCGGAAATAGGGCGCTGCATCGGCGCCGCAGCCGGCGGTCCACTGCCAGCCCAGGGTGTTGTTGGGCAGGTCCGCGTCCACCAGCGTGTCCCAGAACCAGCGCGCGCCTTCCTGCCAGGGGATCAGCAGGTTCTTGGTCAGGAACGACGCCACGATCATGCGCACGCGGTTGTGCATGACGCCCGTCACCCACAGCTCGCGCATGCCGGCGTCCACGATGGCCACGCCGGTGCGCCCGCGCTGCCAGGCGGCGAGGTCCGCGGCGTAGTCCTTGGGCTTGCGCCAGGGGAATGGGGCGAACTTGTCGTACAGCGGCTCGGTGGGTGTCTGCGGGTAGTGGAACAGCAGGTGGTGGGCAAACTCGCGCCAGCCGATCTCGCGCAGGAAATGCTCGGTGGTGGCGATACGCCCGCTGCTGCGGTCCTCGGCCAGGGCGCGCTGCATGCGCAGCAACACCTGGCGCGGGCCGATGTCACCGAAGTGCAGGTGCGGCGACAGGCTGGACGTGGCGTCCTGCGCCGGCTGGTCGCGCCGGGCGGAGTAGTCCAGCACGGCATCCTCGGCAAAGCGCTCCAGGCGCTTGCGGGCACCGCCGGCGCCGGGCTGCCAGCGCTCACCGAAGCCGGCGTCCCAGGGGATGCGCGGCAGCAGTTCCAGGGATTCCAGCGCCAGGCTGGTCGGGCGCGGGCTGGACGGCTTGAGCGCGGAGGGCACCGGCTCCAGGCGGCCAACCGGCAACAGGGCCTGGGCCGCCTTCCAGTAGGGGGTGAAGACCCGGTAAGGGCCACCGCTGCCGGTTCGCATCTGCCAGGGCTCGAGCAGCAGGGCGGCGTTGGCGCTTTCCGCGTCCAGGCCGTCGCCGCGCAGGGCCTCCTTGATGCGGCTGTCGCGGGCGATGACGGCCGGCTCGTAGAGGCGGTTCCAGTACACCCCGGTGGCGCCGGTCTCCCGTGCCAGCTTGCGCAGCTCGGCCAGGCTGTCGCCGCTGCGGATCACCAGGGGGCAGCCGCGCTTTTCCAGCTCCCCGGCCAGGTCGGCCAGGCTGTGGTGCAGCCACCAGCGGGAGGCGCCGCCGGGCGCCCAGGCCCCCTCCTCGTCCGGCGCCCAGATATAGACCGGCACCAGGCGCTCGGCCTCGCGCAGGGCCAGGTGCAGGGCCGGGTTGTCGGCCAGGCGCAGGTCGCGTCGGAACCAAAGGATGGCGGTCTTCATCGCAGGCTGAATCTCAGGCGGTAGTGGCCGCCGTCGGCGGCAAAGGTGATGTCCAGGGGCTCGCCCGGGGCGGGCTCGATCAGTTGGGCCGGCCCCAGCGGCAGGTCGTCGCCGGCCACCCGGGCGATGGCCTGGTCCATCTCGGACAGCAGTTGAGCCGCCAGGTAGACCCGGGGCTGGTCCTGCAGGCTGGTGAACAGGCGGCGCACGTCCTCCAGGGAGTCCAGCAGGTGATCCAGGCGGTGGCCGGGGCCGAAGTCCTGTTCACCGTCCCGCTCCAACAGGGCCGCCAGCACCAGGCTGTCGGGCGCCCAGTCCGGATCCACCTCCAGGCGGTCGGCGCGGCGCTCCCCCGGCAGCAGGCCCTCCCAGTCCTCGCCGGCCAGGGTGAAGGCCCGCAGGCGGCAGCGCCCGGCCCCGCCGGTCACGGCCAGCAGCAGGTAGACCTCGTCCGGGGTCCATTCCGGGCTGTCCCGGAGGCAGTGCAGCTGGTCGACGGTCAGCGTCGGCATGGAGCGTCATGAGTCCCGGAAGGAAGGGTGGGCAGTATAATGAGCGTCTATGCCCTCCTCTCCCCTGCCCGCGGTCGCCATCGCCGGCGTCCGCAAGTCCTACGGCAAGCTCCAGGCCCTGCGCGGAATCGACTTCTCGATCCGCCAAGGGGAATTCTTTGGCCTGCTCGGCCCCAACGGTGCCGGCAAGTCCACCCTGATCAGCATCATCGCCGGCCTGGTCGGCGCAGATTCCGGCTCGATCTCGGTGATGGGCCACGACACGGTCAAGGACTTCCGCGCCGCCCGCCGCAAGCTTGGCGTGGTGCCGCAGGAGCTGGTCTTCGATCCCTTCTTCAAGGTGCGCGACATGCTGCGCATCCAGGCCGGCTACTACGGCTGCGGCAAGGAGTCCTGGCCCTGGATCGACGAGATGCTGGAACGCCTGGACCTGGCCGACAAGGCCGACTCGCCCATGCGCACCCTGTCCGGCGGCATGAAGCGCCGCGTGCTGGTGGCCCAGGCCCTGGTGCACAAGCCGCCGGTGGTGATCCTGGACGAGCCCACCGCGGGCGTGGACGTGGAGCTGCGCCGCACGCTCTGGGCCTTCATGACCGACCTGCACCGCAAGGGCACCACCGTGGTGCTGACCACCCACTACCTGGAAGAGGCACAGGAGCTGTGCGAGCGCATCGCCATCCTGGACCACGGTGAGGTGCAGGTGATCGAGACCACGCAGCAACTGCTGGCGCGCCACCCCTTCCGCTTCCTGCGTCTGAAGCTGGCCGCTGGCTCGGTGCTGCCGGAGAGCCTGCGCGCCCTGGTGTCGGGCGAGCCCAACGGCGCGGTGGAACTGAAGCTGGAGACGGCCAGGCACCCCATCGCCTCGGTGCTGGAAACCCTGCGTGCGGCCGGCGTGGTGATCGAGGACGTGCACACGCGCGACCCGGACCTGGAGGATATCTTCGTGGAGCTGACCGGCGGAGACGACGCATGAGCCCCGACCAGATCGGCTTCCAGACACTCCTGAAGAAGGAAGTGATGCGCTTCTGGTCGGTGCTCGGCCAGACCGTCACCGCGCCGGTGATCACCGCCCTGCTCTACCTGCTGGTGTTCGCGCAGGCCATGCAGGGCCGTGCCTCGGTGTACCCGGGCGTGAGCTACACCGAGTTCCTGCTGCCCGGCCTGATCATGATGACCGTGATCCAGAACGCCTTCGCCAACACCTCGTCGTCGCTGATCCAGTCCAAGGTGATGGGCAACCTGGTGTTCCTGCAGATGGCGCCGCTGGGCCCCTGGGAGTGGTTCGGCGCCTACGTCACCGCGGCGCTGGTGCGCACCACGCTGGTGGCCTCGGCGATGCTGCTGGTGACGATCCCCTTCGTGCAGCTACCCATCAACCAGCCGCTGGCCTTGCTGGCGATGTTCCTGGTGTCCTCTGCCAGCCTGGCGGTGCTGGGCCTGATCGCCGGCATCGTCTCGCAGAAGTTCGACCACATCGCTGCGTTCACCAACTTCTTCATCACGCCGCTGAGCTTCCTGTCCGGCGTGTTCTACTCGGTGCATGCGCTGCCGGCCTTCTGGTACCAGGCCTCACACCTGAACCCCTTTTTCTACATGATCGACGGCTTCCGCTATGGCTTCTTCGGGCAGGCCGACGTGCCGCTGCTGCAGAGCCTGATGTGGAGCCTCGGATTCCTGCTGGTCGCGTCCACCGTGTGCATGTGGATGCTGAAGACCGGCTACAAGCTCAAGAAGTGACCGCCCCATGATGACCAAAGAAACAATCCAAGCGCTGATCGAAGCCGGCCTGCCCGGCGCCCAGGTAACCGTGCGGGGCGAGGACGGCACCCACTTCGAGGCCGACGTGATCTGCGCCGCCTTCGCCGGCAAGCTGCCGCTGGCACAACACCGCATGGTCTACGCCACGCTGGGCGAGCGCATGGGCCGCGAGATCCACGCGCTGCAGCTCAAGACGAGGGCCGCCTGATGGACAAGCTGCTGATCGAAGGCGGCGCCTGCCTCAAGGGCGAGGTCAGCGCCTCCGGCGCCAAGAACGCCGCGCTGCCGATCCTCTGCGCGGCGCTGCTCAGCGACGAGCCGCTGACGCTGCACAACGTGCCGGCGCTGCAGGACATCAAGACCACCTACAAGCTGCTCAAGCAGATGGGAGTGGAGGTCACGCCGGAGGGCGCCAACAGCGTCACCGTCAACGCGCGGCCCATCACCACGCACATCGCGCCCTACGAGCTGGTCAAGACCATGCGCGCGTCGATCCTCGTGCTCGGCCCGCTGGTGGCGCGCCGCGGCGAGGCCCAGGTCTCCCTGCCCGGCGGCTGTGCCATCGGCGCGCGTCCGGTGAACCTGCACCTGATGGGCCTGGAAGCCATGGGCGCGGAGATCCGCGTGGAAGGCGGCTTCATCCATGCCAAGGCCGCCAAGCTGAAGGGCGCCCGCATCGTGTTCGACACGGTGACCGTCACCGGCACCGAAAACCTGATGATGGCGGCCGTTCTGGCCGACGGCGAGACCGTTCTGGAAAACGCCGCTCGCGAGCCCGAGGTGGTGGACCTGGCGCGCTGCCTGATCGCCATGGGCGCCAAGATCAAGGGCGCCGGCACGACCACGATCGTGATCCAGGGCGTGAAGGAACTGCAGCCGGCGGAGCACACCATCCTGCCGGACCGTATCGAGACCGGTACCTTCCTGGCGGGCGCGGCGATGACGCGCGGCCACGTGCGCGTGACCAATACCGATCCCAACCTGCTCGACGCCGTACTGGTGAAGCTGCAGCAGGCCGGCGCCTACGTGCGCACCGGCGAGGACTTCATCGAGGTGGACATGCAGGGCAAGCGCCCGCGCGCGGTCACCATCATCACTCACCCGCATCCGGGCTTCCCCACCGACATGCAGGCGCAGTTCATGGCGCTGAACTGCCTGGCGGAAGGCACCGGCGTGATCACGGAGTCGATCTTCGAGAACCGCTTCCAGCATGCGGCCGAGCTGCAGCGCATGGGCGCCAGCATCAATCTTGAAGGTCACACCGCGATCATCACCGGCAAGGAAATCCTGACCGGTGCCCCGGTCATGGCGACCGACCTGCGCGCCTCGGCGGCACTGGTGGTGGCTGCACTGGCCGCACAAGGCCAGTCCATGGTCGACCGCATCTATCATCTCGACCGCGGCTACGAGCGCATCGAGGACAAGCTCGCCCAGCTGGGCGGACGCATCACACGCATCAAGTGACATGACTCAAATCACCATTGCCCTTTCCAAGGGCCGCATCCTGGAAGAATCGCTGCCGCTGCTGGCCAAGCTCGGCCTGGAGCCGGCCGGCGACATCGACCGCCTGCTGCGCGTGCCCTCGCGCGACAAGAACGTCTCCTTCCTGATCATCCGTCCCACCGACGTGCCGACCTACGTCGAATACGGTGCTGCCGACATGGGTATCACCGGCAAGGACGTGCTGATGGAGAACGGCAGCGACGCGCTCTACGAGCCGCTGGACCTGAACATCGCGCGCTGCCGCCTGAGCGTGGCCGCCCGCGTCGGCGCGCAGCCCGGCAACGGCCCGCGCCGCCTGCGCGTGGCCACCAAGTACCCCGAGATCGCACGCCGCCACTTCGCCGCCAAGGGCGAGCAGGTGGAGATCATCAAGCTCTACGGCTCCATGGAGCTGGCGCCGCTGGTGGGCCTGTCCGACGTGATCGTGGACCTGGTCGCCACCGGCAAGACGCTGAAGGCCAACGGCATGGAAGAAACCGAGATCATCTGCCAGGTCAGCTCGCGCATCGTGGTCAACAAGGCCGCCATGAAGATGAAGCACGCCGCCATCCAGGACCTGCTGCGCCGCATCGAAGCGGTGTCGAAGTCGTGATGCAGATCCACCGCCTCGACACGCGCGACGCCGGCTTCGACGCCGCGCTGGGCCAGTTGCTGGACCGCGCGCCGGAGCAGGACGGCGCCGTGCTGTCCGCGGTCGAGAAGATCGTGGCCGATGTGCGTACACGTGGCGACGCCGCCGTGCTGGAGCTGACCAACCAGTTCGACCGCCGCAGCGCCGCCAGCATCGCGGAACTGGAAGTGAGCAAGGATCGCCTGCGCCAGGGCTGGGAAGCCCTGCCCGCCGACCTGCGTGCCGCACTGGAAGAGGCCGCCGCGCGCATCCGCGCCTACGCCGAGCACCAGCGCATCGCGCCCTTCGAGTACACCGACGCCCACGGCAACCGCATGGGCCAGATGGTGACGCCGCTGGACCGCGCCGGCCTCTACGTGCCGGGCGGCAAGGCTGCCTACCCGTCGTCCGTGCTGATGAACGCCATCCCGGCCAAGGTTGCCGGCGTCGGCGAGATCATCATGGTGGTGCCCGCACCGGGCGGCGAGCTGAACGACGCCGTGCTGGGCGCCGCGCACCTGGCTGGCGTGGACCGCGTGTTCACCGTCGGTGGCGCCCAGGCCGTGGCCGCACTGGCCTACGGCACCGCGACCATCCCCGCGGTGGACAAGATCGTCGGCCCCGGCAATGCCTACGTCGCCGCCGCCAAGCGCATCGTCTTCGGCCAGGTGGGCATCGACTCCATCGCCGGCCCCTCCGAGATCGTGGTGATCGGCGACGGACTCACCGACCCGCGCTGGGTGGCGATGGACCTGTTCTCGCAGGCCGAGCACGGCGAGGACTCCGAAGCCATCCTGATCTCGCCGGACCACGCCTACCTCGACCGCGTGGCCCAGGCCATGGAAGAGCGCGTGAAGGAACTGCCGCGCGAAAAGATCGTGCGTACCTCGATCCGCGAGCGCGGCGCGCTGATTGCCGTGCGCGACCTGGCCGAGGCCGCGGCCGTATCCAATCGCATCGCCCCCGAGCACCTGGAACTGTCGGTGGCCGAGCCGCGCGAACTGCTCAAGCAGATCCGCCACGCCGGCGCCGTGTTCCTGGGCCGCCACGCGCCGGAGTCCTTCGGTGACTACTGCGCCGGCCCCAATCACGTGCTGCCCACCTCGCGTGCCGCGCGCTTCAGCAATCCGCTAGGCGTCTACGAGTTCCAGAAGCGCAGCAGCCTGATTGACTGCACGCCGGAAGGAGCCAAGCCGCTGGCGAAGATCGCCGGTCGGATTGCGGATGCGGAAGGTCTGCAGGCGCATGCGCAGAGCGCGCGGGACAGAGGCTAGGCATACATATCCACAAACTGTCATTTCAATGGCCCGACTAGATTTCGCGACTAGTCGCCTTGGTGTCATTAGCCTTTGTTACTTCTTCCACTCAGAACCATCCGCATGAAGGCCGATCATGCGCTTAAAGCGAAGTGGGTATACCTCTTGAGCGTCATACTCTTTCGACTCACGAAACTCTCTCGCCACTTCGATTTGCTGATCTTGCAGCAAAGCTCCGCGCGTCTTGTAAAGCATTTCACCGAGGTAGACGTTAGCAACGGTTTCCCAAGGTGCCGCACAAGTAACCATTCGAACGGCCCCTACAACTGGAGGGCCAACGACGGTAATACTTTTGCCGATACGAGCAAAGTGAGCATCGCCACCATCTATACCCACCGATAGCCCAACTCCTGACGGAAAATTTCGCGAATTCGCACGCAAATCAGGCACGACCTGATCTTGAAATGTCAGGAGCAAGTTATGGGTGACGGTCCACACATGCCCTAGCGCAGGCCCCCAATCATTGTCGTCAATCAACCAATATGCGAGAAATCCGTCGCCGGTGAATTTATCAAACCAACCGTCTTGCTTTCTCACCGAGCTTGCTGCTGCATCCACAAAAGCACCGATAGTCGAAGCATAGCGGGGAAAACTAACAGCTTCTTTCATGAGAAACGTAGAACGCCGAATATCGGCGGCAAGCACGATCATTTGTAATGATTCATCACCTGCGATCGCAGCAGAGACAATTGAAGCCGCCCCTTTGGCCTCAATTGAGTCCGGATGATGCAAAGCAACATCCGAGATTGCGACGGATCGGGTATCCACGCCGAACCGCTTACTTTTGTTCGATGCCATGCTGCCCCCGTTAATGGGCTTTGTGTCATCTCAGATACTACGACACAAAAGATGCGCCGCACAGCCGATTAGTACTCACTTCATCGACATAAAAAAAGGCGGAACGGTCAACCCGTTCCGCCCAGTAAGAGGAGGACTCGACGAGGAGAGCCTCCCAGTGCATCGATGGCAGAGCCGCTTACTTCAGCTCCGCCGATGTCTTGCCCAACAGGCGCCGCGCGATGATCAGTAACTGGATCTGCTGCGTGCCTTCGAAGATGTCGAGGATCTTCGAGTCGCGCGCCCACTTCTCCAGCAGCTCACCCTCGCCGTATCCCTGGCTGCCGCAGAGCTCCACGCACTTGAGCGCGATATCCACGCAGCTCCTGCCGGCCTTGGCTTTCGCCATGGAAGCCTGCAGGGAATTCGGCTTGCGGTTGTCCGCCATCCACGCTGCCTGCAGCGTCAGCAGGCGGGCGGCCTCGTAATCGGCCTCCATCGCCATGAACTGCGCCGCGGCGGCGGTCTGCACAGACGCCGGCCTGTTGTAGTCGGTGACGATACCGGCCGTTTCGAGGATTTTCCTCGTCTCTTCGAGGCAGGCGCGGGCCAGGCCGACGGCCATGGCCGCCACCAGGGGGCGGGTGTTGTCGAAGGTCTGCATGACCCCGGCAAAACCCTTCTCGACATTGATCTCGGGGTCGCCCAGCAGGTTGTCCTGGTGCACGCGGCAGTCGCGCAGCGCGAACTGCACCGTGTCGGAAGCGCGGATGCCCAGCTTGTGTTCCAGACGCACCAGCTCCAGGCCCGGCGTGCCCTTCTCCACCACGAAGGACTTCACCGCGGCACGGCCGGCGTTCTTGTCCAGGGTGGCCCAGACCACCACCAGGTCGGCGCGTTCGCCGCTGGTGACGAAGATCTTGTCGCCGTTGAGGACGTAGTGGTCGCCATCCTTGGTCGCCGTGGTGCGGATGGCGGCGGAGTCGGAGCCGCAGTGCGGCTCGGTGATGGCCATGGCGGCCCAGCGGCCGGCGAAGCGCTTGAGCTGCTCGTCGTTGGCTACCGAGGCGATGGCGGAGTTGCCCAGGCCCTGGCGCGGCATGGTCAGCAGGAAGCCGACGTCACCCCAGCACAGCTCCATGGTGCCCAGCGCGGTGGACATGTTGCTGCTGTTGCGGTTGCCCTGGTCCTGCACGGCGTCGCGACGCACTCCGGCCGCGCCGGCACCCTCGCCGGCACCGCTGGCGTTCATGCCGTCGAGCAGCGCACCGAGGATATCCAGCTCCCTGGGGTACTCGTGCTCGGCCAGGTCGTACTTGCGCGAGTTGGGCCGGAAGATTTCACGGGCCACCTGCTGAGCCTGGGACACCAGGCCGCGGAACTTCTTGGGATTCTCGAGATTGATCATTGTCTTGTTCCTGGTGGCGTCAGAGGAGCAAACCGCCTTCCATGATCCCGACCGCGCGCAGGTCGCGGTACCAGCGCTCCACCGGATGCTCCTTGACGAAGCCGTGGCCGCCCAGCAACTGCACGGCGTCGGCGCCGATCACCGCGCCCTTGTCGGCACACATACGGCGCGCCAGCGCCGCCTGCTGCACGAAGGGCTTGCCGGCAGCGGCCAGCGCAGCGGCGCGCCAGGTCAGCAGGCGCATGCCCTCGGCCTCGATGGCGATGTTGGAGATGTTGAAGGCTACGGCCTGGCGATGGCTGATCGGCTCGCCGAAAGCCACGCGCTCGTTGCAGTAGGGCACCAGGTAATCCAGCGCCGCCTGCGCGGTACCCACCGACAACGCGCACCAGGCCAGGCGGCTGCGAGCGATGAAGTTCTCGTAGGAGAAGTCGCCCTCGCCGCCGCCCAGCAGCGCCGTGGCGCTGATCTGCACGTTGTCGAAGCGCACGCGCGCGGTGGACGCGGCGCGCAGGCCCATGGCCGGCTCGGCGGTGATGCTGATGCCCTTGCTGCCGGACTCCACGATGAACAGCGCCGGACCATGCGTAGTGCTGGCCGCCACCAGGAACAGCTCGGCGCTGGCCGCCATCGGCACCAGCGACTTCTCGCCACTCAGCACGTAGCCGCCGGCGTCGGTGCGCTTGGCCGCCGTGGACAGCTTGAAGGGATCGAACAGCGGACGCGGCTCCAGCACGGCGATGGCCGAGACCGGCGCCTTCTCGTCGGTGAAGGCCGGCAGGTAGGTGGCCTGCTGCTGCGCCGTGCCCCACTCCGCCAGGGCCACGGCCACACCCACCGGCGCGAGGCAGGCCACGGCCATGCCGAGGTCGCCATGGGCCAGGGCCTCGGCGATCAGCGCGTTGGTCACCACCGAGCGCTCGTTGCCGGCGGCACCGCCCAGCGATTCGGGCACCTGCATGGAGCCGATGCCCAGCTCCGCCGCGGCGGCCAGCAGGTCCTTCGGCGTTGCACAGGCCGTGTCAGCCGCCTGCGCACCCGGGCGCAGCTGCTCAGCGGCAAAGCCCGCGACGGTGTCACGGATCATCTGCTGCTCGTCGCTGGGCGTCAGGTCGAACAGGTCACCACCGGCGGCGCCGGGGCGCAGCGCCTTGTTCGGGCGCGGCGCGCTCTTGAACTGGCGGCTGACGGTGCCGATCAGGCGGAAGCCGGTGGAGGTCGCACCGCGGATCACGGCGGTGGCGGCCTTGCGGGTCTTGGGGTCATCCAGCATCGCCGAACCGCCGAGGCGGTTGAGGATCTTCAGCCCGAAGCCCATCAGGTTCTGGGTTGCGCTCATGTTTTCTAGTCTTCGTGGGGAAGGAATGTCAGACGCGGTCGGTGGCCGGCAGCGGACGTCCGACGATGGCCTCGCCGGTGCGCTGCAGGAAGTTGTCCACCAGGTAGATGAAGCGGCCCTGGATGAAGGGCGGCGCCACCAGGCGATACATCAGCGGTACCGGCACGTCGCGCAGCTCGCCCTGCATCTCCACGATCAGGCGCGTCTGGCCGCCGAGATCCTTCAGGCGGAAGCGGCCTTCCAGCGTGGCGTTGCCGTGCTTGGGGATCGCGGTCCAGCGGATCTCGCCTTTTTCGGTGTCGATGTCGTACTGCGCGGCATAGCTCACCTCGTGCGAGATGTTGACGATGCGCGAGCCGATCGACTTCATCTCCCACAGGTAGCTGTTCTTCTTGCGCAGCTTGGTCAACTTGCGCAGGCGCGGGAAGCGGCGGATGGTGCCCTCCACGTCTTTCAGCAGGGGCAGCAGTTGCTCGTAGGGCGCGGGCACGTTGAGGCCGCGCTTGATCTGGATTCCGACTTTCATGGGTCGCAGCGGGTCGATGATGAGCCGCTAGAGTGCAGTGCGCGCGTGCGCCTGACCTTGGCCTGCGGGTGCTCCCGCCATGGCGCGATAGTCAATCTGCCGTTCTATTGCAGTGCAGCATCAACGCCGTCCTACAACGCGACCGGCGAACCTCCCACGGCGATGGGTCATTCCGGCTACGCGCGCGCGCTCAACCCGCGTGCAGCTCCTGCTGGCGCAGCAGCGCGCGCAGGGCGTCGGGCTGCCGCAGGATCATGGTGTTGTACTTCATCGCGATCCAGCCGCGGCTTTCCCAGGCCTTGAGCTCCTTGCTGAGGCTCTGACGCGAGGTCACCAGCATGTCGGCCAGCAACTGCTGCGGCAGGCGCAGGTCGATTCGCACACCCTGCCCCTCCGCCTCACCGTATTGCGCAGCCAGCTCCAGCAGGCGCTTGGCCAACCGCGCCGGCAGCGGCAGCGTGGCCAGATCACCGTAGTAGGCCACCGACAGGCGCATGGCGATGGCCAGTCGCCGGGCGAAGTGCCGGTACAGCGCCGGCTCCTGCTCCAGCAGCGCCTCCAGCAAGCGCCGCGGCACCACCCGCACCTCGGCCTCGCCCACGGCCTGGGCGTCGGAACCGTGCGGCTGGCCGTCGAGCAGCGGCACCTCGCCCAGCCAGTCGCCGGGGCCGACGTGGGCGATGGTGTACTCGCGGGCACCGAGCGTGGCGCCCAGCCGCAGGCGGCCACGCAGCACCCGGTAGAACCCTTCGGCAGGTTCGCCAACCCGGTAGAGATACTCCGAGGGCTTCAGCAGCCGCGGCGAGGCCAGCGCCTCCAGCCGCGCCGCCAGGTCCGCGGGCATGTCGCGGAACCAGTAGCTGGGCAGCAGGGCCGGGGTATCGGTCGGGGTCATGGTGCTGGCACGCGGAGGTAATGAGGATTCTGTCAAAGCCTTGACAGATTTTGCCCCAGGCCTGGCCTAGATTGCCGGGCTGGGCCGCGGCCCGCCACTGCCGCAGGAGAAGCGCCATTTCCACCGTCCCCGCCGAATATGCCCTGCCCACCGATCACTGCCTGCCGCTGCAATGCATCTGGCGCTGGGAACAGCACCGCGCGCAGCAGGTCTTCCTGACCCAGCCGGTGGGCGGCCGCGTGCACGAATACACCTGGGCCCGGGCGGTCGGCGAGGCACGCCGCATCGCTGCCTGGCTGCAGGCGCAGGGCTACGAGCCCGGCTCGCGCATCGCCATCATGTCCAAGAACTGCGCGCACTGGATCATGGCGGACTTCGCCATCTGGATGGCGGGCTACGTCTCCGTGCCGCTGTATCCCACGCTGACCGCCGAATCCGTACGCCAGGTGCTGGAGCACAGCGGCAGCCGCGCGGTCTTCGCCGGCAAGCTCGACGCCTGGGAGACGATGCTGCGCGGCATCCCCGAGGGCGTGCAGCGCCTCTCCTTTCCCTACTCACCGCCCAACGATTTCCCGAGCTGGGACGACATCGTTGCCCGTACCGCACCGCTGGAAGGCACCCCGG
This sequence comes from Pseudomonadota bacterium, assembly GCA_052035235.1. GTDB lineage: Bacteria > Pseudomonadota > Gammaproteobacteria > Nevskiales > Nevskiaceae > Solimonas_A. The sequence goes on along the minus strand of JBPOHT010000004.1, from coordinate 65,898 downwards.
TGCGCCCGGCCGATGAACTGGCCACCATCATGTACACCTCCGGTACCACCGGCAGCCCCAAGGGCGTGATGCACAGCTTCGCCACGCTGGGCTGGATGGGCGACATGGCCGCGCGCAGCAACGGCATCACCGCCGACGACCGCATGCTGTCCTACCTGCCGCTGTCGCATGCCGCCGAACGCTCCGCGGTGCAGATGCCGGCGATCCGCACCGGCATGCCGCTGTTCTTCGGCGAGTCGTTGGAGACCTTCCTCACCGACCTGCGCCGCGCGCGCCCGACCATCTTCATCTCCGTGCCGCGGCTGTGGGTGAAGTTCCAGCAGGGTGTCAGCAGCAAGCTGCCCGAGCAGCGGCTGCGCCGCCTGCTGCGCGTTCCGGTGCTGGGACGCGTGCTGCGCCGCCGGATCCTGGGCCAGCTCGGCCTGGACTCCGTGCGCATGGCCGGCAGCGGCGCGGCGCCGCTGCCCGAAGGCACCATGAACTGGTATCGCGCCTTGGGCCTGGAGTTGCTGGAGGGTTACGGCATGACCGAGTTCTTCGGCCTGACCCACATGTGCCGTCCTGGGCAGGTACGCGTCGGCTACGTCGGCCAGGTGATGCAGGACGTGGAGTGCCGTCTCTCGCGCGAAGGCGAAGTGCTGGTGCGCAGCCCTGGCAACACCCTGGGCTACTACCTGGACGAGGCCAAGACCCGGGAGCTGTTTACCGACGACGGCTATATCCGCACCGGCGACAAGGGCGCCATCGACGAGCAGGGCCGCCTGCGCATCACCGGGCGCCTGAAGGAACTGTTCAAGACCGCCAAGGGCAAGTTCGTGGCACCCGCGCCGATCGAGAACCGCCTCACCGAGTTCGCCGACGTGGAGGCCTGCTGCGTCACCGGCGGCGCCTACCAGGGCCAGCCCTGCGCCCTGCTGATGCTCTCGCCCGAGGCACGCCAGCGCAGTGCCGATCCGCAGTGGCGTGAGCAGATGGGGCGCGAGCTGGCCCGGCAGCTGGAAGCGGTCAATGCCAGCCTGGACGACCACGAGCAACTGGACTTCGTCACGGTGGTTGCGGAAGAGTGGAACATCGACAATGGCTTCCTGACCCCGACCCTCAAGATCAAGCGCAACATCATCGAAGACGTCTACGGACCGCGGCTGGACGGCTGGTATGTCCAGCGCCGGCCGGTGGTCTGGGCCTGACCGCAAAGGATTGAACATGAGCAACGATGTACCGCTGTCCCTCGCCCGCGAGCAGATTCCCACGCTGCTGACCTCCTTCGGCGTCGCGCTGCGCTCCATGAGCCCGCTGACGCGGCCCAGCCGCCTGCCGGAAACCCCGCGCGTGCTCACCGCGCGCTTCGCCGCGCCCTCGCAGCGCCTGGTGGACCACTACGCCGCCTGGTCGGGCGCCCCGCCGGCACGCTACCGCGACAGCCTGCCGCCGCATTTCTGCAGCCACTGGGCCTTCTCCATGCTGGCGCGCGTCGGCGGCCAGGCGCCCTACAACGTCACCGAGATCCTCAACCAGGGCCTGCGCCTGCAACTGAAGGCGCCGCTGCCACGGGGCGAGGACCTGCTGCTGCGCGGGCATCTGGAAGACGTCTCGGAAGACGAGCAGCGCGTGCGTATCCACACACGCATCGTCGCCGGCTGGTCGCAGCAGCCGGACGCGGTGATCGTGGACAGCTACGCCACCATCCCCAAGCGCGGCGCCGCCAAGGCCAAGCCCGCGGCGCGGGTGGAGCCGGAGTACGAGACCGTCGGCGAGTGGTCCGTCGGCGCCGATGACGGCCTCAAGTTCGGCCTGCTGACCGGCGACTTCAATCCCATCCACACCTTCTGGCCGCTGGCGCGGCGCTCCAAGTTCCGCGGCTGCATCCTCCATGGCTTCGGCATGGTGGCGCGCACCTGGGAAAAGCTGGCCGACGCGGAGCAGGAGATCGCCGACATCGACCTGCGCTTCATCCGCCCGCTGCCGCTTCCCCGCGACGGCCTGCAGGTGCAGCTGGCCACGCCGGACACGGAAGGCCGCCGCGCCTTCCGCCTGCAGGGCCGCGACGGCTCCACCCACCTCGCCGGCAGCTTTACCGGCTAAAGTCCCCCACCTCCTTTCCTGACTCCCCCGCCATGAGCACTGCTTCCGAGACCCACGACCGCCTGCCGGTGATCCTGCGCGGCGCGCGCACGCCCTTCATGGAAACCGCCGGCGCCTACGCCCGGCTGATGAGCTACGAACTGGGCGCACGCGCCATCGCCGGGCTGGTGGAGAAGACCGGCATCGACGCCGCGCGCGTCGACGTGGTGGCCATGGGCACCGTGGTGCACGAGGTGGAAACCACCAACGTCGCGCGCGAGTGCATGCTCGGCGCCGGCCTGCCCAGCACCATCCCGGCCTTCACCCTGTCGATGGCGGGCCTGTCGCCCAACGTCGCCGTGGGCACGGTCTGCGACATGATCGCGCTGGGCCGCGCGGAGCTCGCCATCGCCGGCGGCACGGAAACCTTCTCCGATCCGCCGCTGCGTGCCCGCCAGGCCCTGCGCCGCGGCCTGATGAAGCTCAACCAGGACCCGTCCGCAAAGAACGCGCTGCGCGTTCTCGGTACCTTGCGCCCGCGCGACCTGCTGCCGGAAATGCCCTCGGCCAGCGACTTCACCACCAAGATGACCATGGGTGCCTGCACCGAGGCCATGGTGAAGAAGTTCGGCGTGGCACGGCAGGACAGCGACCGCTACGCCGCCCGCAGCCACGCCCTCGCCGTGCAGGCCTGGGAGCAAGGGCGCTACGCCGAGGACATCGTGCCGGTGCAGGTGCAGGGCCGCGACGAGCCGGTGACACGCGACGACTCCATGCGCGCCGACACCAATGCCGACAAGCTCGCCCGCCTCAAGCCGGTATTCGACCGCGAAAGCGGCATCGTCACCGCCGGCAATGCCTCGCGCCTGACCGACGGCGCCGGCGCCCTGCTGCTGTCCAGCCTCGGCGCCGCGCGGCGCCTCAAGCTGGAGCCGCAGGCCGTGGTGCGCGACTACGTACTGGCCGGCGTGGACGACCTGTTCAGCGAGATGCTGCTGGGCCCCGCCATGGCCATCCCCAAGCTGCTGCAGCGCAACGGCCTGGGCATGGACGACATCGACGTCTGGGAGCTGCACGAAGCCTTCGCCTCGCAGATCCTCGCCAACCAGGCCTGCCTGGCCTCCGCTGAATTCGCCCGGGAATACCACGGCCTGTCACAGGCCTTCGGCGCGATCCCGGAAGACAAGCTCAACACCTGGGGCGGCTCCCTGGCCCTGGGCAACCCCTTCGCCGCCACCGGCGTGCGCCTGCTGACCACCGCCGCGCGCCGCCTGCAGCAGGAGAAGAAGCGCTATGCCGTGGTGTCGAGCTGCGCGGGTGGCGGCCTGGGTGCGGCGATCCTGCTGGAAAACGCGAACCGGCTATAGATCCCCCATGCTCACTCCCTCTCCCCGCTTGCGGGGAGAGGGTTGGCGAGGGCATGGATGCCCGAGGTAGGGCAACGCATGGAGCAGTTGCCGAGGTGAGGGGCCGGCGTGTTCAGCGAGCCATCTAGGGCGAGCCACCTCCATCCGCCAATCAGGCGCGCAACCGATCCCCATAGTTCACCAGCAGTATCCCCGCCAGCACGAGCACCGCGCCCGCCACGCGCGGCATCGTCAGCGCCCGTTCCGCCAAGCCGAGGAAGCCCTGCCGGTCGAACAGCAGCGAAGCACAGAGCTGCCCACCGACCACCAGCGCCGTCATGCCGGCCAGCCCGATGCGCGGCGCCAGCAGGATGCTGCCGGCGACGATCACCGCGCCCAGCAAGCCACCGGTGAAGTGCCACCACTGCAATTGAGGCAGCGCCTGCAACGCGCCGCGCTCGCTGCTGGCCAACGCCAGCAGGCCCATCGTCAGCGCGCCGACAGCAAAGGAGATCATCGTCGCCAGCACCACGCTGTCGCCGAGTTGCGCGCGCAGGTTGCTGTTGATCGCCGTCTGCAGCGGCAGCAGGACACCGACCACGAATGCCAGGGCGTAATACATCGCGAACTCCTCCTGTTGTCATACCGGCGAAGGCCGGTATCCAGTCACCGCTATGGTCGCTCCGGCCAGGACTGGATGCCGGCTTTCGCCGGCATGACGGGGGTGGAGCTTACCGTTAGACGCGGAACCCCTACAGCCGCAACTCCCCACTCCCGATCCGCTGGAACAACTCCAGCGTCAGCGGCTCGTAGCCGCGATTTCGGTCACAAAGCACGTACAGCGGCTCACTCGAGCCCGCCGGATCGAAGCCCTGCTTCTTCAGGTCCACCTTGCGGTACTTGAAGGTGCCGGTGACCTCCTGCTCCTCGCGCAGGCGCAGGAACAGCGGCACGGCGTAGGCCGGCAGCGTATCGCAGAGATGCTTCGCCAGGCCTGGCCCGTCGAGCTTGCCGCCCTTCCAGGTCAGCGCCGCCATGCCGGCACGACCGTCGCAACCCGCCAGCTGCACGCCATAGACCACCGCCTGCTCCACGGCGGGATGGCGGTTGAGGGCGCCTTCCACCTCGGTGGTGGCCACGTTCTCGCCCTTCCAGCGGAAGGTGTCGCCCACGCGGTCCACGAAGGCGATGTGCTTGTAGCCTTGGTCACGGACCAGGTCGCCGGTGTTGAACCAGCAGTCGCCCTTCTTGAAGACATCGCGGAACAGCTTGGCCTCGCTGGCCTTGGGGTCGGTGTAGCCCTCGAAGGGACGGCGCTCGGTGACCTCGCTGATCAGCAGGCCGATGCCACCCGAGGCCACTTTCTTCATATGACCCTTGGCGTCACGCACCGGCTGCTCGGTGTCGGCGTCGAACTCCACGATGGCGAAGGTCATCGGGCAGAAGCCCGCGGTCTTGGTCAGGCCAAAACCGTTGATGAACGCCAGGTTGCCCTCGCTGGCACCATAAAACTCGCAGATGCGCTCGATGCCGAAGCGGCTCTGGAACTCGTCCCAGATTTCCGGACGCAGGCCGTTGCCAATCGACACGCGCACGCGGTGATTGCGGTCGTTACTGGTGGCCGGGCGGTTCAGCAGGTAGCGGCACAGCTCGCCGATGTAGCAGAACGCCGTGGCGTTGTAGTCGCGGATCTCGTCCCAGAAGCGCGAGGCGCTGAACTTGCGGCTCAGTGCCAGCGTCGCGCCGCTGCCCAGCGCCGCGCCCCAGCTCACCGTGAGTGCGTTGTTGTGGTACAGCGGCAGGCAGCAGTAGAAAATGTCCTCGGGCTTCAGGCGCAGCGAGCCCTGGCCGACGCCGGCCATACCGCTGAGCCAGCGGTAGTGCGACATCACCGAGGCCTTGGGCAGGCCGGTGGTGCCGGAGGTGAAGATGTAGAAGGCCGGCTGCTTCTGGATGATCTGCGCCGTCTCCGGCGCATTGTCTTCCGGCATGTCGCGCACCAGCGGCCGCATCGCGGTGTAGCCGCGCGGCGCCTTGCCCTCGCCTTCCCAGAGATACAGGCGCTCGCTGTCGCGGCCCGGTTCGCAGGTAGTGCTCTCCAGCGCGCCGACGCATTCCTCGCCGACGATGATCACCTTGGCCTTGGCCAGGCGGATGCTGTGCTCCAGCACCTCACCACGCTGCTGGTGATTGAGCATGCCGGCGATGGCGCCCAGCTTGACGATGCCGGCGACGCAGGCCAGCACCTCGGCGCGGTTTTCCATCAGCACGGCCACCGCATCACCGGGGCCCACGCCCTTGCTGCGCAGCAGGGCCGCCACCTGGTTGGCCCAGGCGTTGAACTCCGCATAGGTCCAGCGGCGATCCTCGAAGGCCAGCGCCACGCGCTCGCCGTTGTTGCGTGCATGCTTCTCGATGATGGAGCCGATCGAGCCGCGCCATTGGGGCCGCAGCGAAATCAGCTGCAGCAGGCCCTTGTTCACCGTCATGAAGTCCGGCAGGGTGCTGACCACACCCTTGGCGATGTCGCGCAGGCGCACGCGGTTGTCGTGATCGCTCATCTTGGCTCCTCGTCTCTCTAATCGTTCTGTTTTGTGCGTGCCGGCGGCAGCATGCCGCCTACTTCTTCTTCGGCGTCCAGGCCCAGATCATCTCGCACTCGATCGGCTGCTCGCCGCTCTCGTCGGTGACCGTGACCGGCACCAGCAGGTCGCCCTTGGGCTCGCTGAGGATGCGCAGGCGCTGCTCGGCACTGAGCGTGGCCACGGCGCGCAGATCACCCTGGGCCCGCCGAACATAGCGGATGTTCATGCTCTTGATCACTAGTAAATGACTGGAGGGCACGTTCATGCCGAATACTGAACCAGTCGCCGTTTCCGCCAACAGCGCCATCGCCGCCGCATGCACGCCGCCGATGTGGTTCTGCACCTTCTTTCGATTCTCCAGTACCAGGACCGAGCGCGACTCCGAGAGTTCCTCGAACTTCACGCCGGCGGTACCGGCAAAGCGCACCTGGAAGTTGAACATGCGCGTCACCGCGCGGCTGAACAGGGGCTTGGGCAGGAGCCGGACGCGATCGACGGCAGTGCGAAGCAGGCTGGGCTTGGACATGGCGGACAGGCCGGAAATGGGAATCTCCCGAGCCTAGCACGCGCCTCCCGCCCCGCCCTTGCCCCTCCGCCCAGGGCCCTGCGGCCCGGCGGCGAATGCGCCGCGTGGGGATGGTCGCTAAAGCGACCTAGAAGAGGCCTAGCTCCGCCACCCGCAACGGCAGGCCTGCTCGGCCCAGCGCCAGCTGCAGCGCTTCTGCGGCCATGGGCCGGGAGACGAGTTCGTCGATCCCCGGCGCCGGAATCTCGTCGGCGCCTGCAACGGCGGCCTGTGTCGTGGCGATAACATGCGGCCGGGCGACCTCGCCCTGCTGCACCCGGATTTCCTTGACCACGTCGAAGTAGTCGCCGGCCGGCAGGTCGATATCCAGCAGCACGGCGCCGTAGTGCTCCAGTCGCAGCACCTCGACCGCCTCCTCGGCACTGCGCACCCAGTCGTGGCGCAGGCCCAGTTCCCGGACCAGGGCACGGCAGGCGCGGGCGGCGCGCTCGTCGTGCTCCACGATCAGCACGCGATGGGCGCGCTGCCGCTGCGGCGGCAGACCCGCGACAGGCGCGGCCGGAGACACAACGACGGGCGCGGCGGCAGCCGGATTGTTGCGCGGATCGCGCACCATCGCCCGGTCGAGCAGCACACGCTCGATGTGCAGGACCAGCGCATCCTCGTCCACCATCGCGCGTTCCTCGGCCGGCGTCGCCAGGGGCAGCGGCATCGCCTCTTCCTGGCTGCTCCCGTTGATCCGCAGCTGCGGCAGGGAGTGGCTGCTGTCGTAGAGGCAGACCGCACCCTCGAGAACGTAGAAGACATCCGCCGGACGGCTGCCGGCGCGATACAGCACCGTACCAGCGCGATAGCGTTCGACATGCATCGCCGGCAGCAGGCGCGCCAAGGCTTCGCCGCCCAGGCGGTTCAGGGGGTACAGGCGCTGCAGATGCAGCAGCACCAGTGCCTCCATCTCGGCCGGCGCCAGCTCCACGACTCCATCGCTCCAGGCGTTCATAGGATTTCGATTTCCCTGCCGAGATCGGCTTCCAGTTCGTCGAGCACGTCGGTGACGGCGTCGAAGCGGCTGCGCCGCAGGAATGCATCCGCAACAGCCAAGCGGCGCCCGGAGGCCTCGTCCTGCGCACGCGTGCGCAGCGCATCGATCCGCAAGCCCAACTCATGACCCCGGCCCCGGACGATGTGCTGGCGGGTGGTCATCAACTCGGGCGGGAAGGCTTCGTCGCCTTCACTGCAGAAGGCCTCCAGCTCGCGCAGGGACCGATCCGCGGCGTCCGTCCTTCCGCTGGAAATGCGACGGAACACCGACGCCAGCCGCTCTTCCGGATGCAGGCCCCGCGCGCGCTGGGCCGACAGCCGCCGCAGCAGCGCAACCGTTTCCAGGCGATGAGTGTCGGCAGCCGCCGCGGGCGACGGCTCCGGTAAGCCAACAGGGTCGGCGACGGCCTCTGCCGGCGCTGCATCCTCCGGGAAATCGAGCGCGGTGATTTCCTGCGCAACCGCGGCGATTACGTCGTCCAGCGCATCTGCCAGAGCCTCGGACGGCGGCATGGCATCGCTGCCCACGGCCCGGAACTGGGGCTCCAGCGCAAACGCGAGCGGCTCCGGAACATCCGCTTCGGGCGAAGGAACGGATTCAAGCTCCACGATCTCCAGTTCCGGCTGCACCTCGCCAGGAACCGTGTCGACAACCCCAGCAGCCGGGGCCGGCTTCTCGGCGTCCAGGGGCTCCAGCTCGAACAGCACCGGTTCGGCCGACGAAGGCAGTTCCTCGCGGATCGCAGCCAGGACCTGCGGCTCCAGCGCCAAGCCCATCGGATCCTCGGCGGTAACCCATGCTTCTCCGGTCAGTTCCAGGCTTGCCGGCTCGGCCAGGGCCACCGGCATGACCTCCGCCACCTCCGCTTCCGGCAGGGTCTCGCCATCCGGCGTCGCAGCAATCTGAGGTTCGGCCGTTTCAGCGGGCGGAGCCGGCGTCTCCGCGTCCAGGGGCTCCAGCTCGAAACACACCGGGGCCGCCTGCGGCTCTTCCACCAGGCTCGGCGATGCTGGGTCGGGTCGCTCCAAAGCGTCCGGCTCGGCCAGGGCCGCCGGCGCGAGCTCCATGATCTCCGGCTCCGGCAGGGCCTCGCCAGCAAGGTCCGCAGGCTGCGCTTCGGCGACTGCAGCGGCGGGCTCAGGGGTCTCGATGTCCAGCGGCTCCAGCTCGAACCGCGCCGGGGTCGCCTGAGGCTCCTCCTCCACCGGGCCCGGCTGTGCTTCAGCAATAGGCGGCTCGGTGATGAGCATCACCGCCGGCGTAACCTCCGCAACATCCGCCTCCAGCCCCAGGGCGCGAACCGGGTTAGGCGCCTCGGCAACGGCCGTTTCCACCGCTACGGCCGCCGCCGTGCGGCGACGACGCAATAGGGTCTGCACGAGCCCCTGCAACAGCATGCCGGCCGCCAGGGCGAGCGCTCCGATCAACCAGGGCGACAGCGACTCGGTGGCCGCTGGTTCCGGCAGCGGCTGGCTCGCCGGCTGCGGCCGCACCGGGGCCGGGGCGGCCGCCGGCAGCCCCTGCTCCAGGCGCTGGCGCGACACCTCGAAACCCTGCTCCAGCTGCAACTGCAGCGGCGGGCAGGTCGCGGCATCGCAACGGGGCACCCCCGCCCAGGCCGGCAGGGCGGCGCTCATCAGGCCGGCGGCGAGCAGCACGCTACCCCTGCGCAGGAGGCCACGGAAGCATGAAGACGACACCGAGCGACGCATCGGGTTGAGCCGGTTACTGGAACGGCGCGGAATCTGTCAGAAAACGCCGGGCTTTACGATCCCCGAACCGGGTATTAGTCCAATTCTCCCCGTGCCCGCGAAGCCGGCGCTATGCTGGCCGCCAGCAGACCCGCCGAGGAGCCCGTGGCCGCCCCCCAGACCTTCTACGCCGACAGCGGCGGCAACGACATCGCCTGGCAGACCCTGGGCGAGGGCGAGCTCGACCTCGTGCACCTGGGCGGCACCACCACCCAGGTGGACCTGCTCTGGGACCTGCCGGAAGTCGAGCGCTTCTGGCGGCAGATCACCCATTTCGCCCGACTGATCCTGTTCGACCGCCGCGGCATGGGCGCCTCCGCGCCGGTCTCGCCCCAGGCCCTGCCCAGCGCCGACGACTGGGCCGAGGACCTGCTGGCCGTGCTGGATGCCGCCGGCTCCGAAAAGGCCGCGATCTTCGCCGAGCGCGAGGCCTGCGCCATCGCCATCGCCTTCGCCGCACGCTATCCCAAGCGGGTATCGGCACTGATCCTGGGCAACGCCACCGCGCGCTACCTGCGCGCACCAGACCACCCGGTGGGCGAGCCACCGGAACGTGCCGAGCAGCACTGCAGCATGCTGCGCAAGCACTGGGCCACCGAAAGCCTCGCGGCCACGCTGATCCCCGCCCGCGCCGGCGACAGCCACTTCCTGGCCGGCGTGGCTCGCCTGCAGCGCGCCGCCGCCACCCCACGCGTGGTGGAGGCGCACACGCGCCACTTCCTCAACATGGACCTGCGCGACCGCCTGCCCGCGATCCGCTGCCCCACCCTGCTGCTGCACCGGCGCGAGTATCCCTACATGGACGCCACTGCCCATGCGCAGTACCTGGAGGAGCGCATCGCCGGCAGCCGCCGCGTGGCCATTGACGGCAGCGAGTCCTTCTTCGCCATCGACCGCGGCGACGAGGTGCTGGGCATCGTCGAGGAATTCCTCACCGGCGGCCGCTCCCGCGTCTACGCCGACCGCGTGCTGGTCACCGTGCTGTTCCTGGACCTGGTCGGCTCCACCGTGCTGGCCACCGAGCGCGGCGACGCCGCCTGGCACGACCTGCTGAGCCGCTTCCACCGCATGGTACGCAAGCAACTGCACCGCTTCCGCGGCCACGAAGTGGACAACGCCGGCGACGGCTTCTTCGCCACCTTCGACAGTCCCGGCCGCAGCCTGCTCTGCGCCCGCGCCATCCGCGAGGAAGCCCGCGCCCTGGACCTGGAAATCCGCGTCGGCGTACACGCCGGCGAGTGCGAAGTGGTGGGCCCCAGCGTGCGCGGCCTGACCGTGCACATCGGCGCCCGCGTGATGGGCGAAGCCTCGCCCGGCGACATCATGGTGTCGAGCACCCTGCGCGCGCTGCTGGCCGGCTCGGACTTCGGCTTCCGACGGCGCGGCGAGTACCGGCTGAAGGGCGTGGAGGGACGCTGGCGTCTGTATGCGCTGGATGATTCGGCGAGCGACGAATAGACCCCGCAGCCAAAACCTGACAGGCCGTTCACGTTGCACGCCAAGCCCTCTGCGCGGCAGCATTGCCCTGCCGCTAGGGGAGCGGTCTTTTCGGAATCATGCATGTCAATCAGGATCATGGCCGCCGTCCTGGCGGTCTCGCTGCTGGCCGGCTGTGCCACCGGCTATCACAGCGCAAGCAGTCCGCTACTCGGCTGGACGGGGGGATTCTGGGACAGCAAGGGTCCAGGTGAACTCACCATCGTCGGTTTCGGCGGCAACGGCTACATCAAGCAGGACAAGGTTGCCGTCTACCTGCTGTACCGCTGCGCGGAACTGGCCCAGCAGCAGGGCAAGACGCACTTCCGCATCTTCGACTCGCTGATCACCGCGGTCCTCGACCGCCCGCTGGATCGGGCGTTTGTCTCGCCCGTGACCGGCAAGCCACTGGGTCAGGTGTACATGCTTCTCGAGGGTTCCGCCGTTCCCGGCGCGTTCTCTGCCGCCGACGTGCTGGCCCAGTACCAGGCCGAGGTCAAGGGAGCGCAGCAGCCATGAAGACGAAATTGCTTGCGGCGCTGTGTGCGAGCCTACTGCTTCAGGGCTGCGCCTCCAACCCTCCGTTCCAGCCCGCTCCCGGCAGCAAGACTGCCAAGCTCAATCTGTCGCAGACCGGCGAAGTCACGCTCTGCACCGAGGGCGATCTGTTCTCGCTGGCTCCTGGCGAGGAGGGTTATGCCCCGGTCCCGGCCGGCCAGCGGGTGACGCTCATGCGCCACTTCTATTCACAGGGCTACAACGTCTCGCACAGCTGCCAGGCTGCCATCAACTTCCTGCCGGAAGAGGGGCGCTCGTACTACGCGAACTTCGAACTGCGCAACGAACGCTGTGTGCTGCTCGTGTTCCGCGAAGCCCCCGAGGCGCGCGTGGGCTTGGCCCTGGAGCCTTCGCTCAGCCGCAACACCGCCTGCGGCAAGAGCGCCGGAGCCGATGCGTCTCCCAATCCGCTACCGGTACCCTGAGTGTTACAGCCGGGCCTGAGGGCCCGGCTGTATTCAGCGACAGAACTTCCGCGCGTTCCTGAACATCTGCAGCCACGGCGTGTGGCCCTCGAAACGCTGCGGCCAGTACGAGCCCGCCGTGCCGGCCACGGTGCGTTCCGGATGCGGCATCAGGATCGTCACGCGGCCGTCGGCGTTGCACACCGACGCGATGCCCGCCGGCGAACCATTGGGGTTCTGCGGATAGCGCGTGGCCACCTTGCCGTGGTTGTCCACGTAGCGCATCGGGTTCTGGCCGGCAGACTGCAGCGCGGCCAGATGGCCCTCGGCGGAGAACTCCGCGCGGCCCTCGCCATGCGCCACCGCGATCGGCAGACGCGAGCCCGCCATGCCGGCGAAGAACAGTGACTTGGATTCCAGGATTTCCACCTGCGTCCAGCGGGCCTCGAACTGCTCGCTGCGGTTGCGGCGGAACGCCGGCCAGGCTTCTGCGCCCGGCACGATGTCCTTCAGACCGGCGAACATCTGGCAGCCGTTGCAGACGCCCAGCGCGAAGCGCTCGGGGTTGGCCAGGAAACCGGCGAACTCGGCGCGTGCGCGCTCGTTGAACAGGATGGTGCGTGCCCAGCCCAGGCCCGCGCCCAGCACGTCGCCATAGGAGAAACCACCGCAGGCGACCAGGCCGGCGAAGTCCGCAAGCTTGGTGCGGCCCTCGAGGATGTCGCTCATGTGCACGTCCACCGAGTCGAAACCGGCGGTGTGGAAGGCCCAGGCCATTTCGGCGTGGCCGTTGACGCCCTGCTCGCGCAGGATCGCCACGCGCGGACGGCGGCCGAGCTGGATGCCCGGCGTGGCCGGCTTGAAGCTCAGCTTCATGCCCAGGCCCGGGTCGTCCTTGGCGCCGACGTTGTCGAATTCCTCGCGCGTGCATTCCGGGTTGTCACGCAGCGCCGCCATGCGGTAGCTGGTTTCCGCCCAGACCTTGTGCAGGCGCTCGCGCGATTCCGCCAGCAGTTCCTTGCCTTCAAAGCGGAGTCGCAGCGTGTCGTCGGCCGTGGGTGCGCCGAGCTCGTGCACCGGCAGGCCAGCAGCCTTGGCACGCACGGCAACGTCGATGGCGTCACTGGCCGAGACCTGCAGCACCATGCCCAGCTCCTCGCTGAACAGCGCCGCCACCGGATCGTCGCCGACGCTGTCCAGCGTCACGTCGATGCCGCAGTGGCCGGCAAAGGCCATCTCGGCCAGCGTGGCGAACAGGCCGCCGTCGGAGCGGTCGTGGTAGGCCAGCAGGCGGCCCTCGCCGTTGAGCGTCTGCACCAGCTCGAAGGCGGTCTTCAGCAGCTGCGGGTCGTCCAGGTCCGGCGCGCGGTCGCCGATCTGACCGTAGACCTGCGCCAGCGCCGAGCCACCCAGGCGGTTGCGGCCCTCGCCGAGGTCGATCAGCAGCAGGCGGGTGTTGGCATCGGCCTTGAGCTGCGGCGTCAGCGAGCGGCGCACGTCCGCCACCGGCGCGAAGGCCGAGACGATCAGCGACAGCGGCGCCGTCTGCGTGCGGGTCTCGCCGTCCTGCTGCCACACACTCTTCATCGAGAGCGAGTCCTTGCCCACCGGGATCGCCAGGCCCAGCTCCGGGCACAGCTCGGCGCCTACGGCACGCACGGTGTCGTAGAGGCGCGCGTCTTCGTCACCCTGGCCGCAGGCCGCCATCCAGTTGGCGGACAGGCGCACGTCACGCAGCTTGGCGATGCGCGCGGCAGCGATGTTGGTGATCGCCTCGCCCACGGCCATGCGACCGGAGGCCGGCGCGTCGAGCAGGGCCAGCACCGGGCGCTCGCCCATGCTCATGGCCTCGCCCGTGGTCGCCTCGAAGCCGGTGGCGGTGACGGCACAGTCGGCCACCGGAACCTGCCAGGGGCCGACCATCTGGTCGCGCACGGTCAGGCCGCCGACGGTGCGATCACCGATGGTGATGAGGAAATTCTTGTTGGCCACGGCCGGCAGGCGCAGCACGCGCTCGGCGGCCTCCACCCAGTTCAGGCCCTTGATCTTCAGCGGCTCCAGCTCCGGCTTCTGGCGCTCGCTGCTGCGCTGCATGCGTGGCGGCTTGCCCAGCAGCACCGGCATCGGCATGTCCACCGGGCGGTTGCCGTCGAGGCCGTCCTCCACCACCAGCTGCTGCTCGGCGGTGGCGGTGCCGACTACGGCCATCGGGCAGCGCTCGCGTTTGCAGAACTGCTCGAACAGCGCGACGGACGCGGGCGCGATGGCCAGCACGTAGCGCTCCTGCGACTCGTTGCACCAGATTTCCATCGGCGACAGCGAGGGATCGGCGGAGTTGACGTCGCGCAGGCGGAACAGGCCGCCACGGTCGTCGGCGTGCACCAGCTCCGGCAGCGCATTGGAGATGCCACCCGCACCCACGTCGTGGATCGACAGGATGGGATTGTTGGCACCCATCGCCCAGCAGGCATCCACTACTTCCTGGCAGCGGCGCTCCAGCTCGGGGTTGGCGCGCTGCACGGAGGCGAAGTCCAGCGCGGCGCTGGACGCGCCGGTGGCCATCGACGAGGCGGCACCGCCGCCCAGGCCGATCAGCATCGCCGGGCCACCGAGCACCACCAGCTTGGCGCCCTCGACCACCACGCGCTTCTCGACATGGCCGTCGCGCACGCTGCCGTAGCCGCCGGCGATCATGATCGGCTTGTGGTAGCCGCGGTTGCGGCGGTCCGGCGTGCGCATCTCGAAGGTGCGGAAGTAGCCGGCGAGATTCGGGCGGCCGAACTCGTTGTTGTAGGCGGCGGCGCCGATGGGACCGTCGAGCATGATCTGCAGGGCCGAGGCCATGCGCGGCGGGCGGCCCAGGTCGGCCTCCCAGGGCTGCTCGAAGCCGGGAATCTTCAGGTTGGCCACGGTGAATCCGCAGAGGCCCGCCTTGGGCTTGCCGCCGAGGCCGGTGGCGGCCTCGTCGCGAATCTCGCCGCCGGCGCCGGTGGCGGCGCCCGGATGCGGGGAAATGCCCGTGGGGTGGTTGTGCGTCTCCACCTTCATCAGGATGTGCACCGGCTCCTCGTGCTCGCGCCAGACGCGATCGCCCTCGGGGAAGAAGCGCATCGCCGTCGGGCCCGCAATCACCGAGGCATTGTCCTTGTAGGCGGACAGCACGCCCTCCGGCGCGGCGGCGTGGGTCAGGCGGATCATCTGGAACGGCGACAGCTCCTGCGTCTCGCCGTCCAGCGTGAACTGGGCGTTGAAGATCTTGTGGCGGCAGTGCTCGCTGTTGACCTGCGCGAACATCATCAGCTCGGCGTCGGTCGGATTCTTGCCGGCCTGCTGGTAGTGGGCCGCGAGGTAATCGATCTCCTGCTCCGACAGCGCCAGGCCCCAGTCGGTGTTGGCCTGGGCCAGCACCGGCTTGCCGCCGCCGAGCACGTCCACCGTGCGCAGGCTGCGGCGCGGCTGGCCGTCGAACACGTGCGGCAGCGCCGCCTCGTCCAGCAGCACCGACTCCATCATCGGGTCGTGCAGGGCAGCGAAGGCCTCGGCCGGCAGGCTGGCGACGCCCTCCAGCAGGTAGACCCTGCCCAGTTCCACGCGGCGCACACCCGCCAGGCCGCAGACCTTGGCGATGTCCGTGGCCTTGCTGGACCAGGGCGAGGTGGTACCGACGCGCGGCACCACATAGACCCGGCCGTCGGCCGCCGGCAGGCTGTCCGGGCCGTCGCCCAGCAGGCGGCGCAGGTCCGCGTGGGCCACGGTGTCGTCGGCATCCACCAGGTAGAGGTCAACGGCGCTCAGGCCGCTCAGGCCGGGAGCATGGGGACGCAGGGTCGCCAGCAGGCGTTCCAGGCGGAAGGCCGACAGGGACGCGGCACCGGGGAGGACAGTCAGGGACATAGGGGCTCGGCAAGACCGCCGTTCAGGGCGGGAGGGTACGGGCAACCCCTATTTTCGCATTTTTGGCCCCCCATTTCCTGATTTTCCGAACCGGAACTCCGGCCGCCGGGGGCGAGTCACAAACCTGCGCGATGGAACGCGCCGCCCCGCCCTCCTGGCGGGCACCGCACCGACACGGAGACCGTCATGGCCCGCAGCAAATCCCGCCCGGCTAGATCCGCCCGCCCGGACGCCCTCGCCTTCCTGCAGGACAGCCACCGCCGCCTGCGCCAACTGTTCAGCCGGCACGCCGATGCCGGCGACGAGGAACGCCGCCGGCAACTGCTGGAAAAAGCCTGCCTGGCGCTGAAGATCCACAGCCAGCTGGAGCAGGAACTGCTCTACCCCGCCCTGCGTGCCGAGGGCCTGGACGACCAGGTCCTGGACGAAGCCGAAGCCCGTCACGAGCGCCTGCAGGAGGAGGTGGATCGCCTGGAAACCGGTGACCTCACTCCCGGTGAGCGCCGGTCCGCCGAGGAGGAAATGGCCGGCGAAGCCCTGGAACACCTGGACCTGGAGGAAGAAGCCCTGTGGCCGTTGATGGAGGCCGCCGGCCTGGACCTGCAGGACCTCGGCTCCGACCTGCGCGAACTGCAGGACCAGCTGCAGGAGGACCTGAGCGCCCTGCTGCCGCCCGGCGACGAAGGCGGCGACCCTGAACCCCGGTTCGCTCCCTGAAGTCAGCTCCCAACCGTCATACCGGCGAAAGCCGGTATCCAGTCCCGCAATGAGTCACTTCCGCCCTGGACGGGGTACCGGCTTTCGCCGGCATGACGGTTTCGTATGTTCCTCCGGAACAGCTGCGCTAAGCCGAAGCCGGCGCCCGCCGCCGACGCAGCAGCGCCAACAGGGCCGCCTCGCCGACCGGCCGCCGGCCCGGCAGGGTCGTCGGCAGCGGGATGGTGCCGTCCAGGTAGCTGCTCACCACCACCGGGTGGACATAACACTTGCGGCACACCGCGGGCGTATTGCCCAGGCGCTGCGCCACCTGCCGGAACATGTCCACCACCCGCGCCTTGGCCGGCGTGCCGTCCTCCGCGCGCAGGGTCTGCAGCGCCAGCACGCTGCCGGCCCAGGTGCGGTAGTCCTTGGCGGTGAACTCGCTGCCGGCGATCTCGCGCAGGTAGTCGTTGACGTCCGCCGAATCCAGCACGCGGCGCTCACCGTCCTCGTCGATGTACTGGAACAGTTCCTGCCCCGGCAGCTCCATGCAGCGGCGCAGGATGCGCGCCAGCCGCGGATCCTCGATGGAGCTGGCGTGGCGAACACCGCTCTTGGCACGGAATTCGAAGCGGATGCGCGAGCCGCTCACGTCGACGTGCCGGTTGCGCAGCGTGGTCAGCCCATAGGAGCCGTTGCTGCGCGCGTACTCGGCATTGCCCACGCGGATCAGCGTCTTCTCCATCAGCCTCAGCACCGTCGCCAGCAGTTTCTCCCGTGGTAGACCGGGGCGCTTCAGGTCGGCAGCGATGCGCCGCCTCAGCTTCGGCAGCACCTGCCCGAACTGCAGCAGGCGGCCGTACTTGTCGGCGTCGCGCACCGCGCGCCAGTCCGGGTGGTAGCGGTACTGCTTGCGCCCCCGCGCGTCACGGCCGCAGGCCTGCAAATGGCCGGCGGCATCGGCGCAGATCCAGACATCGGTATAGGCCGGCGGCACCGCCAGGCTGCGGATACGTGCCAACGTCGCCGCGTCGCGGATGCGACGACCATCGGGCCCGTCATAGGCAAAGCCACCTCGGAACACCCGGCGGCGGATGCCTGGCTGGCGGTCGTCCACATAGCGCAGCCCGGCAGCGCGGGCGGCGAGTTGCTCCGGCGTGAGCGGCGCGCGTGGCATCGGCGGTCCTCCTTGACCTGGGTGCCTGCGAGGTAGACCGGGTCAATGCCTTCCGGGTTCACCAACCCCATCGGCCGTTCGGGCTGAGCTTGTCGAAGCTTGAACGGTCCGCGAGCCGAACCGTTCACATTTCGACAAGCTCAATGCGAACGGCTCCCGGATGCTCCGGGTCAGGCCACTTCCCGCCAGTCCAGCCCCTCGTCCTGCCCGGCGCAGACGATCCATTTCTCGTCGCGCTCCAGCGCCGCCACCACCGCGGCGCGGGCCAGCTCGGGCGAGTTGTTGGTCTCGGACAGGTGCGTCAGCACCAGGTGCTGCAGGCGCCCCACGCCCAGCGACGCCAGCAGTGCGGCACTCTGCACGTTGGACAGGTGCCCCAGGCCACCGCCGACACGGCGCTTCAGCGCCTCCGGATAGGGCCCGCGCGCGAGCATCTGCGTGTCGTGATTGCACTCCAGCATCAGCGCGTCGCAATCGGACAGCATCGCGTGCATGTAGGGCGTGACGTGCCCGGCGTCGGACAGCATGCCCAGGCGCTGTCCGCCGACGGCAAAGACATACTGGCAGGGTTCGCGCGCATCGTGCGGCACGGAGTAAGGCTGCACCTCGATCTCGCCGATGTGGAAGCTGTCTTGCGGGCCGAAGCGCTGCAGCACCGGCACGTTCGGGTCGTTCCAGGCCCTGAATGTACCGTGCGTGACCCACACCGGCGTACCGTGACGGCGCGCGTAGCGCGCCACGCCGCCCAGGTGGTCGCTGTGCTCATGGGTGACCAGGATCGCATCCAACGAGTCCGGCGCGATGCCGAGCCGCTGCAGTCGCGTCTCCGCGTCCTTCACGGAAAAACCGCAGTCCACCATGATCCGCGTGCCGCGGTACTCGACGAGAGTAGCGTTGCCTTTGGAACCGGAACCCAGGGACGCGAAGCGGATCATGGCCTAATTGTCCCGCCTGGCCACGGCATCCCGCAATCGGACAAAAGTACTACTCCGACGGCGGCTCCCGCAGGCGCCGCAGCAGCGACAGCGCCATCGCCAGGAGCAGCAACGCGCCTGCTCCCAGCGTCACCCACAGCAGCACCAGGCGCAGCGGCGTCGGCTTGGGCGCCGGCCCCAGCATCTCCGGGCCGCCCAGCACGATCGCCGGCGGCAGCGCCGTGGCGGTACCGCTCAGGCGGCGGCGCTCGGCCTCGTCCTGGTCGGACAGCAGCGACTCGCAGGCCGGCGTCACCGGCTCGGCCCGGGCACTGCCGAAGGCCAGCGTGAACGGCCCCTCACCCTGCGCCAGGAAGCGCAGCCGCGCCGGCACGTAGCCCAGTTGCAGTTGCGGCTGCGCAGTGCCCAGGGTCTCGGCGCCGCCGGTGATCTCCATTCGCCAGTAGCGGTCCGACGTGACCGGGAAGCGCAGTGCCACCGCCGCGGCACCCGCACGCGTCACAGAGTTCACCTCGCCGCTCCAGCGCGGCTGCCAGTGCGTGTCATCGCCGCCGGGCGCCACCGCGCGGCTCTCCAGGCGCACCTGCAAGGACATGTTGGCGGCGGGCAGCGGCACCCAGGCATGGTCCACCGGCGCCCGGCGGCGCGCGTCGAAGCGCAGCACGCCCGGCTTCTCGGCCGGCAGCGCCAGGGTGTCGAAGCGCAGCAGCCCCTGCAGCGGCGCCGCCGCCTCGGTCTCCACCCAGGCCCCCAGGATCTGCAGCGGCTCGCCGCTACCGGCACGCTCCAGGCGCAGATAGGCATGGCGTCCGGCCGGCAGCGGCACGCGGCCACGTTCCATGCCGCCGTCGCGGCTGCGCAGCAGCGTGCTGCGCGTCACCAGCGTCTCCCAGCGATCCAGGTCGTCGCTGGCCAGGATGCGCAGTGGCAACTCCGAGCTGCCGTCGTCGCTGCGCCAGCCCAGCCGCAAGGCCTGCGCGGGGTAGCGCAGCTTGCGCAGGTCCAGGATGTAGGACTGGCTGGGCGCGCCGGCGGCCGCGGGCGCACCGCTGAGTTGCACGCCGGCACCATCGGCGGTGCGCACGTCGATGCGCAGGCCACCCTCGCTCGCCGCGGCCGTGCCCTGCAGCGTGAACAGCTGCAACGGCAGCAGTTCGCGTTGAGGCTCGCCCGCCGGGGACGCGCAGAGCGCATGCGGCACGGCCACGCCGGCGGCGTTGAACACCCGCAGGTCGCCGAGATCGGCGCGCAGCACGCCGGCATAGGCCTCGTCCGGCACCGCCAGCTCCTGCAGCGGCTGGCCGTCGGCCTCCAGCGTCAGGCCACGGGCGTAGTCGGCAGGCTGCACGGCGAGCGCCGCCAGCGGGCACAGCAGCAGCACACAGAGCGGCAGCTTCTTCATGCGGAAGGCTCCGGGTCGATCTCGGTTTGGGTTTTGGCTGCGGCCGCGGCAGGCGGCAGCGGCGACAGATAGCCGGTCAGCAACAGCAACAAGCCGACACAGAGGAAGGACGCGATGCGCGCCAGCGTGCCACTGCCGGACAGGTCCAGCAGGAACAGCTTGGCCACGACCACGCCCATCAGCGCCGCGCCGATCATCCACAGGCCGCGCCAGCCGCGGCGTGTCGCCAGCAGCATGGCGCCGACTCCCAGCAGGCTCCAGAACACCGACAGCGAGGCCTGCACCAGCGTGGAGTCGATGATGCCGCCGGCATCCAGTGGCGTGCCCCAGGCGTGATGCAGCGCGCGCAGCAGCGCCGCGCTGAGCGTGAGGAAGCCCAGGCCGCCAACCAGGCTCCAGGGCAGCCACCAGGCCTGGCTCCAACCCAGGCGCTCGCGCTGCGCCGCGTCCAGCGACAACACCCACAGCGACAGCGCAGCCAGGCCCAGCGCCAACGCCAGGTCCAGCGGATTCAGCAGCGGCAGGTACGGCAGCCAGCCGGGATCGCCGTCGCTGCCGAGATTGAGCGCCACGGTCCACAGCGCCACCGCAGCGGCCAACGGCAGGGCGACGACGAGCCGGTAGGTATCCGCATGCCGCGCCAGCGGCCACTGCGGGCGCAGCTGCCGCGCGCCGCAGAGCCACAGCAGCAGTAGCGGCACCACGCCCCAGGGCAGTTCGCGCCAGACGCCGGGCACCGTACTCAGCTGCCAATGCAGTTCCCAGGCACCGGCCAGCGCCAGCGTCCAGGCCGGCGCGGCATGCAGCGCCGCGCGTGCGAAGTCCAGCGTCGCGTCCGGCTGCCGGTCCAGCTGCCACAGCAGGCGCCAGGACACCGCCAGCAGCAGCGGCCAACCCAGCCAGCCCGCCTCGGCCAGCGGATGGGCTTCGCCCGACAACAGCAGCGAAACCAGCAGCGCCAGCGGCATGCCGAGCAGCGCGATCCAGCGCGCCTGCGGCCACAGGCCGCTACGCCCCAGGCGCTCCAGCACCAGCAGGCTGAGGCCGATGAAGCCCAGCGCCATGCCCAGCGCCCAGGCCTGCGGCGCATGGCGATCCAGTTCCACCAGCCCACCGACGAACCACCAGGCGCAGCCCCACAGCGCCATCAGCAGCGGCAGCGCCTGCTCATGGCGCGTCAGCGCCTCGCGATGGCGCTGCAGCCACCAGGCACTGAGCAGGCCCGATACCGCCAGCGCTGCCGTGGCCATCCAGGCGCCGTTGAGCAACAGCAGATCGCCACGCAGGTCACCCGCATGGGCCAGGAAGCGCAGGCCGGCGGCAAACTGCAGCAGCAGCGAGAACAGCCGCGCCAGCGGGCGCTGCTGGCGCAGGCCCAGCCACATCAGGCCGGCGCCCTCCACCGCCCACATCAAGGCGGTGGCGCGCTCGTCGAAAGCCAGCGGCACCGCCAGGCTGGCGAAGATCACGCCGATGGCGGCGAAAGCCTCCGCCAGCAGGCGCAGCGAATCGCGGCCGCTGCGGATCAGCGCCCAGGCCAGCACGATGTAGGCCAGGCCGAAGCCCAGCGCACTCCAGGCCATGGCGAAGTCGATATCGCGCACCAGCGAGGCATGCAGGCCGGAGGCGATCACCGGCAGGCCGAACACCAGCGTGCCGGAGACATAGCCCTTGAGCTTGGGCGGCTGGCGCAGCGCGAACAGCACCGACACCGCGACGTACAGCGCCCAGAACAGCAGCAGGAAGGCATCGGCGCTGAGCCGGTCCTCCGGCCCGTAGCCGCTGGCGCGCCACAGCGCGGTGATGCCGAAGGTGAAGACGAAGCCCACCAGGTTGAGCTCGCGCCAGGCGCGGAACCAGGCCACGGTGAACACGCCGAGGTTCAGCACCGTGTAGTAGCTGAACAGCGCGACATGGTTGCCCGATCCGGTGGACAGCAGCACCGGCGCCAGGAAGCCACCGCTGAAGCCGATCACCGCCAGTGGCAGCGCGTTCTGTGCCACCGCCAGCACCGCGCCGGCCAGCGCCACCACCATCAGCCCCAGCGCCGCCCCCATCGGCAGCAGGTGGTAGAGCCGCGCCGCGGCGAAGATCGTCAGGTACAACCCGGCGATGCCGCCGCCCTGCAGGATCTGCGCATACATCGCGCGGCGCTCACGCAACCGCCAGCCAGTGACCAGAAGCCCCAGCGCGCCGGCCGCGATCGCCGCCAGGCGCAGTTCCAGCGGGAACAGGCTGTTCTCGGCCGCATAGCGCGCCAAGAACGCGCCACCGAGGAACAGGATCACGATGCCGACCCGCGCCAGCGGATTGCCGCCGCGCAGCCAGTCCAGCGCGCGATCCACCAGGGTCGGGCCCTGCGGCAGCACGGGCCGGGGCGGCAGCGGCGGCGGTGCGGGCGGCTCGGGGGCGGGGGGCGCGGATGAGGACGGCGCTTCGTCGAGGTCCAGAGTCAGCGGCGGCGCAGCAGCAGGCCCCTGTTCCGTGGGCGGCGGCGATACTTCGGAGGTCGGTAACGGCGGCGCAGTAATGGCGACTGGCGCCTTCGCCCCGTCCAGGCGCTTCTGCAGCGCGTCGATGCGCTGCCCCTGGTCGCGCAGCCGCGCCAACAGGTAGCCGAACAGTGCGCCGATCAGGATGCCGGCGTCGAAATGCAGCAGGGCCGCACCCAGCAAGGCACCGGCGATGATGAAAACCAGGGTCAGCATCGGCGTTTCGTTCCTTCCCCGAAGAGGCTGCAGTATCGGCGAAAACCAGCCTTGCCGGAGCTCGCCTTCGTGCGTGCCATTGGTTTTACCCCGGATCGTCATACCGGCGAAAGCCGGTATCCAGTCATCGCTGGGCTACTCCCGTCCTGGACGGGATGCCGGCTTCCGCCCGCATGACGGTTCTTGTATCGAAACCGCCCTAATGCACTTCCTTCAGCTCTTTCTCGATGGCGGCCAGCAACGCCAGCGGATCGTCCATCTCCAGCAGGCTCTGCTTGCGCTCCGGCGTCACCGGCAACAGCTCCGCCAGCCTTGCGCCGACCCAGCCGGCATCCTCACGACGTGGGTCGGGAAAGTGCTCGGCACCCAGCTCGTCCATCAGGCTGCCCAGTAGCTGCCCCAGCAAGCGGAAACGTTCCGGCAATGCCTGCGGCGGCTCCGGCTCGATCAGCTCCACGCGCGCGCGCATCAGCCCATCGCGCTCGACCCAGCGGTTGAGGATACGGAAGCGCGTTTCACCACGCGCATCCAGCGTGAACAGCCCGGGACTGGGCACGTCCCACTCGGCGATGCGCGCGGTGCAGCCCAGCTCGCAGGGCACCGCCGGCTTGCCGACCTCGTAGCCGGCGCGGATCAGGCAGACGCCGAACACGCTGTCGTCACGGATACAGGCCTTGGTCATGTCCACGTAGCGCTGCTCGAAGATGCGCAGCGTCAGGCGCCCACCCGGGAACAGCACCGTGCCCAGCGGGAAGATCGGGATTTCCAGGACCTGCGACACGTCAGCCCCGGTGGATCGCCAACGGGCCGAAGGCCTGGCACACCGGCATCAGCGACAGCGTGTTGACGTTGACGTGCGGCGGCAGCGAGGCGACCCAGTGCACCGTCTCGGCCACGTCCTCCGGCGACAGCGGCGTGAGGCCGGAATAGACCGACGCGGCGCGCGCATCGTCGCCGTGGAAGCGCACGTTGGAGAACTCCGTGCCACCGGCCAGGCCCGGTTCGATATCGGTGACGCGCACGCCGGTGCCGAGCAGGTCGGCGCGCAGGTTCAGCGAGAACTGCCGCACGAAGGCCTTGGTGCCGCCGTAGACATTGCCGCCCGGGTACGGCCACTCGCCGGCGATGGACCCCATGTTCACCACGTGGCCGCGGCGGCGCTGCGTCATGCCCGGCAGCAGCGCGCGCGTCATGTACATCAGCCCCTTGATGTTGGTGTCCACCATGCGCTCCCAGTCGTCCAGGCTCGCCTGCTGTGCCGGCGCCAGACCCAGTGCAAGTCCGGCGTTGTTCACCAGCAGGTCCACCTCCGCGAACTCCGCCGGCAGCGCCGCCACCGCAGCCTCCACGGCAGCGTTGTCGCGCACGTCCAGCTCGACCAGGTGCGAGGGCACCGGCAGTTCGGCGGCCAGCTCGCGCAGGCGGTCCATGCGGCGGGCTGCCAGTACCAGGCGATGGCCCGAGGCGGCCAGGCGGCGGGCAATGGCGGCGCCGAAACCACTGCTGGCGCCGGTGATGAAAACGATCATGAAAGTTCCGGTGACGTCGGGAAAGCGCAAAGGCTATGCGAATCGCGCCACCGGAACCACCACCCCGGAACTCGGCGCCGCGCCGGCGCTCCAAACGGCATGGACCCGAAACGCATCCAGATGCGGCGCAGCGCCGGCTGGCGCAAGCCGCCCAACGCCATCTATGTGGGGCGCCCGACCATCTGGGGCAACCCCTGGGTGGTGGGCGGCAAGGCGCATGGCGCGTTGGGCCCGCAGGAGGCCAAGGCGAAGTACGAGCAGGCCCTCACGCGCGGCGAGCTCAAGGACAGGCAGGGCACCGCCCTGATCGACCGCGTCCAGGAATTGGCCGGCCATGACCTCGCCTGCTGGTGCGAACCCGGCCAAGCCTGCCATGCGGACGTGCTGCTGCATTACGCCAACGTCCCGCGCTGAAGGGTCGCCGGACCTCTTAACCGTTCGCATTGAGCCTGTCGAAATATGAACGGTTTGGCGCGCGGACCTTCCGTTCTCAGCAGCCGCTTGCAGGGCCCTGAAGGCCGCTTCAGGAAACGGCCTCCGGGTCGTTCTTGCGCGCCCCGCGCAGGTTCAGCCCGAACAACCCGAACTGCAGCACGATCAGCGCCCAAGCCTGCGTGTGCCAGCCCCAGATCACCCACAGCAGGTTGCTCAGCACGAAGCACCAGAACCCCCAGCCACGCTTGCGCTTCTGCTGCGAGCCCACCAGCCAGGCCGCCAGCAGGGTCACCAGCATGGCCGGCCACTGCAATGCGTCGAGCATCCCGTCCATGGGCGCGTTCTCCGGCGTGGCGTGAAAAGTCAAAGTCCGGCGGCGGCACCGGTCAATCCGGCAGCGCCGCAGCGGGCCCATAATGGCGCCCTGCAACGGAACCCCACATGAACGTCCTCTGCCTGCTGCCCGCTTCCGACTACGATCCCACCGAGGCCGCCACCAGCTGGCATGCCCTGACCCAGGCCGGGCACCAGGTCCGCTTCACCAGCCCCAGCGGCCAGCCGGCGCATGCCGACCTGCGCCTCACCGACACCGGTTTCGGCCTGTTCAACAGCGTGTTCATGACGCGCAACCCGGACCTGGACCTGTATCGCCAGATGGCCGCCTCGCCGGACTTCCAGGCGCCGTTGGCCTATGCCGACGTGAACCCCGCGGACTTCGACGCCCTGCTGATCCCCGGCGGCCACGCCGCCGGCATGCGCTCGATGCTGGAATCCTCCACCGCCCAGGCGATCTGCACGCACTTCTTCACCGCCGGCAAGCATGTGGCCGCCGTCTGCCACGGCGTGCTGCTGCCGGCGCGCAGCATCGACCCCGCCACCGGCCGCTCCGTGCTGCACGGCCGCCGCACCACCGCCCTGCCCGCCACCCTGGAACTGGGTGCCTGGGCCATGACCGCCGCCTGGCTGGGCCGCTACTACCGCACCTATCCGCAGACCGTGCAGGCCGAGGTGACGGCCGCGCTGGCCAAGCCCGCCGACTTCGACGCCGGCCCGCTGTTCCCCGTGCGCGACAGCGCGCAGAACCACCGCCCCGGTTTCATCGTGCGCGACGGCCGTTATCTCTCCGCCCGCTGGCCGGGCGACTGCCACCGCTTCGCGGCGGCGTTCGTGGAGATGCTGGCGGAAGCAGCCTGACCGCGAGACGCCTAGACTAGGGCTGGTGGAAACGGAGCCCCCATCGTGAGCATCCAGTTCAACCACACCATCGTCTGGTGCACCGATCGCCAGAAATCGGCGGACTTCCTCACCGGCATGCTTGGCCTGCCGCCGGCCGTGTCCTTCGGCCCCTTCCTGGTGGTGAAGCTGGACAATGCGGTTTCGGTGGACTTCTACCAGATGGAAGGACCGGTGCAACTGCAGCACTACGCCTACCTGGTGGGCGAGGACGAGTTCGACGCCATCCTGGCGCGCATCCACGAGCGGCAACTCCCTTACTGGGCCGACCCGGGCAAGACGCAGCCGGGCGAAATCTACCGGCTCTTCGGCGGCCGCGGCGTGTATTTCGACGACCCCGACGGCCACAAGCTCGAAGCCATGACCCGGCCTTACGGCCACAGCACACCCGCCTGAGAAAGGCCGCTCACCCTGCGACGCCGCATGGGTGAGCGGCCCTCGGCAGCAGGCTAGTGCTGCACGCGCCCGGCGTGCGCCTCACCGCGCCAGGCACCGGTTTCCACACCGCGCGACTCGATGAACTCCTTGAAGCGCTTGAGATCACCCGCCACGCTGTGGGCCGGCACGCCGACGAAGGCGCCCGCCTTCTCCACCACGGTTTCCGGCTCGATCTCCATGGTCAGCAAGATACGCGTGTGCGTCTCGTCCACCTTGTCAAATCGCACGCGGCCGGCGTTGCCCTTGCCGCTGGTGCTGCGCCAGGAGATACCCTGGTCCGGCACCTGCTCGACGATCTCGGCATCCCATTCCAGTTCCTTGCCGGCGACTTTGGCACGCCAGTGCAGATGGGTATCGTCGACCTGGCGCACTTCCTCCACGCCTTCCATGAAGCGCGGAAAATCCTCGAACTGGGTCCACTGGTTGTAGACGGCGCGCAGCGGGGCGGCCACTTCGATGCTCTTCTCGATGGTTTTCTGCATGATGTTCTCCACGGGTGATTGCGCGATGCGGCACCCGGCGGGTGCCACGGCATGGCGACATGAAGCCGCTGCGGGAGGGGTGGCAAGCGCCATGCCCGCAACTGGAGCAGGATCCCTTTGTGCAGCCTGTCGGCGTGCCACGCGCTAGAGTGCAGACAGGATCGCCGACCGCGGAGACGGATTCATGTGCAGGAACATCAAGACGCTGTTCAACTTCGAACCGCCGGCGACGGATGACGAAATTCGCGCCGCGTCGCTGCAGTTCGTGCGCAAGCTCAGCGGCTTCAACAAACCCTCCAGGATCAACGAAGCCGCCTTCGAACTGGCGCTCGATCAGGTCAACGAGGCGGCGGCACTGCTGATCCGCTCGCTGGTGACGCTTGCACCGCCGCGCGACCGTGAGGTGGAAAAGGCGCGCGCCATCGCGGCTTCGGCCAGCCGCTTCGGCAAGGCCTGATCAGGCGCGGCGCCGTAGCGGCAGCGCGCGCAACGCCACCAAGCGCGTCAGCCCCAGCGTGCCGACCGCGGTCGCCAGCGCCGCCGCGAAGGCCAGGGGGGTTCCGGTACGCGGCAGGGTCAGCGCCAGCACGCCGCAGAAGGCGGCAAACGACCAGTAGCCCAGCACCATGCCGCGCAGCAGCAGCACGGCGAAGCCGGCACCCTGGTAACGGTGCGAGAACATCGCCAGCACCGCCGCCATCACCGGAAACATCGCGAACAACCCGCTGAGCTGCGGCCCCAGGCGCGCGGAGAAATGCGTGACCAGCAGCACCAGCACGGCGGCGGCGACCATGCGCAGGGGGATATCGGCGTGTGAGACCGGCCTGACGGCGGCGGACGTCAGCGGCGGTGCCGGCGGATACAGCCGCGGCACCAGCAGCAGCGCACAGGCCGCCATGGCAGCCGCGGCGGGCAGACTGGGCTCCCACAGCGTCATCAGGCCTACCGATGCGAAGTAGCTGGCGAAGCTCGCCAGCGCCGCCAGCGGCCAGGCATGGCGCGTCGCCACCCAGGCATACGGCAGGCCGAAGGCCAGGATGCAGACCACCGCCGACAGCGTCGCCGTAGCCGCCTGCGCGGCGAACAGCGGCCCCTGTTCCAGCGCCACGAAGAACAGGATCGGCGCCGACACCACGGGAAAAGCCGAAAGCCAGCCCGCCACGCTCGCGCCCCAGCGACGCCCGGCCAGGGTGACCATGGCGATCAGCGCGGGGACCAGGGCCAGCTTGAGAAGGATGATGGCGCTCATGACGTGGCAGGATTCTATGCCGGCCACGACCGGTGGAAGCACCGGTTCGATTGCACGAGCGCAGGCCGTGGCCCTCGCACGCCCTACTTCCGCGCGGCGGCCTTCTTCTTGGGCGCTGCCATCGCCTGCAGCCCCATCTCGCCCACGAACATGCGCAGGATGAAACGCTCGGCCTGCTCGCGGATCTCGTCGCGGCGCTGCGGCTGCTCCAGGTAATCCATCGAGAAGAAGGTCATCTGGTAGATCACCTGGCGGGCGATCTCCTGCATGGAGACCGCGTCCGTCATCGGCACGTCGAGCATCTGCTGGATGTCCTCGGCCATGTCGCGCGCAAAATCGTCTAGCAGCTTGCGTACGGCGGCGCGCATCTTCGGCGAGCTGCCGTTGAGCTCACGGATGCCGACCACATAGGCCGTCGGGTGTTCGGTGACGAAATCCAGCACCAGGCCCACCGTCTCGCGGATGTTCTGGCGGCCGGCATCGTTGACCGCGCCCTTGGTGGAGACGATCGATCCCTGGCGGCTGCGCGCCAGGCGCAGGCGACGCTCGCGCAGCCCGCGGCGCAGTTCGCCGCCCATCATGTCCACGGCGGCCAAGCCCAGGTCGTCGAAGTCGCGAAAGTGGCGGTAGAAGGCGTTGGGTGCCAGGCCGGCGCAGCGGGTGACCTCGCGCAGGCCCAGCGAGGCCAGGCTGCGCGTGGTGGAGGCGAGCTCCAGGGCGGCGTCGATCAGCTTCTGCCGGCCGCCCGAGCCCCGTCCCATGACGCTGACCCGCTCCGGGGAGCTATCAATATCGTCTTTCATATCAATTGCTTGTGTCACTCCGCCACCAGACACTGGCGGAAAGGATATTGACACGAATGTGGACACTCGTCTACTTTTTGTGGACGGTCGTACACATTCACAACGAATACGTCACGAGGAGCTGCAGATGCAAACCGAACACTTCGACGTCCTGATCCTGGGCGCGGGCATCTCCGGGATCGGCGCGGCCTGCCACCTCGAGCGCAAGTCCCCCGGCAAGACCTACGCGATCCTCGAGCGTCGCCAGAACGTCGGCGGCACCTGGGACCTGTTCCGCTACCCGGGCATCCGCTCGGACTCCGACATGTTCACCTTCGGCTTCAACTTCCGCCCCTGGACCGACTCCAAGGTGCTGGCCGACGGCGCTTCCATCAAGGGCTACCTGCGCCAGACCGCCGAGCAGTACGGCGTGGATCGGCACATCCGCTTCGGCACCAAGGTCACCGCGGCCTCCTGGTCCAGCGAGGAGCAGCGCTGGACGGTGACGGCCGAGACCGAACCGGGCGGCAAGGTCCAGGTGCTGAGCTGCAGCTTCCTGATCGGCGCCACCGGCTACTACAACTACGACACGCCCTATCGCCCCGAATTCCCGGGCGAGAAGAACTTCAAGGGTCCCATCATCCATCCGCAGCAGTGGCCGGAAAATCTCGACTACGCCGGCAAGCGCGTGGTGGTGATCGGCTCCGGCGCCACCGCGATCACGCTGGTGCCGTCCATGGCCGGCAAGGCCGCGCACGTCACCATGCTGCAGCGCTCGCCGACCTACATCATGACGGTGCCGGCCATCGACCCGTTGTCGCCCAAGCTGCGCCGCTTCCTGCCGGAGATGGCGGTCTACCGCATCACCCGCGCCCGCAACGTCGGCCTGCAGCGCATGCTGTACCAGGCCTCGCGCCGCGCCCCCAAGGCGGTCAAGCGCCTGCTGCTGGCGCAGGTCAAGGCGCAGCTCGGCGGCAAGGTCGACATGAAGCACTTCACGCCGAGCTACAACCCCTGGGACGAGCGCCTCTGCGTGGTGCCCAACGGCGACCTGTTCAAGGCTCTGAAGAAGGGCAGCGCCTCCATCGTCACCGACCAGATCGACAGCTTCACCGCCAAGGGCATCAAGCTCAAGAGCGGCGAGGAGCTGCAGGCCGACATCATCATCACCGCCACCGGCCTCAACGTGCAGTTGCTGGGCGGCGTGCAGGTGGATGTGGACGGCGAACGCTTCAAGCCCAAGGAGCACATGACGTACAAGGGCGTGCTGGTGGAAGGCGTGCCCAATGCCGCCATCATCATCGGCTACACCAACGCCTCGTGGACGCTGAAGGCCGACATCGCCAGCGAATACATCTGCCGCGTCATCAACCACATGGACAAGAACGGCTACGGCGCGGTGGTGCCGCAGGCCGAGGGCGAGACCCCGGTGGAGAACGAGACCGTGATGGGCGGCCTGAGCTCCGGCTATATCCAGCGCGCCGCCGACAACCTGCCGCGCCAGGGCAGCAAGCGTCCCTGGAAGGTGGTGCATGACTACGTGCGCGACGTGCCGGTGCTGCGCTACTCGCAGCTCGAGGACGGCATCCTGCAGTTCAGCGCCAAGGTCGCCGGCGTGGCCGCCAAGCCGAAGAAGGCCACGCGCAAGTCGCAGGCCGCCTGAGCCGGTAACCCGTGGCTCGAAGCGGTGCAGGCCTCCCGGCCTGCACCGCTTTTTTGTGCCCGGCCCATAGGCGCGAGTGCCCCGGCAGCAACCACTTAAATTCCTCAGTTTTCATACGTCTGGAGCAATTCTGGGCATCGGCGGCGTTTGGCCCTTTGCGCGCTAATGCACATGCGTGTACATTAAAAACCAGCATGTAGCCGTTCGCGCGGCGGCCCTCGGAGGGGACATGCCATACCCACGCACCGCCATGCACGAGCGAAGGATCAGACAATGAGCGCAGCCATCTCCTGGGACCCGTACAACACGGACCTCGCCAAGGATCCGTATCCCACCTACAAGCGGCTGCGCGAGGAGATGCCGCTTTACTACAACGAGGAGCACGACTTCTACGCCGTCACCCGCTTCGCCGACATCGAAGCCACGCTGCGTGACCGCGACCTGTTCAGCTCCCGTCACGGCGACATCCTGGAGTTCATCAAGGCCAAGTCCGTCATGCCGGACTCCGTCTTCATCCACCAGGACCCGCCCAAGCACACCGCCTACCGCTCGCTGATGCAGCGCATCATCACGCCCAAGCGCATGCACGCCGTGGAGCAGGACATCCGCGCGCTGTGCGCGCGCAGCCTCGACCCGCTGGTCGGTGGCGACCGCCTGGACTTCATCGCCAACCTCGGCGCGGAAATGCCGATGCGCGCGGTCAGCATGCTGCTCGGCATCCCCGAGAAGGACCAGATCGCCATCCGCCAATCGGTGGACGACCGCCTGCGCACCGAGGCCGGCAAGCCGATCGACATCGCCGCCCAGCAGCAGCTGCAGCAGGACGCGCTGTCGGGCTTCGACGAGTACATCGCCTGGCGCGAGAAGAATCCGTCGGACGACATGATGACGGAGCTGCTGCAGTCCGAGTTCAAGGATCCGGAAGGCGTCACCCGCCGCCTGACCCGCGACGAGATCAGCAACATCGTCAACGTCGTTGCCGGTGCCGGCAACGAGACCACCAACCGCCTGATCGGCTGGATGGGCAAGACCCTGTCGGAGAATCCCGACCAGCGCCGCGAGGTGGCGAAGAACTTCGCCCTGATCCCGCAGACGGTCGAGGAAGTGCTGCGCTTCGAGCCGCCGGGACCGTTCCTGGCGCGTGAAGTGATGCGCGACATGGAGCTGCACGGCCGCAAGATTCCCAAGGGCGCCGCCATCCTGCTGCTGGTGGCCGCCGGCAACCGCGACGAGTCGCGCTTCGTCAACGGCGACACCTTCAACATCCACCGCGAAGCGCGCCCGCACATGACCTTCGGCCAGGGCATCCACGTCTGCATCGGCGCGCCGCTGGCACGCCTGGAAGGCCGCGTGGCACTGGAGGAAATCCTCAAGCGCTTCCCGGACTGGGAAGTGGACCTGGACAACGCCGTGCTGTCCTCCACCTCCACCGTGCGCGGCTGGGACAGCCTGCCGGCCTGGATCGGTTCCAAGCCGAAGAACATCACCGTCAGCATCCCCAAGCCGGCCGCGGAACCCGCCCCGGCACCGGCTGCCGCCGCTGGCCCTGTCTCGCTGGAAGGCACCTGGAATGTCGTGGTCAAGGGCCCCACCGGCCCGCAGCCGGCCGTGCTGGTGCTCGAGAAGAGCGGCGACACCTACACCGGCTCGCAGAGCGGCCAGGGCTCCACCACCCCGATCGCCGACTTCAAGCTCACCGGCAACAAGGTCTACTGGGTCAACCATGTCACCAAGCCGATGAAGATCAAGGTAGAGTTCAACGGCGAACTCAACGGCAACGTGCTCAGCGGCAAGGCCAAGGCCGGCTTCATGGGTTCCTACCCCTTCACCGCAACCAAAGCCTGATCCACGCCATGCCGAAGATTCTCTTCATCGAACACAGCGGAAAGGAACACCTCATCGAAGCGGAGGCCGGCAAGAGCGTCATGCAGGCCGCCGTCGAGAACCTGGTGCCCGGCATCGTCGGCGACTGCGGCGGCGCCTGCTCCTGCGCCACCTGCCACGGCTACGTCGACCCGGCCTGGCAGGACAAGGTCGATCCCCGCAACGAGACCGAGGACATGATGCTCGACGGCGCCATGAACGTGGAGTCCAACAGCCGCCTGACCTGCCAGATCATGGTCAAGCAGGAGCTCGACGGTCTCGTGGTGCGCCTGCCGTCCTCGCAGTTCTGAAACCCCTGCGGGGTGCGGGCGGCGCCCGCACCCCGCAGCCTGGGTTAAAGTGCCCGCATGAGGCAGAAAACCGAAACGGTCGCGCGCAAGCCCCGCATCCGCAACCCCGTGCAGACCCGCGCGCGCCTGCTGCAGGCCACCGTGGAGCTGCTGGCCCGCAAGGGACCCGACGGGCTGTCGATCAAGGAAGCCGCCGAGCTGGCCGAAGTCAGCCGCGGCGTGGCCTACCAGCATTTCGAGGATCGCGACCACCTGCTGCGCGAGGCCAAGGGCTGGATCACCGAGCGCCTGCTGGAGTCCATGAAGGACAGCGGCGTGGCCGTGGCCGACGACGTGCTGCTGCACACCGCGCGCCTGGTCCTGAAGAACCGCGACGCCACCACACTGCTGATCTCCGACGCCATCGCCGGCCGCGAGCTGCTGCCCGCCCACCCGATCAATCGCCTGCTGCGCCTGTCGCTGGAGCAGCTGAAGAAGAACGGCGAGGCCCGCGCCGACCTCGACATCGAGATCCTGTCGTACATCTTCCTGGGCATGACCTCCACGCTGGTGATGCTCAGCCGCATCCCCGACAGCGATCCCGAAGAGCTGGCCCAGCGCTTCGCGCGCGAACTCTCGGCCTTCATGCGCGAGGGTATCTTCTCCCCCACCCTGCTGCCGGGCACGCCGCGCCGCGCCTAGGGTTCCTGTTCCGAATCCCTTATCCCAAGAACCGTCATGCCGGCGCAACCCGGCATCCAGTCCCGGACAGGAGTAGCCCAGTGGTGACTGGATACCGGCTTTCGCCGGTATGACAGGTCTTGAAGAATCGGCCGCCGCACTCAAGCGCCGCAAGCCGGGGACTGAAGTACGTTCTCCCCGCAACCGCGCCGCGCTAAGCTGCGGCGATGGACTCCCTGATCGCCGCTGCCGCACGCGCCCTCGCCGCCGGCGACTCGCTGGGCGCGCTCCAGCACGTGGCCCTGCGCGACGATCCGCCGGCGCTGGCGTTGCGCGGCATTGCCATGGCGCAACTGGGCGAGCATGCGCGAGCGCGCGACCTGCTGAAGCGTGCGGCGCGCGCCTTCGGTACCCGCGAGGAGCTGGCGCGGGCACGTTGCATCGTTGCCGAGGCCGAGGTGGCCCTGGCCCTGCGCGACCTGCACGGCCTGCCGCGCGCGCTGGAGCAGGCCGCCGCGCGGCTCGAGGCCGGCGCCGACCGCGCCAACGCGCTGCATGCCCGCCTGATCGTCGTGCGGCGCCTGCTGCTGCTCGGCCGTCTCGACGATGCGGCCACGGCCCTGGCGAAGCTCAACGGCCAGGACCTGCCTCCCGCCCTGCTGGCTGCGGCGGAGATGGCTTCCGCCGAACTGGCCCTGCGCTCCCTGCAGACGGGCGTGGCCCGCACCGCGCTGGCACGCGCACGCGACGCGGCAGCGCGTGCCGGCGTACCCGCGCTGCAGGCCGAGGCCGCAGAGGCACATGCCGCGATGGAACGTCCCGCCGCGCGACGCATCCACCCGGACCATGAGCAGTCACTGCGCCTGGACGAGGTCGAAGCCCTGCTGGCCTCCGACACCCTGGTGATCGACGCCTGCCGTCGCGGCATCGGCGCCGGCGACCGCTGGCACCCGCTGGCGCGCCGGCCGCTGCTGTTCGCCCTGGCGCGCGCACTGGCCGAGCGCTGGCCCGGCGACATCGGCCGCAACGAGTTGATCGCCAGCGTCTTCCGCACGCAGCGCCCGGATGAATCGCATCGCGCACGCCTGCGTGTGGAGATCGGCCGCCTGCGCGCGCTGGTCGCGCCACTGGCCGCCATCAGTGCCAGCGAGCGCGGCTACGCACTCGTCCCGCAGGGAGCGCGCCTCGTGGCGGTGCTGGTGCCGCCCATCGACGGCGAGCAGGCCTCGCTGCTGGCGATCCTGGCCGACGGCGCGCCCTGGCCCAGCTCGGCCCTGGCCCTGGCGCTCGACGCCAGCCAGCGCACCGTACAACGCGCACTGGTGGAACTGGAGGCTGAAGGGAGAGTGCGCAGTATCGGCAAGGCCCGCTCGCAGCGCTGGCTGGCGCCACCACTGACCGGATTCACGACGCACTTGTTACTCCCAGCCGGCCTGACTCCCGGGTAGATTGCTTCCACGGCGCCGACACCGGGCGCAACCCAGGAGCCCCGACATGAGCAGCCCCCGCAACGCAGCAGCAAAGTCCCCGGCAGAATCGGCCGCCAACGCCGAGATCGTCCGCGAGTACGGCCCCTTCGAAGGCGCCACCGCCGTCCACGGCGTCTCGCACGACGGGCAGCGCGTCTGGGCCGCCGTCGGCTCGCGCCTGCTGGCCATCGATCCCGACAGCGGCGACATCGCCCGCTCCCTGCCCTGCAGCGGCGACGCCGGCACCGCCTTCGACGGCAAGCACCTGTACCAGATCGCCGAAGCGCGCATCGACAAGATCGACCCCGCCACCGGCAAGATCCTGTCCTCCATCCCCGCGCCCGGCCAGGGCGCCGACTCCGGCATGGCCTGGGCCGAGGGCAGCCTCTGGGTCGGCCAGTACCGCGAGCGCAAGATCCACCAGATCGATCCCGACAGCGGCCAGATCCTGCGCACCATCGAGTCCAACCGCTTCGTCACCGGCGTGACCTGGGTCGACGGCGAGCTGTGGCACGGCACCTGGGAGGGCGACGAGAGCGACATCCGCCGCATCGACCCGGCCAGCGGCGACGTGCTGGAGCGCCTGCAGATGCCCAGCGGCGTCGGCGTCAGCGGCCTGGAATCCGACGGCGCCGGCCTGTTCTATTGCGGCGGTGGCGGCAGCGGCAAGCTGCGCGCCGTACGCCGCCCGCGCCAGGGCAAGTAAACCACCACCACTGCGAAAGCGTGCCGCCTCCGGCGGCGCGCTCACCCTTCCTCGTCCCGCAAGCGGCCCGCCGCGCACAGGAGCAGAACATGAGCAAACCGTCCTACCCGGCCTCGCTGGCCCAGCACCCCATCGTCAGCCACGACCAGTGGATCGCCGAACGCCGCGCCCTGCTGCGCCGCGAGAAGGAGCTGACGCGCCTGCGCGATGAGCTGGCGCTGCAGCGTCGCGCCCTGCCCTGGCGGCGCATCGAACAGGACTATGTCTTCGACACTCCCGCAGGGCGCCGTTCGCTGGCCGAGCTGTTCGACGGCCGACGCCAACTGGTAGTGCAGCACTTCATGCTCGGCCCGGGCTGGCAGCAGGGCTGCCCCAGTTGCTCCTTCATGGCCGACCACATCGAGGGCGCGCGGCTGCACCTGCAGCAGCGCGACATCACGCTGATGGCGATCTCGCGCGCACCGCTGGCCGAGATCGAGCGCTTCCGCCAACGCATGGGCTGGCAATTTCCCTGGGCGTCCTCGCAGGGCTGCGACTTCAACTACGACTTCGGCGTCAGCTTCCGGCCCGAGGAGCGCGCACGCGGCGAGGTCTACTACAACTACGAACTGCAGGCACTGTCCGAAGAGGAGGTGCCGGGCATCAGCGTGTTCTACCGGGACGAGGCCGGCCAGGTCTTTCACACCTACTCCACCTATGGCCGAGGCGTGGAGATGATGATGGGCACCTACGAGTTCATCGACCTGACCCCGCGCGGGCGCGACGAGGATGGCCTGAGCTATCCCATGGCCTGGGTGCGCCACCACGATCGCTACGAGCAGGCACCGGCCTCGGCTGCCTGCGGCTGCGGCCCGGCCTGAAGCCCACGCCAGCGGAGCTGCGGCATGGACAGCCTCTGGCCCTGGCTGGCGGTCGCGGGATTCGGCGCCCTGCACGGGTTGAATCCTGCCGGCGGCTGGATGTTCGTTGCCGCCTGGGGCCGGCAGGAAGATGGCAGGCCGCGCGTATGGCGCATGCTGCCGTCGCTGGCGCTCGGTCACGCCGCATCGGTCGCGATCGTGGCCTGGCTGCTCACGCGCGGCGCAGCCATGGATTTCGCAGGGTTCCAGTGGATGGCCGGCGCACTGGCACTCGCGGCCGCGCTGCACTGCCTGTTGCGCGGCCCGCAGCGGCATCACCGACTGGGCCGCGAGGCCGGCCCCGCGACCCTGGCGCTATGGTCCTTCCTGATGGCCTGCGCGCAGGGCGCCGGCCTGATGCTGGTCCCCGCGCTGGCGCCGATGTGCCTCATGGGTACTACCCGGCCGCTGGGCATCGCCAGTCCACTCGCATGGCCGCTGCTGGCGATGCTGCTGCACCTGGCGGCCATGCTGCTCACCACCGGCCTGCTGGCCCGCGTTGCCTGCCATGCATGGCCGCGGCTTCCCCGCCGGGCCTGGCCGGCGCTGCTGATGCTGACCGGCCTGCTGCTGATCGCCTCGCGCTGAGCCGCCGCGGCAGCAATGCGAGCGGCATCGTCATCTGGTACTAGCGAAACCGCGCGCGACGAGTCCCCCTGCGCTTCCTGCCTTGCGATACTGCCGCTTCAGAAGAAATAACAAAGCAGTACGGTTGGAGGAGAAGCATGTCTGTCATTCGAGGCTCGCTGGTCGCGGGGCTGATGCTGCTTGCCGGTTGTTCCGGCAGCACCGGTAGCACGGAAGGCCCGGCGGGCTGGCGTTCACAGCCGCCCGGCACCGTGGTCGAGGTGCAGCAGGCCGGCGCCACCAGCCGCGTGGAGGGCGCCGAACAGGCCCTGCTGGTGCGCTACACCACCATCGACGTGCAGGGCCAGCCGGCGCTGGCCTCCGGCATCGTGCTGTTGCCGGCCGCGCTGCAGGCCGGCCAGGCGCGGCCGCTGGTCGTCTACGGCCACATGACCACGGGCGCGGCGGATGTCTGCGCGCCCAGTCGCGGCACGCCGGAATCCACCGAACTGCGCCGCATGCAGCAGGGCGACGAGGTCGCGCGCCGCCTGCTCGCCCGGGGCGTGGTGGTCGCACGGCCGGACTACGAAGGCCTGGGCGAGGACGGCCCCCATCCCTACCTGCGCGGCGACTCGCTGGCGCAATCGATGCGCGACATGGCCTCCGCCGTGGCCGGACACTGGAACGGCATCGGCGACCGCTGGGTGGCCGCGGGCCATTCCGAGGGCGGCGTGGCCGCGCTGAACTCCGCCAACAGCCAGCACCCGGAAGCACGCGGCCTGCGCCTGGTCGGTGTTGCCGCCATCACGCCGGTCACGCAGCTCTCCAAGCTGGTGTCGCTGCTGGAGCCGGTGCCCATCGCCGGCCCCGGCATTGACACCACCGTGGCGCTGGCCGGCCTGGCCATCAGCGGCGTAGCCTCGGTGGACCCGGTGTTCAAGCGCCTGATCCTCGAGGAGGGCGGCCTGTCGCCGCGCGCGCTCGAGCTGTGGCCCGACCTGGAACGCCTGTGCCTGGAAGACCTCAGCCAGAAGGACTCCTGGGGCGGGCTGGCGCCGCAGCAGGTGAAGGGGCCGCGCGGAGACGAAGCACTCGCCATGCTGCAGCGCGCGCTGGACGAGGATGACGTGCGCCGGATCCCGATGCGCCAGGACGTTCCCATCCGCATCGACGCCGGCATCATCGACCTGGTCGCGCTGCTGCCCTTCACCGAACAGCTCGCCAGCGAGTATCGCCGACAGGGGCTGAGCGTGACCTACCAGCGCTGGCCAACCGGCCACTCGCCCACGGCCGACATGGCCGCACCAGCGATCGTCGACTGGATCATGCAGAGATTCGAATCATGAAGATGACACGCCATCCGCCGGCTTCCGGCGAACTTGATGCTGCAAGCCTGGGGCGCCGCCGCTTCCTGCGCCGCGCTGCATCGGCCGCTACCGCGCTGGCCCTGCCCGCTGCGCTGGCCGGCTGCCAGCGCAGTGCCGGCACCGAACCCGTGCTGCCTGAAGTGCCCGACGCCGATCCGATGAGCCCGCAGCGCCTGCATGGCTGGGTGCGCCAGCTCTGCGAATTCCAGCCGCGCTGGGCCGGCTACCCGGCCGAGGAACGGGCCGGAAACTGGCTGGCGTCGCGGCTGCGCGACGCGGGCCTGCAGACCGACATCGACACCTACAGCTTCCGCCAATGGCAGCTCGGCGACTGGAAGGTGGAACTCACGGACGGTGACGGCCCGGAGCCGGTCAACAGCTTCCCGCTGTGGTCCAGCCGCGGCGGCAGCGGCTCGGCGGAACTGGTGGACGTGGGCTTCGGCTCCGAGCCGGAGCTGCTGCTGAAGAACCTGCGCGGCAAGGCCGTGGTGGTCACCGGCAAGGCCCTGCTCAACGTCTTCGCCACGTATCCGGAAACCTATCACCGTGCCGCCGAGCTCGGCGCCGTGGCGATGTTCGTCACCTCCGATGCACCCGACAACCTGATCCGCCCCACCAGCTCCAGCCGCAACAAGCTGGACGACAACCCCATCCCCGCCTTCCAGCTCGGCGCGCGCGATCTCGCGCGGCTGCGGCGGGCCGCGCGCCGCGGCGGCAGCATCCGCTGGCAGCTCGACGCGCAGCACGGGGACGGCATCACCCGCGACGTCGTCGCCCGCCTGCCGGGCTCCGGCGCCCTCGGCGGCAACCTGCTGGTCTGCGCCCACTACGACGCCTGGTTCACCGGCGCGCTGGACAATGCCACCGGTGTCGCCGGGCTCATCGGCCTGGCCGAGCACTTCGCCGCGCTGCCCATCGAGCAGCGTCCGCGCGACATCCTGTTCCTCGGCGTGACCGGCCACGATGCCGGCTATCCCTATGGCGGCATCAGCCACTGGGCCGCAACGCATCCGGAGGCGATCCCGGACATCGAGCTGTTCATGAACCTCGATCATCTCGCGGCGCACGGCGAGGAGCACATCAGCGGCAGCGGCATCCTCGACATGCTGGGCCTGACCATCGAGCGGCCCGGCGACGAGGAGCGAGCCCTGTTCACCACGCAGCACCCGGCACTGCTGCGGACCTTCCTGCCCTACCTGCTGCGCTACGGCCTGCTGGCCATACCGCTGCCGACCGTGCCCCAGGTCACCGCCAACGGCGATCTGGAAGGTGCCATGGGCACGCTGGGCGTACCGAGCGTGAACCTGACCATGGCCACGCCGCACTACCACACCGTGGAAGACACGCCGGAGCGCATCCCGGCGGAGCAGTTGTCACGCTCGGTGCGCGCGCACCGCGATTTCCTGCAGGACATCATCGGCATGACTCGCGGGCAGATGCGCTCGCCGATCTGAGCGCCGATTATCGGGGGACTGGCGTCCGGCGGGTTCCGCCGGACGCCGATTTTTTTCACTCGCAGCTGACCAGCGTGACGTAGCGCGGATCGATCACCGCCGAGGGATTCATGCCGAAGACCTCGTTGAAGGCCTTGTCGACGTGGGCCATGTCGTAGAAGCCCGCCTCCACCGCCAGGCCGCTGAGCTTGGCGCCGCGCTTCCACAGCAGCGCCGCCCGCCACACCCCGCGCCAGCGCGCGTACTCGCCGATGGTGAAACCGGTCTGCTTCTTGAACAGCTCCCGCAGGCGCGAGCTGGAGAGGTTCACCTTCTCCGCCACCGCTTCCAGGCTGACATCCTTCAGCGGCATCTGGTCCAGCACGAGGCAGGCGGCGGTGACCCTGGGGTCCACCGGCGGCGGCTCCGCGGAATGCTGGCCGGTGATGGCCTGCACCACCTCCCGCACCAGCGCCTTGATCTCCCGCGCGTCCACCACCTCGCTCATCGCGCGGCGCAGGCGCGGCAGCAGGTGCTCGAACATCGCTATGGGCAGGTCGACGACGAGGTCCTGTCCCAGCCGCTCTTTCAGCCCCGCATATTCCGGATCGTCGATCGGCAAATAGAACAGGGCCAGGTCGCTGTTCAGCGCCACCAGCTTCTTGCGCCCCGCGCGGGGCGCCACCAGCGAGGCGCGCGTGGTCAGTACGGCGCCATCCACTTCGATCGTGTAGGGATTGCGGCAGGCGATGCGCAGCGTGGCACACAGGGGGCTGGTCGGCCGGTCCAGCAGCAGCGACGGCGCCAGCAGCAGCAGACTGCAGGGCCAGTAGTAGATGGTCACTCCGGACGGCGCGGGATGCTTGTGGTCCGTCATCGCGGCAAAGGGCCCCTGCGGCGTCGTCGTTGACCCGCTCCTGGTGAGCCTAGTCTACCGAACCCACGGCAAGAACCATCGCCTGTATCCGGTCAGGGCTTGCCCCGTCTGGCCTGCCATGCCGCGGCATGCCGATGCCCCGCCTTGATCGACTGCCGGCGCAGCCAGCCGGAGACGTGCAGCGAGAACAACGGCGTGACGAGGTCCTCGCGCAGGCGCGTGAGCCGCGAGGTCTTGATGACCCAGGCGCCATCCCGCTTCTCGTAGGTCTCGTGGTAATGCCCGTAGCCGCGAAAGTTGAGCCCGGGGGCGAAGCGCAGGAAATCCTCCAGCACCCAGATGCCGCGTGCCGTGGTCGCGGAGAGCAGCTCGATCTCCGGCGCATGCACCATGTGCACCGTGGCCTGCTGTGGCCTGCCCAGGCTGTCGCGGACGAAGTCGATGAACTCGTCCACGCCCTGGATGCGCATGCCGCCGGACTCCGAGGTATCGCTGATGAAGTCCTCGGCGAACAGCCCGCGCCAGGCATTCCAGTCCTTCAGGTCCAGGTAGCGGCAGTAGCGCGCCTTGAGCTGGCGGATGGCCTCGATCTCGATCAGGGTCTCCATGGGCCTTCGCTCAGTCCGGCCAGGCGCCGTTGGTGAGGCGCACGGCATAGAAGCCGGTGGTCAGGTCGGTGTACCAGATCTCCTTGCGCTCCGGCACGAACGACGGGCTGGACACCGCCGAGTTGGTGGAACCCGCGCGCTTGGACAGCGGCGCATTGAAGTACGCCACCTCGCGCGGGTTGTGCGGATCGCGGATGTCGAACACGCGCAGACCCGACAGCAGCATGCTGCAGGCCACGATCGGCGGATCGACGCGCGTGGGCACGTTGCAGTAGTGCCCCGCGTAGCCGCCGGTGAACTGCTGGGCACCGGGGTCGTCGGCGATGGTGGCACGGTTCTCCGGCTGGTGCACCTCCAGGCGCAGGTCGGAGATCACCTTGGGCTGCGTCTCGTCGCCGATGTCGATGATGCGCGCCGCACCCACGCGGATGCCGTTGGCCGACGGCAGCTTGCTCTTGCCGTCGGTGGCGAACTCGTCCACCTCCACCAGGTAGGGATGACCCTTGATGGTGATGGGGATCGCGTTCTGCGGAATCGTGATGTTGTCCCACTTCAGGCGCGAGATCTCGCGCACCTTGGGAAAGGGCTTGCGCGCCTGGATCTCCGACACGTCCAGGATGATCAGCGAGGGATAGCCCTCGCCCGCACCGACGAAGTCCTCCAGCGTGGTGCTGCCGCTGGCGATATAGGCGCGGTTGCCGTCATCGCTGATCGACAGGCCATGGGACGAAATGGGGATGATGGCCAGCGGCAACGGCAGCGAGGGAATCGAGAGGTCCACCGCCGTCAGCGTCGGCGCGGCGTTGGACGCGGAGTAGAAGGTCAGGCCGTCCGGCGCCAGGCCGCTCTCATGCCCCAGCACGCCCACCGGCAGCGAGGACTTGAGCACCGGGTTGCGGCAGTCCGCCTTCAGGTCGTACACGTCCACCACGCCGGGCCCGAACACGAGATTGCCCAGCACCGCCGCCAGCACGCCGCGCTCCTGGCTCAGCACCAGCGATTCGTGCGGCGACAGCATGGCCGGCGTCAGCAGGCGCTTGCTGCGCACCGGCTTGGCAGGATCGCTCATGTCGAGCACCACAACACCGAGCTCACCGGCCAGCACGCTCTCCGGGAACAGCCGGGTACTGTCGTAGTAGGCGCACTCGCGGCCACTGTCGTCGACGTAACGCAGCACCTTGAAGCCGGCCACCGAGACGGACGCGTCGGGATTGATGTGCTGCCCCACCAGCTCGGTGTTGCAGGTAAAGCCGGCGGCGGCTCGGCCGCTTTCGTGATCCTGCGCGGTGACGCGGCCCTGCAGGTCGGTCTCCGGCCGCGAGCCCGGCCCGCAAACAGCCTTGGGGGTAGCCGCCGCCCGCGCCTGCCCCTCCGGCGCCTGGGAATTGCCGCAGGATGCCAGCAGCAGCGACAAGGCCAGCATCGTGGCCGACAGGACGTGATTCATGCGCGTTTCTCCCCTCCGCGATGGCTGCCTGTCTGTTACCGCACGCAAGGCGGCTCCGGCAGTCCTCGGACGAGGCTACTCGAAGTCCCCGGCGGGGAGACCCGCCGGACATCGGCTGTGCCGCCTGGGTCAAGAATCAGGCTGCCGCCTTGCCGCTTCACTGTCACACTAGCGCCCCCGCTCCTCCAGACCCGCCCCGGCGATGGCCCCGACACCGCGCGACCCCGAAGCTGCCGCCAGCCCGTCCCAGCATGACCCCGCGCCCGCGCAGCCGCTGCGTGGCGTCATGCTGGTGATGCTCGGCGTGTTCGTGTTCGCCTGCATGGACAACACCACCAAGTACCTGGTGGCGCGCTACGACGTGCCCCTGGTGGTCGCGATCC
Source organism: Pseudomonadota bacterium (assembly GCA_052035235.1). GTDB lineage: Bacteria > Pseudomonadota > Gammaproteobacteria > Nevskiales > Nevskiaceae > Solimonas_A. The sequence continues at coordinate 22,933 of JBPOHT010000004.1, read as the reverse complement.
GCTACATCGTCAACGTCCTGCTGATGGTCGTCCTGCTCACCCCCAGCCACGGCAAGCGTCTGGTGCAGACACAGCGCACCGGCCTGGTGCTGCTGCGCGGCGTCTGCCTGGCGGCCGCCTCGCTGGTGCTGGGCCTGGCCCTGCAGCGCATGCCGGTGGCGGAGATGACGTCGATCGTCTTCCTGTCGCCGATCCTGGTAATGCTGGTGGCCGGCCGCCTGCTGGGCGAGCAGGTGGGCACGGTGGGCTGGGTCGCCGCCGCGCTGGGATTCACCGGCATATTGCTGATCGCCCATCCCGGTGGGGGACTGGACCCCATGGGTACCGTGCTGGCGCTCTGTGGCGTGGTGGTGACCGCGGCCTACCAGCTGCTGTCACGCATTCTCGCCCGCACCGAGCACACCGTCCCCATGCTGTTCTACACCGCGCTGGTGGGCAGCCTGGTCTTCGGCAGCCTGCTGCCCTGGACCTGGGGCGGTCCACCGCCTTCCACGTTGGAACTGCTGCTGTTCTTCGGCGTCGGCGCCATGGGCGGCCTGGGCCACTACCTCTTCACCGCCGCCCACCGTCACGCACCCGCATCGGTGCTGGCGCCGATCATGTACGCGCAGCTGGTCTGGGCCGGCCTGCTGAGCTGGCTGGTCTTCGGGCACGTGCCGGACAGCATGGCGATCCTGGGCATGTGCGTGATCGCCGCCTCCGGCATCCTGGTGGCGCTGAAATCCCGCTTCACGCGGCAGGCGATGGCCGAACCGGTGGAGTGACGGCGCGCCATCAGGCGCGAACCACCGCGGTCACCGCGAGCACCGCCTCGCGTCCCGCGATCTCGCAGGCGATGCGCTGGCCCCGACGCAGGCCGATCAGCGCCGCACCCACCGGCGTCATTACCGACACGCGCCGCTGCGAGGGGTCCGCATCCGACGGCATCACCAGGCGGATGGTCTGCGTGACCCCGCTGTCCTCGTCGCGGTAGCTGACCGAGGAGCCCAGCGTGACCACGTCGCCTGGCATCTCGCCGTCCGCCACCAGCTCGGCGCGGTCGATCTCCTCGATGAGGCGACGTGCGACCTCGGGCGCTTGTCGCAGTGACCTTTCCGCCAGGGAGCGCAGCGGCCCCGCCAGCGATTCGGCGATGAGCAGGGGCGGTGATTGCAGCAATTGATCCACTTGCATGGGAACCTCGTGATTTTCATGAACGGCAAGCCGCAACGCGCGCGCAGCGATGCACGCGACATAGCGATAGAGAAAATGTGATCCGTCACCCCGGGCTTGAACGGCGCGCAATCGCGCGAAGCCCGGGGCGGCTAGCCTTCGAGCAGGGGCCCCCGATGGGGTTTGGCGCAGCGGACGGAAAAGACGTTCATGAACCGATCATCGGCCGCACTGCCCGTGGTGTCAACCGCAGGCTACCTTTCAGCCGCGTCCTGGCCTTCGCTGTCGAGAAGCTCGTCTCCTTCATTCAGCCGATGTGTCGGACATTCAGGCGGCCCAGGCTGTCGGGACCCCACCAAGGAGTATCGCCATGACCGGGATCGAAGCGTTGCTGGCCATCGAGGAGATCAGGAACGTGTTCGCGCGCCGCCTGCGCTACATGGACCTCAAGCAATGGGACCTCTATGGCAGCGTACACACCGAGGACGCCTGGTCCGAGACCTACGGCGATCTGCCGGCGGCGCTGCAGCCGCAATCCGGCGGCGTACGCAACAAGGTGGTCGGACCCCAGGCGCTCGCGGACGCCATCCGGCACTTCATGGAGCACCGCACGCCCATCACCTCGGCGCACCACGCACACACGCCGGAGATCGAGCTCACCTCCGACACCACCGCCACCGGCATCTGGCCGATGGAGGATCACCTGTGGTGGAAGGACGGCGAGCGCGAGGAGTATCTTCACGGCTACGGCCACTACCACGAGCACTACCGCAAGGTGGAGGGCCGCTGGCTGATCTGCTATCGCAAGCTCACACGCCTGCGCGTCGATCGTACGCCCGGCTTCTACGACCGGCTCATGTGAGCCCATCGCGGCCGAAGGCTCCAGGGAGGAAGACATGAAGAAAGCAGCAGCCCCCGAAAGCCCCTCGGCCTCCGAACTGATCGACGGCCGCATCGCCGAGCTCGGCGACTGGCGCGGCCAGGCCCTGGCCAGGATGCGCCAGCTCATCCACCAGGCCCTGCCCGACGTCGTGGAAGAGTGGAAATGGATGGGCACGCCGGTGTGGTCGCAGGACGGCATCCTCTGCACCGGTGAGACCTACAAGGCCGTCGTCAAGCTCACCTTCGCCAAGGGCGCCGCACTGCAGGACCCTTCCAAACTGTTCAACGCCAGCCTCGACGGCAACGCCCGCCGCGCCATCGACATCCGCGAGGGCGAGCAGATCGACGCCGAGGCCTTCAAGGCCCTGATACAGCGCGCCGCCGCTCTCAACGCCGCCAACAGGAAGGCCAAGCCCAAGCGGGCGAAGTAGCCGCGCGATCCGCCAGCGGCAACGTCATACCGGCGCAAGCCGGTATCCAGTCCATCCGCGAGTGACTGCAATGCCGCACCGGACGCCGCTCTCGCCGCCATGAGGCGACGCCCTCGCGATGGCGTCCGATCCGGGGCCCGCCCGCCGCATCACCAGAAGCCATCATCCTGGCGCGCACGCACGTCCTTCCAGCAGCGCTGCGCCAGCCGCCGCACCAGGTCCTCGGGGAACGGATCCTTGTACGGAATCTGCAAGGTCCCCTTGGTCGTCGGATGCTCCGCCAGTTCCTCGCGGAACGCTTCCAGCGCCGCCGCGCTCGGCGCAAAGCCCAGGTGCGACTTGTGCGCCGAGAACGCGAACACGAAGCGCGGCTCCACGAAGAATGGCGTCCCCCACTTGATCGCCTCCTCGGCCTGCGGGGCGACGCTCTTGAGCAGCGCATGCATACGACGCAGGTGCGGCTGGCCGGCCGCCGGAGCGGCGCGGATGTATTCGTCGATCGTCGTCGGGCGTTTGTCCGGCATGACTGCCTAGGCCGCCTTGCTCACGAAGATGTCCTTGGGTCCCGCAAAGGACAGGGCCAGGATGGCTCCCCAGGCGATATTGACGAAGCTCATGGCCAGCGCCGACGGCGCGTCCTGCAGGTGCGGCAAGCCCGAGAGGGGGCCCAGGCAGGCAATGAATCCGGCAATCAGGAAATAGACGCCCAGTTTCCTGCGCAGGAACAGCAACACCAGGCCGATCACGTCCAGCAGGTGCCCCAGCAGGATCGACACGCCCCATAGCGCGGAGCCTTCAGCCGGCTGCTGCTGGCGCCACTGTTGATAACCCAGTACCTCGGCCGGGCTGTCCGGGGCGACGCCGGAAAGGCTCATGGCTACGATGTACAGCACCACGAAGGTGACCAGCAGGAGACGAAAGGCGGCGACGGAAGACATGGCTTGCGGGCATCCAGGGTAACGACAGCATCCATCATAGCGCCATGCCAAACCTTCACAGCAAAGAGCAGCAGGCCGCACCCGGCGAGGCCGGGGCGGCCTACGGCTCACTCCATGATCCTCACAGCGTCTTCAGGTACTCGATGATCGCCTTGCGCTCCTGATCGGTCAGCACCGACGTGAACGCGTGACCCTGGTTGCCTTGGCTGTAGAGATTGGTGTTGAACACCTTGCGGTTCTCGACGTTCTGCTGCGTCATCAGCAAGCCTTCGGGCCGCGGCAGGTTCCAGGTCAGGCCGATCAGCTTGTAGATCTCGCCCAGCAGCGCCTGCACTGGCGAAGGTGCCTCGGGGTTCAGCGGGTTGCAGGCGATGTAGGGCTGCGAGCCGGCGGCGCCACAGGGAATCTCGTCGTACTTCCAGCCGAGCTTGTCGAAGTCGTAGGCGCGCTGCAGGTTGGTGTCGAAGCCCATCACCACCTTGCCGGCCTGGTCCTCGCGTGCCGGCGTGGAGCGGCGCTTCCAGATGTTGGGGCGCTCGCTGTCCGGGTCCAGCACACCCCAGATGTTGGGCACCGAGCCGTTGTGGAAGTAGGGCGCGGCGGCCCAGGTGCCCCACAGCGGCGGAGCCAGGTAGATCGGCGTCAGGTCGTCCGTGGAGCCGGCATTGCCCAGGCCGCAGGACACCACCGCCTGGTTCAGGATCGCCGGGCTGACACTGCCGTCACGGTTGCGCAGGCTCTGCATGGCATCGGCGTAGACCGGATCGGTGCCGGCGACCGCCGTGGGCACGGTGTAGGCCGCGATGCCCGCCAGCTCCGGCGTGTCGAGATAGGCCGGGTCGTGGGTGTAGCGCGGCGAATAGGCACCGTGGCAACCCGCGCAGGAGCCATTGCCCTGGTCCGGCTTCGGTCCCGGATTGTCGAGCCCATCACCCCAGAGGTTCTTGGAGTGGAACAGGATCGCGCCCTGCTCCGCCAGCGCCGTGTTGATCTCACCGGGGAACCTCGGCGAAGCCAGCGTCTCCGCCCAGGTCTGGAAGGGACCGGAGTGCGCGTCCATCCAGGCCAGGGCCTCGTCGCCACCGCCGCTCAGGCCCTTGACCAGGTCGTAATACGCAGCCAGGTCGATGCGCGAGGAATCCGTGGGCAGCACCGCGCCGTGGAATTTCTGCGGGCGGTACGCCAGGTTCCACCAGGGCGGGCTCTTGATGTTGCCGATGGCCTGGCTCAGCACGATCTTGTCGTTGAGCAGCAACGCGGGATCGCCGTTGCTGAACAGGATGAAGGCGAGCTGGAAGAAGTCGATGGCGCCGGTGCCGCGGTTGGTCGAGATGGTCACCAGCGACAGCGCGGAATTGGCGCCGAAGCCGGCGAGTCCTTCCGCCTTGCTGAAGTCCGAGCTGGCCACGGCGAAGTCGCCGATGCTACCGGCACCGCCGAGCTGCGGCCCCAGGCCCTCGCCATCGGCCACGGTGCCGAGCTGGCCGTTGTGGCAGAACAGGCAGACCTTCTGGCCGATCTCGCCGGTCCAGCTGCCGTCGGCCTTGCGGATCTGCGTGAACACCATGGGCAGCTTGCCGGAGCCGCCGTTGGTCTTGTTGGGATCCTCGCCGGGCAGCGGATAGGGGTTGGGTACCAGGCTCGTGGGCGAGCCATAGCGCTCGGCCACCAGTTCGTCGAAGTTCGTCGGCCGCTCGTCCAGGCCCCAGGCGGACTTCCAGAGCTGGTTGTACTTCTCGGCGGACAGGCCGCCGGCATTCGCGTTGCCGCCGGCAAAGCTCAGCGGCGTACCGACCTCACCCTGCCCATGGCCCACGAACAGGCCCAGCTTGGACTGCTCGCGCATCTCGCCGCAGGTCTTGGGTCGCGGCACGCCGTTGTCGCAGGACTTCCAGTAGGCGTTGAAGGCCACCGCCTTGCCCTCGTTGACGCCAGGCACCACCAGCGTGCGCGGATCCACCGGCAGCACCGCGCTGTCGGCCTTGCCCGCACAGAAGTTGGACCAGGCACCGCCGCCGCGTGGTCCACCGAGCAGCGGGAATTCGGTGATGGCGCCGAGATTGCCCAGCGCACAGGCGGAGGGATTGTCGTAGCCCTGCAGCAGGGCATCCATCTCGCGGTAGGCATCGCTGCCCGCCGGCCAGGGCGCGCCAGCGCTGTGCGTGCGCGCATCGGTGCCGGAGGCCATCTTGAGGATGCGCGACTTGCCGGCGCCGTTGCCGCCCAGGCGCAGCCAGGAGTCCTTCAGCAGCCGGGCGTCCTGGCTGGCGTCCTTGTCGAGCTGGAACAGCTTGCCGTCGGCAACGTCCGCCACGCCGTCCGGCACATGGCAGCTGCGGCAGAACTCCAGGCGCGGCTGCACGCGCTTGGTGAAGAGCTCGTCGCAATTCTTCACCTGCACGCTGTCGCGCGGGCCGGTGACGCCGCCACCCGTGGCGGGGTCGCTACGGCCACCGTACTCACCGCAGGCGGACAGGAAGATGGCGCCGCCAAGGGCGGCAAGCAGGGGCAACGGGGCACGCAGGTTTCGCAGTCTCATGGCTCTCCTCCACGGCGGCGATATAGTCCCGCTAAGATAAACCGAGTAATTGCTCGGAACCACTCGGATTGAGGGTGCCGGGGTGGAAGGTTCGGAGGGGGCCGGGATGGCGAGACAAGCATCTGATCTACAACTGAAAAAGCATCCCAAACAGGCGCGCTCCAAGGCCACCGTGGAAGCCCTATGCGACGCCGCTGCTCGGCTTATGGAGGAAGAAGGCTACGCCGCCGTCACCACCAACCGGGTCGCCGAACGGGCCGGCGTCAGCGTCGGCTCGCTGTACGAGTACTTCCCCAACAAGCAGTCGATCGTCGCCGCCACGCTGGCAGCGGCGCTGCGCGACATCGTGGCCGAGGTCGGCCGCAGCCTGCACGAGGCCCTCGCCCTGCCCGACCAGCCGCGCGCCGGCATCGACCACTGGATCCGCACCATCATCGCCGCGCTGGAAGCCCGCGCCGGCCTGCTGCGCGTGGCCCTGAGCGAGGTGCCCTTCCTGGGCGAGATCCCGGAAGCGCGCGGACTCTCGCAGAGCCTGGAGCAGATCGTGCGCAAGGGCCGCGACAAGAGCGCCGCCGTGGTGCGGCTCTACGACACCGAGGCCAGTGCCTGGCTGCTGACCAGCATGGTGTGGACCGCCATGCAGCAGATCGCCCTGCAGCGGCCGGATCATTTGTCGCGCGAGCGCTTGGTGGAGGCCCTGGTGGAAACCGTGCTGCGGCAGCTGTACGAGGCTCCCGGCCTGGCGAAAATGAGAGAATGAGCAAAAGCGAAGGACGCCGCTGAACGGCGACCGCCGCCTCTCCACCGAAGGACGCCCCGTGACGCTTGCCACCCTCATCACCCACGCGGACTTCGGCGAGCTGCTCGCCAGTGCCTTCCAGAAGGAGACGCCGCAGGTGTCCTCTTCCGAATCCGATCTCGGCCAGGCGCTGCAGCACTTCGCCACGCCCGCCGACATCCACGCCAAGGTCGCGCAATGCGCCGCCGCCGGCCTGCACGATTACTCCTTCGGATTCTGGTATCCCTCGATGAAGGGCCGCCCCATCGAGCGCAAGGTGATCCTCGATCCGCCTCGTGAAGGTCATGCCTTCCGCCACTCGCTGACGGGCTGGGGCCTGATCCACCTGCACCTCTACTTCACGCAGCCGCGCAAACTGCAATGCCGGATCGCGGTCAACTCGCAGACGCGGGCACTGTCGCGCGAAGCGCGCTACCCGGAACTGGGCCCTGCCTCCGACTGGGACTGGCGCGTGGTGGAGGCCTACGCCTTCCGGCTGTCCCGCAAGCTCGCCGCCATGGGCCCCACCATGCCGGTGACGCCGCAGGAAGCCCCCGTGGAGCCCACTCCCTCGCCATGGCAGCGCGCAAAGCGCCCCTAAGGGATCGGCCAGCCTCTTGCGCAAGCCACTGCCACCGCCGAAACGGAGGGTGGCGCTCTATCCGTAGACCGCTGTAGGCTGCTGCCCATGGGGAAATCACGCTTAAACAACACACGGCGCTCGCGCCGGCAGGCAGGGCTGCGCGCCATGCTGCTGGCCGTGCTCGGCACCGCCAGCCTGCAGGCCGCTGCTGCCGAGCCGGTGAAGCTCTACCTGCACAAGGACCGTGGCATGCCGGTGTACACCAGCCTGCCGCCCGACAACGTCGAGTACACCGTGGTGTATCCCGGGTCCGGCGCGGCCCGCCCTGTGCTGAGCCTGCCACCCTCGGAGCTTTCGGCCGACAAGCCCGCGGCTGCAGACCCGGAGGCCCTGGTCGGCTGGGCAGCGTCGTGCAAGGGCGTGAGCCGGCAAACCATGGACGAGCGGGCCCTGCAGTGGCAGGACACGGTAGCCAAGCATGCACAGACCCACGGCGTGCCGGCCGCACTGGTGCATGCCGTGATCCGCGTCGAATCCTGCTTCGATCCGCGCGCCCTCTCACGGGTGGGCGCACGCGGGCTGATGCAGCTGATGCCCAGGACCGCCGCGCAACTGGGCGTCACCGACAGCTTCGACGCCGACCAGAACATCGCCGGTGGCGTGCGCTACCTGAGCCAGTTGCTGACCCGCTTCGAGAACGACACGCCCCTGGCGATCGCCGCCTACAACGCGGGACCCACCGCCGTGGATGCGTATGGCGGCGTGCCACCCTTCAGCGAAACCCGCAAGTACGTCGAGCGCGTGCTCGCGGAGTATCGGGGCAACACAGCCACGGCGAAGAAGCCCAGGAGCTGAGGCACACGCCAGATGGATCGGCCCGCGGGCCGATCCATCCAGGACTCAGGCCGGCAGGCGACGGCGCAGCCACATCAGCAGCAGCGACACCAGTACGATCGCCGCACCGCCCAGCACGAAGCGGTAGTGGTGCAGCTGCTTCTTGATGGCATTGATCTTCACCTGCTTGTGCGGATTGAAGTCGTCCGGCAGCTTCAGCACGCCCACATCCTTCTCGTAGGCCGCGTAGTCGGCCAGCATGGCCTGGAAGCGCTCCGGCTCCTGCGCGCTCAGGTCCTGCACTTCGCCGGGATCGGTGGCGAGGTTGTACAGGCGCCACTTCGCATCGCCCCAGGGCAGCGTGATCCGGGTGATCTTGTAGTCGCCCTTGAACAACGCCGCGTTGCCGCCCACCTCCATGCCCACCGGCTCCTCGGCCGCATAGACCCGCGGTACTGCGCCACTGAGCGCGGGCTTGAGACTGCGCCCGCTCATCGGCACCGGGCCGTTCCAGCGCGCGGGGTCTACGCCGGCATAGTCGTAGATGGTGGGCGTGACGTCGGTGACGAAGCTGGTGCCGATCACGCGCTGGCCCGCGGCGATGCCGGGACCCGCAGCGATCAGCGGCACGCGCATGCCGCCTTCCGAGGAATGGAACTTGAACAGGTTGCCGGGCGAGGCCGTGGCATTGGCCCATTCCGGGCCGATGAACACCATGCTGCCCTTCTCGCCGAGATTCTCCATCTCATGGGTGTAGCCGTGCCGCGACATCCAGGTCTTGAAGCCGGTCTGCGCCAACGGGTTGCTTGGCTCGGGGCCGTTGTCCGAGGTCAGCAGGAAGATGGTGTTCTCGAACTGCCCGCGCGCCTTGAGGTATTCCACCAAGCGGCCGATGTGCTGGTCCATCGCCTCGATCATGCCTGCGTGCACCTGCATGCTCTTGGCGTAGATCGCACGCTCGTCGGCGTCCAGCGACTCCCAGCTGCGCAGCTTCTCGTGGACCGGCGCCAGCGGCGCGCCCTGCGGGATCAGGCCGCGCTCCTGCGCACGGCGCCAGCGCTGCTCGCGAATCACGCCCCAGCCGCCGTCGTAGACCCCGGCATAGCCCGCGGTGAGCTCGCGCGGCGCCTGCACCGGGATATGCACCGCCTGGAAGGCGATGTAGGCCAGGAAGGGCTCGCGGCGCTGCTGGTCCTTGTCCAGGTAGCCGATCATCTGGTCGATCAGGAACCTGGAGGAGTAGAAATCCTCCGGCAGTGTCGCCGGCTTGCCGTCCTCGAACCAGTCGGCGCTGGTGTAGTACGGCATGTAGGGCTTCTGCTCCCAGTTGTCCGCGCCCGAGGCATCAAGCACGAAGGAGCGGTCGAAGCCATGCGAGTCCGGCAGCTCGCCCGGCCCATGGCCGAGGTGCCACTTGCCGGTCATGTAGCTACGGTAACCCGCCGCTTTCAGGCGCGTGGCCAGCGTCTCCACGCCGGGCTCGAAGCGCATGCGGTAGCCCGGCCGGCCCTGCTGCTCCACCGGCAGCGTCTCCGGGATCGTGGCAAAGCCGGTGCGGTGATTGTCCACGCCGGTCAGCAGCATGGCGCGCGAAGGCGAACACAGCGGTGAGCTGTGGTACTGCGTGAAGACCGCGCCACGCGCCGCGAGCGCGTCGATGTTGGGCGTGCGCGCTTCGCCGCCATAGGCGCCGAGGTCGCTGAAGCCGGCATCGTCGATCAGCAGCAGCACGAAGTTGGGCCGCGTGTCCGCGGGCGTGCCGGTCTGCGCGGTCGCCGCCAGCGGCAGCACCGCCATGGCCAGCATGGCGGCCAGTCCGAAGCCTGAGGCCTTGTTCATTGGTTCTCCCCCAATCGTTATGGGCCGATTGTCACCGGCCCCGAGGGAAATTGACAGGCTGTTGCTATCGCCCCTAGCGGAGCTGGCTGTCCTTGCTGCCGCGCCGGTTGTAGCCGCTGAACGTGCCGGATTGGCGGTCCTGGGCTTCCTGGCAGTCCACGCAGAGCCGTACCCCGGGAATGGCCAAGCGCCGGCCCTCTGGAATCTCGGCCTCGCATTCTGCACAGTGGCTCAGGCTGGGGCCGGCGGGCAGGTCGCTGCGGGCACGGGCGATGGCGTCCGAGACCGTGGCATCGATCTGCTCCTGCACCGCACCCTCGCGCGCCCAACCGGTGGCCATGGCCCTCTCCAGCTTGCCCTGTCTGCTAGAGATAGTGCCCCGCCCCGTGAATTTCAAGTCACTGGTTCCTCCCCTCCCCCCGCTTGCGGGGAGAGGGTCGGGGTGAGGGGGCAGTCCGCTCAGGGAGCCGGTGCCGGCCCGCCGTCGATGGGGCTGGTCGCCTCGCGCACCGATACCAAGTGATTGCTGCCGCTCTGCACCGTGAAGGCCTGGTCCAGCGCCTGATCGTCATTGCGCTCGGTCACGCGCGGCACCATCCAGAACTCGGCCTGCAAGCGCTCCGGCGTAAGGTCCAGCAGCAGGTAGCCGTTGAGCGTGTTCTGGTAGTACTTCAGGTGGGGGTTGGTCAGCCGCAGCAGTTGCTCGGCATTGGCGGCGAGTTGGGCGAACAGCGCGGTGGGACCATTGCCGGCCGGCAGGTCGCCGCGCGAGGTGATGGAGGTGGCGACGAACTCCACCGCCACCGCGCCCTGCCCGCTCAGGGGCTGGTAGCCCAGGCCGTTGGGGTCGTCGGTCACCTCGAAGGCGTAGGCCTCGTGGGCATCGCCGGTCAGGATCACCACGTTGCCGCCGCTGCGGGCACGGATCATGTCGACCACGCGCGAGCGCGCCGGGTCGTAGCCGTCCCACTTGTCGTTGGACAGGTACAGCCCGCCGCCGCCCAGCGCGCGCGGCGCGCCGAGCAGCTTGAGTGGCGAGAAATACACCTGGTTGCCGATCAGCTGCCAGCGCGCGGCATTGGCGGCGAGTTGCCCACCCAGCCAGGCCTCCTGGGTCGGGCCCAGGATGTGCCGCGCGGGGTCGGCGAAGTCGCCGCTCTGGGTGAACACCGGCACGGCGTCACCGAACAGGCTGTTGGGCGGCAGCGGCTGGTCGCGCCCGTGGTGGCGCGCGTCGATCATGGTCAGGTCGGCGATGTCGCCGAAGCGGAAGCCGCGCCAGACGCGCGAGGGGTCCGCCGCATCCGGCGCACGGATCGGCATCCACTCGAAGGCGGCCTGCATGGCGGCATGGCGGCGCTCGGCATAGGAGCCTTCCGTGTCCGCGTCATGCGCTTCGGCGTTGTCCTTCCAGGCGTTGTTGGCCACCTCGTGGTCGTCCCAGATCCAGATCATCGGATGCTGGCGGTGCAGTTCCTGCAGGTCCTCGTCGGCGCGGTACTGGGCATAGCGCTGGCGATAGTCGGCCAGGCTCAGCAGTTCCTGCGCCGGCTCGTGCGGCCGCACCTGGTCCTGGCTGCCGTTCTCGTAGATGTAGTCGCCCAGGTGCACCACCGCGTGCAGGTCGCTGCGCTCGGCCACGCGGCGGTAGGCGTGGAAGTAGCCGGCGACGTAGTTGGAGCAGGTGACGAAGGCCAGGCGCAGGCGCGACACCCCACCCAGCGGCGCGGTACGCGCGCGGCCCAGCGGCGAGCGGGCGCTGGCGGACTCGAAGCGATAGTAGTACGCGGTGTCGGGCGCCAGGTCGCGCAGGTCGAGCTTCACGGTCCAGTCGCGCTCGGCGCTGCTGCTGACGCTGCCGCGCAGCACCACCTGCGTCAGGCCCGGATCGCGTGCCACGACGTAGCGCAGGCGCGCGCTGCGAGCGGCCTCGCCGGCCGGCTTGGCGCGGGTCCACAGCATGACCGCGTCGGTCAGCGGGTCGCCGCTGGCGACGCCGTGGGTGAAGTCCGCCGCGTCGAGACTGCCGTCGCCGTCCGCGCGTTCGTCGCTGTTGCCGCAGCCGGAGAGCAGGCTGACCAGTGTCGCGCCCGTTGCGACAACGAAAGCGCGGCGCGTGAACGGCGGCATGCAGCGACCCCAGCTAAAAGTGAAGAGGTCAGTCTTGCCGCCAAAGATGGCAGCCGGATGAAATACCGGGCGCCGGGGGCGGTAATTCCGCCCCAACGGCGCCCCTCATACGCCTACCAGACGCCGTTGGTGACGCGGATGGCGTAGAAGCCGCTGAATCCGTCGGTGTACCAGATCTCCTTGCGCTCGGGCACGAAGGACGGGCTCGACATGGCCCAGTTACTGGCCGGCGCCGGCACGGTGATGATGCGCGGCTGGATCGGGGCGTTGTAGTAGGCGATCTCACGCGGCCGGGCCGGATCGCGGATGTCGAAGATGCGCAGGCCCGAGAGGATCATGCTGCAGGCGGCGATGTCCGGATTCACGCGCGTGGGGATGTTGCAGTAGTGCCCGGCGTAGCCACCGATGGGATTCATGGCGCCCGGATCCTTGGCGATGGCGTCGCGGTTCTCCGGCTCGTGCACGTCCAGGCGCAGGTTGGAGACGATCTTCGGCGCGGTCTCGTCACTGATGTCGATGATGCGGCCGGCGCCCACGTAGCGGCCATGCAGCGCCACGCCCAGGCTGCCGGGGTTGTTGGTGGAGTACTCGTCGATCTCCAGCAGGTAGGGCTTGCCGTTGCGCGTGAACGGGATGGCGTTCTGCGGGATGCTGCGGTTGTCCCAGTCCAGGCGGCTGATCTCGCGCACCTTGGGGTTGGACTTGCGCGCCTGGATCTCGGAGATGTCCAGGATCACCACGCCGCTGTTCTGACCGTAGGCCAGATAGGCGCGGTTGCCGTCGTTGCTGATCGACAGGCCGTGCGAGCTGTAGCCGCCGCTCCAGATCGGCAACGGCAGCGAGGGATTGGAGATGTCCACCGCGGTCAGCGTGGGGATCATCGGCGTGGCGGAGAAGAAGGTCTTGCCGTCGGGCGACATGCCGCTCTCATGGCCCAGCACGCCCACCGGCGCGGAGGCGCGCAGCTTGGGGCTGCGGCAGTCCTCGGCGATGTCGTAGACGTCCACGATGCCGGGGTAGGCCAGCGGGTTGCCCATCACCGCCGCCAGCACGCCGGCCTCCTGCGAGACCACCAGCGATTCATGCGGCGACAGCATGGCCAGGCTGATCAGGCGCGCCGTCAGCACCGGCTTGGCGGGGTCACTCATGTCCAGCACGTTCACGCCGACGTTGGCGTCGAGGATGTTGGTGGGGAACAGCAGCGTGCTGTCGTAGTAGGCGCATTCACGCCCGGACTTGTCGACGTAGCGCTCCACCTTGAAGCCGCCGACGGTGCCGATGGCATTGGGCACGATGTAGGTGCCCACCAGCTCGGTGTTGCAGGTGTAGCCCTGGGCCGCGCGGCCGCTGTCGTGATCGGCCTGGGTCACGCGCCCCTGCATGTCGGTCTCCGGCAGGGAGCCGGCGCCGCAGACGGCCTTGGGCGTGGCGCCTTCCAGCGGCGCCTCCGCCACCGAACTGCTGGAGCCGCAGGCGGCCAGGCCGGCGGTCAGCGCCACCAGCATCACGGGGATCAAGGGGATCGAGGGGGACTTCACTGCCATGCTGCGTCTCCATGCACCGCCGTGTGGGCGGTCCGTTGTTTCGATGCTCTACTTCGATGCGCCGCTTGCAGGGGCACTGCCGTCCACGTCCTGCTGCGCCAGGATCGCCAGCATCCGCTGGATCATGTCGATCTCGCGCGACTGTTCCATCACCACGCGGGCTGCCAGTTCGCGCACCGCCGCCACGCGGCCGTTGTCCGCGGCGAAGCGCGCCATGGGCACCCCGCCCTCGTGGTGCGCCAGCATCAGCGTGAGGAATTGCCGGTCACGCTCCCTGCCCTCGAGCTGGCGCAGTCGGTTGATCTGTTCCGGCGTGGCCAGGCCGGTCATGCCGGTGGGCGAGCGGCTGCAATCCAGCAGGTACTTGCTCAACGCCGCATCGGGCGGCTCACTGCCCAGCAGCATCCAGTCCATGCCGCGCGTGGGCGGCACGAAGGGCTGGTTCCACAGGCGCAGCCAGCCGTACATCTGCCCCAGCTCGGCGATCTGCGCATCGGCGATGGTCTGCGCCAGCCGGCCCAGGCCGGTGGGGCGCCCGTCCAGCATGAACTTGGACATGGCGATGGCCTGCTGGTGATGCAGGCTCATGGACTGGGCGAAGCCGACGTCGATGGGACTGCCCGCCACTGCCGCCAGCTCGGTCCGCACGGAGCGCAGGGCAAGCTGCTGCTGCACCACCAGCGCCGCCAGGCCGGCAAGAACCAGCACCACCGCGATGGCCAGGGAGCGGCGCACGGCCATGCTCAGGACCGGGGCATCGGCCAACTGCCTGCCCGCGGACGCGGGACGCGGCAACGGCAGGCGCGATTCCGCGCACGCAGGGGGCTGTACATGCTGGCACTCTCCTGATGTAGGACTCGCGGCGCTGGGCAGCCGTCTCGTTATGGGAGCCACAATAGCATGTGGATGGCGGGGTTCAGCCCGGCAGGTGTCGCGAAGAGAAGACGGCTTGCAGCCGGGGACAAACCCTAGGCAGTTTCCAGCGGCTCCGACGGCTGCTCGGCCTCGCGGCGCGGCAACGTGAACGAGAAGGTGGCGCCCTTGCCGGTCTCGGACGAGACCCAGATGCGGCCGCCGTGCAGGTGCACGATCTTCTCGCAGATGGCCAGGCCGATGCCGTTGCCCTCGAAGCGGTCCGAGGTGTGCAGGCGCTGGAAGATCTGGAAGATGCGCTGCTGGTGCGCCTCTTCGATACCGATCCCCTGGTCCTCCACGGATACCACCCACTCTCCCGGCACGGACGAGGCGCCGATGCGCACCAGCGGGCGGGACTGCGGCTGGAACTTGATGGCGTTGTTGATCAGGTTCTGCAGCAGCTGCGTGAGCAGCGGGCGGTCGGCATGCACCTCGGGCAGCTCGCCGGTTTCGATCACCGCGCCGCGCTCCTCGATCATGGCCTTCATCGCCAGGCGCGCCGCATCCACCGCTTCGCGCAGCTGGAAATCCGTGGCGTGCACGCCGTTCTGCCCAACGCGCGAGAGCTCCAGCAGGGCGCGGATCAGTTCGCGCATCTGGTTGGACGCCTCGGAGATGAAGCTCAGGTACTCGCGCACCTCGCCCTCGGCCTGTGGCAGCTTGCGCTCCAGCAGCTGCACGAAGCCGTTGACGGTGCGCAGCGGTGCCTGCAGGTCGTGCGAGGCGACGTAGGCGAACTGCTCCAGCTCGCGGTTGGAGCGCTCCAGTTCGGCACTGCGGGTCTGCAGCACCTCGGCCAGCCGCTGCTGCTCGGCTAGGCTCTCGCTCAGCGCCGCCTGGGCCTGCTCGCGCGCCTCGACCTGGTGTTGCAGGTCTTCGTTCGATTTTTCCAGGCGGGCGATCATCGCGGCGCGGCGCTGAGACAGGCGCGCATCCACGGTGGAGGCGATCAGCGCCAGCACCAGCAAGCCCACCACCACCCCGGCGATGACGAAGGCCAGCGAGTCACCCTGCAGCGCGTAGGGGCCCCCGGCCAGGCACATGGCGCCGGGCGAGAACTGCGCGGCGTTCATGCCGGTGTAGTGCATGCCGGCAATGGCCACGCCCATGATGGCGGAGGCGGCCAAGCGCTTGATCACCGTGCCCTCGCTGCGAGAGCGCAGGTTGAAGGCCAGCCACAGCGCCACCACCGAGGCCGCCACCGCGATGGCGAACGAGGCCAGGAACAGGCCGGTGTCGTAGCGGATCGGCGGCGACATGCGCATGGCCGCCATGCCGGTGTAGTGCATGGCGCAAATGCCGGAGCCCATGACCAGGCCACCGCCGATCAGGTAGCTCAGGCGCAGCTGCGGCCGGCTGGTGATGGTCAGGGCGATGGCCGAGGCGACGACGGCATAGGCCATGGAAATGGCCGTGAGCCTGAATTCGAAGGCCATGGCAATGGGCAGGCTGAACGCCAGCATGCCGATGAAATGCATGGTCCAGATGCCCGAGCCCATGGCCAGGGCACCGCCGACGATCCAGCCCAGCGTGGCGCCCTCCCGGCTTTCCGTTACGCGGGCAGCCAGGCTCAGGGCGGCATAGGACGCCAGCATGGCCACCAGCAGGGAGAGGGCGACAAGGGCTGGATCGTAGGTACCGGTCATGGCGTCGCCTGACCCTCCGGAGGCTGTGGTTCCGGCACGATACCAGCCTTCCGGGCAGGTAGCCCCCGCCCCGCCCATCCAGCCATATCCGGTCTCCGTCCTTGAAAGATCCAAGGATTACCGGAGCCGCTGAACCGGTTCTGAATAACGTGCTATCCGCCGGCTCAGTGCCCGCACCAGTTCTCGCAGGCCCGGCCATCTCCATCGCCGTCGATCTTCACCCCCGGGCAGTGGACCGCGTAGAACTGCGCCTCCGCGCAGGAATTCATCTCGGAGCAGTGGACCTTGCCCTGGCAACTGAACCGCGATTCCGACGCCGGCCTCGCGAAGGAACGTGCAGGCTCCGGGGGCTCGAGGGCGGCCTCTGACCGGCTCTCCTGGTAACGGGAGTACAGGTGCATGCCCCCGGCGAAGAGGGAGGCGATGACGACGCCCCCCAGCCAGCCACTGCCGGCCCGCCGCCGTTCACGGTAGGCCGTGCGGGATGCCGACTCCGGAGCCCGTGTCGCGCTGGCAGGAAAGGCGACCTTCGCCGCGCGATGGCGGCCCTGCGGATCGCGCTCGGCCTCATAGGTGACGATGTCACCCAGGCGCGGCCGGCGGCTACGGTCGGCAAAGGCGCTGATGTGCAGGAACAGCTTGTCGCTCGCGCCATGCCATTCGATGTAGCCGAAGCCCTTGGCGTCGTTCCACTCGGTGATGCGGCCCTGGTAGCGCATGGGTCTCCCGGCCCTGGCGGCGAAGGCGTCCGTCAGGGGACGCCTTCGCATTAGAGCCAGTGCGGCCGGGGCCCTGCAAGCCGCGGCCGCAAGCCAGGGTCGAGCTGCCTCAGTCCTGCGAGCCGCTCTCGTACAGCGGCGACTTCAGCGGCAGGCCGATCAGCGCGGCGGGGGTGGAGTCGAGGGCGTCGATCAGGTCGATGAAGACCTTGGTCACCGGCACCAGATCGTCCTTGGCCACCTTGTCCAGCGTGTCGGCCGCGTCGTAGAGGTAGTTGGGGCCCGCGATCAGGCTGGCCGTGGGCACGCCGGCGGCGCAGACGAAGCTGGCGTCGGTGGGCAGCCCGCCCAGCGGGCACAGCAGGTGGGCGGAAATCAGCGCGGTGCGCCGCAGGTCATGGCGGATCACCGAGTTGATCATGCTGAGCTTCAGCGTGGGCCCCATGTTCTCGATGATGGCGCGCAGCTCCGGCTTGTCGGTGATCTCGAGCTTGTCGTCGGCGCCCTTGATGCCCTGCTTGCCGATGTGCTCCAGCGTGACGTTGGCGACGATGTTGTAGGGCGTCTCCTTGTCGATGATGTACTTGCGGGTGAACTCGCGGTGCACCTGGTAGCCGGTGAAGTGGGTATCGAAGGTGGCGAACATCAACGTCTTCTGTCGCGACTCGGCCGGCTGCGAGGCGTAGTACTGCGCCTGCGCCAGCACCGCCGCGGTGCCGCTGCCGTCTTCCACCGCGCCATAGAACACCGAGTCGTGGTGCGACTGCACCATGATCGTGTCCTTGCTCTTGCCGGGCAGGAAGCCCACCACCGCGCGGCCGGTGGCCTCCTTGCGGAAGCCTTCCATCACCAGGTTGGCGCTGCGGTTGCCGCTGCCCATCATCTCGCGGATGCGCGCGCCTTCCTTCTTGGTGACCCAGACGCCGGGGATCGTCACCTGCGTGCGGCGGTAGAACTCGTTGTAGTACTGGTTGGAGTCGAAGTAGTCGCTGAGCACGCCGATGAAACCCACCGCCCCGCCTTCCATCGCCTTCTCCACCGCGCTGGTGTAGGAGGTGATGAAGGGGTTGCCGATGACCAGCGTCGGCTCCAGCGTGGTCAGGCCCGGGTCCCACAGGAACTCGATCTGCAGCGCCAGCAAGGCCGGCGGCATCAGGAACTTGAGATCGAACATCACGATCTTGCCCTTGACCGACTTCAGCGGGGCGCCGGAGCCCACGTCAACGATCTCCGCCGTGAGCCCGTTGGGCCCCGTGGAAAACACCGAGGGCTGGTCCAGGGTGACGTAGGTGTGCGCCACCGGGAAGCTGTCCACCGCCTCGCCGTTGACCTTCAGGCTGGAGCGGGTGGCGCTCCAGTTCCAGGAGGTGGCGGTCTCGTAGTGGACGTCCTGCAGGCCCAGGGACTCGAACTGGCACTTCACGTAAGCCGCGGCCTTTTCGCCTTCCGGCGTGCCGGTGCGGCGGTAGCCGATGCCGACCAGGTCCACGATCCAGCCGTAGATGCGCTCGGTGCTGGGCATGCCCTGGGCCTCCGGCGCCGTGGAGCGGGCGCAGGGGGCGGCGTCCACCACGCTGCGGCCTCCGCCGCCGCCGGGGGCGGTGCTCGATCCGCAGGACGCAAGCAGCAGGGTCCCGGCCGCGGCCAGGGCAATGGCGGCATTCTTCAGCAAGGTGACTCTCCTCGGGCACAGGGGGCCTGCGGCGCGGCCGCGGCCCTGTCGATGTTGTAGGGGCGCATTGTCGGCCCGGCGGGCCCCGGCCGGCTTCTCATCTCCGGACAATCTCGCATTCATTTCTCGCCACACCTAGAATCCGGATATGCGAGCCAACGACCTGATCGTCCCCACCGTCCCCGTCAGCTACGTGCTGCTGATGCTGGACATCGCCGCCGATTACGGCGTGCGCCGGGAGACCCTGCTGGACGGCCTGGCCATCACCCCCGAGATGCTGCAGAAGCCGGACGCACGCGTCAGCCTGCTGAACGACTACGCCCGCCTCTGCATCCGCGCCCTGAAGCACACCGGCGAGCCCGCGCTGGGCTACGAGTTCGGCCTGCGGTCCACGCTGACCACCCACGGCATCCTCGGTTATGGCCTGATGAGCCAGGCCCGCTTCCGCGACATGCTCACGTTCGCCCAGCGCTTCGGCGCCACGCTGCGCATGCCGGCCTGGCAGCTGCGCTTCTACGAGGACGGAGACCACGCCGTGATGGAGGGCCGGGAGGCCATCGCGCACGGCAGCCTGCGGCGCTTCTCCTGCGAGCAGCTGGTGGTGAGCATGTATTCCATCGCGCAGCAGTTGCTGCCGGTGCCCGACCCGGAGATCGAGCTGCTGTTCGACTACCCGGAGCCGGAGTACCACGCGCGCTACCGCGACCGCATGCCGCGGGCGCGCTTCTCCACCTCCCGCACCCAGATCCGCGTACCGGCGGCCTACCTGGACATGCCGCTGCGTACCGCCGACCAGGTCTCCGCCCTGCTGGCCGAGCGCGAATGCGAACGAGAGCTGTCCCTGCTCAGCCGCAACCGCGACCTGGTCAACCAGGTGCGTGCCGTGCTGGTCAACGACGGCGCCCGCTATCCCACGCTGGAGCAGGTGGCGGAGCGACTGCACACCTCCACGCGCACCCTCAACCGGCAACTGGAAAAGCGCGGCAGCGGCTTCCGCGAGCTGCTGGCCGAAGCCCGGCAGCGCGACAGCCTGCGACTGCTGGAAGACCCGCGGCTGACGCTCACGGACATCGCGCAGCAACTGGGCTACAGCTCACTGGCGAATTTCGCACGGGCGTTCCGGGGCTGGAATGGGGCGTCGCCGGGGGAGTTCAGGGCGAAGAACAGCTAGCGCCTCTCCGCCAGCCTGCCTTCCAACCAGGGCAATCCCCGCCCGATCAACGCGGCGAAGGCATCGTCCAGGAAGGGCATCATCGCGGCGCGCGCCTGCTCCTTCCCCAGCTTGACCTGTCGCTCGGTCATCACCGCCAGGACCTGCTTGAAGTCGGTGGAGTAGCTGCGCGTATCGAGAATCCAGCCGGGCGCCGGTTGCTCGCGCGCCAGCATGAGGCCGCTCAGGCGACAGACATATTCGTCGCGCACCTGGACCTCGGGGCTGTCCGGCGCTTCCATGCTGGGGCGCATCGACAGCTCCGGCACGCGCTTCAGGCGCGACCAGCCGATCTCGATGTCGAAAGCGTCATGGTCCTTCATGTCCGGCTGCAGCACGATGACCTGCCAGGCCGCAGGGTGATCGTCGCGCACATACAGGCGCTCGCCGGGGAAGAACCAGGTCTTGGGCGCAGGGATTTCACGCCAGGACGGAAGCTCCGCCTTCATGCGAGCAGCGAAGAGTTCGCGGAGGGCGGCGCCGTATTCCTTGCGCATGAGGAGATCAGGGAAATTGGAAATGACGTCCCAAGTCTATGGCGGCTTCGGCCAATCCGCGAGAGACGGATCGAACGCTTGCCTTCCCTGCTCCAAGAGTTGTCAGGACCTGACACCTGAATCATATTCGCCCGGCCGGATGATCCATTTCCAATCTGAGAACTTTGTCCGCTTTCCGCCAAGCAATCAGATCGTTCATCGTGATACGCCAGCTCTCTCGTGTTACTAATTCCCTTACGGAAGATGCTGGTGCTGGGGCACCGGAGCTCCCGCATCGGCATCAAAGCCGTGTCCGGTTTGCGCAGCACAACCGGTCGAAAACCTATCGTCCATCTGGGAGATCAATAAATGAAAAACAATATCGGGATTCGTTCTGCTGTTGCACTCGGCGTTGCGACGCTGCTGTCTGCCTGTGGCGGCGGAGGTGGCGATGGTGGCTCGCTGACCCCCACCACGCCAGTCACCCTGACGTCGAAGGCGGACGGCCTGCGTGAACTGTCGTTAGCGTTGGGCAGCAGTGGTGTGCTGGCGGACTTCGTGGATCTGCCATCGCCTGGAGCAACGATCAAGGGTGGCAGGAGTGTCAGGGCCAAGGCCATCGAGCAGGGAGACTGCAGCAATGGCGGTACCTACAAGGAGGAAGACGGCACGAAAGATCGTGACTTCAAGCTCCTCAATCCGCAAACCCTGGGCGTCGAGGTTGAGTTCGAGATCGAAACCGAGACCAACTGCAAGGAGGCCTATGGAGATGCCAACAACAGCTATACGGATATCTATCACGGCACCATCGAGGACGGCTACGGCGAGCACTCGGATGGCGCGGCCTACGAATACGAAGTTGCCGGTGTCAATGGACGCCCTTACTCCATCAAGTTCGAGGAGCGATCGAACGGCCAATTGGTGAGCTCCGGGGAGGACACCTACTACGGCACCATCGAGAAGCGCTATCAATCGCAGAGGACGGAAACCGCAATATCGGGCGAGTACACCTACTATGAGAAAGAAGATAGCCAGACCTTTGATGTCGCACTGAAGCTCGGTGACGGCGCCACACCTTTGCGCGTCACTGTTCCAGCCTCCAACAGCTGGATCGCGATCAGCGGCACTTACGCGTATACGAGCAACATCGCCAGCTGCAAGGGCGGAAAGCTGAAGGTCACCACCACGCCGGCCGATGAGGGCGGCCTTGATCTGGCAGACGGTTACCCCGACGGCGGCGAGTTGAAGATAGAGACCGGCAGCACCACTGCCATCTACACCTTTGCGGACAACGGCAGCGCCAATCTGGTCATCAACGGCGGCACGCCCATTCCCCTGACGGCCCAGGAAGTCCGGAACGCTTTCACCAACGATGCCTGCGCGGGTTGATGGCCTTTCTGCCTGTCCGGCGCCCCTCTTCGGAGGGGCGCTTTTTTGTCCCCGGCACGCAGCAATGTTGTTATCAGCCGCATATCAAGTGAAAAACAGCCGTGTTGCGTAACGCGCGGTCTGAACCCACATTTCATGGGATCCATCATGAAGTACGACGACGCAAGCTGGCACTACGGTGCAGATTCCTTTCCGCAAGGGCAGCCGGAGGAGCATGGCGGCACACACATCGCTCTCTTCCTGAAATGGTGCTTCATAAAGGGCTGGGCCGGTGAGCTGCATATGTCGGAGGAACCGGAAGCCGTCAGGCAAGTCATCGACGGAACCATGACCGGAACGGAATTCTTCTTTCAGTACTGCGATGGAAAGCTGATCGACGACATGCTCAATGAAGAGGGCAATCGCTTTGCCGAGCAATACTACGGCGAAGAGGGACTTTACTTCGATGACTATACGCAGCACTTCGCCCGATTGATGTATGTCGCTCCGGAAACTGCACATGATTTCTCGAAGTATTCGGAGATTCTCGATGGGCGACTCAAGAGCGGTGTACTAACCAAGCGGCAGGCCAAGAAGAAGCCTTGGTGGAAGCTGTTCTAGCTCATGAAAATCGACCTCATCCACAAAGCATCCTGCCACTGCGGCGCGGTGCACCTGGAATTGACGCTACCCAATGGGCTCGAACACGTCAGGCGCTGCAACTGCTCCTTCTGCCGGATGCGCAGCGCCATCGTGGCGTCCGTCCCGCTGGCTGGCCTGAAGATAACCAAGGGCGAGGACAAGCTCACCCTGTATCAGTTCAATACCCGGACCGCGAAGCACTACTTCTGCTCCATCTGCGGTATCTACACCCATCATCAGCGCCGCTCCAAACCCAACGAGTTCGGCTTCAATGTCGCTTGCCTGGAGGGGGTCAATCCTTTCGATCTTGGAGAGATTCCGGTGCTGGATGGAGTGAATCACCCGGCGGATCGGGTGTAGACGCGAAAGCTGTTCGTTCAATCGATGGCTTTTTGCATGGACAAGCCATCCGAATCCTAAAACCTGCTCCGCCGGGCCGTCTCCGGAGAGATGGCGCGCGCCACGTGCCAGACCTGGCCTTGCGGCCAGCCGTTGTCTCCGCGGGCGTCTCGTGCAGGCACGCCCGTTGCGCTGCGCGGGCTCCCCTGGTGGAGGGACCCGGCGGGCAGCAATACCGTGTTGTTAATGAGCGCCGACAGCAGGTGTGACCCGGGACTCGTTCGCGGATGCGCTAG